>JAIEQC010000036.1 GCA_019748055.1 Caulobacteraceae bacterium | reverse complement strand
GACAACCGCCCCCCAACCCGCAAAGGGGGTCCCTATTGCACGCCGATATGGGGTCCCGGTTCGACGCCTATTTACACAACTGACTCGGCCGGCAAAGTTCTGGGCTTCCGGCGGCCCAACAAAATCTGAGGTTTCACCGCGTAAAATCGCGGGGGCGACACCTGCGCCTGAATAGGCCCTGTGGATTTACCCCCGCCCCCCCGACATGTCGTCAGCCGGGAATTATCGGCCTCGGCTGAACGAGCCCGATCAGGCCTCTCTGTCCGCGTGGGGCGCCCAAATACGGCGCCGCTTCGCGGGAGGGGTTCAGCTCTGACCTAGGGCGACTCTTACCAGTCGTCGGATGGCCTCCGGCCTTGACGGGTGATCGGGGAGGGCGGACCTCCACTGGTCGATCGAAGCCAACAGCGCAGGGTCCACGCGAAGCATCACGCCCTCCAGCCGGCCGCCCGTGCTCGGCCGTCCTCGCTTATTCGGGATATCCCGTATTGACCGATTCATGGTTTACGGGATATCCCAAAAGGCGAACCGGGGAAAGGCGGCAACCTTCCCACCGGTTCTAACCGACCGCGATATTGGAGATCGCCATGAAGGCTGACTTGAAAAATACCACACTTCCGCCCGGCTGGGAGCAGGCTTTGACCGACTTCGAGCAGTCGTGGGCGGCTTACCGTGACCTCAAATGGGCGACCGAAGCGGAGGATTGGGCTGCTCACGGGCGGTTTTCGGACGCGTGGTGGACGGTGATCGATGCCAAAAGTCCGGACTTGAAAGCGCTGGCGTACAAGCTGGGCGTCCTGATCAACCGGGTCTATGCCGACAACGGCCAAACCGCAGATGACGAAGGCCTCATGTTGGCGCTCAGCGAGGATCGGTCGCCTGCCGGCGCAGGTCCGATAATCGCGATCTACCGTGATGTGCTTCGTCTGGCTGGCCTAACGGCGAGCGGGGTGCCTCGTTTGGGATAGGGTCGACCGGTCCAGCTAGGCGGTCTTCTTCCGTTTGCGGGAAGCGAGATGTTCGCGGAGGGCACCGGGCGTAAAGTCCCAAGGGTCGTGAACCGGCTGGTCGACCTCTTTTGTTATTCCGAGGGCTTTGAGAACCGCGTCGCGGTCGTAGATCCCGCCGTGCTTCCCGCGGTCGATCGGCAAGGGCATGCGGCCGGCGCGCTGGCGGGAGCGCAGCGTGCCCTTGGAGTAGCCGGCCAGGGCGAGAACCATGGGCTGATGCAGGCGGGGAGGGAGGGTGCTTGGGTCGGCCGGAGGTGCTGGCAGATCGGTCATTGCGGTGACACCATAGCGCGTCTGCACTGAGGGGCGAGAGGCAATAGAAGCGCCTCTGTGCCCCCAGTCGTGCCCCGATCGGCCCCTTCGATCAGGAATCTCTCTGGCAGATTGGTGTTCAACAGAAAAGAGCGCGGCTTATGGTAAGCCGCGCTCTTCGATTTTCCGTTCCCCCAGCCAGTCCTCGAGGGGGATATCCGGGCGCGGTTCGGGCAGGGAGCGCCGCAATGCCTCGGCTCGCTCGAACCGTCCGGGCAACGGGTCGCCCATCAGGTCTGCGGTAACGACCCGCTTCAGCCGCATCGTCTGGAAGGCTCGTTCCGGGCCGCGCGAGCCGCTAGCGACCACCGGCGCTTCTCGGCGGTCGACGGTCGGGGAGGGGGCGGGGCGGCACCCAGCTCGGCGGCCGTGGCTTCGTCGACGAGCACCAGGCGCAGGCCGAGCCCCTGCAGCCACAGCGAACCCATCTCGGTCAGCGCTACGCCGCGGTTGGAGATCCAGAGCGATCGACGGCCCGACCCGCTCTCCGGGTTCTCCAGCTTGGTGACGTAGCGCTCGTGAAAACCGATGTGGTCGTCGAGCTGCTCACAGGTCATGCCGGCCTCACCGCGGCGGATCGACAAAACCGAGGACAGGTCGCCCTGGCTTGTGATGAGGATCGGCTGAAAGCGGTCAGTCATGGCCGCTCCCGCCCGGCAGGTAGGGCGCCGCCTCAAAGACCCCGTTCTGCGGTGACACGGTCGGCGCCGGCGGCGGCGTGGAAGTGATGACGATCTGGACGCCCTGGATGCTTTGCGGCCGGTCGCCGCGGTTTTCGCGAGCGAGCTCGCCCGAGGATTCCAGAATGGTCCTGGCCGCCTTCAGGCGGACGTCCTCAGAGGCTGCCCCACGGGCCAGCTCCACGACCGTTCCCCAGGCCACGAAGGTTTCCGACTCCATCCACGCGCGTTTGACATCTGCCAGCCGGGCTTGAACGTGGGGCTTGCGGAGTGCGACCTGGAGGCTTTCGCGCCGGAGTCCCGCGTCTTCAGCGGCTTTTGTGATCGACAGCCCCTTGTGAACGATCAGCTCCAAGGCGCGCGCCAGGCGGGGCCGGATCTGTCCCTTTTTCTCCAGGGCCGTGGGTGTTTCTGCGTCGCTCACGAGCGGAATGTGCGATCCGATCGCGCATCCCTCCACGCACGGTCGTCAGCGGGCCCCGTCGGCACCCCGCGAGAACGGGACGACGTCGGCTGAGCGGTATCGACTGCCCGCCCGCGAGAGGGCTCGGTCGAGGATCTCAAAGCGCTCCATCCAGTAGGGGGCGCCGGGGCCGTCAGTCCGGCCGTCGACGGATGCTTGGATCCCACCTGCAGCATGTCGACGAAGCCGGTCGACTGCATCCGGATCGAGGTGGGCCAGGATCAGAAACTGATCCTCCACCAGCCTCACGACCACCTGCATCGTGGCGCACAGCGACATCAGGACCTCCCGATCCTTAGGCATGAGATCGTTTTCGACTTCGACGGAGGAGCATGCGTCAGCGGGCATGGACTTAATTCTTTCTAGGGGGGGGGTACAAACCACATCACCACTCCAAACCCCCTCCCCCGGTAGTGATGAAATAAATCGGACGAGGGAAGACGTCGCATTGAAATCAAAAGCTTTTCTTCGTCATGGCGGGGTCATTTAGTTCATGGTGGCCCGAGGTTTCACACGGCCCGATAGGCACTTGGCGGCCTTCCGCGCGTTCCTCCGCCCATTTCTTTCATGGTGACCCGCTCGATTTGCGCGGCCTCGACAAGGCCTTGGATCACCTCATCGATCTCCCTCGAGCGAAGCGAGTTGTTGAGGCGCCGGCAGAGCTCGGTCCGGGTCATCAACGGGCCAGGGTGGTCTCGAATGATCCTGAGCACCTTTTTCGCCCGCCGCTGGTGCTCGCTCTCGACCAGGTGCGCTTCGATGTCGCTCACCATCCGCGCCGCCGACCAAAGGGCTACGTCTGCGGCCCACTGCATATCGTCCGCGGAAACGGTCGCGGCCTCCCCACCGATGCCGATAGCACGCGCGGTCGCGAGACGCACGGCCATCTCAGCCGTCCGCTGATGCAGGGCGATGTGCTCCGTCCGCGACGCGATCGTCTCGGTCAGGTCGCGGAACACCTTGTGCGCCGCGCCCCCAATGCCGTCGGCCCATTGGACGCGAATCATGGGGCCGTCCGTGTAGACGTTGTGCATGGTGGCTGACGCGAGAGGGCCACCTACGGCAGCAAGGCGCTGCAGGCGTTCCACAAGATCCGACGGGGGCTCGAAGACGCTTGCCGCAGGCTCCGTGTCGGGCGGGTTGGCGCTGGTGGCGAAGAGAAGGAACCGGTTCAGGAAGCCGGAGTCGATGTCCGCCCCCTGCAGGACCGTGTACATCTCCTCCGGCGTGGACAGTCCCATGATCGACAGACCGGGCGCCGAGATCGGGGCGATGGACTGACGCTGAGCGCTGAAGGCCCAGCGCGGGGGCTCGTACTGCTCGAAACTCAGGCTGTGAAACTGCCGGAGCTCGCCGCTGATCGCCCGCTCGTGCGTGCTGTTGTTCCGCGCGTTCACCTTGCCGATGAAGACGCCGAACTCGTCCATGATGCAGAACGAGGCCGGGTGGCTCGATACATGCTGTATCAGGGCGCTGGCTGACTGGAAGGCGCCGGGCCCGAGGAAGTGACGCAGCCCCGCCTTCGCCAGCAGCTGACCCGCCGCCTTCTTTGGCGCGCCCTTGCCGGCCCCGGTGCCAGCCAGACACAAAAAGTAGAGGTGAGTCGCGCTTTCGGTGGGCCCCGCGAACTTGCGGCCGGCGATCGTCCCCACGATGCCGAGGGCTGCGGCCAGACTGAGGACCGGCTGCGGCTTGCGAGCCGTGCTGGTCATCCAGCGGGCGATGTCGCCGACGAGACCCGGCACGTCGGTCAGCTCCAGCGGCAACTCGCCAAGCCGGTCTGCGGACGTTTCAGCGCGGCGGTCCCCTGGCGAAACCTCAACCACGCGAACAGGTGCGGCCAACGCCACCACCACCCCATCGTCGTTCAGCCCCAACGCCTCGCGCAGCCACGTCGTCGCCGCCGCCTGATCGCAGTCCCGCGCGGCCATGACCAGGTCGATCGCCGAGTAGGTGTTGCCGGAGCCCCAGTCCTTGATGCCGTCCGGCTGGATCGACAGGTTCCGCTTGCGGGCGTGCAGGGGGCGTCCCGTGGTCGAGGGCCGCCATGTCTCGACGCACTCGAACCCGCCGCGCGCAGGGCGCAGGCCGTACAGGTCCAGCTTGGGCACCCACTCGCCGAGTCGGGACATGGCCGCGATCTTGGTTTCCGACCACAGATCGTCCGCATCGTCAGGCGCCGGTCGCGCGGGCCTGTCGCGCCGCGGGCCCGTGCCCGCACGCGACCAGCCGAGGCCTTCCAGCGTCTCCTCCAGCGCCGCCATCTCGTCGGGCGTCAGGACCGGCAGGTCATGCGCGGCGACGGGCCCGGCCAGCCAGACGTAGGGCCGATCCGTGCGCGGGCTGATCGACGGCGGAACCACCGTCTGGCGCGTGTCAAAACCGGCCAGCACGTCCAGCAGCCGCGCCCCGTCCGCGTCGTCATAGGACCGGGACTTGATCTCCTTGGGCGCCCGATAGAAGCGCGTCTCTCCCTTGGATCCACGCTTGCGCATGGGCGAGGCAGGGGCCGCGCGCAGCAGCGCATCCAGCACGTCCGGGTCCGTCGCGTCGAAGTCGAGGCCGACGACGTGCAGGGTCGTGCCGTCGGACGCATGCCCGGCGGGCGAGCCCATGACGACGCCGACGTTGGCCTCCGGCGCGGCCAGCCACAGTTTCATCTCGAAGCCGGACGGGCCCGTGTCACGGAACCGCTGCCAGCGGGACATGCCGGCCCAATGACCGCTCCGCCAGTCGCCCGGCGCCAGGCCCTTGCCCCCATGATCGGCATAGGGGCTGATGAGCGGCACGGGGGAGTAGCCGAGGGTGATCAGGTCCGGGGCGGCCTGGGCGAAGGGGGTCATGCGGCCCCCTTCCCGCCCTCGGGATACTCGATCGCGCGCAGAACTCTTCGCTCAGTCTCGCTCGCCGCCGTTCTAGGGCCGTTGGTCAGTTCAGCGAGACGTGGGGAGGGCGGGTAGAGTGCGCGGCGAATGCGTCGTAGCCGAGCGACCGGCATGACGATGGTCACCTCATCGCCGCCACGCTGACCTTGTAGTTGAGAGAATAGCGGTGCGAGGAGCGTCCTTAGCCGAGCCTCATCCGTGGCGCTCATTTGGTTGCCTCGCTGACGCGAGCCGTGAACCAAGCGTCCACAACAGCGGCAGGGAAAGCTACGCGGTTCGGCGTGAGGCGGATTGGCTTCGGGAGATCACCTCGGTCTACGAGATTGTAGATCGTTCCTCGCGATAGGGAGGAACGTCGGGAAAACTCTGCGAGCGAAACGAAGGCCTGGCTGTCCATTTCCGTTCTCTGTCAAGCGAGGCGAATGCCGCCCCTGACTCAGAGAATGGAGAATTGTGCAATGCAAAAAAACGCACGGGTGCACCGCACAAATGGAACTAGATTATTGAAAATAAAAGCTGCAGTGCAGCATTTCAGTCAGTTGCTGTAATTCTATTGAGCTCCGTCTCCCAAGCCTCAAGCGCCCTTCGCTTCTCGGCCATGTACTCGTTCAAATCGTAGTGGGTCGACGACACCGCGGCGCCCCCGCCCGTGTCGGTTTCGTGCCCAAGTACCTTCGACCGGATGAATGGCGAGACTCCGATGCGCTCTGACGTCAGCGCGGTCGACCCGGTCCGTCGGAGGTCGTGAACCGAGGCCCCGTCGACGCCGATGCAATCCCGAACCTTGTCCAGAGCATGCGTCAGCGCGTCGGCGCGAATGGATTTCGTTCGGTCGCGAGGTGACGGAAACACGACCTCGGGACTCTCACGCTGGGGATCCCTGGCAAGCTCCAAGGCCTCTTCGATCAGCGCGACTGCCTTCGGAGGCAGGGGCACTTGATGAGCACGGCCGCCCTTCATCCTTTCGGCCGGCACGGTCCAGACCTTTGCGGCAAGATCCAGCTCGGAAGGAGACATGCCGGCGACCTCGCCCCTGCGCTGGAGGAGCAGGGCGCACAGCTGCAGGGCGATAGCGGTCGACCTGGCCAGGTACACCCTGTTCCCGTCGCCGTCCTTCAACCCGCTGGGGTGCTCAAGCGCGGCCCAGAGTCTTCGTAGTTCTTCATCTTTCCAGACGCGCCGACGCGGCTTCGCGTCATGGAACGACTCGAAGCCCATGGCGGGATTGGAGGCGACCAGATCCTCAGCCAAGCCGAAGTTGAAGGCTTGCCGTACGATCGCGTGGCAGCGGTTCGTTTGAGCCCCGATGCCCTTTGCGATCATGTCTCGCAAGAGGTCGCGGACGGTCGCCTTCTTGATGTCGACCAGCGGGATCGATCCGAGGGCCGGGGAGACATGCCTTGCTGCCAGGCGCTTCTCGAATGCGAGGGTCTGCGGGCGCTTCCGCTTCTTCTTGGGTTTCCACTCCCCCGTCTCGCAGGCCGTCCAATAGGCCGACAGAAGGTCGTCGAACGTCCGGACCATGAGACTGCGCGCCGTCTCCCGAGCTTGGCGCTTGGCCCCTTGGGGATCCGCCCCCTTCTCGATCTCTCCTTTCAGCCGCCAAGCCTCCAGACGCGCGTCCTTAAGCGACATCCGCTTGGCGTCGCCAAGCTTCAGCCGCGGCTGGCGCCCGTCCGGCGTGCGATACCGAAGCACCCATGACCGGGCGCCCTTGTCGGTCACGCGAAGGCATAGTCCAGGGGTCTTCTCATCCCACAGCTCGAGCCGAGCGCTTCCCTGGGGGGCCGCGGACGCCACCATCGTGGACGTAAGGTTCACCGTCGGCATCTGTGCCCCCAGCGTTGTGCCCCGGCGCTTATCGGGGGCACAGAAAAGCTGGACAAGAGTATGCTCGCCTGACGCCGATGGCGCAATAAGTCCCGTAATCGCAGGACTACATCCCTCAGGACTGATGCGCGTGGACGTGGTTGACACTTAGGAGCAAGGCTTTCCTAAAGCCGAGGTCGGAGGTTGGAGTCCTCCCGGGGTCGCCAGTCACCGCCACTTCCTGCCTTCGCCGTGCTTGCCGACGCTCTGCCATTCGTCCGGGGCGGCGCCGCGCCGCCATTGTTCGACGACCAGCCAGCCCTTCAACGGGCGCAGAACGGCCAGGCAGGCGGCGGCCAGCATAGGGAAGGTGACGATCAGGTGCACCCAAATCGGCGGGTGCACCATGAACTCGAACGCCATGAAGGCCGCCATCCCGATCGTCCCCACGAGGCTCATGCCGAAGAAGGCCGGGCCGTCGGCGGGGTCGGCGAAGCCGTAGTCGAGGCCACAGTTCGGGCAGGCGTCGCGGATCTTCAGAAAGCCGCGCAGCAAGGGGCCCTCGCCGCATCGCGGGCAGCGGCAGCGCAGACCCAGCCACAGGGCGCTTCGATGCGGGGTGAGGTCGTCGGTCATGATCCGTCAGGTGCGCCTTGGGCCCGGTGGGTGCAAGCCCGTCATGAAGCTTTGCGGTTGCGTGATTGTTGCATCGCAACAACTTCAGGTAACGACGGTTGACGAAATCCCGTTGCGGGCGCAAAGGGGCCTCGGGGAGAGCTGAAATGTTCAAATCGATCATGCACTTGCTGAAACGGCCGTTTTGCGGTCACGTGTTTCACCACAGCCGCAGCCGTCCGGGTTGGATCGTCTGCCAGCACTGTCGCCTGTACCGTCGCGGCTGACGACGGTCATTCCCCGTTAACCGCGATGAAACCGCGCGCGCGCCAGGGTGCGCGCGAATGTCCGCGCGCCGCACATCCCGCCGGGTCCTGAACTCGACCGTGGCCCTGGCCGCGGCCGGGGCCGTGGCCCTGTCTCCGGTGCTGCCGCTGGCGCAGGAATACCAGCCCGCCGCGCTGGATCCGGTCGCCATCCGCGTGGGTGCCAATGCCGACTACACCCGCGTGGAGTTCGCCGGCGTCGTCGGCGCCCGCTCACGCGTGTCGATCGACGGCCGCCGCGTGATTGTGCGCATCGGCACCACCGCCGCCCCCGACGTCTCGCGCCTGAAGGTCGACCCGCCCGCCGGCGTCGAGGCGGTGGAGACCCGCGCGGTGCAGGGCGCGACCGAGCTGGTGCTGACCCTGGCCGAGGGGGCCGAGGCGCGCACCGGCGTCGCCGACGGCGCGGTTTTCCTGAATCTTTACGCCCCGGGCCGTGCGCCTGAGACGTCGGCGGCCGAACTCGCCCCCACGACGGCCGTCGCCGCTGTGCCCGTCCGGACCCAGGCGACCGCAGAAGCGTTGACGCTGACCTTCGACTGGCCGCAGCAGGTGGGCGCCGCCGTCTTCCGCCGCGGCGACGCCGTCTGGGTGGTGTTCGATGCGCCCGCAAAACTGGGCCTCGCGCCCGGCGCCGATCTTGGCCCCGCCAGCGGAGCGCGGTGGGCCGCCGGCCCCGACTACGTCGCCCTGCGGATCGAGGCGCCCAAGTCCCTGCCGGTCACCGCCTCGGCCGACGGGGGTGTCTGGACCGTGAAGCTGGGCGGCGGCGCCGTCGCGGCCGGCGGCGTATCGGTCGACCGCGACCCCTCGGGCGAGCCGGCTCTGGTCTTCAACATGGCGGGGTCGGGCCGGGCGATCTGGCTGACCGATCCGGTGGTGGGCGACCGGTTCGCCGCCGTGACGGCCGTCGGTCCGGCCAAGGGCTTCGGCCAGCGCCGCCGCACCATGGACCTGCACGTCCTGCCCTCGGCGCAGGGCCTGGCGATCGAGACGGTCGCGGACGACCTGTCGATCCTGGCCGACGGCGACCGGGTCGTCCTGTCGCGCCCGTCCGGCCTGATCCTGTCGCCGCCCTCGGCCCTGCTGGAGGTCGCCGACTCGGGCGCCGACGCCCCGCGAAAGGCCAGCCATCCGGCGATGATCTCGCCCGACTGGGCGTCGTCGTCCGAAGGCGGCTTCGTCGCCCGCCATCGCAAGCTGCAGGCCGAGGCCGCGGAGGAGGGGGCCGTCGCCGTCGACGACCCTCGCGCACCAGTCGAGAAGCGCCTCGCCCTCGCCCGCTTCCTGGTCGGCTCCGGCCTGGGGCACGAGGCGGTCGGCACGCTGAACGCTCTGGTCGCCGCACAGCCGAACATGTTGGGCGAGGCCGAGGTTCGCGGCCTGCGGGCCGCCGCCCGCATCTCGATCGGCCGCCTGGACGAGGCGCTGGCCGACCTGTCCGGCGCGGCGCTGGCGGGCGATCCGTCGGCCAACGCCTGGCTGGGCTATGTCGCCAGCAAGCAGGGCGACTGGGAGGAGGCGCGGCGTCAGTTCGCCGCCTCGGCTTCCGTCATCGACGGCTTCCCGCCCGAATGGCGCGCCCGCTTCGGCTGCGCCCACGCCCTGGCCGCGCTGGAGCTGGGCGACGTCGAGGCCGCGCGCTCGCTGCTCGCCTACGCGCTTAGCCAACCGATCGGCGCAGCGGAACAGCTGCAGATTCGGCTGGTTCAGGCACGCCTGTTCGAGAAGACCGGCGAACTGGACAAGGCCTCGGCCGTCTTCGCCGCGGTCGGCAAGGCGCCGCTCGATGCCGTGGCCGTCCCGGCGCGCCTCGGCGTCATCCGCATCGGTTTGGCGCGCGGCACGATCAGTCCGAAAGACGCGGCGACCGAGCTGGAGACCTTGCGCTGGCGCTGGCGCGGCGACGCGACCGAGCTGGAGGTCATCCGCACCCTGGGTCAGCTGTACCTGTCCCAGGGCCTGTATCGCGAGGCGCTGACCGCGCTGCGCGCCGCCGGGCCGCGCATGGCGACGATGCCGGGCGGCATCGAACTTCAGGCCGACGTCCAGGCGGCCTTCCGCATGCTGTTCCTGGAAGGCGGCGCCGACGGCCTGCAGCCGATCCAGGCGCTGGGCCTGTTCTACGACTTTCGCGAACTGACTCCCATCGGGGCCGACGGCGACGAGATGGTCCGTCGCCTGGCGCGGCGCCTGATCGACGTCGATCTGCTGGATCAGGCTGCCGAGCTGCTGAAGTATCAGGTGGAGCAGCGGCTGGACGGCGTGGCCAAGGCCGTCGTCGCCACCGACCTGGCCACCGTCTATCTGATGGACCGCCAGCCCGAGGCGGCGCTGCAGGCGATCTGGTCGTCGCGCACCACGCTCCTGCCCTCGGCCCTGAACGCCGAGCGCCGCGCGCTGGAGGCGCGGGCCCTGATGGATCTCGGCCGGCTGGACCACGCGCTTGAGGTGCTGGGCGACGACGCTTCTCCGGCCGCGCTGGAAGTCCGCGCCGAGGTGCTGTGGAAGCAGGAAAGCTGGGCCGCCGCCGGCGCCGTTTACGAGCGCCTGCTGGCCGAACGGCACGTTGATGCCGCCACCCCGCTGACGCCGGTGGAGGAAAGCCGGCTGATCCGTGCCGGCGTGGGCTACTCCTTGGGCAATGACGACGCCGGCCTTGCCCGTCTGGCCCAGCGCTACGCGCCGTTCGTGGACCGCGCCCGCAGCGCCGACGCCATCCGCATCGCCCTCTACGACCCGCTGACCCTGACCTCGCCCTCCGGCCTGGCCGCGGCGATCCAGAGCTCCAGCACCTTCACCGGCTGGGTCGAGGGTGCCCGGGCCCGGTTCCGCGAGCGCACGCCGGCGACGGCGGCCCAAACGCAGACGGGCGGAGCGACGCCCGCCGCTCCGCCCGCCCGTCCGGCCCCCGCGGGGGCCTGATCTTTCAAGAAGCCGAACGGCTTACTTGTTGACCGCATCCTTCAGCGGCTTCGACACGCGGAAGCGCACGGCCTTCGAGGCGGCGATCTTGATGGTCGCGCCGGTGGCCGGGTTGCGGCCTTCGCGGGCGGCGCGGGCGGCGGTGTCGAACACGCCCAGGTTCGAGATGCGCACGTCGCCGCCGGACTTCAGCGACTTGTGGATGTTGTCGACGATGGCGGTCAGCACGCGGCCGGCGTCGGCCTGCGACACACCGGCGTCTTTCGCGACGGCGGCGATCAGTTCGGCTTGAGTGGTCATGTTGGGTCGTTTCCGATTTTCTGCCGCCCCGACTGGGCGACTGCCGCGGGATTGACGCCGCTTTTTTCTCGCTTGGCAAGCGACTTCGGCGCTGAAAGCCCCACGGGCTGGGGATTCACCCCCCTCCGGACGCCCTCTGGAAGCTCTCGACCAGGCTGCCGGCGACCAGTCTCCACCCGTCCACCAGCACGAAGAAGATCAGCTTGAAGGGCAGGGAGATGACCACCGGAGGCAGCATCATCATGCCCATGGACATGAGCACCGACGCGACCACCAGATCGATCACAAGAAACGGAACGAAAAGAAGAAATCCGATTTCGAACGCGGTCTTCAGCTCGCTGATCATGAAGGCGGGAACCACCACCCGCAGCGGCAGGTCCTGCGCCGTCGGCGGGACCTCGATGTTCGACAGCCGGGTGAACAGTTCCAGGTCGCCGCGATCGACCTGGGCCAGCATGAAGGTCTTCACCGGTTCGGACGCCAGATCGAACGCCTGCGGCAGTTCCATCTGCTGATCCATCAGCGGTCTGATGCCCGAATCATAGGCGTCCTGCCAGGTCGGAGCCATGACGATGGCCGACAGGAACAGGGCCAGCGACACCAGCACCGCGTTCGGCGGCGACTGCTGCATCCCCAGCGCGGTCCGCAGCAACGACAGCACCACCACGATCCGCACGAAGCTGGTCGTCATGATCACGATGGACGGCGCCAGGCTCAGCACGGTCATCAGGCCGACCAGCTGTACCACCCGAGTGGTCAGGCCCGCGCCGGTCCCCAGATCGATGTTCACCGCCGACGATCCCGCCGCCGCCTGCGCCGCCTCCTGCGCCAGGGCCCCCAGCGGCCAGACCAGACAGGCCAGGGTCACGCACAGCGACAACAGGGCCGCGCGCTTCAGTTCGGAGGCGGTTGGCAGCGCGAACAGCTGTTCCCTCCCCCGTTGGGGGAGGGGCGTCGTCGCGCAGCGGCGACGGGGTGGGGGGGACTCGGCGACGCGGGGCGCGGTTTGCCTTGCCCCTCCCACCCGGCGCTTCGCGCCACCCTCCCTCGGAGAGGGAGGGAAATCACCAAGCGCGCTTCTCACTTGCCCGGTCCCCGCGGCTCGATCAGCTCGCGCCCCTCTCCCAGCAGGATCAGGCGCTCCTCGTCGTCGATCTTGACCAGCACCAGCCGCCGCGCGGGGTCCAGGACCAGGGTCTCGACCACCGCCATCCGCCGCTCGCCCCGTTCGGCCGACAGCCGCGCCAGCAGCTGCGGCGCATAGCGGCGCGCGAGCCAGGCCGCGCCCCCTATCAGGCCCAGGGTGAAGGCCAGGCCGAATATGGCGCGGAGCAGGTCGAGGAAATCCATCGCCCCGGATCGTTAACGGTCAGGGTTAACGCCGCGTTTAGAGAACCCTTCATTAACCACGCTCGGTCACCTTTCGTGCGGGCGCCCCGCCCGCGTCGCGAGAAGGACCGGCCATGTCGCCCGCCGACCTGCCGCTGCTGAACCAGATCAAGGGCCGGCTGACCTGGCTGGACGAGCGCCAGCGCGTCATCGCTCAGAACGTCGCCAACGCCGACACCCCCGGCTACATGGCGCGCGACCTGCGCCAGCCGACCGACTTCGCCAAGGCCGTTCAGGGCGCCGGCGGGCTGCAGATGGCCCGTACGTCCGCCGCACATCTGGCTCCGACGAACCAGCCTGCGCGCTTCGCCGTGCACGACAGCCCCGATTCCGAGACCACGCTCGACGGCAACGCCGTGGTCGTGGAGGAGCAGATGCTGAAGATGGCCGAGAGCCGCATGGCCTACGACGCCGCGATCAGCCTGTATCAGAAGTCCATGGCCCTGCTGCGCATGGCCGCCCGGCCGCCCGGCCGCTGACGGAGGGCTGACCCGTGCCTGACCCCATCCCGCCCCGCAACTCGACGATGGCCGTGGCCGCCAGCGCCCTGAAGGCGCAGCAGTCGCGCATGCGTGTGATCGCCGAGAACATCGCCAACGCCGACTCCGTGTCCGACACGCCGGGCGGCCAGCCCTATCGCCGCCAGGTGCCCGTCTTCCGCGCCCGAGAAGTGGACGGCGCCACCGGCGTCGCCCTGGCCGAGGTCCGCGCCGATCCGGGCCAGTTCCGCCGCGACTACGACCCCAGCCACCCGGCGGCCGACGCCGAGGGCTACGTCCTGCGCCCCAACGTCGACACCCTGGTCGAGGCCATGGACATGCGCGAGGCCCAGCGCGCCTATGAGGCCAATCTGAACGTCATCGAGACCGCGCGCGCCATGGAGCAGCGCACCCTCGACATCCTGAAGCGCTGAGGACCTGATCCATGAACCCCATGGCCGCCATCAAGGCCTATCAGTCGGTCCAGTCGGGCGCCGCCGTCGGCGGGCCCGGCGGCATGGATCCGGCCGGCGGCTCGGAGTTCGGCGCCATCCTCGACGGCGTCATGAAGGGCGCGGTGGAGCAGACCCGCGCCGCCGAAACCCAGATGTCCATGGCCGTTCAGGGCCAGGGCAGCCTGATCGACGTCGTCACCGCCGTCAGTTCCGCCGAGGCGTCTCTGGAAACCGTCATGGCGGTCCGGGATCAGGTGATCCAAGCCTATCAGGAAATCATGCGGATGCCGATCTGAGGCCTGGTCCTCCGCTCAGTGAACGTCAGGCCTTCCGGCGTCGGGCGGCGGTGACGCCTCCCCAGAGCACGGCGCCCAGCACCAGATAGCTCCACAGATAGTAGACGGTGAAGAAGCCCGCCTGACGCATGCTCGCCGACGTCAGAAAGGCGATGTGGGTCAGAACGATCAGAACCACGCCGGCCGCGGCCACGGCTGGCCAGATTCGTCGACTTTGCGTCGACAGCCAAACCAGAAATGCCGCCAGGGCCGCGTCGATGACGAGGATTCCCCACTGAACGCCGGTCCACCAGTCCATGTCGGCGACAGTAGAGGCGATCCAGGCGAAGGAAACGGCAAGGGCGGCCCGACGCTCGGTCGAACCGCCCCTGAACCACGTGAAGCCGCAGACGGCCAACATGATGACCAGGCCGATCACTTCCAGAGTCGACATGCCGCCCTCCGACTTAGGGAGCGACTATCGACCTCAGGCGGCGACCACCGCAAGCCTTCCGCTGGTGCCCGGCTTCTCGTCCTTGGTGCCGCCGCCGATGGGCATGGAGCGGAACACGGACTCGGTCTGCAGATCGGCCAAGGCGTTGTGCGCCTCGACCACCGCCGCCCGGGCGCGAGCCTGCGCGGCCATGGCGTCGACCAGTCGATCGTAGACGGCCTGGCCTCGCGTGGCTGCGAAGCCCGCTTCCCGCGCCTTGGCGGGCAGGGACTGCGTCAGGCCGGCGATGCAGCACATGGCGTCGTCGACGGCCCGCTCGGTGGCGAACAGCTGGTCGGCCACGGACTGGGCCAACTGAATGTGGGACTCTCGTCTCGTCATGGATGAACCCTCGGTATGCCTGGCCCCGGAAACAGGAGCGACTGCAACCATAAAGCGAACTCTCCTACCGTCGTCAACAAAAACGTGCAAAAGCCGATCGCGGCAAGGATGACGAGTATGCGCACGGCCGCTCCGTTCAGGCCGCGTCCTTCAGGTCCGTCCGGCTCTGGGGCCTCACCCTCCGCCCTGAAAGCAGCCCGGCCGCGATCAAGAAGATCGAGCGCAGCGTCTCGGCTCCTGAGCACAGTTCGTGGCGACGCCTCAGCAGATCCCTCTGGCGCTCCAGGGCCACCCGACGGCGAGGCCCGGACACGCTGTAGTTGATCGCCCACTCCAGGTCCGTCAGGCTCCAGCTCGGCAGTTGTCCGTTCCGAGGCTTGCGCTTCTTCGCCGGCGTCACCGGCGGCTCGGCCGTCGGCGCGGTGACGGCCGAGGCCGTCAGCACGATTTGCTGCAGCAGATCCATCGGCGACAGGTGGGCGCTGGCTTCCTGCAGTTGAACCAGCAGATGTTCCGCCCAGGCCTTGCGTCGAGGCGTCCCCGCCAGCTGGTCCAGCACCGTCTCCACGTCGTGCCAGGTCATCGGCGGCAGGCGATCCGGCCCGGTCGCGGGGGTCCAGTCGGTCTTGTACCAGTCGGGGATGTTGCGTTGGGGTTCGATCATTTCGGCCTCCTTCAAGGCCTCCACGATCACCGCCCGTGACGTCCGCCGGCAGACTGGAAAAACCCGCTGCATACCCGGTATGCAGAACCTCCCCCCGCTCCAGCATCAGCCGCACGGCGGCGCGGGAACTGGTCACGCCCAGTTTGCGGCGGACATTGGCCAGATGACGCTCGACCGTCGCGGTGGCGATGCCCAGTTCGGCGGCGATCTCGTCCGCCTGTCGATGCTCGGCGACGCCGGAAAGGCATCTGCGTTCCTGGGGCGTCAGCAGCTCGAGCAAGGCCACGGGGGCGCTCCGGCGACTTGCGGGAATTCGACGTTACCCGTTTACCATCACGATTCTCCAGAAGCGCGAGCGACGAATTCGCACGCGGACGCTGCGGGATGACTTGCGGCCGGGTTCGGGCTATCCGGCCCCGCCCAAGGAAACTTCATGTCGAAACTGACCCTCGCCGAGGAGGCCGCCCGTCGACGGACCTTCGCCATCATCGCCCACCCCGACGCGGGCAAGACCACCCTGACCGAGCACATCCTGCTGTCGGGCGGGGCCATCCGCGCGGCCGGCGCGGTGCGGGCCCGCGGCGAGAACCGGCGCACGCGTTCGGACTGGATGAAGATCGAGAAGGAACGCGGCATCTCCGTCTCCGCCTCGGTCATGACGTTCGAGCACGACGGCAAGATGTTCAATCTGCTCGACACCCCGGGCCACGAGGACTTCTCGGAAGACACCTATCGCACCCTGACGGCCGCCGACTGCGCCATCATGGTGCTGGACGCCGCCAAGGGCATCGAGCCGCAGACGCTGAAGCTGTTCGAGGTGTGCCGCCTGCGCGACATCCCGATCATCACCTTCATCAACAAGCTGGACCGCGAAGCCCAGGACCCGATGGCCCTGCTGGACGACATCGCGTCACGCCTCCAGCTGGACCCCGCCCCCATCTGGTGGCCGGCCGAGAGCGGCAATCGTCTGAGGGGCATGGTCGAGATCGGCACGGGCCGGTTCCAGCCCTATGTGAAGAAGCCCGCCGGATCGGACGAGGACCCGGACCACGGCGATCCGCTGCCCCTGTCCGACGCCGCCCGCTTCTTCGAGGCCGGCGAGCAGGAGGCCCTGACCGAGGCGCTGGAGCTGGTCGAGGGCGGCTATCCGGCCTTCAACCGCCAGAGCTTTCTGGAGGGCCATCTGACGCCGGTGCTGTGGGGTTCGGCGCTGCGCCACTTCGGCATCGACCAGCTGCTGGCCGCCATCGGCGAATGGGCGCCGCCGCCCAAGACGCTGAAGGCCCAGAAGGCCGCCCCACCCGAGACCCGCAACGCGCCCGAGCCCGTCGACATGGCGGTGGAGCCGGGCACCAACGAGGTCACCGGCTTCGTCTTCAAGGTCCAGGCCAACATGGACCCCAACCACCGCGACCGCATCGCCATGTTCCGCATGGCGAGTGGATCATTCAAGCGCGGCATGAAGCTGAAGGTGCAAAACACCGGCAAGTCCCTGTCGGTGAACGCCCCCATCATGTTCTTCGCCAGTGACCGGGAACTGGCCGAGGACGCCTATGCCGGCGACGTCATCGGCATTCCCAACCACGGCGTGCTGAGAGTGGGGGATAGTCTTTCTGAGTCCGGATTGATCCGCTTCGCCGGCCTGCCCAACTTCGCGCCCGAGATCCTGCAGCGCGTGCGCGTCAAGGATCCGCTGAAGGCCAAGCACCTGAAGAAGGCGCTGGAGGGCTTGGCCGAGGAGGGCGTGACCCAGCTGTTCCGGCCCGAGCTGGGCAGCGACTTCATCGTCGGCGCCGTCGGCCAGTTGCAGTTCGAGGTCATGGCCGACCGCCTGGGCGAGGAATACGGGCTGGACGTCCTGTTCGAACCGTCGCCCTACGCAGAGGCCCGCTGGATCGCGCCGAGCGACGAGGGGACAAAGGCCGACCTCGACGACTTCATGGGCAAATACCGCCCCCAGATGGCGACCGACATCGACGCCGCACCGGTCTTCCTCGCCAAGTCCAGCTGGGAGACCGGCTACGTCGCCGAACGATTCCCGAAGGTGCGCTTCATGAAGACCAAGGAGCGGGGGTAGGGCCGTCCTGCCGCTCACATCCTTCCGGGCGGCGCCTCGACGCCCATCACCGCCACGATGCCCAGCACGGCTAAGCCCAAAGCCGTCTCCAGAACCACGCTCGTCCGCAGTCGGGCGAGGTGCACCGTCGCCTCGTTCGGGCCTGCGGACGCCAGAGCCGGCGCGAGGCGGGTCCGGTTGAGCCAAGCCAAAAGCAGCATGGCGACGAACAGCCCAAGCTTCAGAAGCAGCAGTTGACCGTATAGGCCGTCGCCGAGCTCGCCGATCTTCTCGGGCCCGATGAGGAAGGCCGCGTTCACAAGTCCCGTCGTCGTCAAAAGCACGACCGACGCCAGCCCCACGCCGGAAAAACGGAGGAAGGCCCGTGCGGTCTCCGGGCTCAGGGCCGCGTCCGGCTCGAGACAGGTCAGGGCCAGGGCGGCCAGACCGCACAGCCAGACGGCCGCTGCGACCGCATGCACGATGTCGGCGGCCAGATGCAGCGGCGCCCCCGCCCCTTCGGTCGATCCGGCGTGGCCGCTCCAGGCGAAGCTGCCGGCCGCGACGAGGCCGGCCGCCACGACCAAGGCCCATGTGGCCCGCCCCGGCTTCGCCACGGCAAGGAGGGTCAGCGCGAGAAGCGCCGCCGTCGCGCGCGCCACCATGGACAGGCCGAGTGGGGTCTGAAACGCGACCAGTCCCAGGGATTCGAACTTCAGCGCCTCGCTCCAGGCACCCGCCATGACCGCCGTCTGGGCCGTCAGGGCTCCGGCGGCGCCGGAGACGGTAAGAGCTGCGGCGGTGATCGTCAGCGGCCTCGCCCAGCCGGTGCGCGGCAGATCCCGCCCTGCGCCGATCAGGAACAGCGGCACGCCCAACAGAACGGCGACGCCGAGGTATTGGACCAGCCTCAGGCCGGCGACGACGGGTTCTTCCATCTCACCGCACGGTGAAGACGTAGGCCCCGGTCATGCGGTGGCCGTCGATCGAGGCGATGCGCCAGTCCACCCGATGCAGACCCGGGGCCAGCGGCCGGGACAGGGCGCCGGTCATGGTCTTGCCGTCGCGCGCGTGCGTCACGGTGATCGTGGCCTTGTTCCCCTCCGCATCGGTGACGTCGAAGCTGGAGAAGTTCGAGACGATCCGGCCGCTGAAGGTCAGGCTCACCGTGCGGGTCGGCGCCACGACGGCGTTCGGCGCGGGGGTGGCCGAGGCCAGGCTGGCATGCGCCCCTGCCTGTCCGCTCGCCATGGCCACGACGGCGACGGCGCTTGCGACGGAAAGCGGGATCAGGCGGGACATGCGGCGCTCCGGCGAGTGGCAGGAGCGATCTTCTGCCTCACCATCCGGGCATTTCCAAGGTGGCCCGGCACGACCTCCAGCCTCAGTCTGGGCGGCCGCGCGCCGCCACCCATTCAGCCTTCAAGGCGTCCACGCGAGGGCGGTCGATGCGGCCTGCGACCTGGGGTGCGATGGCGTCCAGAATGCGCAGCGCGTTCTCATCGCCGCCTTCACCCGCCAGTTCAAGATAGGCGAGCCCGCGCTCCGCCTCCTGGGGGCCGCCCTGACCCATGATCAGCATGCCGGCATAGCCGCGCAGGGCATGCGCCGAGCGATGCCTCTCCGCCGCCCGGCGGTACCAGTCGCGCGCCTGCGCTTCGTCCCTGGTCGTGCCCTGGCCGAGGGCCAGCATGACGGCTGTGGAGATCATGCCGTTCTCATAGCCCGCGTCGCCGGACGCCCGCACCCAGCGCCAGGCCTCGCGTTCGTTCCGCGTCGTGCCTTCGCCGTTCAGGAGCATCATGCCGAGGTTCCACTGCGCCTCGGCGTCGCCGGCCTCCGCGCGGGTCTTCATGTCTCGATACTGCGTCGCCGCGTCGGGCGGCGTCGGAGCTTGGGCGAGCGCGGGCGACGCGGCCCCCAAAAGGAGGATTGACGCCAGGATGACCGCACGCATGACTGCCGACTCCGGATGGGCACGGGCAGGGGCCCTACGCCCCACTCCGACGCGAGACGCCGCGAATGCGCAACCCCCGATCCGATCACGATCTCTTCAGCCGCTTCGCCGACGAGGCGGTGTTGCTGTTGCGCCTCTATCTGGGCGGTTTCCTGATCTGGGGCGTCTGGGACAACGTCGCCTCCGCGGCACGGATGGCGGAATTTCAGGCTTTTCTCGCGGGGTTGAACTGCCCGCTGCCCGCCGTGGCCGCGCCGGTCTCCGTCTATGCTCAGCTGCTGATCGGGACCCTGCTCATCCCCGGCTTTCTGACGCGCTGGGTGGGGCTTTTGCTGGCCGTCAACTTCGCCGTCGCGGTCGGGCTTCTGGCCACCGGGCTGGAGGCTCCGGCTGAGGCCGTGGCACGCGAAATCTTCGGGCCGATGATGTGCGTTCTGGCCGGCCTGATCCTGTCCACGGGCGGACCCGGCCGCTGGTCTCTGGACGCGCGGTTCGGTCGCGGTTGAAGCCCCGGCGCATCGCCCCCATCTGAGCGCTCGGCCGGACGCCGCCGTTCGCGGGACGTCTTGAGGCCGTCGCCTGCTTCGGGGGCATCGAGACCATGACGACGCGCACCCTGCTGTTCGACAGCCCGTTCCTCTTGGGCTTCGACCACACCCGGGCCCTCATCGACCGCGCCCAGCGCGCGGCGGCGGAAAGCTATCCTCCTTACAACGTCGAGGCGCGCGGCGATCACGCCGTCCGCATCACCTTGGCCGTGGCCGGTTTCACTCCGGACGATCTTGCGGTGACGATCGAAGGTCGCCAGCTGACCGTGGCCGGCAAGCGGGAGGGTGGCGACGCCGACCCCGCCTCCTATCTGCATCGCGGCATCGCGGCGCGCGGCTTCACCCGCGCCTTCGTTCTCGCCGACGGGCTGGAGGTCACCGAGGCCCGCCTCGAGCACGGCCTGCTCCACATCGACCTGGCCCGGCCGGAGGAACGTCCGACCGTCCGCCGCATTCCGATATCGCAAGCCTGAGCCAGTTCCGCTCGAACCTCTTGAAGGAGCCACGGGAATTCCCGCCATGCAGACCCAGCTGACCAAGAAAGCCCTGGCCGAACTCGGTGCGCCGGACATGGTCTATGTGCGCGAGGTCGCCGCGGCCGAAATTCTGGGCGACGCACCTAGGGCCGCGCTCAAGGGGCTGAACATCGATCCGGACCAGATCCTCTACGCGGTGCACAGCGCCGACGGCGAACGTCTGGCCGTGCTGATCGACCGCGAATCCGCCTTCGCCGCCGCCGTGGCGCACGAACTGGAGCCGGTTTCGGTGCACTGAACCCGATAGCGCGCTCCGTGGTCGGGCGCGTCCGGGCTTATGCCGCCTGCGCCTGGGACTGCCGCATCAGCAGGGCGCGGACCGCGTCGGCCTTCTCGGCGGCTCGCAGCTGGTCGCGAAGCTCCGACGCGCGCAGGGCCCGCGACGCGGCCGCCAGCGCTCTCAGATGCCCCGCCCCGTCCTCCGGCGCCGCGAACAGCCCCAGCAGCAGGTCGACCGGACGATCGTCCAGGGCGCCGAAGGCCACCGGCTGATCCAGCTTGACGAACACGGCGTTGACGCCGGCCATGCCGGAAATGCGCGCATGCGGCACCGCCACGCCCGACCCCAGCGCCGTCGAGCCCAGCGCCTCGCGTTCGTTGAGCGCGTCATAGACGGCCTGTGCGTCCAGCCCATAAGCCTGTGCCGCCACGTCCGCCACCGCGTGAAGCGCCTGCCGTTTGGTGGTCACGCCGCTCCTCAGGACGATCCCGTCCGCGGGCAGCAATGCGCCGATGTCCATGATGCTCCCCGAACGCCCTTCACGCGTACTGTCCGCCTGGCGCGCGGCCCTTTACCCGCGATCCGGCGCCGAAAGAAGGCGGATGATCGACCGACGTTCGGTCAGCCCTTGCCGTTGGTCCCGGTCCGGGCCGGATCGATCCAGCCCACGTTGCCGTCCGGTCGTCGATAGACCACCGAAACGCCGCCGTGCCCTGCGTTGCGGAACATCAGGACGGGATAGCCGGTCATGTCCAGTTCCAGCACCGCCTGTCCCACCGTCATGGTCTTGATGGGCGCGTGGCCCTCGGCGATGACCATGCCGGCCGGCGCCTCGCCGGGACCGCCGGCGTCGCCAAACTCGTCGTCCTCGACCGTTTCCGGAGCCCGGAACACGGTGGCGGCCGCCATCTCGGTCTTTTCGGGCGACAGGCCCGCGGGACCGGCGTGGTGGTTCTTGAGGCGCCGCTTGTAGCGCCTCACCCGCTTCTCGAGCTTGTCCAGCGAATCCGAGAAGGCCGCATGCGCGTCGCCGCCCGATCCGGTGGTCACCAGGGTCTGGCCGGACGCCAGGCGCACCCAGCAGTCGACCTTGAACCCCGGGCCGTCCTTGGAGACGACGACCTCGGCGTCCTGGCCGCCGCGTTCGAAGTATTTTCCGACCCCGTCGTTGAGTTCCTGGGAGATGCGCGAGCTTAACGCTTCGCCGACATCCACGTGCTTGCCGCTGACTTGGACTTGCATGGGCATAGAACGCGACCGACCGCGTTCGGTGTCAACGGGCTTCACTTTTTTGTGGTCAAGCTTCGGAGCGGGCGGTCAGCCGGCCCGCAGCATGCGCCGGCGCTGGGTCGAGGGCGGAATCCGCAGGGCTTCCCGATACTTGGCGACCGTGCGCCGGGCGATGTCGATGCCCGCCTCCTTCAGGATGTCGACGATGGCGTCGTCGGACAGCACGTCGGTTTCCGCCGCCTCGGCCTCGATCATCGACTTGATCCGATGGCGGACGGCCTCGGCCGAATGGGTGGACTGGCCGTCGACCGAGGCGATGGCCGCCGTGAAGAAGAATTTCAGTTCGAACAGGCCGCGCGGCGTGGCGATCCACTTGTTGGAGGTCACCCGGCTGACGGTCGATTCGTGCATGCCGATGGCGTCGGCGACGGTCTTCAGGTTCAGGGGCCGCAGGCACTCCACGCCGAAGGCCAGGAAGGCGTCCTGCTGGCGCACGATCTCGCTGGAGACCTTCAGAATCGTTTTCGCCCTCTGATCCAGCGACTTCACCAGCCAGCTGGCCTGGGCCGCGCATTCGGCGACGAAGGTCTTTTCCTGATCCGACCGCGCACCCGACGCCACGACGCCATGATAGCGCTTGTCGACCAGCAGGCGGGGCAGGGTGTCGGCGTTCAGCTCGACCCGCCAGCCGCCGGCCGGATCGGGCTTCACGATCACGTCGGCGACCACCGTCTGGGCCGGCTCGCCGCCAAAGCCGGCGCCGGGGCGGGGCGTCAGGGCCTTCAGCTCGCCGATCATCTCGGCCAGATCCTCGCCGTCGACGCCACAGACCTTCTTCAGGCCCGCCAGGTCGCGCCTGGCCAGCAGGTCGAGGTTGTCCAGCAGGGCCTGCATCGCCGGATCCAGCCGGTTCCGCTCCGCCAGCTGCAGCCCCAGGCATTCCGGCACGGACCGCGCCATGATCCCGGTCGGCTCGAAGCCGTGGCAGACCTTCAGCACCGCCTCGACGCGGTCCAGGCCGCAGCCCAGCCGGTCGGCCACCTCGTCCAGCTCGCCGCGCAGGTATCCGCCCTCGTCGACCATGTCGATCAGCACATGGGCGATGGCCAGATCGGCCGACGACAGCCGCGCGGCCGAGGCCTGGGCCTGCAGATGCTCCCACAGCGTAGCCTCGCGCGTGTCCGGCCGTTCCAGCTCCCCGTCGGGCGCCGAGCCGCCGGCGCCGACCCGGCTCCAGTCGTTCAGCCCGGCCTGGGCCTCGGCCGTCGGGGCCGCGGGCGTTTCGGAGGCGTCGTTCCAGCCGTCCTCGGCGCGCACGTCCATGGCCTCGTCGGCGGCGGACGACCGCCCGTCCTCGAAGCTGAGTTCGGTTTCCGACGATGCGGCGGCCTCGGCGGGCGCGGCCTCGCCTTCGCCCGGCGCGTCCGGCTCGTCGCGCTGCAGCAGCGGATTGCGCTCCAGCTCCGCCTCGACGAAGGCCTCCAGCTCCTGGTTCGACAGCTGCAACAGCTTGATGGCCTGCTGCAGCTGGGGCGTGACGACCAGCCCCTGACCCTGCCTGACCTCAAGCCTCTGACCCAGCACGTCGTCGCTCCCCGCATCCCGGATGGCCCGGAACTTGCTGGGCCACGTTTGCGCCGAAGCGGTTAACGGGGGTCTAAGCCCGGCCTCACGCCGTTCTGCCGCTCCGCCCATTGCTGATCGAACACGGCCTTGGCCTCGGCCAGTCCGTCTCTGATCACGTGCGTTTCCCGCTCGGCCATCCAGAAGCCGAAGACCGAGATGTAGAAGCCGATCGAGAAGATCAGGTGCAGACCGCGGTGATCTTTTGCCTCGTGGTCGTGGTACAGCGGCGTCCCCGGCATGGCCCAGCGGAACCACACCAGCAGCCGGCCGGGGGCGGTCAGCATCCATTCCAGGATTTCGAAGGCGCGCATCGCGGCGTCATGCGTGAGGACCGATGAAGGGTCGGTCAGCACGGGCGGTTAACGCCGCATCCTTCTCCCCTTGCGGGAGAAGGTGGCCTCGCGGAGCGAGGTCGGATGAGGGGTCGCACCGCGCTATCCGGTCAGCGATCTCCCCGCGGCCGCGAGTATCGCCGCGATCACCTCGTGGCTGCGGCTCTCGATCTGTGAGTTCGGGAAGCGCAGCACGCGGAAGTCCTGGCTGGTCAGCCAGGCGTCGCGGGCCGCGTCGTGCGCGACCCGCTTGGCGTGATGCGGGCCGTCAGCCTCGACGATCAGACGATGCCGCATACAAACGAAATCGACGACGTAGCGGCCGACCACGACCTGTCGGCGAAACTTCATGTCGCCGAGACGGCGGTCGCGCAGGATCGCCCACAGCCGCCGCTCCTGCACCGAGGGCGCGCGCCGCATTTGCCGAGCGCGGTCGTGAAGCCAGTCGTCGGACACCGGTGCGACCCCTCATCCGTCAGCCTTCGGCTGCCACCTTCTCCCGCAAGGGGAGAAGGTAAAGAAATCAGCGGTAGCTGTCGCCCAGGTACACGCGCCGGACCTCGGGGTCGTTCACAACCTCCGCCGCCGTCCCCTCGAACAGCACCGCCCCCGACGAGATGATCGCGGCGCGGTCGATGATGTCCAGCGTCTCGCGCACGTTGTGGTCGGTGATCAGCACGCCGATGCCCTGGTCGGCCAGATAGCGGATGACCTGGCGGATGTCGGCGATGGCCAGGGGGTCGATGCCGGCGAAGGGTTCGTCCAGCAGCATGAAGGCCGGCTTGCCCGCCAGCGACCGCGCGATCTCGACCCGGCGCCGCTCGCCGCCCGACAGGCCGGCGGCCGAGGCCTTGGCGAGGTGCGAGACGCCCAGCTCCTCCATCAGGCGGTCGGTCTCCTCGCGGATCCGCGCGGGCGTCGCCTCATGCAGTTCGACGACGGCGCGGACGTTCTCCTCCACGCTCATGCCGCGGAAGATGCTGGCCTCCTGCGCCAGATAGCCCAGCCCCATTCGGGCGCGCTGATACATCGGCTGGGCGGTCACGTCCTGCCCGTCCAGCAGGATGCGGCCCGAGTCCGGCGGGATCAGGCCGGTGATCATGTAGAAGCAGGTCGTCTTGCCGGCGCCGTTGGGGCCCAGAAGGCCCGCCACCTCGCCGCGGTCGAGACTGAGGGAAACGTCGCGCACCACCTGCCGCGGGCCGAAGCTGCGGGCCAGGTTCTCGACCCTCAGGCCCCGTTCGCCGCGCACGGCCTCGGGCGCCGCGTCGGGCGCGGTCGGGGGATCCAGATTGAGGGCGGACAGTTCCTTGCGGGCCACGTGCGGGCGACCGGCCTTGCGGCCTCAGTCGTTCCCTTCGGGATAGAAGACGCCCTGGACCCGGTCGCCGCCGGCGGTCGGCGCGCCGGCCATGCGGCCGGTCTCGGTGCGGACGTTGTAGACCAGCCGGCCGCCGCGCAGCACGTTCTCGCCCTGCGCCAGGATGACCTCGCCGGTCACCACCAGCTCGTCGGTGTTCAGGTCATAGACCGCGCGATCGCCGCGCGCGGTCTGGGTCGGCGTGACGAAGAAGACGTTGCCGATCGCCTCGACGCGCGTCACGTCCTGCCCGCCGGAGCCGGTGGTCATGTTGATGCGGTCGGCCCGCAGGCGATTGCCGCCCTGCGTGATCTCCGCCCGGCCGATCAGGGAATAGCCGGTGGCCGTCAGCTCCAGATCGTCGCCGCCGAAGGCGATCGGCGCGTCGGCCGAGTTCGGCGCGACCTGCGCCTCGCCCGCGGCCGGCAGGGTCAGCGCCACGGCGGCGGCCAGAGCGCCCAGGGACTTGCGCGTGCTCATTCTCATCGATCCGATCCGGCGGGGTTGATGACCCCGCGCACCTTCTGGTCGCCCAGGCCGCGGAAGCGGATCCGCTCTCCCTGGTCCTCGATCACATAGGCCGAAGCCTTCAGCGTTCCAAGCGGGCCCGTGCCCTCAATGCCCTTGTCGCCGGTCACGGTGCCGGTCTCGGTGTCCATGACCGCCTCCGGCGTCACCAGGGTGAAGCCGCTTTCACCGTCGGCGATGCGGACGTTCGGGCCGATGGTCACGGTCTTGGCCGCCTGGTCGTATTCGCCGCCGTCGGCGGTCATCTCGGTCACCTTGCGCCCGCCCAGGTTCAGGCGCAGCACAGGGCCGATCAGGCGATAGCGGCCGGTCGTCGGATCGCGCGTCGCCCCCTTGGCCCCGATCAGGAAGGAGCGCCCCTGGGCGTCCTGGCCGTGGAAGACGGCGTTGACCAGCGCCTGTTCCTGCCGCGTCTCGGCCTCGCGCTCCGCGCCGGAGATGACGGTGCGCAGGGCGACCCAGGCGACCACGCCGCCGGCCAGCACCACGATCAGGATCGGCAGCACGCGCCGCAGCAGCCGCACCCGCTGGGACCGGGCGCGCCAGCGCGCGGCCTCCCGGCCGAGGCGGCCGTCGTCTTCGGGCGGGGCGGGGGGCGCGTCGGTCACGGGGTCAGGTATGGGCGAAGACGTCGATCTCGTCCCAGCCTTCGAGATCCAGCCGGGCGCGGGTGTTCAGGAAGTCGAAGCAGGCCTGGGCCAGATCCATCCGGCCCTCGCGCTGGAGCATGGCGATCAGCCGCTCGCGCACCGCATGCAGATGCAGGACGTCGGACGCCGCATAGGCCAGCTGTTCGGGGCTGAGTTCGGCGGCGCCCCAGTCGCTGGACTGCTGGGCCTTGGACAGGTCCACGCCCGCCAGCTCGCGCACCACGTCCTTCAACCCGTGCCGGTCGGTGTAGGTGCGCGCCAGCTTCGACGCGATCTTCGTGCAGAACAGGGGCGTGGTCTGGACCCCAAGATGCAGCTGGAACATGGCCACGTCGAACCGGCCGTAATGGAAGATCTTCAGCACCGCAGGATCGGTCAGCACGCGGCGCAGGTTCGGACAGTCGTAGCCTGGCCGGTTCAACCGCACCACGTGGGCGTCCCCGTCGCCCGCCGACAGCTGCACCACGCACAGGGCGTCGCGCCGGTACCGCAGGCCCATGGTCTCGGAATCCACGGCGACGATGGGGCCCAGATCCAGCCCGTCGGGCAGATCGCCCTGATGAAAATGCACGGTCATGGGAAGGCCTCTAACACGACGGACGGCCTCGCATCACCCCGCCCTCAAGCAGCGAGCGACCGCGTCGCGAGCGATAGGGCCAGCCTCAAGACTCAAAACGGCGCCGCGATCGCTCGCGACGCCGTTTGAAGAGAATTGGTGCCCAGGAGAGGACTCGAACCTCCACGACCTTTCAGTCACTGGCACCTGAAGCCAGCGCGTCTACCAATTCCGCCACCTGGGCATCTGGCCGGGCCGCCGCGTGGGCTTCCCGTCCGGAAGGCGCGGACCCTTAAGGCAGCGGATTGTGCGGGTCAACGGCCTTTTTGACCAGTCGGCCGACGGGTCGCGTTGCCCGTCGGGCGCGGGTCGTCTATCCCGCCCGCGAACGCCGCGCGCAGGTGCGCCGGCCGACGCATTCGGAGCTTCAGCATGGTCGCGACCACGCAAGGACTCGTCACCGTCTTCGGCGGTTCGGGCTTCGTCGGAACCCAGGCCGTCCGGGCCCTGGCCAAACGCGGCTGGCGCGTGCGGGTGGCGGTGCGCCAGCCCAACCTGGCGGTGGAGCTGAAGCCCGCGGGCGACCCCGGCCAGATCCAGCTTGTCCGCTGCGACGTCGCCGACGCCGCCCAGGTGGCCGAGGCCTGCCGCGGGGCCCATGCCGTGGTCAACCTGATCGGCATCCTGTTCGAATCGGGCAAGCGCACCTTCCAGGCGATGCACGTCGATGCGGCCCGCACGATCGCCGAACAGGCCCGCGCGGCCGGCGCGACCCGCTTCGTCCAGGTGTCGGCCATCGGCGCCGACGCGGACGGCAAGTCCGAATACGCCCGGTCCAAGGCCGGCGGTGAGGCGGCGGTGCGCGCCGTTTATCCGGACGCCGTGATCCTGCGCCCGTCGATCGTCTTCGGCCCCGGCGACGGCTTCCTGAACCGCTTCGCGTCCATGGCCACCTTCGCGCCCGCCCTGCCGCTGGTCGGCTTCGGCAAGACGCGGTTCCAGCCCGTCTACGTCGGCGACGTGGCCGAGGCGATCGCGCGCGGCGTCACCGACGACGCCCTGGCCGGCCGCACCTTCGAGCTGGGCGGCCCCGCCGTCCTGACCTTTGAGGAGGTGCTGAAGCTGGTGCTCCGCGAGACCGGCCGCGCGCGCCTGCTGGCGCCCCTGCCGTTCCCGATCGCCCGCATGATCGGCTCGGCGGCGCAGTTCAGCACGATCCTGGGCATCCCGCCCGTGCTGACCCGGGACCAGGTCCTCTCGCTGGAGACGGACAACGTGGTCGCCGACGGGGCCGAAAGCCTGGCGACCCTGGGCATCCAGCCGACCGGCATGGAGGCGGCCGTGCCGTCCTACCTCTGGCGCTACCGCAAGGGCGGTCAGTTCGCCGAGAAGCCGACGTTCTGAGTCCTCAGTAGAGCCAGATCGCCAGCAGACCCACGGTCCCGACCACGATCCGCCAGAAGGCGAACGGCGTGAAGCCGTACTGGCCGACGAAGTTCACCAGGAACCGCACCACCGCCAGCCCGGCCAGAAAGGCGGTCAGGAAGCCCACGCCGATCACCCAGCCGAAGCTGAAGTCCATCGTCTCGTATTCCTTCATCAGGGCATAGGCGAAGGCGCCGACCATGGTCGGGATGGCCAGGAAGAAGCTGAACTCCGCCGCCGCCGGCTTCTCCAGCTTCAGCAGGATCGAGCCCGAGATCGTCGCCCCCGACCGCGACACGCCCGGCACCAGCGCCAGGCACTGGAACAGGCCGATCAGCAGCGACGTCTTCCACGTCAGCTTCATCGCGTCGAAATGCTGCGGCTGCGGCGCGAACCGCTCCACCGCCATCAGCAGGAAGCCGCCGACGATCAGCATGATGCAGATCACCTCCGGCGTCTCGAACAGGATGCGGGTGATGAAGTCGTAAAGGAACACCCCGGCGAACAGCGACGGCAGGAAGGCGATCAGCACGCTGATGGCGAAATGGCGGGCCTCCGGGCGGGTCGGCAGGCCGATCAGCACCGTCCACAGCTTGGCGAAATAGACGCTGATCACCGCCAGGATGGCGCCCAGCTGGATCATCACCACGAAGGTGTTCCAGTTCTGGCCCTGCAGCCCCAGCGCTTCGCGCAGCAGCAGCAGGTGGCCGGTGGAGGACACCGGGATGAACTCGGTCAGCCCCTCGATCAGGCCGAGAAGAATCGCCGCCAGCCAGTCCGCCATGAAATCCCCAACTCCCGGAACGCCCCGGCGCTCACCGCGCGCCGGGTTCGGGCCCCACATAGCGCAGTCGCGCCCGGATGGGCGAGCCCGAACGCCGCTGATCCAGCGCATGTCCCAGCAGCCCCGCCAGGCGTCCGATCAGGATCAGGTCCACCGCCGCCTCGCGCGGCAGCTCAAGCGAGCGCGTGACCAGGGCCAGCGCCAGCGCCAGATCGACCGGCTGTCCCGCCGCCTCGAACCTCTGCCGCAACCGCGCCGTCTCGCCTGCGGCCGGCAGCGCCGCCAGCAGGGCCGACCCGCGCGGGTCGCCGCCGGGCCATTCCTCGTCCGTCGCGACCGGGGGCGGCATGAAGTTCGGATCGCGCCGTGCGTCGATCACCTCCAGCACCGCCGCCTGCGTCCGCTGCACCAGCCCGGACGCCGCCAGCGTCGTCAGCCCGGCCAGCGCCGCCCCCGCCATGGAGGCCCCGCCCGCCGCCGCGGTCCGCGTGGCCAGCACCGCCGCGCTCATCCGTCCGTCGGCGCACAGCACCAGGGCGCGCCGCAGCAGGTGGGCGTCGCGCTCCACCATCTTCCACCCGCGGGCCAGCCGCTGGTGAAAATGCGAGCGCGGGCCGGGGCCCGAGGCCGCGTCCACCACCTCGTTCAGCGCCGCCGCCGCGTCGGCGACCCGCGCCGCCTCGTCCATGCCGTCGCCCGACGGGGCCTCGCCCGCCCGCCGCGCCAGGGTGGCGAACACGCGCGACCGGATCGAGCCTGCGGTGAACAGGTCCACCCGGGGCCTCAGATCGACGAACGGGTTGGCCTCCACGTTCCACAGCCGCCGCGCGACGTCCTCCAGCGTGGCCTGCTGGGCCAGCTCCGCCGCGTCCATACCGCGATAGTAAAGACGCCCGCCCGACAGCATGCTCAGTCCCGAAAGCAGCTCGGCCTCGCCCCGCGCCGCGGCGCGTTCAGGCGGCGCTTCGCCGGGCGCCTCGCCGCGGATCAGGCGCTCGATGTCGCGCACGGCATAAAGGCTGCGCCGGGGATCGCCGGGGTCGGGCCGCGCCGTGATCCGGCCGCGGCTGACGTAGGCGTACAGCGTCTGGGTCTTGACCCCCAGCCGCTCCAGCGCCTCGCGCCGTCCGATCCAGCGTCCTTCGCCGTCCATGACGCCTCCGCCTCGCGCTCGCCTCGCGCCGATCCGGCATGACGGCGTTTCGTGACATTATCCCTAACGAGGACTGAATCGCGGCCTTCGGGCCCCCTTGGAACACGGCTCGACCTGCTTCAGAAGCGGTCCATGACCGCCGACGTCGCCCCCGATGCCGCCCGCCTCCGTCCCGCGGTCGCCCTGCTGGCCGTGCTGATCGTAGCCGTCGAGGCCTTCGCGCTGTCGGCCACGGGGTCGCTGGGCGTGGCGGGCGCGCTGATCGCCGGCGCCCTTCATCTCGCGGGCTTCGTCGGCCTGCTCGGTTCGCGGCGGTCGGGGGACGGGCAAGGGGCCCGCGTCTTCCTCGCCGGCATGGCGCTGACGGCGTCGGGCCTGCTCGGCGCGGCGTCGGTCGCGCGCGTGCTCCAACCTCACGCCGTCACCGCCGGAGACGTCGGCGTGCTCGCCATGGTGGTCGCCTCCGCGCTCTCGCTGACGGCGACCTCTGTTCCGGGCCTGCGCCGCGCGCCGGGACGGGCGGACCCGGAAGCCGTGGCCGACCCGTCGGTCGTCCTCGTCGCGACGGTGGGACTGGCGTCGGCCGCCTTCCTGGGCTCGCCCGCCCTCGACGCGGCGCCCGGCGCCATCATCGCGCTCTGGCTGCTGTGGGGCGGAGTCGACCAGCTGCGCGCGCGGTAAACGCGCCCTTAACGGCCCCATGCCATGGCTCGCCGGATGAGCCTCGGCGTCCTGCACCATTTCGCGTTCGACCCCGCCTCGCGCACGGCGCGGCTGGCGCTGGGCGAGGCCAAGGCCGCCTTTGAGGACAACCCCGTCCGCCCGTGGGAGCCTGACTGCGTCCTGCGCGGGCTGAACCCGTCCGGCATGCCCCCCGTCTTCGTCACCAGCGAGCGCGAGCGGACCCTGACCCTGTGCGAACTGCCCGCCATCCTCGGCTGGCTGGAAGACCGCGCCGGCGCCCCCTTCCTGCTGCCCGCCGATCCGGTCGAGCGCGCCGAGACGCGGCGTCTGGTCCAGTGGTTCGCCCGCCGCTTCAACGACGAGGTCGACGCCGTCCTGCTGCACGAGCGGCTGGAAAAGCCGCTTCTGCGCCTAGGCCCGCCCGAGGCCCGCGCCCTGCGCGAGGGACGGGACAACCTCAAGGGCCACCTGTCGGTGCTGGAGGACCTGCTGTCCCAGCGCGACTGCCTGGCCGGGCGGCGTCTTTCACAGGCCGACCTGGTCGCGGCCGCCCACCTGTCCGTGCTCGACTTCTTCGGCGAGGTGTCCTGGGCCGCCTGGCCGGCGCTGAAGACCTGGTACATGCGGATCAAGTCCCGCCCGTCGTTCCGCCCCCTGCTGACCGACCGCCTCCCGGGCATCCAGCCCGCCCCTCACTACGCGGACCTCGACTTCTAAAAATCCTCCCCCGCAGGGGGAGGGGGACCGCCCTCGCATCGCGAGGGGGGTGGAGGGGGCAAGCGCCCACTCGCTGCTGGGGCGCCCCCTCTCGGCCCGCCGGGGCGGGGCCACAGCCCCCAACGGGGGGGGGTGGTGGTTTTGACCCCGCG
>JAIEQC010000028.1 GCA_019748055.1 Caulobacteraceae bacterium | reverse complement strand
CCCCGCGGGCCGAGCCCCCGCCGCCGGTCGCGCCCGCGCCCGCCCGCCCGGATTCGGCCCCGCCCGCAGGCCGCACCTTTGGTCTGCGCCGGCTCCAGCTGAACGCCGGCAAACCCGCGCCGACGACGACGGGCCCCATGGACTGGGACGATCTGGCCGACGACGCGCCGCTGGATCTCGATTCACCGGTGATGCCCGCGGCCGAGGCCGAGACCCTGTCGCTTCGCATGATCGACTCGGTGCGTCGCATGGGGGTCGATCCCAACGCCCTCTTGCCCCGGCCTCGCATCGAGGAGGCGGCCCAAGCCTTGACGCGCGGCGACGCCTCCGCCGCCCGGGCCGTGGTGCGCCGCGTCGCCCCTGCTGCGGTCCGTAGCGTCTCGCGTCGGGTCATGAGCGACCCGGCCCTGCGCGCCGAAGCCGAAGCCTACGTGCGCGAGACGGGCCGGCTGCTTCAGGACCATGCCCGCACCGGCGATCCGGCCGTCGTGCTGAACCGGCTGGCGTCGGACGGCGGCCGCACCTTCATGCTTCTGGATGCGGCGGTCGGCGACCTCGCCTGATGGGTGATTCCTGATCACCTTTGTCGACATCCTGACGTTTCCGGCTTGACGCGGGGGGGGCACGCCGGACGAGGGTCCGCTCGCCGTCATACAACCGTCATGGTTTCAGACCCGTGCCAGAGCCTTCGCCCGCCGGATCCGACGCCCGACCAGAGATCGTCGTCTGCGTCTGCGACCCCGCCGTCGACGCCGCGCTGGGCGGCGCTTCGGCCCTGACGCTGGGCCTCGCGTCCGCCCGCGCCCGCAAGGTCGAAGGCGCCGACGCCGAGGCCCTGGCCCGCGATCTGGAGCGTCAGGTCCGTGATCGGTCCTGCCGGGCCCTGCTGATCCTCGGCCGCGCTCGCGAGGGCGGATTCCGGATCCAGACCCGCGCCGAGAACCGCGCTCTGGGCGGCAAAGGGCGCTTCCTTCCGACGGGACCGGGCGTCGTGCGCGCCACCGCCTCCGCCCAGGAACTGATGCGGGCTCTGACCGACGCGGGGCAGGATGCCGCCGTCTCGTCCGAGTCCGACGGGGACGCCGCCAGCCACCTCCTGTTTCGCGCCCTGTGCGACCTGCCCGACGGCTTCGACGCCCCGGCCGTCGCTCTGCTGCGAGTTCCCGCCGACGATCCGGCGCGCGCCGGCTTGGGGCTGGAAGCGGCGATGACCGCGATCGCCCGCCACCTGTCGCCGTTGCCGCGCACCGTCGCCGCCCACTAGGGCGCGCGTCGCGCCATCCCCGCGGCGATCAGTCCGCCCGCCGCCGCCAATCCGACCATGGCCCAATAGCCGCCGGCGCCGTGGGCATCGTACAGCGGGCCCGAGATCAGCGTCGCCAGACCTATCACCACCCCCGACGACAGGGCCGACGACAGCGTCTGCGCCGCCGTGTGCGCCTCCGTCGGGCTGTAGCGGTCTACCAACTCCAGCCCCGCCAGATAGGCCGCCGCGAAGCTGAGCGCATGCAGCGCCTGCAATGCGATCAGCCAGCTCAAGCCGGGCTCCAGCGTCATCGCCGCCCAGCGCACGACGCCCGCGATCGCCGCCACGACGAGCAGCGCCCACGGTCCGATGCCGCGCCGTCGCCGCCACGGCTCGATCAGCCACATGAAGGCGATCTCCATGATCACCGCAAAGCCCCACAGCCCGCCCGTCACGCCCGCGCCCAGCCCCTGGCCGGTCCACAGCACGGCGGAGAAGGCGTAGTAGAAGGCGTGCGACGCATGCAGCGCCGCCGTCGCCCCCACGGCGGCGAGGAACGGTCCCGAGCCGAGAAGCGCCCCCAGCCCCTTGAACCGGTCGCGTGCGCGCGTTCGGGGGCCGTCGTTGACGCGCTCCTGTGGCAGCCCGATCGCGGCGAACAGCGCCAACGCGGCCGAGCCCGCCACGATCCACACGCCGACGACGTCGCTGGACGTCCTGACCAGGATCGCCCCCATGACGACGTTGGCCGCGACGAAGGCCGCCGATCCGAAGCCGCGCGGGACGGCGAACGTGAACCCCTCGCGCTTGGCGATGCGAAGCGTCAGCACGTCGCTGAGCGGAATCAACGCCGCCGCCGCCGTCGCGCCCACGAACCAGCACAGCATCCAGGCCGCAAACCCGTCGACGATCAGGGCGCCGCCGTATCCGGCCGCTGCCGCCGCCGCCAGCAGCGCCATGGGCGACCTGCGGCGCGCGAACCCGTCGGCCCACACCGCCAGCACGGGCCCCGTGATCAGACGCGCCAACATGGGCGCCGCCAGGATGACCCCGACCTCGGCTCCCGTCAGGCCGCGATCGGTCATCCAAAGTCCTGCGAAGGGCAGGCTGACCCCGGTGACGCCGAAGAGCAACACGTAGCCGATCGAAAGCCGCAAGGCGGCGGCTCGGTGCGTCGGGGCGGCTGACTCGACCATGACGGCGGTCTAGCCTGCCCATGGGCCTGCGTCTCGCGCCGTGATCGAACGAAGCCGTTCCCCAAACGGCCAAGCTTGGCTAGTTTGCCGCAAACCGGTCACATTGTGGTAACGGTCGATCGGCCATTGGTTCGAAAACTCAGGATTTCCATGGCCTTTCCGCCCCCCGTCAGCCCCCGGCGCGACCTGTTTCCCGAGGTCGAGCCCTTCGCGTCCGGCTGGATGTCGACGGGAGGTCCGCACGAAGTCTGGTACGAGGAGTGCGGCAATCCGCAGGGCCGTCCTGTGGTGGTGCTCCACGGCGGCCCGGGCGGTGCGGTGAACCCCGGCATGCGGCGCTTCTTCGACCCGAAGAAGTGGCGCATCGTCCTGTTCGACCAGCGCGGTTGCGGAAAATCCAAGCCCAACGCCTCGCTTGAGGACAACACCACCTGGACCCTGATCGAAGACATCGAGCGCCTGCGCGAGCTTCTGGGCATCGACCGCTGGGCCGTCTTCGGCGGCAGCTGGGGGTCCACGCTGGCGATGGCCTACGCCATCACCCATCCGGAGCGGGTGCAGTCGCTTCTGCTGCGCGGCATCTTCCTGCTGACCAAGCCTGAGCTGCGCTGGTTCTATCAGGAGGGCGCGTCCAACATCTTCCCCGACGCCTGGGAGCGGTTCGTCGCCCCGATTCCGGAGGACGAGCGCCACGACCTGATGGGCGCCTATTACAAGCGACTGACGGGGCCGGATAAGGCGGCGCGCGAGCGGTGCGCCGTCGCCTGGTCCAGCTGGGAGGGCGAGACCGTCAGCGTCGAGGGGCCCGCCGCCCGCCCCGACAAGTTCGCCGACCCGGAGTTCGCCGTCGCCTTCGCCCGCATCGAGTGCTGGTACTTCATGAACGGCGGTTTCTTCCCGGAAGAAGGCTGGCTGCTGAAGAACATCGGCCGCATCCGGCACATCCCGGCCTGGATCGCCCAAGGCCGATTCGACGTGGTGACCCCGATCTCCGGCGCCTGGGCCCTGCACCGCGCGTGGCCGGAGGCAAAGCTGGACGTCATCCCGGACGCCGGCCACGCCTCGACCGAGCCGGGCATCGTCGACAGCCTGGTCCGCGCCACCGACTGGGCGGTGCAGCTGCCCGCCTAGCGCTTGCTCTTCGGTTCCGGGTTCGTCTTTTTCACGATCTCTGACAGCTGAAATCCGATGCGCCGCGCCTCGCGCTCCTCGGGCTTTTTGGTGACGTTCAGCATCACGTTCATCGCGCTGTAGTGCTGGACGACGCGGGTGGGCTTGCCGTCGGCGTTGGTGCCGCTGAACAGGATCATGTCGGGGCCCCAGAAGCCGACTTCGTCGAACTTCATCGTCTGATCGCCCGGCAGACCGACGACGGTGGCGCCGATCTCCTCGTCGCGATCCAACCCCTTCTCGAAATCCTCGATCAGCTTGGACAGACGCACGAAGGCCCACTCGGCCGGGTTCTCGCGCATTCTGACCCCGTCGGTCATGGCCTTGGCCCGCTCAGGCGGCGCGCCGGGCAGCACGGGCTCGGGGCAAGGCGTCTCGCCGCAATCGGCGAACATCTCGGGCGGGGCGACGACGGTCTTGGCCTGGGTCATGCTCAGAAAAGCCCGTGGCCCTTGGGCAGTTCCGAATAGCGATGCACCCGCGTGGACAGCACCAGTCCAAAGCCGATCATGATGGTCATCATCGACGATCCGCCGTAGGACAGCAGGGGCATCGGCACGCCGACCACCGGCGCCAATCCCATCACCATCGCCCCGTTGATCAGTACGAACAGGGCGAAGAAGGCCATCATGCCGCTGGCCGCGATCCGCCCGAAATGGCTGTGCGACAGCGAGGCGATGCGGAAACCGATCAGGATGATCGCGGCATAGCAGACCAGCAGCGAAAATGAGCCGACGAACCCGAACTCTTCCGCCACGGTGGAGAAGATGAAGTCCGTCTGCCGCTCCGGCAGGAACTCCAGCTGGCTCTGGCTTCCCAGGCCATAGCCGCGCCCCAGAAACCCGCCGGAACCCAGCGCGATCTTCGACTGGATGATGTTGTAGCCCGTCCCCGACGGGTCCGACGCGGGGTCCAGGAAGGTCAGCACGCGATTCCGCTGATACTCCTTCATGCCGAACATGACGAAGGGCGGGATCACCGCAATCGCCGCGGCGGCGCCGGTCGCGACCACCTTCCAGCTCAGCCCGGCCAGAAACATGATGACCGCGCCGGTCAGTCCGATGATCATCGCCGAGCCTAGGTCAGGCTGCTTAGCGACCAGCAAGAACGGGATCCCGATCATGGCGGCAGGAAAGATCAGCTTCCAGCTGAACCGCGCCTCCTGCGCCGTGTGGTTGTGGTACCAGCGGGCCAGCGCCAGAACGAGGCCGATCTTCACGAACTCGGCCGGCTGAATGCGGATGAAGCCCAGGTTCAGCCAGTTCCGCGCTCCGCCGGCGACGTAGCCCAGCGGCGTCAGCTCGATCATCAGCACCAGAACCAGCAGCAGGCCGTACATCGGATAGGCCGCGCGGAACCACCATTTTGGGTGAACCAGCGCCAGGCCCAGCATGACCACCAGCATGAAGACGAAACGCGTCAGCTGATCGGCCGCCCAAGGCTGCCACTGGCCGCCGGCGATCGAATACAGCATGGCCACGCTGGCGCCGGCCACGACGCAGGTCAGGATCACAAAGGTCCAGTCGATCTCGCTGACCTTGACGGAAAGACGGTCGCGTTCGCCGGGGCGGGTGAGAGCCGAAGCGGTCATTCAGGCGCCTCCGTCGCGGGGGCGGCGGGCGCTTCGGCTGGCGGCGCCGCCGTCGGCCGGGCGGCGCCCAGGGCGTTGGCCTCGTGCGAGCCCGGATCCTCGGTCTCGGCGAAGCCTTCCTGCTCGATGCGGGAGCGGATTTCGGGATCCTTCAGCAGGGCCACCTTCATGATCTCCCGGGCCCGCGGCGCGCCGGCCGTGCCCCCGCCCATGCCGCCGTGCTGCACGATGACCGACACGGCGTAGCGCGGATTGTCGATCGGAGCGTAGGCGATGAACAGGTTGTGGTCCTTCTGCGACCAGACGTTCGATTTGCGTGACCCGGTGCCATAGTTCCGCACCTGCGCCGTGCCGGTCTTGCCGGCCATGCGCACCGCGCCCAAGCCCAGTTGGCTATTGCGGAAGCCCGTGCCCCCCACGTCGGTCACCCGGTTCATGCCCTCCCGCAGGATGGCCAGCAGTTCGGGATCATAGGGCAGGTCGCGCACTTGCCCCGGCGGCGGCTGCTCTACGCCGGCGATCGACTTGATCAGGCGCGGCTGGACCGCCTTGCGCCCGTTGGCCAGCCGCGCCGTGTAGACGGCCAGCTGAAGGGCGTTGACCGTGAGGGCGCCCTGACCGATCGCATAGCTGGGCGTTTCGCCCGGATACCATTTGCCGTCGCCGCGCACAGGATTGCGCCGGCGCCATTCGGTGTCGGGCACCAGTCCCGGGTTCTGGTTGCCGATGCCCAGGTCGAAAGTCTGCCCGAACCCCATGGTGCGAGCCACGTCCGCGATGGCGTCGGGGCCCATCTCGACCGCCAGCTGCATGAAGTAGACGTTGCAGGAGTTCTTGATCGCGTCGCGCATGTCCTGCGAGCCGTGCGTGGCGTGGCAGGCGAAGCGGCGTCCCAAGTAGAAGCCGCCGGTGCAGGTGATCCGGCGGTCGGGATTCGCGCCGCGGATAAGGGCCGCCAGACCCGTCACAGGCTTGAACGTCGATCCCGGCGCAAAGACGCCATTGATCGACTTGTCGGTCAGCGGTCGCCGCTCATAGTCGGCCCAGGCGCGATAGATCGGGCTGGGCACCCCGGAGACGAACAGGTTCGGATCGAACGAGGGCGCCGACACCATGCACAGAATGTCGCCGTTGCGGACGTCCATCACCACCGCGCCGCCCGACTCCTCGCCGAACACCTCAAGCGCTTTGTTTTGGACGTCGGCGTCGAGGGTCAGCACCACCTCCTTGCCCGGCACGGCGGGACGGGAATTGGCGGAGTCTTCGCCGACCACGCGGCCGCGCGCGTCGACTTCCACCCGATTGCCGCCGGGCTCGCCCCGCAGCGTCTCCTCCAGTGAGCGCTCCACCCCCTGCCGTCCGATGCGGAAGCTGGGGTTGAACAGCAGGGGAGGGACCTCCTCGTCCTTTTCGCGATAGGCTTCCACGTCCCTAGCGTTCGCCTTAGCGACGTAGCCGACGACGTGGGCGAAGGCCCCGCCGTGGGGATAGAAGCGCGCCTCGTGCATGTCGGCCATCACGCCGGGCAGCTCATTGGCGTAGAGATTGACGCGCGCGAACTCCTCCCAAGTCAGGTCGCTCTTGACCGGCACGGGGGTGAAGCGCGGCGCGGCGTTGACGTCGCGGATGATGCCCCTGCGACGCTCTACCGTGTCGGGCAGTAGGCGACCCAGCAGGTCCAGAGTCTGGTCCAGATCCTTGGTCTCGTCGCGCACAACCAGCACGCGGAAGCTGGGCCGGTTGCCGGCGATCACCACGCCGTTCCGGTCCTTGATCAGCCCGCGCGGCGGCGGGACGAGGCGATAGTTGAACTGGTTCTCGGCAGCCAGGGTGGCGAATTCCCGGGCCTGGACCACCTGCAGCTGGCCCAGCCGCAGGCTCAGCCCGACGATGCCCAGCGTGGTCAGGCCGCCCATCACCAGGGTGCGCCTCAGGAACGAGCCCTGCCGCTCGTTCGGGTCGCTGAAGAAGATGGAGGGTTCCGAGCTCATCCGACTATCTGAACCGCGCATCGACGTCGTCGAACCGCTGGATCAGCGCATTCGACAGGGGGAACAGCAACAAGGTCGGGATCACCTGACCCAACAGCGCCAGCAGGCTCGGCGCCCGACCGCCGGTCAGCATGACGATCAGATAGGCCAGCAAGAAGGCGAAGCCGCTGGTCAGGCAGAACCAGAAGAACAGCACCCGCGTCTCCTGTCCGGCCAGAAATGACCGCGCGGCCAGCACCACGCCATAGGGAGCCAGAAGACAAAGCGGCCACAGGCCCAGCGGCTGGTACAGCAGCACGTCCAGCACTAGGCCCAAGCCGAACAGCACGGCCGGCGCGACCACCGACGGCCGGATCAGCGGCCAGGCGAAGGCCAGCAAAAGCGGCAGGATCGGCTCCGGCAGTTGCAGCCCGAACACCTCGACCGGCGTGGCCAGCAGCAGGGTGCCGCCCGCCGCCATCAGCGCGGGCCAGCCGATCCAGTCCATGGTCCCGCCCGAGCGCACGGCGACCGACGCGCGTCTCACTCCGTCGCTCCCTGCGCGGGCGGCGCCTGCGGCCCCGGCTGGGCAGCGGGCTCCGGCGGGCGTGCCGCCGGCGTTGAGTCCAGCGCGGCCAGCGGCGGCGCGTTCAACGCTTCCGGCGTCACAAGCTGCCCGAAAGCCTCGAACTTCAGCACACGGACGAAATCGATCGCGCCGCGGTCGCTGAACAGCTTGACCCGCCAGGATCCGTCCACGCCGCGAGCCACCACACCGACCGGCAGGCCGCGCGGCATGCCGCCGCCGTCGCCGGAGCTCAGCACGCGGTCGCCGACCTTCAGCGCGTCCTCGCCCCGCACGTACTCCAGCCGCGGATTTCCGCTGCCGTCGCCGCTCAGAATGGCGCGAGCGTCCGATCGGTCGATCAGCACCGGCACCTGGCTGGACACGTCGGTCAGCAGGACCACCCGGCTCACGTTCGGCGCCGTGCCGCTGACGCGGCCGACCAGGCCGTGCTCGTTGATGACGGGATTGCCGATCTGCACACCCTGACCAGTGCCGACGTCGATCAGCCGCGCGTTGGCGAAAGGCCCGCGCGCGTCCGAGATTGAGCGCGCCGTCACCAGCGGAACGGGCGGCTGGGTTCGGATCCCCAATAGGGTCTCATAGCGGCGATTGACGTTGGCCAGCGCTATATTGGCGTCGCGCACGGCCTGAAGTTCTGCGATTTCCTTCTTGAGGCGCCGGTTTTCAGACACGGCGAAGAAGTAGCCGCCCAGCCAGTCGCTGACGGCCCCCACCCAGCGCACAGGATAGGCGAAGACGCCGTTCACCGGTCCTAGGGTCGCTTCAGCGCCCGCACGTACCGGAGTCAGCGGGCTGGCCTCTGCGCGGCGGTCGGCGATCAGGAGCAAAACGGCGGCAGCGACGGCCACGATCGCGACCGCCGCGGCGCCGACCAGAGCCGGCACCTTCAGATTTTCGAACGGTCCGTCGCGATACGCCACGGCGCGCCTTCCACAGGGAGTGTCGGGAATCGGCCCGACAGGGCCGATTTCCAAGGGCTATCGCAAAATCCGTGCCCCTTGGGAACGGGCCGGAACGGGGCGCGGCATGAATAATCCGAGAGCGGTCCTACAGAGAGGATTCCAGCACGCCCTTCATCCAGCGTGGATGCTCCAGCACCCGGCCGCATCCGATGGCGACGCAGCTCAGCGGATCGTCCGCCACCGACACGGGCAGGCCGGTGTGATCGCGGATTTCGGCGTCGAGGCCGCGCAGCAGGGCGCCGCCGCCCGTCAGCATGATGCCCTTGTCGGCGATGTCGGCGGCCAGTTCCGGCGGCGTGGCTTCCAGGGCCACCTTCACGGCGTCGATGATCTGCGACACCGGCTCGGCCAGGGCCTCGGCGGCCTGGCGCTCCGACATGCGGACCTCGCGCGGCACGCCCTGCATCAGGTCGCGGCCCTTGACCTCGATCGACAGACCCTCTCCGTCGGCCGGGATGCGGGCGGTGCCGATGTCCTTCTTGATCCGCTCGGCGGTGGTTTCGCCGATCAGCAGGTTATGGTTGCGGCGCATGTAGCTGATGATCGCCTCGTCCATCTTGTCGCCGCCGACGCGCACCGAGCGCGAGTAGACGATGCCCGACAGCGACAGAACGGCCACCTCGGTGGTGCCGCCGCCGATGTCGACGACCATGCTGCCGGTCGGCTCGTGGATGGGCAGGCCCGCGCCGATCGCCGCGGCCATCGGCTCGTCGATCAGGCCGACGCGGCGCGCCGACGCGTTCAGGCAGCTGTCGTTGATCGCCCGGCGCTCGACCGCCGTGGCGCCCGACGGCACGCACACGATCACCTTGGGGTTCACGAAGCCCTTGCGGTTATGAACCTTGCGGATGAAGTGCTTGATCATTTCCTCGGCGACTTCGAAATCGGCGATGACCCCGTCGCGCATGGGACGGATGGCTTCCATGTGACCGGGCGTGCGGCCCAGCATCTGCTTGGCCTCGATGCCCACGGCGTGCACGATCTTCCGCCCACCGACGTTCCGCAGCGCCACGACCGAGGGCTCGTTCAGGACGATGCCCTTGCCCTTCATGTAGATCAGGGTGTTCGCCGTGCCGAGGTCGATGGCGATGTCATTCGAAATCATGCCGAAAAGGTGCATGGGCGTGGGATACCGTTCGGATTGGGGCCTTTTCAGGGGCGGTCAGCGTTCTCGATCCGCTTCGACGATGCCCCGTCCCGCGCGCATCCCCACGCGCGATCCGTCCTGATCGATTTCGTCGAGCCGACCGAGGGCCCGTTTGCCCTTGTGCGGGGTCGATTACAACCCCCGTCGCGACGGGCCGCGCTCAGTTTCCGGACGGCTTGTCGCGCAGGGCTTCCGCCATTGGATACAGCACCTCGTTCTCCCAACGCACCCTATGCGTAAGCGCGCTCAGCAAGGTGTGGCAGGTGCTCGAGAGGCGCGGAATGTCTTGGGGGAACTCCGCCTTTGCGCACTGGTCCACGAAGCCCGCCCATGCCTGTGCGAGCCCGCCCATGTCCTCCATGGCCTGGGCGGCGGTGGCGCGAACCTCTGCGTCCTCAGAGTCGGCCAGCCAGCCGTACAGCTCGTCATCCTCACGCTGCAGATGGACGCGCAGCACGCCGTCCAGACGCTTCACCGCCTTCTTGGCTTCATCCAGAGCGGCGCTGCCGTCTATCCGCTCGCAGGCGCTCAGCAGTTCGGCGGCGCGCTTCATGATGCGATGGTGCTCATCGCGATAGGCCGTGACGTCCACGGCGCGAATCTCCAAGCCGAAACGGCCACCGTCGAGTAACGCCACGAAGACGCCACATTGTAAACTGTGGCGCGTCAGACCGGTGAGAGGCCTTCGGCTGCCAGCATGGTCGCGACCGCCTCGCGGGTCTGGACCAGATCGAGATGGGCGTTCAGCTTCGGGAACCGGGCCTTGTCCAGCAGACCGGCCTGTCGTCCCCACCGCTCGAACACCATCAAATAGCCGTCCGACAGCGTCCAGGTCTCTCCGAAGACCCACGGTCCTTCGATCAGATGGGCCTCCGCCAGGTCCAGCTTGGCCAACAGCTGCTCCTGCGCCTGATCCTTGGCCTCGCCCTCCAGCGGCGGACGGCTGAAAAGCAACTTGCTGAACGCTGGGTGCAGCGATGACGCCAGCCAGCCGTTGAAGGCGTTGAAGCGGGCGAAGGCGAACGGATCGTCCACGGGGGCCAGGTTCTTGTCCGGCCGCGTCTGGGCCGCCCAGGCCAGGATGGCGGCGTTCTGGGTGATGACGCCCTGATCCGTCTTCAGCGCCGGGGTCGATCCCGCCGGGTTCACCGCCAGATACTCGGGCGTCCGTTGTTCGCCCTTCCTCAGATCGACGACCTGGGTCTCGTGCGCGATCCCGGCCTCCAGCAGGGCGACGTGCGAGGCCATGGCGCAGGCGCCAGGCGAGATGAACAGGGTCGTGGACATGGGTTCAGGCTCCTGGGCGAGAAGGGACGACGCGCATGTGGGGTGGCCGCCGCCGATCGCAACGTCTTCAGTTGCGATTGGCCTCCCTCCGCTTTACCCATTCGCGCACGACCAGCATCAGCGCCAGCCAGACCGCCGCGACCGCCGCCAGGATCAGGCTGGTCCAGACGCCGTCGCCGCTGACCGCCGCCGCCACCGCCCCGCCGAAGAAGGCCACCAGCGCCGTCTTCGGCAGCACGCCCAGCGCGCATCCCAGCAGGAAGGCGATGAACGACGCCCGCGTCGCCCCGAACGCCATGTTGACCACGATGAACGGCGCCGACGGCACGTTGCGGATCATGAAGCTGGCATAGAAGGCGTTCCGCCCCACGAACCGCTTCAGCCGCTCGACCGTCGCGCCGCCATACCGCTCCAGCGTCCGCGCCGTAGGTCCGCGCCCAAGCCAATAGGTCACCCCGGCCGACACCACCGTCGCGACCCAGCTGTACCAGAACCCGAGCGACGGCCCGAAGGCGACCACACAGGCGGCGATCAGGATGAACTGCGGGGCTCCGACGAACGCCGCGCCGACGAACAGCGCCACCGTCGCCGCGAAGGCCCAGGGACTGCCCGCATAGCCCTGCAGCCAGTCCCGCAGCCGCTCTTCCGCATGCAGCCCCAGCGCCTGCTTGCCCAGCAGGAACAACCCGACCACCGCCAGCAGCAGCAGTGCCGTCGCCAGCACGGCGCGCCACCGCGCCGCCTCCATGTTCAGGACGAAGTCGAGGACGCGGCGGATCATGCCGCCATTTGCCCTCGCGCCCCCCCGCCCGTAAACAGCCGGAGCCTCCCCGCAAGCGAGAATCCATGACGATGAGCCAGCTTCAGTCCTCAGCACTCGCCCGCGTGAAGCCGTCGGCCACGCTGGCGGTGACGGCGCGGGCGCGGGAGCTGAAGCGGGAAGGGCGCGACGTGATCGGCCTCGGCGCCGGTGAGCCGGACTTCGACACGCCGGAGAACGTCAAACGGGCCGCCGTCGACGCCATCACGCGCGGCGAGACCAAATACACCGACGTCGACGGCCTGCCGGAGCTCAAGGCGGCGGTCGTCGCCAAGTTCGCGCGCGAGAACGGCCTCACCTACGAAACGAACCAAATCCACGTCGCCCCGGGCGGCAAGGCCGTGATCTACAACGCCCTCGTCGCCACCCTGTCGCCGGGCGACGAGGTCATCGTGCCCGCGCCTTATTGGGTCAGCTATCCCGACATGGTCCTGCTGGCCGGCGGGGAGCCGGTGACCGTGGTCGGGCATGAGGCCGACGGATTCAAGCTCCGCCCCGAGGCGCTGGAGGCCGCGATCACGCCGCGCACCCGCTGGCTGATCCTCAACAGCCCGTCCAACCCCACCGGCGCCGCCTATACCGGCTCCGAACTGGAAGCCCTCGCCGCCGTCGTCCGCCGTCACCCGCAGGTCTGGGTGATGACCGACGACATGTACGAGCACCTGATCTACGGCGACTTCGACTATCTGACCTTCGCCCAGGTCGCGCCCGACCTGATCGACCGCACGCTGACGGTGAACGGCGTGTCCAAGGCCTATGCCATGACCGGCTGGCGCATCGGCTATGCGGGCGGACACAAGCCGCTGATCGACCTGATGCGCAAGGTCGCGGGTCAGACCACGTCGAACCCCTCGTCGATCAGCCAGTGGGCGGCGGTGGAGGCCCTGAACGGCCCTCAGGACTTCATCCGCGAGCGCGCTCAGGCCTTCGAGCGCCGCCGCGACCTGGTGGTGTCCATGCTCAACCAGGCGACCGGCGTCCGCTGCCCCAACCCGGAGGGGGCCTTCTACGTCTACCCGTCCATCGAAGGCCTGATTGGCAAGACGGCGCAGGACGGCACGGTCATAGACGGCGACGACGCCTTCGTCTCGGCCCTGCTGGACGCGGAGGGCGTGGCTGTGGTCCAGGGCTCGGCCTTCGGCCTCAGCCCTTACTTCCGCATCAGCTATGCGACGTCCGAGGACGTGCTGGAGGAGGGCTGCCGCCGCATCCAGCGGTTCTGCGCCTCGCTGCGTTAAGCCGCGCGGCTGACCGCGAAGTCGGCCAGCTGTTCCAGCGCAGAGCGCCAGGCCGAACGGGGCAGGGCCGTCAGCGCCGCCTTGGCCCGGTCGGCGCAGGCGCCCGCCTCGTCCAGCGTCGCGCCCAGGGCGCCGGTGCCGATCACCAGTTCCCGCGCACGGCGGAAGTCGTCCTCGGTGCGGTTGCCCCTGGTGATCGTGCGGTCCCAGAAGGCGTCCTCGCGTCCTCGGGTCCGGGCGAAGGCCAGGATCAGGGGCAGGGTGGCCTTGCCCTCGCGGAAGTCGTCGCCTGCGTTCTTGCCCAGCGTCTCGGCCTTACCGCCATAGTCCAGGGCGTCGTCGGCCAGCTGGAAGGCCAGGCCCAGGTTCAGGCCATAGGCCCTGAGCGCGTCCGACGCCGCGCGGTCCGCTCCGGCGCCCACCGCGCCCGATTCGGCTGCGGCGGCGAAAAGTTCGGCAGTCTTGGCGCCGATGATCTTCAGATAGGTCTCGCGGTCCAGGTTCAGGTCGTGCGCCCGCGTCAGCTGCAGCACCTCGCCCTCGCTGATCACCGCCGACGCCCGCGCCAGAATTCCCAGCGCGCGCATGTCGTCGGTCTCGACCATCAGCTCGAACGCCCGGGCGAACAGGAAGTCGCCGACCAGCACGCTGGACGGCGCGCCCCAGATCAGATGCGCCGCCACCTTGCCGCGTCGCAGCTGCGACGCGTCCACCACGTCGTCGTGCAGCAGGGTGGCGGTGTGGATGAACTCCACCGCCGCTGCCAGCTTCAGCGGCGCGTCCAGCGGGCCCTCGACCCCCGCCGCGCGCGCGGCCGCGACCGTCAGCAGGGGACGCAGCCGCTTGCCACCGGCACCCACCAGATGTTCGGCCAGCAGGGGGATCACCGGCACGTCGGACTGCATCCGGTCCAGGATCAGCGCGTCGACGGCCGCCATGTCCGGTCCGGCCAACCGCACCAGGTCGTCGACCTGTCCGGCGGGGCGGCTGAGGGGCGCGGAAACGGCTTCCAAGACGGGATCTTTCGCGGCGAAGGGGCGATCGGGTGCGACGTCGCCTTGCCTGATGACGACGCGCCGCACAATGGTGACGCCCCATGAACGGGTCAAGCGCGTGACGGTCGCACGGCAAATGCAGGAAACGGCCCTGATGGGCGGCCGCGTGCGGCTGGTCCAGCCGACGGACGGCTATCGCGCGGGCATGGACGCGGCGCTTCTGGCCGCCGCCGTCGCCGTCTGGCCGGGCGAGACTGTGCTGGAGGCGGGCTGCGGGGCGGGCGCCGTCCTGTGCCAGACGGGCGTCCGCCGCCCCGGCGTGCGCCTGCTGGGCGTGGAGCGTGATCCGGAGATGGCCGCGGTGGCCGCCCAGAATCTGGGCCTGAATGCCTTGGAGGGTGAGGTCCTGGCGGCCGACGTCGCCGACGGCTTCGCCGCTCTCGACCGACCCCGCGCCGACTGGGCCGTGTCGAATCCGCCCTTCTTCGACGATCCCGGCGCGCTGCGCGCCCCGGCGTCGGGCAAGCGCGCCGCCTGGATGGCCGACGACGGCTTGGCCGCCTGGACCGATTTCCTTCTGGCGGCCGTGCGCGACGGTGGGACGATCCTCATGATCCACCGCGCGGACCGGCTGGCGGACATCCTGGCTCTTCTTGGCAAGAAGGCGGGCTCCTTCCGCGTCCTGCCGATCCGTCCGTATGCGGATCGACCGGCCAAGCGCGTGCTGGTCAAGGCAGTGCGCCTCGGCAAGGCGCCGCTGGTTCTCCTGCCGCCGCTGCTCCTGCATGAAGAAGGCGCCAAGCACACGGCCCATGCCGACGCTGTCCTTCGCGGCGGGGCGGCGCTCGAACTCGGCTAGGTCCTGATCTCGAAATCGATCGCCAGCGGCAGGTGGTCCGACGCCATCCGCGCCAGGGGCGAAAACGGCGCTTCGGCCCCGGTCACGAGGATTTCCGGGCTGACGAAGGCGTGGTCGATGCGGATCGCGGGATAGGCCGAGGGGAAGGTCTTCACCGAAGGCCGCAGGCCCAGCCGCCGCTGCGCGTCCTCCAGTCGCGATCCGCACAGCAGGCGATAAGGGCGCGTCATCGAGGTGGCGTTGAAGTCTCCGCACAGGATCGTCGGCCCCGCGCACGCCGCGCTGCCGACCCAGTCCGGTCCCATCAGCGCCGCCGCCTGCAGCCGCTGCTCGCGCGGGACCAGGCCCAAGTGGGTGTTGATCACGTTCACCGCGGCGCCGCCCATCTCGATCCGCGCCCACAGTGCGCCGCGCGGCTCCAACCCCGGCACGTTCGGCAGGGTGGGCAGGGCCCCGACCTTCACCAGGGTCTCGGGATGGGGCGTCAGGATGGCGTCGCCATACAACTCCGCTTCCACCCGCATCGCCGCGTGAAAGCGCACCGCCATCGACAGCTTCTCGGCGATCGACGCGGCCTGATCGACCCAGCCTGTTCGCGCCCGGCCGACGTCCAGTTCCTGAAGGCAGACGACGTCAGGCTCCAGCTCCGCGATGACGGCGACGATGCGGTCGACGTCCAGCCGGCGGTCGACGCCGACGCAGCGATGGACGTTGTAGGTGACGAGGCGGGGCATGGGTGCAGGCGGGCTAGCGGCCGATCATGGCCCTCAAGCGGCGCTCAGATCTCCACCAGCTTGTCCGCGACCTCGTTCGGATTGTCGGCGCGCGGCGGGAAGTGCTCGGCCAGCACGCCGCCGCACAGTTCCACCGCCCGCACGAAGCCGTCGCCCGGCGCCTTTCGTTTCATGCCCGCGACCAGCGCCGCCGCGGCCTCGGCCCACACCGCCTCGTCCACCTTTTCGTGAATGCCCTTGTCGGCGATCACCTCGACCCGGTGGTCGGCGTCGGCGGCGAAGATCAGCACGCCGGTGCGCGCTTCCGTCACGTGCAGGCCATGGGCCAGGAACTGGTTCAGCGCCGCCCGTCGCACGCGGTCGCGCCGGATCGACGACGGGGTCAGCAGCCGCCGGACCGCGGGGACCAGCCCGACCATCAGCACGGCCAGGAAGGTCGCCAGCTGCAGCACCGCATGCACCGCGATCGTCATGCCGGCTTCGGAGCCGGCCGCCGCGGCATGCCCCACGCTCCAGCCGTGCGACACGCTGCGCAATGCCGTGGGGTCGAGCCCCAGCGGGATCGCCAGCAGCGGCAGGATCAGCGCCGCCGCCGCCGCCCAGCCCAGCATCACGTCCCAATAGCCGGACACCCGCCGGGCGAAGACGCAGAAGATCTCGCCGCTGGTGGCCTTTTCGGCCGCGGCGATGGCTTCGGCCACGCGGGCGTGGTCCTGAGGAGACATCTTCATCACCAGCCTCCCGAGGCGCCGCCGCCGCCGAAGCCGCCGCCGCCTCCGCCGAACCCGCCGCCGCCGCTCCAGCCGCCACCGCCGCTTCCGCCGCCGCGACCTCCCATGGTGCCCTTCAGCGCCTCGGCCGCCGCCCAGATCAGGATCGGCGTCAGATCGTCGCCGTTCTTGCCCTTGAAGCGTCGTCCCGCGCGCGACAGGGCGCTGACGAAGCTGACGAACACCATGAAGACGACGAACAGGATGAACAGGATGATTGCGACCGGCACCTCGGCGTCCGGCGCCTCCGCCGCCGCCGCGCGCGCCTGTGCTTCCTCCGGATCCAGCCTCAGTTGCTCGTCGATCGCCGCGACGCCGTCGGTGATGCCCTGTTCGAACCCGCCTTCACGGAAAGCGGGCAGAATTCGCTCGTGAATGATCAGGGCCGACAGGGCGTCGGTCAGGATGGGCTCCAGCCCATAACCGACCTCGATCCGCACCTTCCGCTCATTGGGCGCGACGATCAGCAGGACGCCATTGTCCGTCTCCGACTGCCCGATGCCCCAGGCACGGCCCAGCTGGTAGCCGTAGTCGGCGATGTCCCGGTCCTGCAGGCTCTCGATCGTGACGACGACCAGCTGGTCGGAGGTGTCGCGCTCCAGCGCCTCCAACCGCTGCGTCAGCTCGGCTTCCTTCTCGGGCGACAGCAGATCGGCCTGATCGACCACGCGCCCGGTCAGCGTCGGAAACGTCAGCTCCTGCGCCAGAACGGGCGTCGCCGCCGTGCACAGCCAGGCGACGGCGACGACCAGCGCCGCCGCGACGGATCTTGCGGAAGCGATCACTTGGCCGGCGGGGCCGAACCCGGCGCCGCCCCGGCGGGCCCGTTGAACGTCACCTGCGGCGCGCTCTGGGCCGCCTCATTGGCCTGGAACGGCTGCATCGGGCCGGAGCCGGAGTGGATCGTGTTGGCCCAGATCACGGTCGGGAAGGTCCTCAGCGCCGTGTTATGGATGCGCACCGCCTCGTTGTAGTCGCGCCGCGCGATGTTGATGCGGTTCTCCGTGCCCTCGAGTTGGCTCTGCAGGGCCACGAAGTTCTGGTTCGACTGGATTTGCGGGTACTGCTCCACCACCAGCATCAGCCGGCTCAGTGCCTGGGTCAGCTCGCCCTGGGCGGCCTGAAACCGCTGCATGGCGGCCGGGTCGTTCAGCATCTCGGGCGTCAGCTGCACCGAGGTGGCCCGCGACCGCGCCTCGATCACCTGGGTCAGGGTCGCCCGCTCCGACGCCGCCGCCGCCTCGACCGTCGCCACCAGGTTGGGGATCAGGTCCGCGCGCCGCTGATAGGCCGCCTGCACGTCGGCCCAGGCCGCCTTTGCCCGCTCCTCATTGGTCGGAATGGCGTTGACGCCGCAGCCGGACATCGCCGGGGCCACGACCACGACCGCGGCGACCGCGGCCAGACGGGGGTTCACACGCATCATCGAGACAGCCCTTCCCGAGCGCGGCCGGATCGCCGCTTCCCGCTACATATCAGCCGTTCGCGACGTCGCTTCAAGCGTCCAGCGGTTCCACCTCCACGCCCGCCTTCGTGCATGCCGCCGCATAGGTGTTGGCCAGCAGCACCGCGATCGTCATGGGGCCGACGCCGCCCGGCACCGGCGTGATGGCTCCAGCGACCGCCGCCGCCTCTTCGAACGCCACGTCGCCGACCACGCGCGTCCTGCCCTCTGCCGCCTTGACCGGATCCTTGGACGGCACCCGATTGATGCCGACGTCGATCACCGTCGCGCCCGGCTTGATCCAGTCCCCCCGGATCATCTCCGGCCGCCCGACGGCCGCCACCAGAACGTCCGCGCGCCGGCACACCTCCGGCAGGTCGCGCGTCCTCGAATGCGCCACCGTGACCGTGCAGCTCTGGCCTAGCAGCAGCTGCGCCATAGGCTTGCCGACGATGTTGGAGCGCCCGACCACCACGGCCTCCAGCCCCGACAGGTCGCCCAGCTCCGCCTTCAGCAGCATCAGACAGCCCAGCGGCGTGCACGGCGCCAGCCCGCGCCCGCCGGTCGCCAGCCGCCCGGCGTTGACGACGTGGAACCCGTCCACGTCCTTGTCCGGATCGATCGCCGCCAGCACCGCGTCGCTCGAGATCTGCGGCGGCAAGGGCAACTGCACCAGAATGCCGTGGATCGCCTCGTCCCGGTTCAGCCGGTCGACCACCGCCAGCAACTCCGCCTGCGACGTTTCCGCCGGCAGGCGCACGGTCTCTGAGTGGAACCCCGCCGCCTCGGCTCGCTCGCCCTTGGACTTCACGTAGATGCGACTGGCCGGGTCGTCGCCGACGATCACCGCCGCCAGCCCGGGCCGCACGCCGGTCGCCTCGCGCAGCCGTCCCGCGGCCGCCGCGACCCGCTCCACCAGTCCGGCCGCGAAGGCCTTGCCGTCGATCGGGCGCGCGGAAACGGAGAGGTCGGACATGGGGCCGGGCCTTCGAACAAGTTCGTCTGGGAAGCGCCGCGCGATTTACAGGGCGACCGCGACCGCGTCTATGATGGCGGTCTCCGGGGAGACTTCGCATGAACCGCCGCCTGACCGCCTGCTGCGCCGCCGCCTTGGCCGTGCTCGCCACGCCCGTCCTGGCCCAGGAAAGCCTGCGCTTCGGCCAGACCGTTCGAGGAGACCTCTCCGAAGGCGACGCCCAGGCGCCCTCGGGCGGCTCGCGCGAGGACGCCTACACCGTCTCGACCCGGGAGGGTCAGAGGATCGAGATCACCCTGCGGTCCCAGGATTTCGACGCCGTCCTCGACGTCGCCGCGGCGGCCGACCCCGCCGCCGTCCTTTGGTCCGACGACGATTCGCTGGCCGGGGAGGAAGGCGTCGGCGACGCCCGCGTCCGCTTCACCTCGCCGGGCGGCGCCCTGATCGTGCGCGTCCGTGCCTTTGAGGCCGAGTCGACCGGAGCCTATGCCCTGACCCTGACCGAGCGCCCGCCCGCGCCTCGCGCCCCGCGCCCCTCGACGATCCGGTTGGGGCAGACCGTTGAGGGTCAGCTGGGCGACCGCGATCCGGAGGCCGAAGACGGCGCCCCCTACGACGCTTTCCGCCTGCGCCTGCGCCAGGGCGACCGCATGCTGGCGACCCTGACGTCCGACGCCTTCGACCCCGTCCTGCGTGTGGGCGAGGGAGTGGGCGACGCCTTCGTCGAACTGGCCTTCAACGACGACGACGGCATGGGCCTGAACTCGCGTCTGGTGTTCGAGGCTCCACGCGACGCCGAATACGTCGTCCGCGCCCAGTCGCTGAGCCAGGGCCAGGGCGACTACGTGCTGACCCTTGCGGCCGCGCCGCCCCAGGCCCCGGCCGCCGAGGCCGTGATCGGCCAATCCTACGAAGGCGAACTGACCGCCGTCGAAGGGTTGGACGAAGCCGGTCGACCAGTGGATCTGTGGCGTTTCTCCGGAGCTGCGGGCCAGCGCGTCCGCATCGACATGTCGTCGGACGATTTCGACACCTTCCTGGAACTCCTCGACCCCGAGGGCGGCCCCCTGGCCGAAGACGATGACGGTCAGGGCGAAGGGACCAACTCCCGCATCACCTTCACCCTCGAGACCGACGGCGTGCATCAGTTTCGCGCCCGCGCCTTCGCCCCGGGCGGGCAGGGTGCGTACACTCTCGCCCTGTCGGAAGCCGAGCCCGAGCGGGCGGCTGAGCCGCTGGCGTTCGGCGCGCGCGTCGAGGGATCGATCGACGAGGCCGATCCTGCCGACGAGGAGGGGCGCGGCTACGACTCCTTCGTTTTCTCCGGCGTCGAGGGCCAGCGGGTCCAGGCCATCCTGCGCTCCGGCGACTTCGATGCCTTCCTGCGCGTCGGCTCGGCCGAGGGGGAGTTCTCCGACCTGGCGTCCGACGACGACGGCCTGGGCCAGGGCACCGACTCCCGCCTGAACTTCACCCTCCCGAACGACGGCGACTACGTTCTGCGCGTCTCGCCGCTCGCGCCCGACACCGACGGCCTCTATGCGCTTGAGCTGATCGACCGCGGTCCCAAGCCGGCGCCGGGCAGCCTGATCGTCGGCGCCCGCGTGCGCGGGACGCTGACGGAGGCCGACGACGCCGCCGCCGACGGCAGCTGGTTCGACGCCTATGAGATCGAGGCCAGGGCCGACGAGCCCCTGCGGATCGTCATGGCCTCCAACGCCTTCGACGCCTTCGTGGTGGTGGGGCGCCAGAAGGACGACGGCGGCTTCGAGGTGCTGGGCAGCGACGACGACTCACTGTCGGACACCCACGCGCGGCTCGACTGGGAGCCGCCCTCGGATGGAACCTACGTCATCCGCGCCGGCAGCTTCGGCCCCCAGGAGGCCGGGACCTACGTCCTGACGGTGGATCCCGCGCCCAAGCCCTGACGGTGGGGCGCTCTTCGTCAGACTTCGTCATGACGCGGAGCGGCATATCGGCGATACTCCAGCGAGAAAGTTCGATCGAGGAGGATCGCCATGCTCAGTCGTCTCGCCTTATCCGCAGCCATCGTGTCGCTGGTCGCCGCGGCGTCGCCCGCCGCCGCCCAGACGCGCATCACCCTGGGCCAGGAGATCGCCTCGAACCTGTCGGACGCAGATTCCCGCCTGGCCGACGGCAGCCTCTACGAGTGCTATGTGCTGGAGCCCGGTTCGGGGCCGGTGACGATCGATCTGAAAACGGCCTATTTCGACGCCTTCCTGGCCGTGGGAACGGGCACGAACTGCGGCGACGGCATGCGTGTGCTGGCCACTGACGACGACGGTGGGACGAACACCAACGCCCGCGTCGTCCAGACCTTCACCGCCCCGCGCGTCCTGATCCGGGCCAACGCCTTCGGGGCGGGTGAATCCGGAAACTTCTGGCTTTCCGTCACCGCGGGGGCGCCTCAGGAGGAAGCCCGCCAGGGCAGTCTGAACGCCCTGCCCCAGGGCGTCACCGACTGGGGCTCCGACGCCGAGACGTGCACCGGCGCCTATCTGGCCATGAACGATGCGCGGGACAGCCTCACCCAATACGGCAATGTCGGCGCCATCGACTACGCCGCGCGCGCACGTCAGGCGCAGGGCCGCGGTCAGGTCGATCAGAGCATGGCCGAGTTCATCGGCAGCAACTTCGTTCTGATCGCTCTGGGCGGCATCATCGATGACAAGCCCCAACAGGTGGCGGAATATCTTGAAACCGTCGCCGGTTGCGACCGTGCGCTCGGCTTCTCGCCCGTCACGCGATATCGCTGAGCGTCAGACGGCGTCAGATGACGGCGTCGTGGCGACGATGTAGCGTCCCATCAATGGCCGCTTCCGGCCGGGGAACATCAAGATCATGCGCCGCTCTGCTCTCTTCGCCGCCGTCGGATTGACGGCCCTCCTCGTCGCCGGCGCCGCCTCGGCTCAGTCGATCTCGGTCGGCCAGACCGTCCGGGGGACGATCTCATCGTCCGACGCAGCCTTGGACGACGGCAGCAACTACGACTGCTGGATCTTCACCGCCCCGGCCGGCGTCTACACCGTCGACTACAGCTCGGAAGACTTCGACGCCTTCGTCGCCGTGGGGAAGGGACGCGACTGCTCCGCGCAAACCGACACCGTCAACGACGACTGGGGCGACGGCCTGAACTCACACATCGAGTTCCGCACCGACGGCGGCGCCTGGTTCATCCGGGCGAACACGCTGTCCGCCGACGAAAGCGGGGATTACACCCTCAGCCTCGTCTCTGGCGGCGACCCGGCGAACATGCTCGCCGACGAGGGGCCCGAAGACGCCTCCGAAGACTCTTTCGACATGGCCTGGGTCGACCAGCTCGAGGGCCGCCCGGGTGGTGAAGAGCATCTGCTCAACGTCCTCTGCGCGGCGGTCGACACCCTAGACCTGATCGTCACCATGGAGGGCATGACCGATCAGCAGCTGGAGGCCCGCATGGCCGAAGGCTTCAAGTTCAGCGAGCTCGCCTATGCCAGCGGGGCCGCGCTTGGTTTCGGCGAAGAGGACGTCGAAGGCCAGATCGCAGAACTGGGCGCCACGCTCCTCATGGACCCTGAAAGCACGACCGACTTCTCCGGCGCGCGTCAGGAATGCCTGGCGATGCTCGGCTGATCCGTCGGGCTTAGCACAGCAGATCTCGGACGAACGGCCGCCACCGTCCCTCGCGGACGGTGGTCGTCGCGCGCGCGATGTCCGGCGCGAAATAGTGGTCTGAGGCATACTCGGGCGCGGCTTCCCGTACGATCGCCCATGCCCGCTCCAGCGGCTCCGACGACCTCAGCGGCCGCTGGAAGTCGATGCCCTGCGCCGCCGCCAGCAGCTCGATCCCGACCACCGTCGCCGTGTTTTCGGCCATCTCCAGAAGGCGCCGCGCGCCGTGGGTGGCCATCGACACGTGATCTTCCTGATTGGCGCTGGTCGGCACCGTGTCGACGCTGGCGGGGTGGCTCAGCATGCGGTTCTCGGCCACCAGCGCCGCGGCCGTCACCTGGGCGATCATGAAGCCGGAGTTCAGCCCGCTCTCGCGCACCAGGAACGCCGGCAGGCCACTCATCTTGGGATCCACCAGGATCGACGTTCGCCGCTCGGAGATGTTCCCGATCTCGCACAGCACCAGGGCGATCTGATCCGCGGCGAAGGCCACCGGCTCCGCATGGAAGTTGCCGCCCGAGATCACGTCGCCCTCGGCGAAGAAGACCAGCGGATTGTCCGTCACCGCATTGGCTTCGCGCACCAGCGTCGCCGCCGCCGCGCGCAGCACGTCCAGCCCGGCGCCCATCACCTGCGGCTGGCAGCGCAGGGAGTAGGGGTCCTGCACCTTGTCGTCGCCCTCGCGGTGGCTGTCGCGGATCGCCGAGCCCGCCAGCAGCTCGCGCAGCACCCGGGCCACTTCGATCTGCCCCGGCTGGCCGCGCAGGGCGTGGATGCGCGGATCGAACGGCGCGTCCGATCCCTTCAGCGCGTCGACCGACAGGGCCCCCGCCACCAGTCCGGCCGCGAAGGCGTCCTCCGCCGCGAACAGCCCGGCCAGCGCCAGCGCCGTCGAACACTGCGTCCCGTTCAACAGCGCCAGCCCCTCCTTGGGCCCCAGCACCACCGGCGCGCGCCCGACCGTCGCCAGCGCCTCGACCGCCGACACGACGCGCCCGCCGACTGTCGCCTCGCCCACGCCGATCAGCACGCAGCTCATGTGCGCCAGCGGCGCCAGGTCGCCCGACGCCCCGACCGATCCCTTGGACGGAATGACCGGCAGCACCTCGCCGTTCACCAGGTCGATCAGCGCCTGCAGCGTGTCGCGCCGCACCCCCGATGCCCCCTTCGACAGGCTGGCGATCTTCAGCACCATCAGCAGCCGCGTCACCCCCGCCGACAACGGCGCCCCGACCCCGCAGGCGTGGCTCAGCACCAGATTTTTCTGCAGCGTTTCAAGATCTTCCGCCGCGATGCTGGTGTTCGCCAGCAGGCCGAACCCGGTGTTGATCCCATAGACGGTCCGGCCCTTGGCCAGGATCTCCGCCACCGTCGCCGCCCCGGCCTCGACGTCGCGCCACGCCGCGTCGGTCAGCGAGACGGCAACGGGGCCGTCAAGTGACGCTCGCAACTGCGACAGGGTGAGGGGGGCTTCGCCGATGGTGATCTGCGTCATCAGTATCTGTCGCAAGGTGTTTCCCGAGGAGCGAAAACCAGCCGAGCGCTGCTGTGCGCGGCTTTCGGCAAGTCGGGGAACTGGGAATAGGGAAGGTGGGCAGTGATCTCAGTCTCGGCGGCGATTCGAACGGGACCGCAGTCGCCGATGCAATGACCGAGGTTTTCATCGCGCATAACGTGCCGTTCCCCGTCTTCCTCAACGGCGATCGACATCGTTGGGTTAGCCATCAGACCACCGCGGGTCGGCCAGTCGTCCGCCACGATGCAACGCTCATACGAAGACGGATTCTGGAGAGTAAGACTGAACCCGTTGGCCTCGTTCTTGACCGTCAGGACAAGGGAGGGACGGTCCTCGATTGGCGGGCGCGACATACATGAACCGCAGCCGATGGCCCCCACAAAACAGGCAAGGATGTAGGGCTTGATCATACGAGCCCCGGCAGCTTCAGCCCGTTCGCCCGCGCGGAGTCCTTGGCGATCTCGTACCCCGCGTCGGCATGGCGCATCACGCCCGTCGCCGGGTCGTTCCACAGCACGCGCTCCAGCCGCCGCGCCGCTTCCGGTGTGCCGTCGGCCACGATAACGACGCCGGAGTGCTGGGAATACCCCATGCCGACCCCGCCGCCGTGGTGCAGAGACACCCACGACGCGCCCGACGCCGTGTTCAGCAGCGCGTTCAGCAACGGCCAGTCCGACACCGCGTCCGACCCGTCCATCATCGCCTCGGTCTCGCGGTTGGGGCTTGCCACTGAGCCGGAGTCCAGATGATCCCGCCCGATCACGATCGGCCCCGACAGCTCGCCCGACGCCACCATCTCGTTGAACATCAGCCCGGCCCGGTGGCGGTCGCCCAGCCCGATCCAGCAGATGCGTGCCGGCAGGCCCTGGAAGGCGATCCGCTCGCCCGCCATGTCCAGCCAGCGGTGCAGGCCGGCATTGTCCGGGAACAGCCGCTTCATCGCCGCGTCGGTCCTGCGGATGTCCTCCGGATCGCCCGTCAGCGCGGCCCATCGGAACGGTCCGATTCCCCGGCAAAACAGGGGACGGATGTAGGCCGGCACGAAGCCCGGGAAGTCGAACGCCTTCTCCACGCCCTCGTCGAAGGCCACCTGCCGGATGTTGTTGCCGTAGTCCGTGACCGGAACGCCGGCCGCCTGGAAGTCCAGCAGGGCCTGCACGTGCACGGCGCACGATTTCCGCGCCGCCGCCTCCACCGACTGAGGCTCGCTCTCGCGCTTCGCCTCCCACTCCGCCACGCTCCAGCCGGCGGGCAGATAGCCGTTGACCAGGTCGTGCGCGCTGGTCTGGTCGGTCACCAGATCGGGCCGAACGCCGCGCTTGACCAGTTCGGGCAGAACCTCCGCCGCATTGCCCAACAGCCCGATCGAAATCGGCTTTTTATCCGCCAGCGACCGCTCCAGCAGCTCTAGCGCCTCGTCCACGCTCTCCGCCATGACGTCGAGGTAGCGCGTGCGGATGCGGAACTCGATGCGGCTGCGCTGGCACTCCACCGCGATGCAGGACGCGCCGGCCATGGTCGCCGCCAGCGGTTGCGCCCCGCCCATGCCGCCCAGCCCCGCCGTCAGGATCCACTTGCCCGACCAGTCGCCGCCGTGATGCTGCCGCCCGGCCTCCAGGAAAGTCTCATAGGTGCCCTGAACGATGCCCTGGGTGCCGATGTAGATCCACGATCCAGCGGTCATCTGGCCGTACATGGCCAGCCCCTTGCGATCCAGCTCGTGGAAATGCTCCCAGGTCGCCCACTTCGGCACCAGGTTGGAGTTGGCGATCAGCACGCGCGGCGCGTCGGCGTGCGTGCGGAACACCCCCACCGGCTTGCCCGACTGCACCAGCAGGGTCTCGTCCTCGCCCAGCTCACGCAGGCTCTGCACAATCCGGTCGAAACTGGCCCAGTCCCGCGCCGCCTTGCCGATCCCGCCATAGACGACCAGGTCCTGCGGCCGCTCGGCGACCTCGGGGTCCAGATTGTTCATCAGCATCCGCAGGGCGCCCTCCGCGGCCCAGGTGCGGCAGGTCTTCTCCGGCCCGCGCGGGGCGCGGACGATGCGGGCGTTCGGGGTCGGTTGTTGAGTCATGCCGGCGTCTCTACGCTGCGACACTATGACCATGGAAGCCTCCGAAGCCTTGGGTTGGCGCTCCGTTGCCGACCTGATCGGTGATCACCCCGACGCGCCGGTCGCCCTGATCGGCGCGCCGCTGAACGAGCGCTCGCTGACGCCTGGGCGGTGCGACCTGGGGTCCAGGGCCTTTCGCGCCGCGCTGCCCCGCTTTTCGACCTACGACGTCGAGACCGGCAGGGAACTGACGGTTCCCGTGCATGACGCCGGCGACGTGCCGCTCAAGGCCGTCTCGCCCGCCGACGCCTTTCAGCCCATTCGCGGCGCGGTCGCCGCTCAGGCTCATCGCGCCCTGACCGTGCTGATCGGCGGCAACAATGCCATGACGCGGCCGGGGGTCCATGGGCTGGGACTGGATCGCGTCGGACTGCTGACGCTGGACGCCCATTTCGACCTCAGGGACACCGATCAGGGCCTGACCAACGGCAATCCGGTTCAGGCCTTGCTGGACGACGGTCTGGACGGGCGGCGCATCAGTCAGATCGGCCTCGCCCCTTTCGCCAACACGCGGCGGGCGCACGAGAAGGCGAAGGCGGCAGGGATCTCCGTATTCACCGCGGCCGACTGTAGGCGGGAGGGCACGGCGGCGATCGTGACCCGCGAGCTCGCGCGTCTCTCGGCCATCTGCGACGTCATCTATGTCGACGTCGACATCGACGTCATCGACCGGTCCCAGTGGCCCGCCAGCCCCGGCGCACGACCGGGCGGCCTTCCGCTGCACGACGTCCTTGAGGCCACGCGCGTGATCGGCGCCCACCCCAGCGTCCGCGCCGTCGATCTGACGGAGTACGACCCCTCTCTGGAGGTCGGCGATCTGAGCGCGCTCACCGCCGGGCGCTGGTTCTGCGAGCTGCTGGCGGGGTTCCAGACGCGTGGCTGAGCGGTTCGACCTTCTTCTCACCGACTGCCGCCTGGCGACGATGGTCGAAGGCGCGGCGCCCTACGGCGCCGTCGACGACGGGGCGATGCTGGTGCGCTACGGACGGATCGCGTGGGTCGGCTCCCGCTCTGACCTTCCGCCTCATGACGCCGTTCGCACCGAGCGTCTCGACGGCCGCTGGGTCACGCCCGGTCTGATCGACTGCCACACCCATCTGGTCTTCGGCGGCAACCGGTCCCAAGAGTTCGAGCGCCGTCTGGGCGGCGCGACCTATGAGCAGATCGCGCGCGAGGGCGGGGGCATCGTCTCGACCATGGCCGCCACCCGCGCGGCGAGCGAGGACGCCCTGGTCGCCTCCGCGCTGGGCCGGCTGCGCGGCCTGACGGCGACGGGCGTGACCACAGTTGAGATCAAATCCGGCTATGGGCTCGACGCGGAGAATGAGCTGAAGATGCTGCGCGCCGCTCGCCGCGTCGGCGTGGAGGGCGACGTCCGCGTCTCGACCAGCTTCCTCGGCCTGCACGCCCTGCCGCCGGAGCATCGCCAGACCCGCGGGGCCTACCTCGATCTGATGATCGACGAGGTCCTTCGCGCGGCTCACGCGGAAGGCTTGGTCGACGCCGTCGACGCCTATTGCGAGCCGATCGCCTTCACCGCCGACGAGGTCGCGCGGCTGTTCGCCAGGGCCCGGTCGCTGGGCCTGCCCGTCAAGCTGCACGCGGACCAGCTGTCGGACGGAGGGGGGGGAGCGCTGGCCGCCGCGCACAGCGCCCTGTCGGGCGATCACGTCGAGCATGTCGATGAGGCCGGCGTGATCGCCATGGCGCGGGCGGGAACCGTGGCCGTGCTTCTGCCCGGCGCCTGGTTGATGCTGCGCGAGACCAAGCTGCCGCCGATCGACCTGTTCCGCCGTCACGGCGTGCGCATGGCGGTGGCCACGGATTGCAATCCCGGAACGTCTCCGGTCGCCAGCATGACGGCGGCCCTGAACCTCGCCTGCGTCCAGTTCCGCCTGACGCCGGAGGAGGCGCTGGCCGGCGCCACGCGCCACGCCGCCGCCGCGCTCGCTCTCTCGCGCGAGATCGGCACGCTGGAGGTCGGCAAGGCCGCCGATCTGGCCGTCTGGAACATCGAGCGCCCGGCCGAGCTCTGCTACTGGCTGGGCGCGCCGCTGCTCCATCGCCGATTTCATGGCGGTCGGGCTTAAGCCGCAGTTCAGGGAATCGCGCCATAAAGCGGCATGCAACGCCGCCTGCCGCTGAACGAAGCCCTGATGATCGTGGCGCTGGTCGCCTGCACGGCGGTTCAGATCGGCTTCATGCTCCACGGCCTGCTGGCGGCCTGATCCGGCCGTGCTAGAGCCGCTTCCGAAAGGGAGCGCCCGTGGCTGAAACCGAAACCGACGTCGTCATCTTGGGCGGGGGCCACAACGGCCTCGTCTGCGCCTTCTATCTGGCCCGCGCCGGACTGAAGGTGACCGTGCTGGAGCGGCGTTCCGTCGTCGGCGGCGCGGCCGTGACCGAGGAGTTTCACCCCGGCTTCCGCAACTCCACGGCCAGCTACACCGTCAGCCTGCTGAACCCCCGGGTCATCGCGGACATGGATCTGGCCCGGCACGGGTTGCAGGTCGTGCTGCGCAAGGTCGCCAACTTCCTGCCCCTTCCCGGCGGCGATCGTCTTCTGGCCGGCGAGGGGCTCACCCAGGCCGAGGTCGCGCGCTTTTCGCAAAGAGACGCCGACCGCCTGCCGGAATACGAGCGCCGGCTGGAGGTCGTCGCCGACGTCCTGCGCGACTGGATCCTGCGCCCCCCGCCGAACATGAGCTCGGGCGGATGGCTGGCTGCCCTGCCGGACCTGCTGTCGGCCGGCGCGCTGGGCCGCCAGGCGGCGGCGCTGGACGTGCAGGGGCGGCGTGACCTGCTGGACCTCTTCACCAAGTCCGCCGGCGACTGGCTGGACGGCTGGTTCGAGAGCGCGCCGATCAAGGCCCTGTTCGGCTTCGACGGCGTGGTCGGCAACTATGCGGGCCCCTACACGCCGGGCAGCGCCTATGTGCTGCTGCATCACGTCTTCGGCGAGGTGAACGGCAGGCGTGGCGCCTGGGGTCACGCCATCGGCGGCATGGGCGCCATCACGCAGGCCATGGCGGCCGCCTGCGCCGCGCGCGGCGTCGACGTCCGTCTCGACGCGCCCGTGGCCGAGGTGCTGACGGAGCGGGGCAGGGCGGTCGGCGCAGTGACGGAGGCCGGTGACGTCGTGCGCGCCCGCGCCGTCGTGTCCAATCTCCATCCGCGCCTCCTGTTCGACCGTCTCGTCGACCCGGCGGCCGTTCCCCACGACTTCCGTGAGCGGATGACGCGCTACGCCTCCGGGTCCGGCACCTTCCGAATGAACGTGGCGCTCAGCGAGCTTCCGCGCTTCAGCGCCATGCCCGAGCCGGGAGATCATCTGACCGCCGGCATCATCATCGCGCCGTCGCTGGACTACATGGAGCGCGCCCACACCTCGGCCCGGCTGGACGGCTGGTCGCGCGAGCCGATCGTGGAGATGCTGATCCCCTCCACGCTGGACGACACCCTGTCGCCGGCGGGGCAGCACGTGGCCAGCCTGTTCTGCCAGCACGTCTCGCCCGACCTTTCGGACGACGACCGCGAGACCGTCGCCGACCTGATGATCGACACGGTCGACCGCTGGGCGCCGGGCTTCAAGGCCTCGGTGCTGGGTCGGCTGGCGCTGGGACCGCGCGATCTGGAACGCCGGTTCGGCCTGGTCGGCGGCGACATCTTCCACGGCCGCCTGACGCTGGACCAGCTGTTCAGCGCCCGGCCCGTTCTCGGCCATGCCGACCACCGCATGCCCGTTCCCGGCCTTTACCTGTGCGGCTCCGGCGCCCACCCCGGCGGCGGCGTCACCGGAGCTCCCGGGCACAATGCGGCGAAGATCGTGCTCAGGGATCTGCGCTGAACCCGGAGCGCTGACCTCCGGGTCCGCGAATCCGGCGGCGCTGCAGGTCGCAGACGTGGACGTCCGCGCGCCTTCGATGCGGCGGCCATCTGCGCGCAGTTGTGACGATCCCGGCCGTCTTTCCGCGCCTTTTCAACGCCGTGGATTTTTCTCGTCCTGATTTTCCGACGTCGGTTCGGGGGTGATGCAGCATCTGGGGGTTCCGTCGCGGGGGAGGGCGCAAGGCCTTGCGAGCTT
>JAIEQC010000006.1 GCA_019748055.1 Caulobacteraceae bacterium | reverse complement strand
GCGCAGACCAGCGGGTGCAGCTGGATGGCCTTGCCCTCGATCAGCTTGGGCTCGAACGCCTGGATGCCCAGACGGTGCAGGGTCGGCGCACGGTTCAGAAGGACCGGGTGCTCCCGGATGACTTCCTCAAGAATGTCCCAGACCTGCGGCTGCTCACGCTCGACCATGCGCTTGGACTGCTTGACGGTGCCCGACAGGCCCTTGGCGTCCAGGCGCGCGTAGATGAACGGCTTGAACAGCTCCAACGCCATCTTCTTGGGCAGGCCGCACTCGTGCAGCTTCAGCTCCGGACCGACCACGATGACCGAACGGCCCGAATAGTCGACGCGCTTGCCCAGCAGGTTCTGGCGGAAGCGGCCCTGCTTGCCCTTCAGCATGTCGGCCAGCGACTTCAGCGGACGCTTGTTGGCGCCCGTGATCACGCGGCCCCGACGGCCGTTGTCGAACAGGGCGTCGACCGATTCCTGCAGCATCCGCTTCTCGTTGCGGATGATGATGTCCGGCGCCCGCAGCTCCATCAGGCGCTTCAGTCGGTTGTTCCGGTTGATCACCCGGCGATACAGATCGTTCAGGTCGGACGTGGCGAAGCGGCCGCCGTCCAGCGGCACCAGCGGGCGCAGTTCCGGCGGGATGACCGGCACGATGGTCAGGACCATCCACTCCGGCTTGTTGCCGGATTCCAGGAAGGCCTCGATCAGCTTCAGGCGCTTGGACGCCTTCTTGGCCTTCATTTCCGACGGGTTGTCGGCCAGCTCGGCGCGGTGCTTCTCGGCCTCGGCGTGCAGGTCGATGCCCATCAGCAGGTTGCGGACGGCCTCGGCGCCGATCTCGGCGGTGAAGCCGTCGTCGCCGAACTCTTCCTGGTAGCGGTAGAACTCGTCTTCCGTCAGCAGCTGATTCTGCTTCAGCGGGGTCAGGCCCGGCTCGGTGACGATGTAGTTCTCGAAGTAGAGCACGCGCTCCACGTCCTTCAGAGCCATGTCCAACATCAACGAGATGCGCGACGGCAGCGACTTCAGGAACCAGATGTGGGCGACCGGCGAGGCCAGCTCGATGTGGCCCATCCGCTCGCGGCGGACGCGGGCCAGGGTGACCTCGACGCCGCACTTCTCGCAGATGATGCCCTTGTACTTCATCCGCTTGTACTTGCCGCACAGGCACTCATAGTCCTTGGTCGGACCGAAGATGCGCGCGCAGAACAGGCCGTCACGCTCGGGCTTGAACGTGCGGTAGTTGATGGTTTCGGGCTTCTTGATCTCGCCGAACGACCACGAGCGGATCTTTTCAGGCGAGGCGAGCGCGATCTTGATCTGGTCGAAGGTCGGAGCGACCGGGACCGGGTTGAAGATGTTCAGGACGTCCTGGTTCATCTTGGTTCCTTGCTGCGGGATCACCCGCGAAAATCGATGAGGAGAAGAGTTCGGGAGGCGGACCGCCCTCCCCCGCGGTGCGGGAGAGGGCTCAGGGTCCGGATCAGCCGTTCTCCAGCTCCACGTTCAGGCCCAGCGAGCGCATTTCCTTGATGAGCACGTTGAAGCTCTCGGGAATGCCGGCCTCGAAGCTGTCGTCGCCGCGGACGATCGCCTCGTAGACCTTGGTGCGGCCGGCCACGTCGTCGGACTTCACCGTCAGCATCTCCTGGAGGGTGTAGGCGGCGCCGTAGGCTTCCAGAGCCCACACCTCCATCTCGCCGAAGCGCTGGCCGCCGAACTGCGCCTTGCCGCCCAGCGGCTGCTGCGTGACGAGCGAGTACGGGCCGATCGAGCGGGCGTGAATCTTGTCGTCAACCAGGTGGTGCAGCTTCAGCATGTAGATGTAGCCGACGGTGACCGGACGCTTGAAGCGCTCGCCCGTCTGGCCGTCGTACAGGATCGACTGACCCGACTTGTCCAGACCGGCGTCCTCGAGCAGGCGCTCGATGTCGCTGATGTGGGCGCCGTCGAACACCGGCGTGGCGAAGGGCACGCCCTTCGACAGGTTGCGGGCCAGTTCGACCAGCTCGGCCTCGTCTTCCGGCAAGGGCGTGTCCTTGCCGTAGATTTCGGTCAGCCGCTCGACCAGGGCCTTCTTCTGTCCGCCGTTCTGCCAGTCCTCAAGCAGGCCGGAGATCTGCTTGCCCAGACCGGCCGCAGCCCAGCCCAGGTGCGTCTCGAAGATCTGGCCGATGTTCATGCGCGAGGGCACGCCCAGCGGGTTCAGCACCAGGTCGACCGAGGTGCCGTCTTCCAGATAGGGCATGTCCTCGATCGGCAGGATCTTGGAGATGACGCCCTTGTTGCCGTGACGGCCGGCCATCTTGTCGCCCGGCTGAAGCTTGCGCTTCACGGCCACGAAGACCTTGACCATCTTCATCACGCCGGGCGGCAGTTCGTCGCCGCGCTGCAGCTTCTCGACCTTGTCCTCGAAGCGACGGTCCAGCGCCTTGCGGGCGTCCTCGAACTGGCGCTTCATCGCCTCCAGCTCGCCCATCGCCTTCTCGTCGTCGAGGGCGATCTGCCACCACAGGCCGCGCGACAGCTCGGCCAGCTTCTCTTCGGTCACCGTGCCGCGGCCCAGGCCCTTCGGACCCGAGGTCGCGTTCTTGCCGATCAGCAGCGGCTTCAGACGGCCGTAGACGTTGCGCTCGAGGATGGCGAGCTCATCGTCCCGGTCCTTGCCCAGACGCTCGATCTCCGACCGCTCGATGGCGACGGCGCGCTCGTCCTTGTCGACGCCGTGACGGTTGAAGACGCGCACGTCCACCACGGTCCCGGCGACGCCCGGCGGCAGACGCAGCGAGGTGTCGCGGACGTCCGAAGCCTTCTCGCCGAAGATGGCGCGCAGCAGCTTCTCTTCCGGCGTCATCGGGCTTTCGCCCTTGGGCGTGACCTTGCCGCACAGGATGTCGCCCGGCTGGACTTCGGCGCCGATCGCCACGATGCCCGCCTCGTTGAGGTTGCGCAGGGCCTCCTCGCCGACGTTGGGGATGTCGCGGGTGATCTCTTCCGGCCCCAGCTTGGTGTCGCGGGCCATGACCTCGAACTCCTCGATGTGGATCGAGGTGAAGACGTCGTCGCGCACGATGCGCTCGGAGATCAGGATCGAGTCTTCGAAGTTATATCCGTTCCACGGCATGAAGGCGACGAGGGCGTTGCGGCCCAGCGCCAGTTCGCCCAGGTCCGTCGACGGGCCGTCGGCGATGACGTCGCCGGCCTTCACCTCGTCGCCCACGCGCACGATCGGGCGCTGATTGATGCAGGTCGACTGGTTCGACCGCTGGAACTTCGACAGGCGATAGATGTCGACGCCCGAGCGGGCGGCGTCCACCTCGCCGGTGGCACGCACGACGATGCGGGTGCCGTCGATCTGCTCGACCACGCCGTCGCGGCGGGCCACGACCACGGCGCCGGAGTCGCGGGCGACCACCGTCTCCATGCCGGTGCCGACCAGCGGCGCGTCCGACTGGACCAGCGGCACGGCCTGCTTCTGCATGTTGGCGCCCATCAGCGCGCGGTTGGCGTCGTCGTTCTCAAGGAAGGGGATCAGGGCCGCGGCCACCGACACCACCTGCTTGGGCGACACGTCCATCATGTCGACCGTCTCTTTGGTCAACAGCTGGGAGTCGCCGTTCACCCGGCCGGGGACCAGATCGTCGACGATCTCGCCGTCCTTAAGGGCGATGTTGGCCTGGGCGATGACGTGCTTAGCCTCTTCCATGGCCGAGATGTAGATCACCTCGTCGGTCGCCTTGCCGTCCTTCACCCGACGGTACGGGCTCTCGATGAAGCCGTACTTGTTCACCCGCGCATGGGTGGCCAGCGAGTTGATCAGGCCGATGTTCGGGCCTTCCGGCGTCTCGATCGGGCAGATCCGGCCATAGTGGGTCGGGTGCACGTCGCGGACCTCGAAGCCCGCGCGTTCGCGCGTCAGACCGCCCGGGCCAAGCGCCGACAGGCGGCGCTTGTGGGTGATCTCGGACAGGGGGTTGGTCTGGTCCATGAACTGCGACAGCTGCGAGCTGCCGAAGAACTCGCGCACCGCCGCCGCGGCCGGCTTGGCGTTGATCAGGTCGTGCGGCATGACCGTGTCGATGTCGACCGAGGACATGCGCTCCTTGATGGCGCGCTCCATGCGCAGCAGGCCGACGCGGTACTGGTTTTCCAGCAGTTCGCCGACCGAGCGGACGCGACGGTTGCCCAGGTTGTCGATGTCGTCGATCTCGCCGACGCCGTCCTTCAGGCCCACCAGGATCTGCAGGACCTTCAGCACGTCTTCCTTGCGCAGCACGCGGATGTCGTCGCCGACCTCCGGCGTTTCCAGACGCATGTTCATCTTGACCCGGCCGACGGCCGACAGGTCGTAGCGCTCGCTGTCGAAGAACAGCGACTGGAACATGGCCTCGGCCGCTTCCGGCGTCGGCGGTTCGCCCGGACGCATGACGCGGTAGACGTCGAACAGCGCGTCCTCGCGGCCGGTGTTCTTGTCGATGCGCAGGGTGTTGCGCATGTAGGCGCCGACCGTGACGTGGTCGATGTCCAGCACGTCGATGGTCGTGAAGCCGTGCGACTCCAGCAGCTCGATCGTGGCCTGGTCCAGCTCGTCGCCGGCCTCGGCGTAGATCTCGCCGGTTTCCATGTTGACCGCGTCGGCGGCCAGATACTTGGTCAGCAGGGCGTCGGCGGCCAGAGACAGCGACTTCGTGGTGTCGCCCAGCTTCTTGGCCTGACGGGCGCTGATCTTGGTGCCGGCCGGGGCGATGACCTCGCCGGTGTCGGCGTCGACCAGATCGAACTCCGGCTTCACGCCGCGCCAGCGCTCGGCCTTGTACGGCGTGACCCAGCCCTCGCCGCGCTTCTCATAGGGCACGGTCTCGTAGAAGGTCTTGAGGATCTCCTCGCCGTCCATGCCCAGGGCCATCAGGAAGGTCGAGGCGGGCAGCTTCCGGCGACGGTCGATGCGGACGTAGACGATGTCCTTGGCGTCGAACTCGAAGTCCAGCCACGAGCCGCGGTACGGGATCACGCGCGCGGCGAACAGCAGCTTGCCCGAGCTGTGCGTCTTGCCCTTGTCGTGGTCGAAGAAGACGCCCGGCGAGCGGTGCATCTGGGACACGATCACCCGCTCGGTCCCGTTGACGATGAAGGTGCCCTTGTCCGTCATGAGCGGGATGTCGCCCATGTAGACGTCCTGCTCCTTGATGTCCTTGACCGAGCGCGCGCCGGTCTCCTCGTCGGCCTCGAACACGATCAGGCGCAGCTTGACCTTCAGCGGCGCCGCATAGGTCATGTCGCGCTGGATGCATTCCTCGACGTCGTACTTCGGCTCCTCGAACTCGTAGGAGACGTACTCAAGGACGGCGCGCTCGTTGAAGTCCTTGATCGGGAAGACCGACTTGAAGACCGCCTCGATGCCCTCGTCCGTGCGCTGACCGGGACGGCCCTCGCGCTGCAGGAACTGCTCGTAGGAGGCGCGCTGCACCTCGATGAGGTTCGGCATCTGCACCGCCTCGGGGATCTTCCCGAAAGACTTGCGGATGCGCTTCTTGCCGGTGAACGAGGTGGCGGTGGCGATCTGGGTGGCGAGCGCGAGACCGTCGATGGACTTGGCCATTCTGTCTTCCCAATGAGGGGCCCGGGCAGGCCCCTTTTCAATGCGGCGGCCCCGGCCCGCCGAACGGCGACCCGGGACTTCGGTGTTTCGGCGTCCACCCTCGACCTTTCGGTCTGGACGCCTGAAATGTGAGGCTCCCTTGGGGAGGAGCGCGCCTTCGCACCGGTCTGAGGGCGACGAACCGGGCCTCGGCGCTTTCGCGCGGACTCTGCTGAAGAGAATGCGGGAGGCGCTGATATACTCGCTTTTCGGACGAAATGAAGGCCCCCCGGAAAAAAGTCGGGCGGCCTGTCGAAACAGCGGTCGCTGGCGCGTCTTCCCGATGTCGTTCAGGATCGGGCAGGCCGGTCCGCGACGGGGAGATGAGACCATGCAGTATGCCCTTCTGATCCATGAGAACGAAGCCGAGGCCTACCCGGACGGCGAGGCCGGTCAGGCCTGGCAGGACATTCTGGCGGCCCACTTCGCCTTCGGCGGCGAAATGGCGCAGGCTGGGGTCATGCGCGGCGGCGCCGGCCTGAAGTCCGCGTCGCTCGCCACCACCGTGCGGGTGACGCCGGAAGGTCGGACCGTCCACGACGGCCCCTTCGCCGAAACCCGCGAGCAGCTGGGCGGCCTCTACATGATCGAGGTCGACGATCTGGACGCCGCCATCGCGTGGGCGAAGAAGCTGCCGATCGCCAGGAATGGCTCCATCGAGATCCGGCCGATGTTGCCGGCACCCGAGGGGCTTTGAGCGCACTCGACCGCGCCTTTCGCGAGGCGGGCGGCCGGGTCGTCTCGGCCCTGGCCGCCGGCTTCCGCGACCTGGACCTGGCCGAGGAGGCCTTCGCCGAGGCCTGCGCCCGCGCGGCCTCGGCCTGGGGCGATCGCCCCCCCGCCGATCCCGCCGCCTGGCTGTACTCGGTCGCGCGGCGGGCGGCGCTGGACCGTCTGCGGCGAAAGGCGACGGCCGGTTCCCATCGGCCCGACGAACCCGAGCCCGAGCCGACGCCTGAGGATCACGTCATGCGGCTGGACCAGTCCATTCCCGACGAGCGGCTGCGGCTGATCTTCGTCTGCTGCCACCCGGCCATTGCGCCGGAGGCGCGGGCGGCGCTGACGCTGAAGACCGTCTGCGGCCTGAGCACGGCGGAGCTCGCCCAGGCCTATCTGCTGCCGGAGCCGACGCTGGCCCAGCGACTGGTGCGGGCCAAGCGGAAGATCGCAGAGGCCGGGGTGCCGTTCGAGGTGCCGGGGCCGGAGCGCTGGGGCGAACGACTGGACGCCGTCCTGTCCACACTGGAGGTCGCCTATGCTCAGTCGCATGCCGACGCCGCGTTGGCCGGGCCGCACGCGGCGTTCGGGCGGGAGATGCTGTCGCTGGCGGCGCTGCTCGCCCGGCTGATGCCGGAGGAGCCCGAGGTGCTGGCGCTGGCCGCTTCCCTACATCTGGCCGAGGCGCGGCGCGGGGCGCGGCTGGGCGCCGAGGGGGCCATGGTGCCGCTCAGCGATCAGGACGTGCGGGATTGGGACGTCTCGCTCTGCGACGCGGGGGAGCGGCTGCTGGCGAGGTCCGCCTCTCTCTCCCGCAGCGCGCGTCAGGCTCCGGGTCCCAGGGCGCTTCAGGCCGCGATCCATGCGGCCCACGCGTCCCGCAGAAAATCCGGAGTGACGCCTTGGGCGGATATCCTCGGCCTCTACGATGCCCTGCTGGGTATGCGGAAAGACCCGGTCGTCCGCACGAACCGGGCCGTCGTCGTTGCGGAGACGTCCGGCCCAGCCGCCGCCTTGGCCGAACTCGACCAGGCTGGCGCGACCGGCTGGCTGCCCTGGCACGCGGCGCGAGCCGACATGCTCGCCCGGCTGGGGCGTCATGAGGATGCGGTCGCCGACTACGACGCGGCCCTCGCCCTGTTCCCGAACCGCGCCGAAGCCCTGTTCCTGAAGCGGCGACGCGCTGCTAGCGTGACCGCATGATCCGCACGCTCGCTCCCCTCGCCGCCATTCTGACGCTCGCCGCCTGCGCCACGGCGCCGGAGCCGGCCGCTCCCCTCCCCGCGCCGACCCAGCCGGAATGGGAGGCAAATCAGGCCGAATGGCTGGCGTTCAACGCGAAGCAGCCGGGCTGGAAAGTGACCGAGAGCGGCCTGCAGTGGCGCCGCGTCGGCCGGGCCAATCCGTCAGGCGCCCAGCCCCGGCCCGAGGACACGGTGAAGGTCCACTACCGCGGCGTCTTCACCGGCGGGCAGGAGTTCGACAGCTCCTACTCCCGCAACGAGCCGACGGAGTTCCCGCTGAACCGCGTCATCAGGGGCTGGACCGAGGGCGTGGGCATGATGCGTGAGGGCGAGACATTCGAGTTCCTGATCCCCGGATCGCTGGCCTATGGCGACCGCTGGGTGGGCGGCGAGATCCCGCCGAACTCGGCCCTTCGATTCAGCGTCGAACTTCTGGAAGTGAAGCGCGCCGACTAGCGCTTCAGCAGCCGGTCGCGCGCGGCGTTCAGCCGGGCCGCCAAACCTTCGGTGCCGCCCTGATCCGGGTGCGCGCGGGCCATCAGGCGGCGCCAGGCCGCGTTGATCTGCTCAGCCGTCGCCCCCGCCGGCACGCCGAGCAGCGACCGCGCCTCTGCGTCGTCCATGTCGGCGCGGCGGGCGGGCAAGTCTCGCTTTCGAGACGCGAGCGTCAGCCACAGTCCGCCGACGGCCAGCGCGGCCGCGGCAATCCAGGAGCCTCTGGCCCCGGCCAGTGCCGCGCCCCCCAGCATCGCGGCGGCAAGGATCGTCGCGCTGACCCGCCAATGGCCTCGTCCCGCCCGCTCGGTCTGACGCCCCAGCCGGACCAGGGCCCAGAGCGCGATCGCCGCCAGGGCCAGGGCGAGCAGGGTCACGGTCGGATCACGCCGCCTCTTGCGGCACGGTTTCCGCGCCCAGGTCAAGCGCCTGCATCAGTCCGCGCAGCTCCTGCCGCGCCGCGACGTGGGCCAGCGAAACGGCGACCGGCCGCACCTCGGGGGACAGGTCCGCGACGGTCAGGCCGAAGGGAAAGAGCTCGCGATAGATGACCCGATCGCGCAGGCCCGGCCCGACGCGGAAGCCGACCCGGCGCGCCAGGGCGGCGACGCGCTCGTCCAGACGCTGGCGGTTGCGCGCCGCGGCCACCGCCAAGCGGTTGGACAGGACGATCCAGTCGATGGGTTTGCCGCCGGCCACCGCTCGGCGCTTGCGGGCCTCCCAGACGGTCTCGGCGTACATGGATGGGCGTTTGACCTCCAGCGTGACCGGATCGACTTGGCCCAGCATGTCGAAGTCGACGAAGCTGTCGTTCATCGGCGTGACGATCTGGTCGGCCGCGACGTGGGCCGCACGGCTGACGGGCGTGTCGCCGCCCGGCGTGTCGATGCAGATGAAATCGGCCGACGCGCGGGCTTCCGCCAGACCCTGTTCGAAGGCAGCCAGCTGCGTCGCCTCGTCGGCCCGGGCCAGCGCCACGCCGTCGCCCATGTCCGGCGCGACCGGCAGGGCCAGGGTGACCCCGTTTGCGCCCGCCCAGGCGGCGCGATTCTCGAAAAAGCGGGCGAACGACCGCTGGCGCAGGTCGAGGTCCAGGATCGCCACGCGCTTGCCGGCGTCCAACAGGGCGCAAGCGACGTGGATGGCGAGGGTGGACTTGCCTGCTCCGCCCTTTTCATTGCCGAAGACGATCACATGGGCGGCCATGCCGCGAACCCCCGAACGCGTAACTCAGGCGACGGGAGTGACCGGAATTGGGGGCGACTTCAAGCCCCGCGACGGCACCAAGGACCGTCGACGCCGGCGGCGGCGCAGATCGACGCGGCGGCGTCGGCGGGGGCCGCGACCTTCAGCCGGACCAGGGCGCGGTCGCCGACGGTGACGGGTTCGAAGCGCGGCGTCAGACCGGACAGCACGCGTTCGCCACGCAGCTTCGACCATGCCGTCTCAGCGGCCTCACGGCTGGAGAAGGCGCCGAGCTGGATCAGACGGGTTCCGCCCTGACGGGTCGGCAGGACGGCGGGACGCAGTTCGGCGGCCTGACGCCTGACCTCACCGACCGCGGCCTCGGCGACCAACGGCGCGGCGGCCTTGACCACGGCCGGAGCGAGACCGTCTCGGGCGTCCCAGAGATCGTGGGGGTCCAGCACCTCGACCCGGACCGGCTGGGGCTTGCGCAGGGCCGTCGCGCCGGACGTAGACGTCGTGCCGGGCCGCTCCAGAGACACAGGGACGTCGGACACCATGCGCGCCAGATTTTCGAAGCGTTCGGGGTCGGCCTCCACCGCGCCGCAGGCGGCGACGGTCGAGCCGGCGAGCGCGACCAGGACTGGACGGATCAGGGAACGCAGGACCATAAGCCCACCCTAAACACGGGTCTTTGAAACCCGGTTCACGAACACGCTTAAGCGTCGGAGTTAACGCGGAAACCATGATCGTCGACGACGCCCCGCTCCAGATCGTCCGCTCCGTCGCGGAGTTGCGCGCGGCGATCCGCGGCTGGAGGGCGCAGGGGCGCAGCGTCGCCTTCGTTCCGACCATGGGGGCGCTGCACGAGGGACATCTGGATCTGGTGCGCGAGGCGGTGCGGCGGGCGGATCAGGTCGTGGCCAGCGTCTTCGTCAACCCGACCCAGTTCGCCCCGCATGAGGATCTGGGTCGCTATCCGCGTCAGGAGGCGAAGGACGCCGAGCTTCTGGCGGGCGCCGGCTGCCGCCTGATGTACGCGCCGTCGGTCGAGGAGATGTATCCGGCGGGGGCCACGACGACGATCTCCGTCGGCGGACCCGCGGAGGATCTGGAAGGCGCCTTCCGGCCGCAGATGTTCGGCGGCGTCGCCCTGGTGGTGGCCAAGCTGTTCAACCAGGTGCGGCCCGACCTGGCGGTCTTCGGTGAGAAGGACTGGCAGCAGCTGGCCGTCATCCGGCGCATGGTCCGCGACCTCGACTTTCAGATCGAGATCGTCGGCGTGCCGACGGCGCGGGACGGACACGGCCTGGCCCTGTCCAGCCGCAACGCCTACCTGAACGATGCCCAACTGGCGATCGCGCGGCGCCTGAACGGCGTGCTGGCGGACGCGGCGGCCAGTGCACGGGCGGGCACGCCGCTGGCGGCCGTGGAGCGCGAGGCGCACGCGGCGGTGCTGAAGGCCGGCTTCGACCGCATCGACTACGTCGCCGTCCGGGACGCCGAGACGCTGGAGCCGTTCCGCTCCGGCGTGGTCGAGGGCCCGGCCCGCGTTCTGGCCGCCGCCTGGATCGGCACGACGCGGCTGATCGACAACCTGGCGGTCTAGTCGAACCGACCGCGTCCGGTTGCGTGATAGTTGCGCCACCAGCTTTCATCGCGCGAGCGCTGCTGCGCGCTGACGTTTCCGCCGCTGGACGAGCCGATGCCGGAGAACGGCAGGGTCCAGTCCTGGGTGACCGAGCCGGACATCCGGGCGCGCTCGGGTTCCGCGCAGACGTGCGGGTTCAGCTCGCAGAAGGCCATGGCCCATCGGTCGTCGACGAAGGCCTGGGCGCCGACGCGGCCGACGGGATCGGTGCCGATGTCCGGGATCGCCGGGTCGTCGATCGTCGCGCGGACGGCGTGCACGTAGAGGACCTCGAAGGCGGTAGGGCTTTCTTCGATGTAGATCATCCGCCCGCGGTCGCCCTGATAGGCCTTCATCAGAGTGCGGCGCGCGCCGGGTCGACTGGGATGCGGAGCTCGGCGCGCGACCACTTGGTAGGGCGGAGTGACGCGGGCCCCGAAGCGGATCATCGTGTCGAGCAGCGTGTCCGGCTGCACCAGCGGCGTCAGGCGCCGACTCCAGGGCGTGTCGAGCTGGGGGACCAGCACCGTGACGCGGCAGGCGGGCTCTGGCCGGCCCAGGGCGTCGGGTGCGTAGTCGGCCGAGAAGGTGACGACGCGATCGCCGAATGTCCGGTAGAAGTAGGCGCCTCGAGCCCCGGGCATCAGAGTGAAGTCGTAGTCGCGCGCGGCCTGACGCACGTCGCCGCCCTCCTCCCCTATCCAGCAGGCGTTCATCGCCGCAAGCACCGCCGACTCGGGCGTTATGGCCCGTTCCTGCGCGGAGACCGTGGACGCGACGGCCATGGCGAGGCCGGAGACGAGACCGGCGATCCTGTTCATGTGCGAGCCCCTTCGTTTCCGCTCAGCTTAGCCGCGACGCCGCCGGTCTGGACTGACCGTTTCTGACGGTCAGGGCACGGTCCCGACCAGGCCGTCGATGCGCTCCATCGGCAGGACCGCGTCGACCAACGACAGGGTCCAGCCGCGGTGGGTGGCGAGGCCCCAGCGGCCGGCGCCGGGACCGAAGTCGGCGCCGCCGCTGGAGACCGTGACGCGCCGGCCAGGGGCCAGAGACGCCGGGTCGATGCGGCCGACGGCCAAGGCGCGGGGGGCGGAGCGGCCGCAGCCGTCGAAGACGCGCAGGTCCGACCAGTCGGAGCGGAGCCCCAGCCACCACGGATGGTCGGCGTTCAGCGCCAGCACGGCGACGCCTCTGCCTTCGGCGGCGAAGGCGAGGGCGGCCTCGGCGTCGGAGCTTTCGATCAGGGCGGCGGCCTGGCCGAAGCGGCGGCGGGCGGCATCGATGGCGCGGCCGGAGCCGTCGGGCGCCCAGACGCGGACCTGGGTCTCGGTCTGGCGGGCGAGGCCCCAGCCGACGATCTCGCGCCAGAGGCCCTCGACGGCGCGGACATGGTCGGGGCGGGCGCCGGCGGTCATGCGGGAGAGGACGGCGGCCTCGCGGTCGGGGCGGAGGGGGAGGTGCGCGCCGGACGGGGCGTCCTTGGCCTTGCCGACACGGTCGGCGAGGGCCAGGCGGCGCTGGAACAGGGCCAGCATCTGGTCGTCCAGCTGGTCGATCTCGTGACGCAGGGCCCCGAGGGTCATGTCGTCGGCGGTCTGCGGGCGGGCGGAAGCGAGGGAAAGGGTCACGGTTTCGGCTTTCGATGAGGAGGGAGGACACCTCGCCGCTTCGTCAGAAGCGGTCGCCGGCGAGACGTGCGGGTCAGACCCGCGCCTCAGCCGGCGCGTCGAAAGCCGTAGGCGTAAAAGGTCGCGGCCGCGGCGAAGGCGCGGGCGACGGAAGCGCTGACGATGGCGGAAGCGCCGGTCATAAGCCCATGAGGCCCGAGGCCGCGTCCGGCGTCAAGCGGGCTCGCGGCAGAGGAGAACGAAGCGGGTGCGGTTCTCGGCCATTTCCTGCATGTCGTTGCGCAGGATGGTCAGGCCGTAGATCTCGGCTGCGGGCGGCGGGGCCAGGGCGGCGCGGGTGCGGTCCTCGGCGTCGGCCACGGCGCGGGCGGCGCCGGCGGTGTCGAAGGCTTCGACCTGGGTGAGCTTCAGCGCCGCGATCTGGGGCTGGCACTGGGCCAGAGCCACGGGGTGGCTCTCGACCGTCTTGAGATCCGACAGGCGGGCGCCGTCGACGCCCATCAGGGCGAGACGGATCGGACGCCAGACCTCGGTGATGCGATGCAGGCCCGACGCCTCCACCAGGGTGGCGGCGGGTTCGACGCGGCCGACGATGGCGTTCTCGACCGGGATCAGGGCGCAGTCGCAGTCGCCGGAGCCGACGGCGTCCAGCGCTTGCTGGAAGTCATCGAAGCCCACGGCCACGTCCCACGGGCGCAGGGCGGCGCAGGCCTCGTGGCTGAAGGCGCCGGGCGCGCCCTGATAGGCGACGCGGCCCGCGCGTTGCGCCTCACCGCCGATGCCCCCTTGCCCGCTCATCTCAGGCGGCCTCGGCGTCGGCGCGGCGACCGGACTTCAGCCGCTCGGCGACGAGGAAGGCCAGTTCCAGCGCCTGGTCGGCGTTCAGGCGCGGATCGCAGTGGGTGTGATAACGGCTGGACAGGTCGTCCTCGGTCAGGGCCTGGGCCCCGCCGAGGCATTCGGTGACGTTCTGGCCCGTCATTTCCAGATGGACGCCGCCGGGGTGCACGCCCTCGGCCTCGGCCACGTCCACGAAGGTGCGGACCTCCGACAGGATGCGTTCGAAGGGGCGGGTCTTGTAGCCGTTGCCGGCCTTCAGCGTGTTGCCGTGCATGGGGTCAATCGACCAGACCACGCGCTTGCCCGCCGCCTTCACCGCCTTCATCAGGCGCGGCAGGCGGTCGCCCACCTTGTCGGCGCCGAAACGGCCGATCAGGGTCAGACGTCCCGGCACGTCGTCGGGGTTCAGCACGTCGATCAGGGGCAGCAGGTCGTCCGGCTCCATGGTCGGGCCGCACTTCAGGCCGATCGGATTTTTGATGCCGCGGGCGAACTCGACATGGGCGCCGTCCAGCCGGCGGGTGCGCTCGCCGATCCAGAGCATGTGCGCCGAGGTGTCGAACCATTCGCCGGTGGCCGCGTCCTGACGCGTCAGGGCGCTTTCGAGGTTCAGCAACAGGGCCTCGTGGCTGGTGAAGATCTCGACCTGGCTCAGCTCCGGATGGGTCTGCGGCGTGATGCCGACCGCCTCCATGAAGGCCAGGGCCTCGGCGATCTTGTCGGCCAGTTCGCGGTATCGCGCGCCGGGGCCGTGATCGGCGAAGCCCAGCGTCCAGCGGTGGACGTTGTAGAGGTCGGCATAGCCGCCCCCGGCGAAGGCGCGCAGCAGGTTCAGGGTCGAGGCCGACTGGTGATAGGCCTTGAGCAGGCGCTGCGGGTCCGGGACGCGCTCGTCCGGGGTGAAGTTCATCCCGTTGACGATGTCGCCGCGATAGCTGGGCAGGGTGACGTCGCCGATCGTCTCCAGCGGCGAGGAGCGCGGCTTGGCGAACTGGCCGGCGATGCGGCCGACCTTCACCACCGGCTTGCGGCCCGCGAAGGTCAGGACCACGGCCATCTGCAGGATCAGGCGGAAGGTGTCGCGGATGTTGTCGGTCGAGAACTCCTTGAAGCTCTCGGCGCAGTCGCCGCCCTGCAGCAGGAAGGCCTGACCGGCTTCGACCTGGGCCAGGCGTTCGCGCAGGCGACGCGCCTCGCCGGCGAAGACCAGCGGCGGCAGGGCCGCCAGCTCCTGCTCGACGGCCGCGAGCGCGCCCGCGTCGGGCCAGTCCGTCGGCATCTGGCTGACGGGTTTGGTTCTCCAGCTCTCGGGGGTCCAGCGGCTCATGACGCCAAGATAGAGCGGAGACGGGGGCGGAACAATGAACGACGGGCGCGTGATTTGCGCCCGTCGTCGCTTCGTCGTCAGGCCACCTGGCCGGCCGCCTCGCTGAGGGCGTCCGTGTCGGCCAGCATGCGGACCTCGTCGCCCCGGATCATCACGCCGGGCGTGGTCGCGAAGGCGGCGGGGGCGCGGTCCAGCGCGCGCAGGGCGGCGGCGACGCCTTCCCCGAAGGCGAAGATGGGGATGCCGGCGGCGTGGGCGCGGGTCACCATGTCGCGCAGGGCGTCCAGATCGGCTTCGGGCGCGCCGGCCGGGATCACCAGGGCCCGCAGCGAGCCGTCGGACAGATGTTCAGCCGTGGCGGTGGGCATGACCAGGACGCCGCCGTCGGAGATCGGACCGTCGGACAGGGCCATGGGGGCGAGCGACAGGCCCTGCGAGCGCAGCGCCGCCTCGGCGTCGCCGAGGTGGCCGAAGCTCATGGAGCGCCGCATGGCCAGGCCGATGCGGGCGCGGACCGGCGCGGGGCGGTAGGCCTGACGGCCATAGGGACGGGCGGACGGGACTTTGCGTTGGGCGTGCAAGACGGCTCCTTCTCGGGTTCACGATGCGCCGAAAGCCGATCGACCGGCCGCGCAGGCGCGCGGTCGGCGGAGGAGATCGAAGGTTCGGATATGAACAAGGTAGGGACGAAAGGCCGGAAATTCAAATCAGGGCGGGCGCGCGGAGGCCCTCCGGCGTTTTCACGCGGAGTTGGGAAGGGCGGGCGGAGCGCCGGGCGCGGAGCCCGGATGCTGTGATGTGAGTACCGTTTCGGCTTCGCGACGACGCTCCGCGCGGTTCGTCTGATCAGGAGCTGTCCGAGGTGGCCGGAACCACCGCATAGCGCCGCTGCTTCGCGACTAACGGACGCGCCCCCGGCGGGCGGGCGGGAGACTTGCGAACCCCGGACCCGGACGCGCGCCTTCCCGTGACGCGCCATGATGCCTTGTTGGGCCCTACCGCTCGCGCCGCGGGCGCTCGCTGCTTGAGGGCAGGAGGACCGCGGAACGCCCGACAGGGCCGAAGCACCGGCCTCCCGTGACGATGAAACGTCCCGGTCGGCCCCCGCTCGAACCGCTCCCGCCGCGACAAGCTCGCAAGGCCTTGCGCCCTTCCCCTGCGACGGAACTCCAAGATGCTGCATCACCCCAAAACCGACGTCGGAAACTCGGGGCGAAAAATGCCGAGAGCATTGAAAAGGCCCGGCAAGACAGCCGGGATCGTCATAATCGCGCGCAATGGCCGCCGCATCGGCCTTCTCAGATTGTCGCCGAGAAGAGTTGAAAGGCGCACACGTGCCGCTTCGTCAAACAGGTGAGGCCGTGGGGGCGGGCGGGGTCACTCCGCCTCGGCGCTCTGCTCACGCTGCGCCCGAAGGCGCCGGCCCATCTCGCCCTCGCCCCGGGACCAGCGGTCGATGGTGGCGTCGACCGTGCCCATCGCGCGGCCGTTGTCGATGAGGAGCTGTCCGCACCGCTCGCCGCTGCGTTCCAGAAGCTCTCCGCCCGCGTCGGCGGCGACGGTCAGGACGTGGCTACGCCATTCGACGTCGGGACGGCGGCCTTCGAGCCGTCCGATGAAATAGTAGAAGCCCAGGGCGGCTCCGGCGGGGTCCTCGCCCTGAGCGGCCACGGCCATGTAAAGCACGGCACACTCGACGTCGTCCTTGTAGGCCTGGTCCAGCGCGGGGTCCTGGGCCGCAGCCGGAACGGCGAAAAAGGCCACGGCGGCGGTCGTGGCGAGGGCGGCGAGGGTCTTCATGGTCAGCTTCCTTTGGTGACGACCGCCAGGACGGCGTCGGCGGGAACCTGGTCGCCGGGGGTGACGTTGATCGCCTCGACCACGCCGTCGAAGGGGGCGGTCAGGGCGTGCTCCATCTTCATGGCCTCCAGCGCCACGACGGGCTGGCCCCTGGTCACCGCGTCGCCGGCTTTGACCGGGACGGAGACGATCTTGCCCGGCATGGGGGCGCGGAGGGCGCCGTCGGAGGCGGCGGTGGAGCCGGTGGCAACGACGACCGCCATGCCCACCGCAACACTCAGGCCTCTATCGAAGATCACGGCCTTCTCATCGCGGCGAATGTAGTGGAACGACCGGTCTTGCACAGTCAGGACCGGCCTCGTCCCCGTCTTGCGAGCACCGGGTTGACGGCGAACGACCATCGGCCCGTCACCCAGATCGACGGTGTAGGAATAGCCGCTGCCAAACGCTGCGTTGGCCATGAAGCGTTGGCCGCCGACGTCGACCGGGATCGGAGCGCCCGCCTGACGATTCAGCCGCCATCCCATCAAGCCAGCCGTATATGCGTCCCAAGGGCCCGGCACTTCAGGGCCATATGAAGCCCAGCCTGCGTCGTCGGCGAGAATCTGCACACCCGACGCGACCGCTTCCATGGAAGATGTGGGAATCAACCCCTCCCCCTCCGCCGCGATGAAGCCCGTGTCGACGTCGCCCGCGACGAAGCGCGGGTGTTCCAGGCATCGCACGAGGAAGCCGGCGTTGGTACGGACGGGCCAGACCTCGACCTGGGCGCAGGCGTCGGCGAGGGCCTGGGCGGCGGCCTCGCGCGTGTCCTCGTGCACGATCAGCTTGGCGATCATGGGGTCGTAGAACTGGCTGACCTCTCCGCCCTCGTAGGCGCCGGTGTCGACGCGGACGGAGCCCTTCCCCCTTGATGGGGGAAGGGTTGGGTTGGGGGTGAAGCCTTGCCCGGGTAAGGCGCTGTCGGAGTCACGATCACCAACCGCCGTCACCCCCATCCCCGGCCCTTCCCCCATCAAGGGGGAAGGGAGTTTGAAATGCTCCAACCGCCCGATGCTGGGGAGAAAGCCCGTGGCGGGGTCCTCGGCGTAGAGGCGGGCTTCCATGGCCCAGCCGGTGATGGAGAGCTGGTCCTGCTTCAGCGGGATCGGCTCGCCCGCCGCCACGCGGAACTGCCATTCGACCAGGTCGACGCCGGTGATGGCTTCGGTCACCGGGTGCTCGACCTGCAGGCGGGTGTTCATCTCCATGAACCAGATGCGGTCGGCGCGCAGGCCGTCCGAGGCGTCGGCGATGAACTCGATGGTGCCGGCGCCGCGATAGTCGACGGCCTTGGCGGCGCGGACGGCGGCGGCGGTGACGGCGTCTCGGGTGGCCTGATCCATGCCGGGGGCCGGGGCCTCCTCGATCACCTTCTGGTGGCGGCGTTGCAGGGAGCAGTCGCGTTCGAACAGGTGGACGACCTCGCCCCGGCCGTCGCCGAACACCTGCACCTCGATGTGGCGCGGGCGGGTGATGTAGCTTTCGATCAGGACGCGCGGGTCGCCGAAGGAGGACTGGCCCTCGCGCTGGGCGCTGGCCAGGCCGTCGGCGAAGTCTTCGGCCCGCTCGACCAGCTTCATGCCCTTGCCGCCGCCGCCGGCGACGGCCTTGATCAGGACGGGGAAGCCGATGCGGGCGGCCTCGGCCGTCAGGGTCTCGATCGACTGGTCCTCGCCCTGATAGCCGGGGGTGACGGGGACGCCCGCCTCGATCATCAGCTTCTTGGCCGCGTCCTTCAGGCCCATGGCGCGGATGGAATGCGGCTTGGGCCCGATCCAGATTAGGCCCGCGGCCTCGACGGCCTCGGCGAAGTCGGCGTTCTCGGAGAGGAAGCCGTAACCGGGGTGGATGGCCTCGGCGCCCTTGTCCTTTGCGGCCTGCAACACCTTGGCGGCGTCCAGATAGCTCTCGCGCGCCGGGGCCGGGCCGATCAGGACGGCGTCGTCCGCCTCGCGCACGTGCAGGGCGTCGGCGTCGGCCTCGGAATGGACCGCGATCGTGCGGATGCCCATGCGGCGGGCGGTGCGGAAGACGCGGCAGGCGATCTCGCCGCGGTTGGCGACCAGGACGGATTTGAACATGTCGCGTTCCTAGCGTGGCCACCGGGAACGCGCCACCGTCACTCCGACAGGCGGCCGATGAGCGCGCGACGGACGGCCTCCGCGACGGCCGCAGTGACGGCGCCGACTTTCTCGATGCGCCCGGCTTCGACCGTAGCGATCTTGGCGGTGCGGATGAGCGACGGGACCGGCAAGCCGCTGGCGGCATGGTCCACGACCTCGACGTCGTCGGGCCAGCGCCGGTTCTCCGCGCTGGTGATCATCAGAACCCAGACCATCTGGCGATCGGCGCCGAGACCGGCAGCGACGACCAGCGCCGGGCGATGCTGCCGCACGTCGCGGTCGGTGTAGGGAAAGGGCGCGCGGACGACGTCGCCGAACTCAAAACTCGGCATAGGCCCGCCGGTCCGCCTCGCCGTCCCATTCGTCGAAGGTGGCGAAGGGGTCGTCGCGTTGCGGCTCGCGCGCCTTGGTCAAGCGAACGTGCCCGTCGACGATCTCATAGGCCAGGGCATCGCCCGGGCCGAGACCGAGGGCGGTCCGCACGGCCTGGGGAATGGTGGTCTGGGCTTTCGTGGTGATGCGGCTGACGATCATCAGGTAAGGATAATCCTTACCGGCACCTCTGCCAAGTCACTCCGCCCAGCGGGGTTTGCGCTTGTCGAGGAAGGCGCGGACGCCTTCCTGGCCTTCGTCGGAGACGCGGGCGCGGGCGATGCGTTTGGCGGTGTCGTCCATCAGGGCGGAGTCCAGCCTGTGGCCGGCGACGTGGTGGACGAGCCGTTTGGCGTCGCCGACGGCCCCGGGGGCATTCGCGCGCATGGCGGCGGACAGCTCGGCGATCAGGCCGTCCAGCGCGTCGGCCGAGGCGACGACGCGGTCGATCAGGCCGAAGTCGCGGGCGGCGTCGGCGTCGAACAGTTCGGCGGTGGCGAACAGACGGCGCGCGGCGCGGGGGCCGACGGCCTCGATCACATAGGGGGCGATGGTGGCGGGGATCAGGCCCAGCTTGACCTCGCTGAAGGCGAACTTCGCGCCCTTGACCGCCACGGCCATGTCGCAGGCGGCGACCAGGCCCGCGCCCCCACCCATGGCCGCGCCCTCGACCAGGGCGACCGTCAGGGCCGGGACGTCGTGCAGGGCCTTGAGCATCTTCGCCAGACCCATGGCGTCGTCGCGGTTGTCGCTTTCGGACCAGTCGACGGCGTCGCGCATCCATTCCAGATCGGCCCCGGCGCAGAAGGTGCCGCCGGCGCCGCGCAGGAAGACGACGCGCACGTGGTCGGCGCCGTGCAGGGTCTCGAACGCCTCGTACAGCGCGGCGATGGTGGCGGCGTCGAAGGCGTTCTTCTTCTGCGGGCGGTTGATGGTGACGAAGACGACGCCGTCGGCGGTGGAGCGGATCTGGACCAGATCGTCGTTCGCGTCCGGCGCGGGGTCGGCGACCAGCGGGTGGACGATCGAGTTGATCTCCGCCGCCTCGGCGTCGGTGACGTCGAGGGCGTTGAGGTCGGCGTCGGAGGGGGTCACGTCGGGTTTCTGGGCCATGGTTCGTCTCCTGCGGTTCGTCGCCTATAACGCGCGGAGGGGCGAAGGGGACAGGGAAGCTTGACGATGGCGACGAAGGCCGAGGAGCGCATCCGCAAGACAAGCGTGGCCAGCGTGCACGTGCATTACGTGAACAAGGCCGGGAAGGCGGGGCGCGGGCGGGCGGAGGTGGATCAGGTGATGCGGTGGCTGACGGGCTATTCGCAGGCGCAGGTGGACGCCCTGCTGGCCGACGGCACGACGTTCGAGGACTTCTTCGACCGCGCCCCAGCGATGAACCCCAACCGCTTCCTGATCACCGGCGTGATCTGCGGCCACCGGGTGGAGGCGATCGAGGACCCCTTCATGCAGGAGCTGCGGCGGCTGGACAAACTGGTCGACGAGGTCGGCAAGGGGAAGGCGATGGAGAAGGTGTTGCGGGCGGGGTGAGGCACGGTGTCTATCGCAGAAGTGCCTCATCGCACCCGCTTGCAAGTCCGAGTCTCAGGCGATTGGAGCTGACCACGTATAGCGCCCCTCTAGCCCACCGTTGTTGGGCGGAGCGCCGCGCTGAAGCCGGTTCTCAACAAACCGCAGACATCGGTTAGTCTGACCCAAGACCAAGCGATCGGCCTGCAGGCAGATGGCGTCGTTCATGCTGGCCTCGAACACAGCCGATTTCTGATCGCTGAACGACTGCAAAACGTCCGAGTGATTGGCGGCGATGAACATCAAATCAGGCGCGATTGGCAGCGCAATGAAGCTCCGATCATGATTGAGACCGTTGCTCATGAGGACAGGGTCGTCGCAGGTAAGTAGCCGGTGCTTCGGCTCGTTGACTTGAATGGCTCCCCACCGCATCCCTACGATTACGTTCCCAATGGTCTCCGAGTCGACCAATGATCGGAGCAGGACCGCCCTCGACCGGCTGATGCGAGATGCGTCCCCATCGGCAAACAACCGCTTGAGCGTCGCCGGATCGTTCGGAGCGCGAAGCTTTTCATAAGCCTCTTCTTCCTCTGGCGTCGTCTCGATTTCGTAGGTGCGGATGAGGTTCTCCAAATAGGCAATGCGACGAGGCGACCGATGCAGGAGGGACATTACAAATCGCGCCCAGCCGTCCCGCAGTTCTTTGGTCTGCGGCCGCGCTCGGGTGTTGATCATCTCATCAAGTGCACGTGCGGCCCGGTCGTCGAGAGGAGACATCAGCCGAATTTCAACCTGCTCTCGCAGCTCTGGCTCCACCTCGCCGATGATTGAGTAGAGATGCTTTTGCTTCCCCGTGCCTTTGGGACTCCGGCGCCGGACCACGACCTTGTCGTGAGGGCGAGAATACTCCCAAAGCTCGCCGATGCCGGGATCAATCCACCGGGACAAATAGAACTTCGGCAGGAAATGGTGATCCTCAGGCACAGACATTGGATGTCGCCATAGCTCTCGCAGAGCTCGTTACATCCTGAACACGCCGAAGTCCGTCTCCGGGATCGGCGCGTTCAGGCTCGCCGAGATCGCCAGCCCGAGCACGTCCCTCGTCTGGACCGGGTCGATCACGCCGTCGTCCCAGAGGCGGGCGGTGGCGTAGTAGGGGTTGCCCTCGTCCTCGTACTTCTGGCGGATCGGGGCCTTGAAGGCCTCGGCGTCCTCCGGGCTCCAGGTGTCTGCGTCGCGGTGCACCGTCGCCAGCACCGAAGCCGCCTGCTCGCCGCCCATGACGCTGATCCGGCTGTTGGGCCAGGTGAAGAGGAAGCGCGGGGAATAGGCGCGGCCGCACATGCCGTAGTTGCCGGCGCCGAAGCTGCCGCCGATCAGGACGGTGAACTTGGGCACCTCGGCCGAGGCGACGGCGGTGACCAGCTTGGCGCCGTTCTTGGCGATGCCCTCGGCCTCGTACTTTCCGCCGACCATGAAGCCCGAGATGTTCTGCAGGAAGACCAGCGGGATCTTTCGCTTGCAGGCCAGCTGGATGAAGTGGGCGCCCTTCAGCGCGCTTTCCGAGAAGAGCACGCCGTTGTTGGCCAGGATGGCGACCGGATAGCCCCAGATGCGGGCGAAGCCGCAGACGAGCGTCGTGCCGTAGTCGCGCTTGAACTCGTCGAAGTCGGAGCCGTCGACGGTGCGGGCGATGACCTCGCGCACGTCATAGGGGGCGCGGACGTCGTCGGGGATGATTCCGTACAGGTCCTCGGCCGGAAGCGCCGGCGGGCGCGGCTCGCGCACGTCCAGCGGCACGTCCTTGACGGTGTTCAGGTTGGCCACGATCGACCGCACGATCTCCAGCGCGTGCTCGTCGTTCTCGGCCACGTGGTCGACGACGCCGGAGCGGCGGCCGTGGGTTTCGGCGCCGCCCAGCTCCTCTGCCGATATGACCTCGCCGGTGGCGGCCTTCACCAGCGGCGGGCCGGCCAGGAAGATGGTGCCCTGGTTCCGGACGATCACCGTCTCGTCCGACATGGCGGGGACATAGGCGCCGCCCGCGGTGCAGGAGCCCATGACGCAGGCGATCTGGGCGATGTCGCGGGCACTCATCCGGGCCTGGTTGAAGAAGATGCGGCCGAAGTGGTCGCGGTCGGGGAAGACCTCGGCCTGGTGCGGCAGGTTGGCCCCGCCGGAGTCCACAAGATAGACGCAGGGCAGACGGTTTTGTTCAGCGATTTCCTGCGCCCGCAGGTGCTTCTTCACCGTTATGGGGAAGTAGGCGCCGCCCTTCACCGTCGGGTCGTTGGCGACGATCATGACCTCGCGGCCCGAGACTCGGCCGATGCCGCAGATCATGCCGGCGCCCGGGGCTTCGTCCCCGTACATCCCGAAGGCCGCCAGCTGGCCGATCTCCAGGAAGGGCGAGCCGGGGTCCAGCAGGCGCTCGACCCGGTCGCGGGGCAGAAGCTTGCCGCGCGACGTGTGCCGGTCGCGCGCCTTGTCCGAACCTCCGCGGGCGGCGGCGGCCACGCGGGCGCGCAGCTCGTCGCGAAGCGCGCGGTTGTGGGCGTCCAGCGCCTTGAAGGCGGGGCTGGTCGTGTCGATGGCGGACGTCAGCTTGGGCATGCGCCGGGTTTAGGCGGGCGGGCGGCGGAGGGAAAGTGGGCGATGATCCTTCTCCCCTTGCGGGAGAAGGTGGCGGCCGAAGGCCGACGGATGAGCGGTCGCACAGGCGGGGGGCCGGTCCAGACATCCCAGCCGGCATGACGTCAAAGGCCTGAGAGACCCCTCATCCGTCATGCTTCGCATGCCACCTTCTCCCGCAAGGGGAGAAGGGAAGGTCTCGTCACCGCACGAACTCGTAGGTGCAGACGGGGCGGTCGATGACCGGCTGCCCCTTGTCGTCGGTCCGGGGCTCGAGGTTCCGCTCGTTGCGGTCGCCCAGATAGACGCCGTCGAGGATCAGGCGGCGCTCGCCGTCGAGGCGGGCCCGCCCCTCCCCGTCGAAGATCGGTGGATCGAAATTGCCGCCGTCGGGGGTGAGGGCGACCGTGCCGGCGGCGGGGTCGAAGCTGAGGGCGCCCCATATGTCCACGTAGCTTTCGAACGGCTGGTAGGTGACGTTGAAGCGGCCGTCGCCGGTGACCTTCAGCTCACGCACGGGCTCGCCGGGTTCGCGACCGGGGTCGCACTTGATCCGGTCCTGACGCCACGTGCCGGTCAGGACGGGTTCGTCGCGCCCCACGACGCGGGTGGAGACCGAGGCCTGGGCGTCGAGGACCCGCGCCGAAACGGTCAGCATCTCGCCCGAGGGCGCGTCGGCGGCGAGGCGCAGGCGGCCGTCCCGCGACAGGGTGGCCGCGCCCGCGGGGCTCACCGCCAGGTCGCGCAGGCACCCGATGGCCACCGGCGTCGGCGGCACGTGAGGGCCCTGGAACCAGAAGGCGGTGAGATTGACGTCGGCGCCTTGGCGGGCGACCGGCGGATCGAGGCCGATCATCAGGCCGCCTTCGCCGGACGGACAGACCAGATCGACGGCCAGCGGACGGTTGGGGCCGCCCTCCTCCGGCGGCTGAGGCGTGGCGCAGGCGGCGAGCGACACGGCTCCGACGGCGGCGACGGCGATGAACCGCATGGCTTTCCCCTCGTTGACCGACGCACCCTACACGGATCGCCCGGCCCGCAAGCCTGACCGTTCGTGACCCCGAGGCGGAATCTGCCATAGATGCGTCCATGAGCCCCGGTCGCCGCGACACGCTGGACGCCGCCCTGCATGACCTGTTCGCGCGGGAGGCGGCCAGCCGCGCCAGCTGGTTCGCGCTGACGGGCGGCGAGCGGCTGTTCGCCGAGGGGGACCCCGCCGACACCCTGTATCTGCTGCGCGCGGGGCGGCTGGGCGTGTTCGGGGGCGACGGCGACGTGCCACAGTTCCTGGGCGTGGTGCGGCCGGGCGAGCCGGTGGGCGAGATGGCCATGCTGGCCGGCACCGCCCACACGGCCGAGGTGGTGGCGCTGAGGGACAGCGAGATCCTGGCCCTTCCCCGCGACGCCTTCTTCGACACGGCCCGCAGCCATCCGGACCTGATGGTGGAGCTGTCCCGGCTGATGATTCGGCGGGCGCGGGATCAGAAGAGCGCGGCGACAGAGCCCAGCGTGTTCGGTTTCATCTCGGCCCGCCCGCGCCCGATCCGGGCCTTCGTCGAGCGGCTGTGCGCCGCGATCGAGATGATGGGCTTCACCTGCAAGGTGGTGGACCATTCGGCCCTGTCCAGCGTGGCGGACTGGTTCACGCGGGTGGAGGACGCCCATGACTACGTCCTGTACGTCGCGGAGAAGGACGAGCCGGCGTGGGCGAACCTGTGTGCGCGGCAGGTGGACCGGCTGTTCGTGGTGGGCGATCCGCTGATCGCGCCGGACGTTTCGAAGCTGCCGCATAATCCACAGCTGGAGGCACGGCGGCGGACCGATCTGCTGCTGCTGCGGGACGCGCGGATGCCGCGACCGGCCAATACGCCCGTCTGGCTGAAGGCGGTGAACCCCGGCCGCTGGTTCCACGCCCAGGACGGCGACGCCAACGACGCCGAGCGGATGGCGCGGGTGGTGACGGCGACCTCGGTCGGGCTGGTTCTCTCGGGCGGCGGGGCGCGGGCCTACGCCCACGTGGGGGCGATCGACGTGCTGAGGCGGGCGGGCGTGCCGTTCGACTTCGTCGGCGGGGCGTCGATGGGGGCCATCGTGGCGGCCGGACCGGCGCTGGGGTGGAGCCAGGCCGAGCTGGAGGCGCGGCTGAAGCGGGCCTTCGTCGATTCAGACCCCCTGTCGGACATCACCTTTCCGATCGTGGCCATGACGCGGTCGCGGAAGGTCGAGCGGCTGCTGGACGAGGCCTATGGCGACGTCGAGATGGCGAACATGCCCCTGCCCTTCTTCGCCGTGTCGACGAACCTGACGCGAGGGAGCATCGAGGTGCACCGAACCGGGCCGCTGAAGCGCGCCATGCGGGCGACGATCAGCATTCCGGGCGTCATGCCGCCGGTGGTGCAGGACGGGCAGGTGCTGGCGGACGGGGCGGTGATCGACAACTTCCCCACCGCCGTGATGCGCCAGTTCAACGCCGGGCCGATCGTCGGCGTGGACATGAGCCAGGCGCGCGGGGTCGATCCGCAGGGGCTCAGGAACCCGCCGTCATGGTGGAAATGGGTGACGTCCGGCGCGTGGAAGCGCGGGCCGCCGATCGTGGGCGTGCTGATGCGCGCCGCGACCCTGACCACGGACGCGGAGCTGGAACATGCACGGGCGCGGGCGGACCTGCTGATCCAGCCGGAGCCGGAGGGCATGGACATCCGCGACTGGAAGGCGTTCGACGTGGCGGTTCAGGCCGGGCGCGCGGCGGCCGAGGCGACGCTGGCGAAGCTGGAGGGGCCGGTCACGGACCTGCGCAGGCCGAAGCCCGTCTCGCCCGACGCGCCACCAGAAACAGCCGCGGAAACGGCAGCAGAACCGCGCCGGAGGCTCGGACCGGGAAGGCGTCGGAAAGGGCCCGGCCCAACGCCGACAGGAAGGCCCGGCTGAGCTCCGGATCGTCCGCCAGGGCGGCCAGATGCGGCCTGAGGCCCGCGCCCTTCAGCCATTCCAGCACCGGATCGGGGCCATGGAGTTCGTGCAGATAGGTGGTGGTCCAGAGGTCCACCTCCTCGCAGATCGGGACCAGCAGGTCGTGATAGCCCTCGGGCGGCAGGGGATCGGCGGGCGTGGGAACGGCGGCGAGGCGGTCGGCCCACGGTCCGTCCGAGGCGACGCGGGCGACGACCCGATGGTGCAGCGGCTCGGCGCGAAGCGGCATCTGAACGGCCAGCACGCCGCCGCCCGCGAGCGTGGCGGCGAGGCGTGGGAACAGGGTCTGGTGGTCCGGCGCCCAATGCAAGCTGGCGTTGGCGAGGATCAGGTCGACGGCGTGGTCGGGGGCCCAGGTCGAGACGTCGCCATCGGCCCACGTTACGTCTTCAGGCCGGGCACGGCAGGCGTCCATCATGGCGGGATCGAGGTCCAATCCGTGGACGGCGGCCTCGGGCCAGCGGCGCTTCAGCAGGGCCGCGTGGCGACCCGTGCCGCAGCCGAGATCCCAGACGACGCGGGGCTCCAGGTCGGACGGAAGGCGCACCAGCAGGTCCAGTGCGGCGCGGTCGCGCTCGGCTTCGAAGCGGTCGTACTGGACGGGGTCCCAGGTCGGGGCGGTCATGCGCTCTCCGCTCGGGAAGGATGGTACCGCCTCTCAGGCTTGAACTGAGGACCTCCGGCTCCACAAACCGGCGCTCTAACCAACTGAGCTAAGGCGGCGCGTCATCGCGAGGGGCGTCATCTAGCGGCCTTCCCCCTTGCGATCAAGCGACGATGCTCAGGCGTAGCCGCGCTCCCGGATGTAGGCTTCCAGTTCCGCGATGCGCGTGCCGTCCGACGGATGGGTCGAGGCGAACTCCGGCGTACTGGACTGCCGCTGGGCGGCCATGAGACGCCACAGAGCGACGGACTCTGAGGCCCGGAAGCCGGCGCGGACCATGTAGTCGACGCCGAGGCGGTCGGCCTCCAGCTCGTCACGGCGCGAGAAGGGCAGCAGCACGCCCAGTTGGGCGCCGAAGCCGCCGAGGGCGCCCACGGCCTGACCGTAGTCGCCGGCCACGCCCTGCGCGGCCTGAATGCCGATCGCCGTCAGGGCGGTCGAGGAATAGCGTTCCGCCGCGTGCTGGGCGACGACGTGGCCGACCTCATGGCCCAGAACGGCGGCCAGCTGATCGTCGTTGCGGACGAGCGACAGAAGCGACGTGGTCACGCCGATCTTGCCGGACGGCAGCACGAAGGCGTTCGGCTTGTCCGAGACGAATACGGCGTATTCCCAGCCGCGCCCGGTGAGGCCGGCGGCCTGGACGATGCGGTCGCCGACGCGACGGACGCGCGCGTTGAGGGCCGCGTCGCGCGAAACCGGCTGGGTGCGGAGGGTCTCGGCCCAGGCGGCGTCCGCCTGCTGCGACAGGGCGGCGTCGTCGACGATCAACAATTGATTGCGGCCGAGCGCCTCGTTGTAGGCGCAAGCGCCCACCGACAGGGCGGCGACGCAGCCGGCGACGGCCAGCGGCACGGGACGGAAGAAACGGCGCATGTCGAGCTCCCCAGCAATGATCTCGTGTCGGCGACCTAACGCGGAACGATCCTGCGGGTTTCGAGGCGCAAAGAAAACGCCCCGCGGCGCGAACCGCGGGGCGTTTCCAAAGTCAGTCTCGGACCGCCTTACTCGTCGGCGATCGGGAAGCGGACCGTCGCCGTGAACGTGGCGTTCTGGGCGGCGCCGTCGACCGTGCGGGGCGACAGCTGGCCCCGCTCGACCACGCGGACCGCGGCACGGCCGAAGCCGTAGCCGGACGGGTCTTCCGACACCACCTGGCAGCCCGCCGGACGACCGTTGGCCTGGGCCGTGCAGCGCACGGTGGCCGAGCCGCTGGTGCCCGAGGAGATGGCGCGATCCGGGAAGTCACGCTCGGTGACCTGCGGACGGCGCGACCACTGCGGGTTGGTGATCACCGAGGGCCGGGCCGGAGCCGGCGGAGCCGGCGGCGGCGGCGGACCGGGGACGATCACCGGCGGCGCGGTGTATTCGACGCGGTCTTCCTTCTTCGTCGCCTCGAGCGGCACGGTGATCGGCGGCGGCGGAGCGTTCGGGACGATCTGCGGCTCGCGGATCTGCAGCTTCGGCGGCGGAGGCGTGTCCGGCGGCGGAGGCGGAGGAGGCGGCGGAGGAGGCGGCGGGATGGGCTCGATCAGCTCAACCTCGACCGACTCGTCGACGTAGTTGAACTCCTTGAGCTTGAACTTCTGCGCCGCCAGCCAGGCGAACATCAGGGCGTGCAGGCCCAGGATGAAGATGCCGATGCCGATCAGGACCGGCAGGGGCACGCCCAGGAAGCCCTTGGACTTCGGCGGGTCGAGAAGCGGATTGCGCCGCGGTGTGACGGGAGTGTCGGTCATGGTGCTGTCCTTGCTCCCCTCACTGCTCGTTCGCGTCTTCGCCGACCAGGGCCACGGAGTAGAATCCGTTGTCCTGCAGCGCGTTCATGACCTGCATGAAATCGCCGTAGCGGGTCTGCTGGTCCGCGCGGATGAAGATCCGCTCGTCCGCCGGGTTGCGGTTGGGGAGCTGCTTTTGCAGCTCCGCACCCATTTCGCCGACGCTGGTCCGGAAGTCGCCGATGAAGACGTCTCCGTCCTGCTGGATCGAGATGTAGACCGGCTTCGGCGGGTTCTGGGCCGGCTTGGCGACGGCCTTGGGCAGCGCGACCTCCACCGACACGGTGGCGAGCGGAGCCGCCACCATGAAGATGATCAGCAGCACCAGCATGATGTCGACGAACGGCGTGACGTTGATCTCGCTGTTCTGTTCGATCTGGTACTTGCTGCCCTTACCGCCTGACAGTTTGGCGGCCATGCGGGTTACGCCCCCTTGTCGAGCTGGCGCGAGATGGCGTTCAGCAGTTCAGCCTGGAAGCCGTCGGCGCGGGTGCCGTACGAGGCGATGCGGGTGTTGAAGTAGTTGTAGAACACCACCGCCGGGATGGCCGCGAACAGGCCGATGCCGGTGGCCAGCAGGGCCTCGGCGATGCCGGGGGCCACAACGGCCAGGTTGGTCGTGTTGGTGTTCGCGATGCCGATGAACGAGTTCATGATGCCGTACACGGTGCCGAACAGACCGATGAACGGGCCGGTCGAACCGGTCGAGGCCAGGAACTGCTGACCGCCCGACAGACGCTTGCCGAGGCCCGATTGCACGGCGGCCACGGCGGCCGAGGCGCGGGTCACAGCCGAGTCGCGGTGCTCGCCCGCCACGTTCAGGCCGGCCGAGCGCGACAGCTCGATCTCTTCGGTGGCGGCGGCGGCCATGTCGGCCATCGGGTTGCCCTCGAACTCGTCCGACGTCGCGATGCGGCGCATGTCGGCGATGGTGCGGGCGCCGCGGAACGCTTCGAGGAAGCGGTCGGTCTTGCCGCCCAGGGCGCCGAACTCGAACATCTTGATGAGCAGCAGGGCCCACGAGAAGATCGACGCCAGCAGCAGGCCGATCATCACGACCTGCACGACGATGTCGGCTTCCATGAACATGCTGGTGACGGTCAGCTTGCCGGAGTGAGCGCCGCCGACGGCGCCCGGATCTTCCGCGGCGGCCTCGGGGGCGGCGGCGGCTTCGGCC
>JAIEQC010000052.1 GCA_019748055.1 Caulobacteraceae bacterium | reverse complement strand
CGAGGCCTCGGCCTTGTGCATGCCGGCGTCGATCGCGCCGTACCAGCCCAGCGGATCCGCACTCGCCGCACCAGCGGCCAGAAGGCCGGCGGCCGCGACCGAGGTGAAAAGGTTCAGTTTCATCGTGGTCCTCACGTTTATGATGCCGATGGCAGCCCGAGGTGCCCCCTCAAGGGCCACTACGGACCCCGAAACGACGAGCCCGGCGACGGGTTCCGCCGTTTGAACACACTCAGGGCCACTGTGGCGCCGTTTCAACATATTGTGGGCTGGTCTGGCCGCCTGAAGTGAACCGGGGCCGACCGCCTCGCTTGCCCTTACCCGACGTCACCGGGCTAGGGTGATGACAGCAATTGCGGAGACCAACCATGCGCGAAGCCGTCGTCATCTCCACCGCCCGCACGCCCATCGGTCGCGCCTATCGCGGCGCCTTCAACCACACCCAGGCCCAGAGCCTCGGCGCCCACGCCGTGCGTCATGCGATCGAGCGTGCCGGGGTCGATTTCGCAGAGGTGGAGGACGTTGTCATGGGAGCGGCCCTGCAGCAGGGGTCGACCGGCACCAATGTGGCCCGCCAGATCGCCCTGGCGGCCGGCCTGCCGGCGACGACGGCGGGCATGACGCTGGACCGGCAGTGCGCGTCGGGCCTGATGGCCATCGCCACGGCTGCCAAGCAGGTGACGCACGACGGCCAGATCGTGGCGGTCGGCGGCGGGCTGGAGTCCATCTCCCTGGTCCAGAACCAGAACATGAACCTGTTCCGGATGAAGGACGAGGCGCTGATCAAGCTGTCGCCGCACATCTACATGTCGATGCTGGAGACAGCCGAGGTCGTGGCCGAGCGCTACGGCATCGGCCGGGAGGCGCAGGACGAATATGCGCTGCAGTCCCAGCAGCGCACCGCCCAGGCCCAGGCAGAGGGCCGGCTGGACGCCGAAATCGTGCCGATGACGACCACCATGCAGGTCGTCGACAAGGCGACCGGCCAGGCCTTGACCAAAGAAGTCACCCTGTCGAAGGACGAGGGGAACCGACCGGACACCACGTTGGAGGGCCTGCAGTCGCTGAAACCCGTGTTCGGCGGCGGCGAGAAGATCGAGCAGGGCCGCTTCATCACCGCCGGCAACGCCTCGCAGCTGTCGGACGGAGCCTCCGCCAGCGTCATCATGGAGGCGAAGGAGGCGGAGCGGCGGGGCCTGACGCCGCTGGGCCGCTATGCCGGCATGGCCGTCGCGGGCTGCGAGCCCGACGAGATGGGCATCGGTCCGGTGTTCGCGGTCCCGCGCCTGCTGGAGCGCCACGGACTGACCGTCGACGACATCGGGATCTGGGAGTTGAACGAGGCCTTCGCCGTGCAGGTGCTGTACTGCCGGGACCGGCTGGCCATTCCGAACGACCGGCTGAACGTCTCGGGCGGCGCCATCTCCATCGGCCACCCCTACGGCATGTCGGGCGCGCGGATGACCGGCCACGTCCTGATCGAGGGCAAGCGCCGCGGCGCCAAGTGGGGCGTCGTCACCATGTGCGTCGGCGGCGGGATGGGCGCGGCCGGCCTGTTCGAGATTTACTGAGGCAAGGCCGCGGCCGCCTGCGCCTTCTCCCACTCGCAGCGCTCGGCTTCCATCTTGGCGTACCACCGCCCGCGCAGCACCGCCGGACGGTGGGGATAGCGGTCGTCGAGGAACTCCGCCTCGACGACCCTATCCGTCCGGAAGGTGCGGAAGTCGTCGCGCGTCTCGCACCAGCCGACGAGGAGCCGTGTCGTGTCCCTGTAGCCGACCAGACAGGGCCAAATGACGCGCACGGTCTCGCGGCCCTGCTCGTCGGCATACTGCAGCCGCAGCTTGCGCCCTGCGTGAATCCAGGCGCGGACCTTGCCCATGTCCAGCGTCTCGATCTCGCGCTTCCAGCTGGGCGGTGCCCGGACGGCGGGCTCCAGCAGCACGGGCCGCAGCTTCTCCGGCACGGTGGCCGCGATCTTGGCGATCAGGTCCCGCGCCGCACGGGCGAGGGCGGGGTCGCCGCGGCCCGCCACCCACTGCGCGCCGAGAACCGCAGCCTCAACCTCATCGGACGTCAGCATCAGCGGCGGCATGTCGAAACCGCCGTCCAACACATAGCCGATCCCCGCCTCGCCCCGGATCGGCACCCGCTGGCCCATAAGCGTGGCGACGTCGCGATAGATGGAGCGTTTCGAGGTCTCCAGTTCCGCCGCCATGGCGTCCGCCGTCACCGGCTTGGTCGCACGGCGCAGAACCTGGATGATCTGGAACAGTCTGTCGGCGCGTCGCATTCTTTGTGGCCCTACCGCTCGGCCCGCGGGGCCTCGCTGCTTGAGGAAAGGATGCGCGAAGGCTGCTGACAGCATGCTGGCAGCAGGGTGGCAGTAGATCAATCCCACCGGCGGCGAGGGGCCGCCCTTCGAGGAGGACCGATCATGCTCACCCTGTTCCACGCCGCCCAGTCGCGATCCGGCCGGATCGTCTGGCTGTTGGAGGAGCTTCGGGCGACCTATGCGATCGAGCACGTCGAGATCTTTCGCGCCATGTCGGGCTCTGGCCGAGCCGATTCGGCCAACCTGCATCCGGACGGCAAGGTGCCGGCTCTGATGCACGACGGCGCCCTGGTCACGGAATCTGCGGCGATCGCCCTCTATCTGACCGACCTTTTCCCGCAAGCCGATCTGGGCGCGCCGGTCGGATCGCCTGAGCGCGCCGCCTATCTGACCTGGCTGGCCTGGACCGCGGGCGAGATGGAGCCGGCCTACTGGGCGAAGATCGAGGGGCGTACGGCGACTGATGCCCTGGCCCGCAAGCGCTACGACCAGGTCAACGCCCGCATCCTGACCGCGCTGAAGCACGGCCCGTTCCTGATGGGCCATCGGTTCACGGCGGTGGACGTCATGGTCGGCGGGGCGCTGGCATGGGGGCTGGAGCAGGCGCCCAAGGACGACCTGCTGGACGCCTACGTCGCGCGCGTGGCGGCCCGCCCGGCCAACGCCCGCGCCATGGCGAAGGACGCGCCGCAGACGACCGAGGCGGCAGCCTAGGCCGCCGCCCGCTCTGCGCCGTCGTCGTCCGAAGGCCGCGCCACCGACCTGAGCGTGGCGACGAAGTCGTCGCGCCAGGTCGAGACATCGGTGTCGCGCACCACCTGCATCAGCGCCTCCCACTTCCGGCGGCGCTCGGCCAGCGGCAGGGTCAGGGCGCGGTGGATGGCGTCCGACAGTTCCTCGCGGCTGAAAGGATTGACCAGAAGCGCCTCGCCCATCTGCTCGGCCGCCCCGGCGAAGCGCGACAGGATCAGCACGCCGGGGTCCTCCGGATTCTGAGCCGCCACGAACTCCTTGGCGACCAGATTCATGCCGTCGCGCAGCGGCGTGACCAGCGCCACCCGGGCGGCGCGGTAGATGCCGGCCAGCTGGTCGCGGCGATAAGTGCGGTTCAGATAACGGATCGGCTGCCAGTCCATCTCGGCGTATTCGCCGTTGATGCGGCCGGCCAGGGCGTCCAGCCGCCCCCGTATGTCCTGATAGGCGTCCACCTCGTCCCGGCTGATGGGCGTGACCTGCAGCAGCAGCACCTCGGACCGCATCGACGGATGCGTCTCCAGGAACTGCTCATAGCCCAGCAGCCGTTGTTCCAGCCCCTTGGAGTAGTCCAGCCGATCGACGCCCACGATCAGGTTGCGGAAGGCGGTCGAGGCCATCATCCGGTCGTAGGTTCGGGCGCCGAGCTGCGAGTTCCGCGCCTGCTCGAACCCCTCCACGTCGATGCCGATGGGGAAGACGCCGGTCTGGACGGTTCGGCCGAAGGCTTCCAGAGCATCGTTAGGCAACAGCCGGCCGTTCACGCTGGGCTCGGACGCCACATAGTCGCGGAACAGATCCAGCCATTCGCGCGTGTGGAAGCCGATCAGGTCGTAGTCGAACATCGACTCCACCAGCCGCCGATGGTGCGGCAGCGTCACCAGCAGCTGCCGCGCCGGCCACGGCGTGTGCAGGAAGAAGCCGATCCGGTTGCGGATACCCAGCCGTCGCAGGTCCCGCGCCAGCGGCAGCATGTGGTAGTCATGCACCCAGATGAGGTCGTCGGGCCGGATCAGCGGCGCCAGAACCTCGGCGAAGCGGGCGTTGGTCCGCTCATATCCCTCGCCGTAGGACCGCTCATAGGCCGTCAGGTCCACGCGGTGGTGGAACAGCGGCCATAGCGTCTTGTTGGCGTAGCCGTTGTAGTATTCGTCGACGTCCTGGGCTTCCAGATCGACCAGAGCCACGGTCACGCCGCCGCGGTTCTCGATCTTGGCCTCGGGTTTCCAGTGATCCGTCGTCTCGCCCGACCAGCCGAACCACAGACCCTCGTACTTCCTGAGCGCCGCCGACAGCGCCATGGCCAGGCCGCCGGCGGACCCCGCCGCCGGATCCTTCGGCGCCGAGACGCGGTTGGAGACGACGATCAGGCGGCCGGTCATCTGACGTCCGTCCACGACCGGCTGAGCAGGATGGCGCAGTTGATGATGCCGACCAGGGAGTAGGTCTGCGGATAGTTGCCCCACAGCTCGTGGTCGTTCAGCGAGATGTCCTCGCTCAGCAGACCGGCGTGGGTGCGTCGGCTCAGCATCTGCTCGAAGATCTCGCGCGCCTCCTCGTCGCGGCCGTTCTGGTGCAGGGCCTCGATGAACCAGAAGGTGCAGAAGTTGAACGCCGTCTCCGGCTCGCCGAAGTCGTCCGGCTCGACGTACCGGAACAGGTACGGCCCCTTCTTCAGGTCGCGCTCGATGGCGTCGAAAGTGGCGACCTGGCGCGGGTCCATGGGGTCGAGGAAGCCCAGGTCCGTCATCTGCAGCAGGCTGGCGTCCAGCTCGCGGTTGCCGAAGCTGGCGGCGAAGCGGCCCTCGTCCTCCACGAACGCCTCCTTCTCAATCCGCTCCCGGATGATCGCCGCGCGGGCACGCCAGTGCTCGGCGCGGTCCTGAAGGCCCAGATGGGCCGCCGCCTTCGACAGGCGGTCGCAGGCGGCCCAGCACATGACGGACGAATAGGTGTGGACCCGCGCGATGGTGCGGAACTCCCAAAGCCCGGCATCGACCTGGTCGTGCATCTCGAAAGCCCGGTCGCCGACCTTCTCCAGCGCCCGGAAGTCGTCGATCGTGCCGGGCCGCAGCAGGCGCTGGTCATAGAAGCTCTGCACCAGCGGCAGGACGATCTGGCCATAGACGTCGTGCTGCAGATGCTCGCGCGCCTGATTGCCGACCCGCACGGGCTTCATGCCGCGATAGCCTTCGACGCTCTCCACGATCCGCTCGTCGATCTCGGCCTCCAGCCCGACGCCGTAGACAGGCTGCACGTGACCGCCACCGGAGTCGTCGACCAAGTTGCGCAGGTACCCCAGGTAGTTTTCCAGAATGTCGACCGCGCCCAGCCGGTTCAGGGCCCGCACGACGTAGTAAGCGTCGCGGATCCAGCAGTAGCGGTAGTCCCAGTTGCGCCCGCTTTCCGGAAACTCCGGCACCGAGGTCGTCAGGGCCGCCACGATGGCCCCCGTCTCCTCATAAGCGCATAGCTTCAGCGTGATGGCGGCGCGGATCACCGCTTCCTGCCAGTCCAGCGGCAGGTAAAGCTTGCGCACCCACTCGCGCCAATAGCCGATCGTGCGGTCCAGCGCGGCCTGCACGCCCGGCCCGACGTCCTGGTCGTATCCCTCGTCCGGCCCGAAAAAGAAGGCCAGCGGCTTCTCCAGCCGGAAGGTCCGCTCGTTCAGGACGTGCGACACGGGACAGTCGGTCGTCAGGCGGAAGGTGACGTCGGTGCACAGGTAGCGGACGTGGTTCGATCCGCTGGTGGTCTGCGCCCGACGCGCGCCCCAGTCGGCCGAGGGACGAAGCCGCACCGTCACTCGCGGCGCGCCCGACAGGGGCCTCAGCACCCGTCCGAAGGCGAGCGGGCGATAGGTCCGGCTGTGCTTGGGATGGCGCGGGGCGAAGTCCAGCAGCTCCAGCGAGGCCCCGTCCCCGGCCTTCATGACGGTGCGCAGCACCGGCGTGTTGCGCACATAGGCCTGCTCCACGTGGACGCAGTCCTCCAGCTCCACATCCCAGAAGCCGTGGTCGGGATCGCGTCCGTCCATCAGCGCCGAAAAGACGGGGTCGCCGTCCACGCGGGGCGCGCAGGCCCACACGAACCGTCCGCGGCGGTCCACCAGGGCGCTGATCGCGCAATTGCCGATTGGGGCCAGATCAAGGTTCGGGGTCATGCGGCGCGCACCTTCTCCAGCCAGTCCAGAACCGCCTCCACGTCGGCCAGACCGAAGCGGGCCGCCGTGTCGCGCGGCTCGCCGACCAGCACGCCGAAGCCGCCCAGCGCGGCGGCGGCGCGGAAGCCGTGCTCGTCGGTCAGGTCGTCGCCGACCATGACGGGCACACCACCCGCGAAGGGCGCCTCGTCCATGAAGGCCGTCAGGGCCGTGCCCTTGTCGGCCCCGGGCGTCTTCAGCTCCAGAACCAGCTTGCCGGGTTGCAGCTTGAGTCCGGTGCGGTCGGCGAGGTCGCGGGCCAGTGCCTCCGCCGCCCCCGCCTGACTGGGGTCGCCGCGATAGTGGAGGCCGGCCGCCACGTCCTTGTTCTCGACGATCAGGCCGGGCCGGTCGCGGGCGAAGGCCTGGAAGGCGGCCACGGCTTCCCGAACAGCCTCGTGCGGTTCGGACTCAAGCAGGGTGCCGTCGGCGCGGCGACGTTCCAGCCCGTGCACGCCCGAGGCCGGGGTCACGGCGCGCTCGGCGATGCGGTCGATCTCTTCCAGCGGGCGTCCGCTGACGATCGCCACCCGCCCGTCCAGCCGCTCCGAAACCGCGCGCAACACGGCCGACCGGCGCGCGTCCGGACGCACGTCGTCAGGCGTAGGGGCCAGCGGCGCGAGCACCCCGTCGAGGTCCAGAAACAGAGCGAGCCCGGGCAGCGCGTCGGGCGGCGGCGGCAGGCGCGCGGGCGGGTCTTCGGCGGCCGGCGGAGCGGCGTCGAGCGTCTGTTCTGCAATCCCCATGACGGCCATCGAACGTGCCCCTACGGCCAAGGTTCCGAGAAAGTGGCGATCTTCGTAGGCGCGCGGCCCGTTGTGCGGGGCCGCGCGATGGGCGAAACCGAAGCCATGAACGACGCCGCCATGATCGACCGCGCCCGAGAGGTCGTCCGCCTGAACGTCTCAGCCCTGCAGGCGCTCGAAGCCTCGGTGGGCGAGGCCGTGGCGCGGGCTGTGGAAGTGGTCCTGTCGCGCCCCGGCTATCTGATCGTGACCGGCATGGGCAAGTCGGGCCACATCGGCGGCAAGATCGCCGCCACCCTGGCGTCCACCGGCACGGCCAGCTTCTTCGTCCATCCCGCCGAAATGAGCCACGGCGATCTGGGCATGCTCCGCGACGACGTGACCCTTCTGGCGCTGTCGAACTCCGGTGAGAGCCGGGAGCTGCGCGATCCGCTGATCTTCTGCCGGCGCAAGGGCATCCCGGTCATCGGCATGACCCAGCGGCCCGACAGCTTCCTCGGCCGCAACTCGACCGTCTGTCTGACCTTGCCGCAGGTGGCCGAGGCTTGCCCCAACGGTCTGGCGCCCACGACCTCGACCCTGATGAGCCTGGCGCTGGGGGACGTGCTCGCCATGGTGCTGATGGACCGGCGCGGCTTCACGGCTCAGGATTTCGGCCTGCATCACCCCGGCGGCAAGCTGGGCATGAGCCTTCAGAGCGTGCGTGACTGGATGGGCGACCGACCGCCCCTGCCGGCCACCGTCCCCCTGTCCGCGTCCTTCGTCGAGGTGATCTCGGCCATCACCGAGGGGCGCAAGGGCGCCGTCGCGGTGCTGAATGCTGACGGCACGCTGGGCGGCATCGTGACCGACGGCGACGTGCGCCGCGCCTTTTCCCATGACGGCGACGTGAAGGCGCTGACGGCGGCGAACCTTATGAGCCCTCATCCCAAGACCGTGCATCCCGACGCGCGCATGAGCGACGCGCTGGACCTGATGACCCAGAACCGCATCGCCACCCTGCTGGTGGTCGAGGATGCGCGCCCGGTCGCGATCATGCACGTCGCGGAGCTTATGCAGGCGGGCTACGTCAGCTGATGGCCCGCATCTGCGTCGACGGCTTCAACATCGGCCTGCGCAAGACCACCGGCATCGGCGCCTATGGCCGTAACCTGCTGACCGCGCTGGACGGCATGGGGCATGAGGCCCAAGTGCTGTACGGCCCGCAGGCGAAGCCTTCGAAACGGCCCCTGTTCAACGAGATCGGCCTGATCGACGCGCGCGAGACCAGGGAGAAGGCTTTCGATCGTCTGGCCGGTCTGGCGTCGGCCCACCTTAGCCGCACCGCGCACGCGGTGTCGGCCTCCGAAGACGTGATCTGGCCGGCCAGGGGCGGGGGGCCGCCCCGGGCGCAGGCGTTCTGGACGGCTCAGCGGCTGTTCACGACGGCTCAAAGGGCCTTCGCCGCCCAGCGTCGGTTCACGCCCCTTCGCTTCGCGGAACATCCATCCGTCGGGCGCCCCGACGTCGTCCACTGGACCACGCCCCTGCCGCTGAACGCAAAGGGCCGGGCAAACGTCCTGACGATCCACGACCTGATCCCGTTGCGGCTGCCACACACCACACTGGACGACAAGCGCGCCTTCTTCCGACTGTGCCGCGAGGCCGCACGGCGCGCCGACGCCGTCGCCGTGGTGTCGGAGGCGACCCGGCAGGACGTGACGCGGCTGCTGGGAGTGCCGGATGAGAAGCTGATCACCACGTGGCAGGCGGTCGAGATTCCCGCCCACCTGCGGGATCGTCCGGAGGGTGACGTGGCCGCCGAGCTCCTGTCCGCCTTCGACCTGGGCTGGAAGGACTACTGGCTCCACTGGGGCGCCATTGAGCCGAAGAAGAACCTCGGCCGCGTGGTCGAGGCCTATCTGACCTCCGGCTCGACGCGGCCGCTTATCGTCGTCGGCGGCAAGGGTTGGCTTGAAGAGGACGAGATGGCGCTGATGAAGGCCAATCGTCGTCAGGGCAAGACGGCTCGGAAGCGCATCCGCACCTTCGATCACCTGCCGTTCTCGCTTCTGGTCTCGCTGATCCGGGGGGCGCGGGGGACCGTCTTTCCCTCGATCTACGAGGGGTTCGGCCTGCCCGTTCTGGAGTCCATGCTGCTCGATACGCCGGTGATCACCTCGAACGTCGCCTCGCTGCCGGAGGTCGCAGGCGACGCGGCGCTCCTGGTCGATCCTTACGATGCCGGCGCCATCTCCCGGGCGATCCGGCAACTGGACGCGGACGACGCCTTGGCCGCCGACTTGGTCGCGCGGGGCCGAACGCAGGCCGCCCGGTTCAGCCCGGAAGCGCATCGCGCGCGGCTGGCCGAGCTTTACGCGCGGGTGCTGTGACGCGCGTCCTCTTCGAGGTCGGCCGTCTGATCGGTCGGCGCGACCGGGGCGCCCCGACGGGGGTCGACCGGGTCTGCTTAGCTTACGACCGCTGGCTTCGCGGACTGCAGGGCGTGACCCTGGTCCCGGTCCACACCACGCGTCGTCGCATGACCGCGCTGGAGCCGCGCTGGGTAGCCGAAAGTCTTGATGAGGTCGCCCGTCGCTGGTCCGGTGAGCCGATGGCGGCTCCGTCGGCCGAAGAAGCGCGCCTGCGCAGGGCGTTGACCGGCGCACGCCCCGTCCGATCGCTGATGGGACGCCAGGAGGACGCGGAACCCGGCCAGGGGCGGCGCACTGTAGAGCGTCTGCTGCGTACGCGCCCGTTGCCGGAGCTCCGGAAGGGTGACCGCTACATCGACGTCGGCCATGCCCCCTTGGACGGCCCCTATGGCTTGGCGCGGCTGAGGTCGCATGGCGTCAAGTCTTTCGTGATGATCCATGACCTGATCCCGGTGTCCCACCCGGAGTACTGCCGGCCCGGAGAAGGCCCCCGCCATCGAAGCCGCGTTCGCGCGGCCCTGGTCGACGCCGCGGGCGTGATCGCCAATTCCGCCACGACGGCCGGCGCGCTGGAGCGGTTCGCAGAGCAGGAACGTCTGACGCCGCCGCCGATCGTGGCCACGCCTCTGGGGCTGGAGCCGGTGTTCGCAGCGCGGCGCTGGAGCCCGGACGTTGATCCCTACTTGGTGTGCATCGGCACGCTGGAGGCGCGCAAGAACCTGGCGTTCCTGCTGACCGTCTGGCGTCGACTGGCGGAGCGCCTGGGCCCCGTTGCGCCCAGGCTGGCCCTTATCGGGCGCCACGGGTGGGAGAACGAGGCGATCCTGGATCATCTGGAGCGTTCGCCGCCGCTTCAGGGGCTTGTGCATCATGCGGCCGAACTGCCCGACGCGGCGCTGGCGCGGCTGATGGCGGGAGCACGCTCGGTTCTGGCGCCCTCGGCCGTGGAGGGGTTCGACTTGCCGGCGCTGGAAGCCCTGGCGCTCGGCGTGCCGGTGATCGCGTCGGACATTCCGGTGCATCGCGAGCTGGCGCGCGGCGCCCGGCTGGTCGATCCGCTGGACGGTCCAGGCTGGGCCGCGGCGATCGAGGCCGCCTGCGCCGGGCCGGTCGCGGGGCCGTCGTTCGCGGCACCGACCTGGGCCGAGCACTTCGCGCTCGTCGCCAAGCTGGCGGGCCTGCCGGAAGGCCGATAGGGTCACGGCATGACGCGCCGCCTGATCGCCCTCTGCGCTGCCCTCGCCCTCTCGGCCTGTTCCAGCCTGCCGGCGGACGGGCCGTCGTCGCGCGCGCTGGACCCGGCCGCGGCGACCTATGCAATGGTCGAGCTGGACTATGCGGCGTCGCGAGCCGTGCGGCTGGCGGAAGCGCCGGCCGAGGCGGGCCTGAGCGGCGCGGACTTCGCCGGCCCGCTGGATCTGATCGGCGTCGACGACGTGCTGAGCGTCTCGATCTATGAGCCCTCCGGAGCCCTCTTCGGCGCGCGCGGGTCGGACGGCCGCGTGTCCGGGGGCTCCGAGACCCTGTCGGCCACGGTGGACCGCGAGGGCCGAATCGGCGTGCCCTTCGGCGGGCGCGTGGCGGTGGCCGGGCTGACGTCGTCCCAGGCCGCCGATGCCGTGCGCCGCGCGCTGCAGGGCCGGGTGGGTTCGCCCCAGGTCACCGTGTCGGTGACGGAGCGGCCCTCGAACGGCGTCACCGTGCTGGGCGAGGTGCGCACGCCGGGCCGCGCCGTCCTTCGCACTGGGGCCAGCCGCGTGCTGGACGTGATCGCCCAGGCCGGCGGGGCCTCGCGGCCGGTGGAAGAGGTCGAGGTCCGCCTGCGCCGCGACGGGCGGGAATGGGTCGCGCCCCTGACCGTCGTCCTGTCGCAGTTCGACGCCAATGCCCGTCTGGCGCCCGGCGACCAGCTGGCCCTGATCCATCGCCCGCGCCGATACTCGGCTTTCGGAGCCCTGGGGCAGGTGACGCAGCAAGACATGGGCCCCGGCGAGCTGACCCTCGCCGCCGCCCTGGCCCGCACCGGCGGGCTGGCGCCCGACCGCGCCGACGCGCGGCAGGTGCTGGTGTTCCGCTTCGAACGGCCGGAGGTCGCGCGGGCGCTGAACCTGTCGCAGCCGGTCTCCCCACGCGGCGTGCCGGTGATCTATCGCCTGGACCTGTCGCGCCCCGACGGGTTGTTCGTCGCCCAGGACTTCTTGGTGCGCCCCGACGACCTGCTCTACGTGCCGCGCTCCGGCTCGGCCGAACTGCGCGGCTTCTTCGAAGTGGTGCAGAGCGTGACGCGCGTCGTCTACGACGTTTCCGTCACCAGTGCCCTCGACCTGGACTAAGATGAGCTTGCCGGCCGTTCTGGAGCGGCTGGCGGCGATCGAGGCGGTCGCGCTGGCGGCCTACGCGAAGCATGGCCTGCCCACCCGACCCGGCCACTATCGCAAGGGACCTCGCGCCAGGTCGTGGACTTGGCTGGGGGCCGACCTGTCGCCCGAGGACCGCTGGGCCGAGGTGCTGGCGCGGCCGCCGGAGCGGGGCTGGCGTCACGCCGCCCTGGCGGACGTCGGGGCGATGGACGGCCGGCCGGGCCCGCGCCGCGCGTCGGAACAGCTGAAGTCGGTGGCCCGCCTGCGGGACCGGCTGACCTCCGGCCATCCGCTGACGCCGGACGACCTTCAGGACGCGCTGGATCTGACTAGGGCGTCGCGCCGGTCGCGCGCATGACGGCGGCGCGCAGTTCGGGGATGCCCGTGCCCTTTTCCGACGAGGTCAGCAGCACCTCCGGATAGGCGGCGGGACGCTTCGACACGGCCTTCAGCGTCGCCTCGGCGACCCTCAAGCCCTCGTGCGGCTTGATCTTGTCGGCCTTGGTCAGGACGATCTGGTAGCTGACGGCCGACAGGTCCAGCGCGTCCAGCGCCTCGTCGTCGACCTTCTTCAGACCGTGGCGCGCGTCGATCAGCAGATAGACCCGCTTCAGCGTCACCCGGCCGCGCAGATAGTCGCGGCCCAGGTTCTGGAACCGCTTCACCTCGCCCTTCGACGCCTTGGCCCAGCCGTAGCCGGGCAGGTCGACCAGCCGCATCTTGCCGTCCAGGTCGAAGAAGTTGACCTCGCGCGTGCGGCCGGGCTCGGTCGAGGCGCGCGCCAGCTTGTGCATGCCGACCAAGGCGTTGATCAGGCTGGACTTGCCGACGTTGGAGCGACCCGCGAAGGCGATCTCCGGCAGGTCCGGCTCGGGCAGTTGCTCGATCTTGGCGCAGCCGAGGACGAAGGTCGCGGGCCGGGCGAACAGGACGCGCGCGGCCTCGATCTCGGCGTCGCGCTCCGCCTGCTCCTCGGGCGTCACGCCGCCTTCTTCCGGATGTGCTTGTCGATGAAGCCGTCGATCGGATTGGGCGCCTTGAAGCGGTGCATGATCACGTACTGCTGCAGGATCGACAGGATGTTGTTCCAGATCCAGTAGACCAGCAGGCCCGCCGCGAACGGCGCCATGATGAAGGTGAAGACGAACGGCAGGAAGGCGAAGATCTGCTTCTGCACCGGGTCGGGCGGGGGCGGGTTCATCGCCTGCTGCAGCCACATGGTGAAGCCATAGACGATGGCCAGAACGCCCAGCCCCAGAGCGCCGACAAGCAGCCCGCCGATCACCGGCGCGCTCGCCGGGTCCCACGGGATCAGGCCGAACAGGTTCCAGATGTTGGACGGATCGCGCGCCGACAGGTCCTGGATCCAGCCGAAGAAGGGCGCGTGCCGCACCTCGATGGTCACGAACAACACCTTGTACAGGGCGTAGAAGACCGGGATCTGGATCAGGATCGGGATGCAGCCGGCCAGCGGATTGATCTTCTCGCGCTGGTAAAGGGCCATCAGCTCCTGCTGCTGCTTCTGCGGATCCTTGCCGTGCTTGGCCTTGATCTCCTCCATCTTGGGCTGGAGGTTCCGCATCTTCGACAGGCTCTCATAGGCCTTGTTGGCCAGGGGGAAGAGCAGCAGCTTGACCACCACCGTCAGCGCCAGGATGGCCAGGCCGACGTTGCCCAAGAGGCCGTAGAAGAAGTCCAGCGTGATCAGCACCGGCCTGGTCAGGAAGAACAGGAAGCCCCAGTCGATCGCATAGACGAAGCGGGGCAGGCCCAGCTCCTTCTCATAGGCCGACAGCACGTCGTTCACCTTGGCGCCGGCGAACAGGCGCTGCTCGTGCGTGATCTGCATTCCGGGGCGCACGGTGCGCTCGCGGCCCTGCATGGTGGCCGAATAGGTGTCGTAGGCGTCGCCGTCGCGGACGCGGAAGCCGGCGTCGAACCGCTCGTCCTGACCGGGGATCAGGGCCGCCAGCCAGTATTTGTCGGTGATGCCCAGCCAGCCGCCGACGGACTGTTCTTCCTCGACCGGCTTCTTGACCCAGGCGCCATACTTCAGCTGGGTCGTGGTGTAGCCGCTGCCGTCCTCGCTGAAGGTGCCGATGGCGCCCTCGTGCAGGATCTGCTGCTTACCCAGATCGGCCGGCACGCCCAGACGCTCGACCCGGCCCCAGGGGCGCAGGGTGATCGGCGCGGGGGAGAAGTTGGCGACCGTGTCGCGCACGGTGAAGACGTAGCGGTCGTCGACCGAAATGACCCGCGTGAAGCGCAGGCCCGCGCCGTTGTCCCAGGTCAGGGTTACCGGCGTCGTCGGCGTCAGGGTCGAGCCCTGGGTCAGTCGCCACGGCGTCGTCGGGCCGGGCACGCCGCCCGCCACGTTGGCGCCGGTCCAGCCGAACAGGGCCTGATAGGCGTGGTTCATGCCCTGGGGGCGGAACAGCTCGACGGGCTGGGAGTCCGCCGCGATCGTCTCGCGGTACTGGGTCAGGTACAGGTCGTCGACGCGGCCGCCGATCAGCGAGATCGATCCTTTCAGCGTCGGCGTCTGGACGATCACGCGCTCCGACTGCTGGCCGGTCACAGCGTCGGTCGCCAGGGCCTGGGCGCGGTCGACGACGACCGGACGCGGAGCGGCGATGGCCGGGGCGCCGGGTTCCCCGGCCGCGACGGGCGCGCCGTCCGGCGAGACCGAGGCCGAAGCCTCCTGCCGGGCCTGAAGCGCCGCCTTGCGCCGCTCGGCCTGCGGTCCGAGGACGAAGAACTGGTAGCCGATCAGGAAGATCGCCGTGACGACCACGAAGATGATCGTGTTGCGGCCGTTTTCGTCTCTCATGAGGTCAGGCGTCCTGGTCGGGCGATGAGGGCGGCGCGGCGGGCGCGCGGTCCGGGGCCGGGGTCGGCCGCGGGGTCGCCAGCCTTGTAAGGGCGGAACTCACGTCGTCAAGCAAACGGGTCCAGTCCCTGTCGGCCGTGCCCATGCGGGCCACCAGCACATAGTCGCTGCCGGGCGTCGCCAACAGGGGCAGAAGCTTGCGCGCCGCCTCCCTGAGCCGCCGTTTGGCGCGGTTGCGGACCACCGCCCCGCCGATCTTGCGCGTCGCGGTGAAGCCGACGCCCACCGCCGGATCGCCGTCGGCCCGGTCGAGCCGCTGGACGACCACGGCGCCGCGCGCCTCGGAACGGCCTTTAGCGGCCGCCAGAAACTGGGGCCGCCGCGTCAGGCGTCGGATTGTCAGGTGTTCGTCCATCGATCCTCCCCCCGCGGGAGAGGGGTCAGGCCGCTCAGGCCGTCAGGCGCTTGCGGCCCTTGGCGCGACGGCGCGCGACGATCTTCTGGCCATTCTTGGTGGCCATGCGCGCGCGGAAGCCGTGACGGCGCTTGCGCACGAGTCGGGACGGCTGATAGGTCCGCTTCACGGTCGGCTCCAGAAACAAGTGGGCGGGCGGAACATTCGTAACGAGCGTCCGCCGCGGGAGGCGGGCGTATAGGGCCATCGGGGCGCGCCTGTCAACGCCGCGGCCCCGATCGGTTCCAGGAGATCGCGCAGCGGAATGGCCCGGGTTCGACGGTTTCTGCCCCTGCTGATCCTGCTGGCCGCCCTGGCGCTGGTCTTCGCCATGGGCTGGAACCGCTATCTGTCGTTGGACACGGTGCGCGACCACGGCGCTTTTCTGAGGGCCTTCGTGGCCGAGAACTACGCCCTGTCGCTGCTGCTGCTGATCCTGATCTTCGCCGCCCTGACGGCCAGCGTGGTGCCGGGCGTGGTCTTCGTCACCGTGACGGCCGGCTATCTGTTCGGCCCTTGGGTCGGCGGGGTCGCCACCGCGTTGGCCGCCACCCTGGGCGCCCTGGGGGTCTATGCCGTCGGCCGCACGGCGCTCGGCGAGGGCTTCCGGCGGAAGGCGCGCGAGGCGGACGCGGGCCTGATGAAAAAGATCTGCGACGGCGTCGACCGCGACGCCTTCTGGTACGTGCTGGTGGCGCGCCTGATCGTCAGCGTGCCCTTTCACCTGATCAACGTCGCCGCCGGCCTGGTCGCCGCGCCGATCCGGCCCTACGCCCTGGCGACCTTTCTCGGCCTGCTGCCGGCGCACATCATCTATTGCTGGATCGGGTCCGGGCTGAACGAGGTGCTGGCCGAAAACCCCGACCCCGATCTGGCCGCCCTGTTCGGGGAGTTCATGTGGCCGCTGATGGGGGTGGCCTTCCTGTCCATCCTCCTGCCGCTGATCCTTAAGCTGGTTCAGCGCAGGCGCGGGGAGCCGGCGACGTGAGCCCCGCGGACGTCCTCCAGCAGCTCCGCGGCGTGCGACTGCGGCCGCCGTCGACCAAGGGGCTGGCGGGCCGGCTTCTGCTGCTGACCGTGGCCTTCACCTTGGCGGTGGAGGTGCTGATCGTGGCGCCGGGGGCCGCCTCCTTCCACGAGCGCTGGCTGCTGGACCGGCTGCAGGCGGCGGAATTGGCCTCGGTCGGGGTCGAAGCCCTGCCCTATTCCATGGTCGAGGACGAGACGGCCGAGGAGCTGCTGGCCATCGGCGGGGTGCAGGCCGTGGTCGTCGGCGAGCAGGGCGTGCGACGTCTGCTGCTCCAGGCCCCCAACCTGCCGCGCGCGCCGGAGCTGATCGACCTGCGCCGCCGGGGCACCGCCGCGCGGCTGGCCGACCCCTGGCGCACCCTTTTCGGCCACCCGGACCGGTCGCTGCGGGTGCAGGCGCGGCCCCGCTATCGCTCAGGCGACTACATCGAGATTCTGGCCCCCGCCGAGCCGCTGAAGCGGGAGCTGGCAGCCTATCTGGCCAACAGCCTGCTGCTGTCGCTGCTGCTTTCGGCGCTGGCGGGGGGACTGCTGTACGCCGGTCTGGCCTTCCTGGTGCTGCGCCCGCTGGCCCGCGTCACCCAGTCGATCGAAAGCTTCGCCGACGACCCGGAAGGCCAGCCCGCCTCGCCCTCCACCCGCGACGACGAGATCGGCCGCGTCGAGCGCGAGTTGGCCCGCATGCAGGAGGAGGTACGTCAATCGTTGCGCAGCCGGGCGCGGCTGGCCGCGCTGGGCGAGGCGGTGGCCAAGATCAATCATGATCTGCGCAACATGCTGACCTCGGCCCAGATCGCCTCCGAGCGCCTTTCGGCCTCCAGCGACCCGGCGGTGGCCAAGGCCGTGCCCCGGCTGGAGCGGGCGCTGGGCCGCGCCGCCGCCCTGACCCGCAACGTGCTGGACTACGGCAAGTCCGAGGAGCCGGCGGCCCAGCCGCAGCGGCTGGCCCTGGCCCCGGCCGTGACGACCGCCGCAGAGGACGCGGGGCTGGGCGACGGGGTGCGACTGACCAAAAGCCTCCCCGCCCGGTTCGCCGTGGAGGCCGATCCGGACCAGCTGAACCGCATCCTGGTCAACCTGTTCCGCAATGCGCGTCAGGCCATCGAGGGCGACGCCGCGCGCAAGGCGACCGGTCGCGGCCCAGGCCGCATCCGGGTCTCGGCCGAACACCGCGACGGCTTGGCGGTGATCCGCATCGCCGACGACGGGCCGGGCATTCCGGAACGCATCCGGGCGCGGCTGTTCCAGCCCTTCGTCTCCGGCGCGGGGCCGGAGGGGACGGGGTTGGGCCTGTCGATCGCGCGCGAGCTGGCGGTCGGCCACGGCGGCGATCTGAGATTGGTCGAGACCGGGCCCAACGGCACCGTTTTTGAACTGGCCTTGCCGTCATGAGTTTCCGCTCCATCGGCCGGCGCGTCCGCCGGCGCACAGATGGAGGATGTTCCATGCGTTTCGTGATCGTCGCCGCGGTCCTCGCCGCCTTCGCTGCCCCCGCTCTGGCTCAGGACCCCACCGACCCTAACGGCGACCGCCGAACCCATGAGCTGAACGCCGAGGTGAAGGCGCGGCTCGACGCCCAGACCGCCGCCGAGGCTCGCGCCCAGGCCGAGTATCAGGCCGCCCAGGCGAAGTACGAAGCCGACATGGCCGCCCATCGCGCCGCCATGGCCCGCTATGAGGCCTGCGTCGCCGGCGACCAGTCGGCCTGCACTCCCGCGACCGGCTCGTGATTGATCGGAGGGCACGGCGGGTCGTAAGAGGCCCGCCATGCCTTCCCCCGACCTTTCCGACCAACCCTCCGGCCCGCCCGTCGGCCGGGTCATCGCCATGCCCGCCGACACCAACCCCGAAGGCGACATCTTTGGCGGCTGGCTTTTGGCCCACATGGACCTGGCCGGCGCCACGCCTGCATTCGAGCGCGCGCAGGGCCGCTGCGTCACCGTGGCGGTGGACGCAATGGTCTTTCACCAGCCGGTGGCCGTCGGCGACGAGGTGTCGATCCACGCCCGCGTCGTTTCCACCGGCCGCACTTCGATCCGCGTCCACGTCGAGGCTTGGAAGCGCTCGCGCAATCAGGCCCACGCCCAGTCCATGCGCGTCACCGAAGGCGTCTTCACCTACGTCGCCATCGACGACCAGCGGCGGCCGCGACTGCTGCCGGAGGCTGCCGCGTGACCGTCGTCATTCTGACGCCCGACCCGGGCGATCCTTCCTATGTCGGCCAGTGGCCGGACGTGCTCGCCCGGCATCAGGCGGCCTTGGCCGGCGCGGGCGTCGAGTCCCGGTCCGAGGCCTGGACCGACCATGTCGAGAGCGGCAGGGCGCTGGCCGAGGCGCCGCTGGTTCTGCCGCTGGTCGCCTGGGGCTATCACCGCGACCACGCCCGCTGGACCCAGGCCTGCGCCGCCTGGGCCCGCGACGGCGTGCGGATGCTGAACCCGCCCGGCGCGCTGGGGTGGAACTCGGACAAGTCCTATCTCGGCCGTCTGGCGGACCGCGGCGTGGCGATTCCGCCGACCATCTGGGCCGACGCGCCGACCCAGGCCGACGTCGACGCCGCCTTCGACCGCTTCGACGCGGACCGGCTGGTGGTCAAGCCGCGCGTCTCCGGCGGCGCATGGAAGACCCTGCGCCTGTCGCGGGGCGACGTCTTGACCGAAGCGCCCGACGGCCCGGCGCTGATCCAGCCCTATCTGCCGTCGATCGAAACCGAGGGCGAGACCAGCCTGCTGTTCTTCGACCGCCGCTTCAGCCACGCGGTGCGCAAGACGCCCGTGCCCGGCGACTTCCGCATCCAGGTCCAATTCGGCGGCCGCTACCAGTCGGTCGAACCGCCGCCCGGGGCCCTTGCCCTGGCCGAAACCGTGCTGGCCGGCATCGACGAGGACCTGCTCTACGCCCGCATCGACATGGCCCGCGGCCCCGACGGCGGCTGGCTGCTGATGGAGGCCGAACTGATCGAGCCGGACCTTTATCTCGCCCAGGCGCCGGATGGCGGGGCGGCTTTCGCGAAAGCTGTGAGGCGGCGGCTATGAGAGCGCTGCTCCTCCCTCTACTGGCTTCGACCATGTGCTTGGTCGGCCCTTCGGCGAGTCAGAATGCGGGGCCCAGCCGGGCATGGATCAAGGTCTTTGAGCGTTCCCTTGATCTGGACGCCCTGATCAAGAACGATCCGGCCCATGATCGACCGGTTCGTCATGAGGATTTTGCTCGCTACTACATACTCGAACGCGTCGGCGGCGAGGTCCGGGTCTGGGGTCGGTATCTGCCCCCACAGGACGCTTGGCGCGACAATCCAGCCTTGCCGAAGGGCACCCACATCGGCGAGCCTCCCTTACCTGTTCTGGACGGCGGGTGCTCGGTGGTGACGCTGCTGATCGTGCACGAGAGCTTCGAAGTCGTCCGAGCCTTCTGCAATGGGCGCGCATGAGGTCAGGCCGGCACTTCGACGAAATCCCCGCGCGACGGACAAAGGTCAGAGATCAGGCACTCCCCGCACTTCGGCCTGCGCGCCAGACAGGTGTAGCGGCCGTGCAGGATCAGCCAGTGGTGCGCCTTGGGCAGCCAGGCGTCGGGCACCACCTTGTGCAGTTGCGCCTCCACTTTGTCCGGCGTCGCGGCGTTGGCCAGCCCCAGCCGGTGCGAGACGCGGAACACGTGGGTGTCCACCGCGATGGCCGGCTCGATGCCCAGTTCGTTCAGAACCACGCTGGCGGTCTTGCGCCCGACCCCCGGCAGGGCCTGCAGGTCCTCGCGGTTCAGCGGCACCCGCCCGCCGTGCTTCTCCAGAACGATCCGGCTCAGCGCGATGACGTTCTTCGCCTTGTTCCGATAGAGGCCGATCGAGGCGATGAACGGGATCAGCCCGGCCTCGCCCAGCGCCAGCATCTTCTCCGGCGTGTCGGCTGTGGCGAACAGTTTCGCGGTCGCCTTGTTGACGCTGACGTCGGTCGCCTGGGCCGACAGGGCGACGGCGACCGTCAGGGTGAAGGGATCGGTGAAGTCCAGCTCGGTCTTCGGTTCGGGCATCACGGCCGACAGCCGCGTGAAGATCGCCTCGACCCGATCCTCGTCCGGCGGCCAGCCCAGCCGACGGGGTGCGGACTTCGGCGTCTTGGCCGCGCGTTTCGAAGCGGGTTTCAGGGCGGGTCGGGCCATGTGCCCTCGTCGCCGCCTCGCGCCGTTCGGTCAAGGCGACGGGTTGGCGCCGCGAGCCGCCGGGTCTAGGCACGGCCGCAGTTCCTGCGGAGTTCCCATGCTGATTCACTTCTCCTCCTGGCCCGAGATCGACGCGCGGCTGAAGGCCACGAAGACCGTCGTCGTGCCGATCGGTTCCAACGAGCAGCACGGGCCGACCGGCCTTCTCGGCACCGACTGGATGTGCCCGGAGATCGTCGCCCACGCGGCGGAGAAGTCGGACGAGCGACTGATCGTGGCCCCGACCTTCAACATCGGCATGGCCCAGCACCATCTGGCGTTTCCGGGCACCATCTCGTTCCGCCCCTCCACCTTCATGGCGGCGATCACCGACTGGGTGCATTCGCTGAACCGGCACGGGTTCGAGCGCATCTATTTCCTCAACGGCCACGGCGGCAACGTGTCGACCATCGAGGCGACCTTCGCCGAGATCTACGCGGAGTGGTCGTTCGCCGAGGACCGGCCGGACTTCGCCCTCAAGCTCCGCAACTGGTGGGACCTGCCGGGCGTCACGCCCCTGTGCAACCGCCTGTTCCCGACCGGCCACGGCATGCACGCCACCCCGTCCGAGATCGCCGTGACCCAGGCCGCCTATCCGGAGCGCATCAAGACCGCACCCGAGATGACGCCGAAGATCGCGCCCGTAGGTCCGATCCGCGACGCGCTGGACTATCGCGCCCGCTTCCCCGACGGCCGCATCGGCTCGGACCCGACGCTGGCCTCGCCCGAGCACGGCCAAACCATCATCGACGCCGCCGTGCCCGCCCTGCTGAATGACGTGGCCGAGTTTTCGGCCGAGGTCTTGCCGGGCGCCTGAAACAGGCGCACTCCCGACTCATGAGCCCCTCCCGCCGCGCCGAACGATCCGGCCTTCGCCTCCTTCACGGGGCGCAGGAAACGGCGATGGCGGCGCAGGAGGTCGTGGCCGCGCGACTGGAGCTGGCCCGTTCCGGCCGTCTGAACCTCGACGAGACGGCGCTCATGGGCATGGAGAAGCTGCAGGCGGTGGGCGAGGGCGCGGCCGAGGCCGGCCGCATCCTGACTGCCGCCGGCGACCGGGCCGCGCGCGAGGCCGCTGAAGAGGCCAGATTGGCCCTCGACACCTGGTCCCGCTCGGCGGCGGACCCGGCGGCCGCCGCGGCGGTTCAAGCCGCCTGGCTGATGGGCGGCTGGCTGCGCGCAGCCGACGCCGCGACGGCCCTGACGGCGTCCATGCTCGAAGCCCAGGCCGCGGCGCTGGAGCCCGTCCGCCGCGCCGCCGTCGCCAATGCTAAGCGGCTGAAGCGCTAGGCCGTCCGCACCACGCCGCCGACCACCTGGACCGGCCACGGCGTCAGCCGCCCGCCCGCGCACGGCCCGCCCACGCACAGGCCCGTCAGCGGCTCGAACGTCGCGCCGTGCCAGCCGCACAGGATCAGCTCGCCGTCCGGCGTCAGATAGCGGTCCAGTTCCAGCGCAAGGGGGTGCCCGGCGTGCGGACAGCGGTCGACGTATCCCGCCACCTGGCCGTCCTTCCTCACCACGAAACCGTGGAAGAAGGCCTCGCCGATCTGCAGCACCAGCGACCGCGCGCCCGGATCTGGCAGGTCGGTCTCGGCGCACAGGGGCACGTTCGGCGGCGTCTTCCAGACCCGGGGGCGGGCCGAGGCCTCCGGCGCGTCGTCGCTCACGCGTTCTCGGCCTTCAGCGGGCGCGACAGCAGGTCGTCGATGGCCTGCAGCGCGGTGATCTCGGCCTTCAGCAGGCGATCGACCGCCGCGCAGATCGGCATGTCGACGCCCAGCGCCTCGGCCAGGGCCCGAACCGCCGGCGCGCTCTCCATGCCCTCGGCCACGCTGCGCTTGCCGGCCAGCGCCTGATGCAGGGTCTGCCCCTGCCCCAGCGCCAGCCCCAGGCTCATGTTGCGCGACTGCGGGCTGGAGCAGGTCAGCACCAGATCGCCCAGGCCGCACAGCCCCGCCACCGTCTCCGCCTGCCCGCCCAGAGCCACGCCCAGCCGCGTCATCTCCACGAAGCCGCGGGTGATCAAGGCGGCATGGGCGCTGCGGCCCAGCTTCATGCCCTCCGACACGCCGCAGGCGATGGCCAGCACGTTCTTCACCGCCCCGCCGACCTCAGCCCCGATCAGGTCGTCGGCCAGATAGGGCCGGAATCCCGGCGACGACAGCGTCCACATCAGCTCTTCGCCCAAGGCGGCGTCGGCGCAGGCCAGGGTCACCGCCGTGGGCAGGCCCCGCGCCACCTCGGCCGCGAAGCTGGGGCCCGACAGGACGGCGATCGGCGCGTCGGGCAGGGCCTGCGCCGCCACGTCCGTCATCAGGGCGAGCGTGCCGCGCTCGACCCCCTTGGAGCACAGCACCACCGGCACGCCGGGCCGCCAGTGCGGGCGGAACGCCTCCAGCGTCGCGCGCATGTGCTGGGCCGGCGGCACCGCCAGGATCAGGTCGCTGCCCGCCAGATCCGCCATGTCGCCCGTCGCGCCGACCCCTGGCTCAAGGTTCACGCCGGGAAGGAAGGCTTCGTTCTCCCGCCGGTCCCTGATGCTCTCGACCACCTCCGGCTCGCGCGCCTGCAGGGTGACGGACATGCCGCCGCGCGCGCAGACCTGGGCCAGGGCCGTGCCCCAGGCCCCCGCGCCGATCACGCCGGCCGTTTCGAACTTCATGCCTTGGCCCCTTTTCGACCGGCGACGTGCATGGGATCGGCCAGGGCCGCCGCCTCGTCCAGCGGCCAGCGCGGCCGGGCGGGCGCGTCCAGCCCCGACGTTAGACCCAGCACCAGCCGCTCCGCACCCGCCAGGGCGATCATCGCCGCATTGTCTGTACAGTATGCCAGCGGCGGGGCGAGAAAGCGGAAGCCGCGCCGCGCCGCCGCCTGCTCCAGCCCGGCGCGCACGGCCTTGTTCGCCGCCACGCCGCCGGCGACCACGAAGACCCGCTCCGCCCCGCCCGCAGTCTCCGCCCAGGCATCCATGGCGCGGCCCGACCGCTCCACCAGCTGGCGCACGATCGCGGCCTGCACCGCCGCGGCCAGATCGGCACGCTCCTGATCCGTGCTCAGGGTCTGGGCGATCCGCGCCGCCGCCGTCTTCAGACCCGAGAAGGAGAAGTCGCAGTCCTTGCGGCCCAAAAGCGCCCGCGGCAGCTCGTACCGCCCCGCGTCGCCCGTGGCCGCCGCCCGCTCCAGCGCCGGGCCGCCGGGGTAGCCCAGCCCCATGGACTTGGCGATCTTGTCGAAGGCCTCGCCCGCCGCGTCGTCGATGGTGGCGCCGAGGCGTCGCACCTCGCCCACGCCGCGCACGTCCAGCAGCTGGCAATGCCCGCCCGAGACCAGCAGCAGCAGGAAGGGATAGGCGACCGGCTCGGTCAGCCGCGCCGACACCGCATGGCCCTCCAGATGGTTCACCGCCACCAGCGGCAGGCCGCGCGCCAGCGCCGCCCCCTTGGCCCAGCTGAGGCCCACCATGACCCCGCCGATCAGCCCCGGCCCGGCGGTCGCCGCGACGCCGTCTATGCCGGTCCACGCGACGCCCGCCTCCGCCAGCGCGCGCCGCGCCACGCCGTCGATCGCCTCCACATGGCTGCGCGCCGCGATCTCGGGGACCACGCCGCCATAGGCCGCATGGTCGTCGATCTGGCTGTGCACCACGCTGGACAGCACCTCGGCGCGCCCGTCGGGAGCCAGCCGCACCACGGCGGCGGCGGTCTCGTCGCAGCTCGTCTCCAGCCCCAGCACCGTCAGGGGCGCGGTTGCCGGGTCCGACCCCCTGCTATAGTCCGGGATGGGCATGGCCCCGAGTTAGAGGGCCGGGGGGAGGCGCGCAACGTCCATGGATCGACCCGTCCGCATCGGCACGCGGCAGAGCCGTCTGGCCTTGGCACAGTCCGGCATGGTCCGCGACGCGATCGCCCGCACGCTGGGCGCCGCGCCCGGCGAGGAAGAGCGGTTCGCCGTGCTGGTCCCCATCGTCACCGAGGGCGACCGCATCCAGGACCGTCGCCTGATGGAGATCGGCGGCAAGGCCCTGTTCACGCGCGAGCTGGAGGAGCAGCTTCTGGACGGCCGGTTGGACGTGGCGGTCCATTCCATGAAGGACGTCCCGGCCGACATGCCCGACGGTCTGACGCTGGCCGCGGTGCCGGAGCGGGAGGATGCGCGCGACGCCTTTCTGGGCCGAGAGGCGCGGCGGCTGATCGACCTGCCGCAGGGCGCCCGTCTGGGCACCGCCTCGCTGCGGCGACAGGCCCAGTCTCTGGTCCTGCGGCCCGATCTGAAGATCGAGATGCTGCGCGGCAACGTGGACACCCGCATGCGGCGCCTGGCCGAGGGCGACTTCGACGCCATTCTGCTGGCCTCCGCCGGCCTGTCGCGGCTGGGACTGGCCGACGCCATCCATGAGCGCCTGTCGCTGGGCGACTTTCCACCCGCGCCGGGTCAGGGCGCCCTCGCCCTGCAGAGCCGCCTCGACATGGCCGAGGCGCCGTGGCTGCGCGCCCAGGACCACGCTCCCACCCGGCTGGCGGTCGAGGCCGAGCGCGGCGCCATGCTGGTGCTGGAGGGATCCTGCCGCACCGCCGTGGCCGCCCACGGCACGTTCGCGGGCGACCGGCTGACCCTGACCGTCGAATGGCTGTCGCCCGACGGCGTGCGGCGCGTGCGGCGCGTCGGATCGGCCGAGGCGACCGACGCGGAAACCGCCCGCGCCCTGGGTCTGGATCTCGGCGCCCTGGTCAAGGCCGAGGTCGGCCCCGACCTGACGGCCTGAGCCGTGCGGGTCTGGGTCACGCGCGCCCAGCCCGGCGCCGACCGAACCGCCCGCGCCGTCGCCGATTTGGGTCACGACCCGATCGTCGCGCCGGTTCTGGAGGTTCACGACCTGCCGGTCGCCATGCAGCCGCCGCCCGATACGCTCGCCTTCACCAGCGCCAACGCCGTCGCCGCCTGGGGCCGCCTGACGCCCGACAGGTCCGCCCGCGTCTTCGCCGTCGGCGACGCCACGGCGACCGCCGTGCGCGAGGCGGGTTTCGGCGACGTCCGGTCGGCGGCGGGGGACGGCGCGGCCCTCGCAGACCTGATCGCCCAAGCCGCCTCCGCCCCCGTTCTGTGGCCCCGGGGCGCCGACATCGCCTTCGACCTCGAGGCCGCCCTGTCCGGCCGCGTTCCCGTGCGCTCCCTGCCGGTCTACGAGACCCGGCCCACGACCCCGCCGCCCCGACCGGACTTTGATGCCCTGCTGATCCAATCGCCCCGCGCCGCGCGCCTGATCGCCGAAACCCTGTCCGCCGAAGCCGCGCGGGGACGACTGGCCCTCGCCTTGTCCGCCGCCGCCGCCCGCCCCCTGAGCGGCCTGCCCTTCGCGACGATCCACATCGCGGCTCACCCTGACGAGGCCCATCTCCTGGCCCCGCTTGGCAAGCCCCCGCCCGCCGTGTAAAGCGCCGCCTCCGGGCCGCTTTAGCTCAGCCGGTAGAGCACCTCATTCGTAATGAGGGGGTCGCGTGTTCGAGTCACGCAAGCGGCACCACCTTTCCAACACCACTCTGGACCGAGCCCGCCGACGCGGTGGGCTGAGAGCCGCCCTCCCGTGGGTGCGCCGTGGGTATGGAGTGGGATGGTCCTCGTCCGCTTTTGACTCTTAGCTGCCTTTCCGCAGGTCCGCTCCTAGGCCGGCGCTGGAAACTAAATCCAGTGCATCCGCCTCTGACTCTTAGCGGACCTCCAGAACGTCGATTATCGGGAGCCGTTCTGGGGTGGCCGCAAGTCCGCGGCGCTTGGCGGAATCTGCCGCGTTCCGATCTGTGTTAGGGTGTTGAGAAAGATGGCTCGCGGGAGAACGCCGCGCTGCCTCAGTCGAAGGATTCCGCCGAAGTGATCTCAAGTCGTATCGTCCCGCTGGCCGCCGTCGCCCTGGCCGTTCTCGCTGCTCCCCCCGTGTTCGCGCATGCCAGGCTTGTCGCCGCCACCCCGGCCAGCGGCGCCACGGTCAGCTCTCCCCGCACCATCTCCTTGACCTTCAGCGACCGCTTCGCCGCTCCTTTTTCGACAGTCGAGGTCGAAGACCAGAGGGGCCGTGCCGTCGCACTGACCAAGACGGTTTCTCAGGACGGCAAAACCTTGGGCGGCACGTTCGCGGCCCCGCTCCCCACCGGGATGTACCAAGTGAGCTGGGCCATCGCGGCGGCCGACGGGCATCGCATGACCGGGACTTACAGCTTCACTGTCCGCTGACGTGCCGATCCATCTGACCGTCGTCGTCCTGCGGTGGGTGCAGTTCGGCTCTGCCGTCGTTGCGCTCGGACTGCCGTTGTTCCAGGCCTACGCCTCAGTAGCCGTCTCGAACCCTTCGGCGCGGCGAGTGGCGACGATCGCGGGGCTGGTTCTGGCGGTGGCCTCCGCGGTCGGACTCCTTGCCCAGACGGCGATGATGGCCGGCGGTTGGGGGGCTGTGGACGCGGCTGCGGTTGGATACGTCATCCAGTCCATGAGCCTGGGAACTGCTCACGTCGTCCGCGCGGGACTGGCCTTGCTGGGAACGACGGTCCTGCTGCTTGGTGGCGGTCGACGTTCTGCGGTGCTGGTGGCCGCCGCCCTTTTCGCCGGGGCCATGGCGAGTTTCGCCTGGAGCGGGCACGGGGCGTCCAGCGAAGGCTCCGCCGGCTGGGTTCACCTTGCAGCGGACGTCGTCCATGCCCTGGCTGCCGCGATCTGGGTGGGAGCGCTGGCAGGGTTTTCCCTCCTGCTTCTTCATCGTGGCCCCAATGACGGCCAGGCCGCGGCACGCGCATTGGCGGGCTTCGGGATGATCGGAACCGTGGCTGTGGCGGCGCTGGCCTTCAGTGGCGTGGTGAACGCGACTTTCCTGGTCGGCCCCGACGGCTCTCGACTTCTGACGAGCTCCGCTTGGGGGCAGCTACTGGTCGCAAAGCTGGCGCTGTTTCTCTTGATGGTCTGGCTGGCGGCCCAGAACCGCTACAGCCTGACGCCGAGGCTGGAGCGGGCACTCGCCGAGAGTCGCGACAGTGAAGAAGCTATCCAGAGCCTGCGGCTGAGCGTCGGTCTGGAACTGGCCGCCGGCGTCGCCCTGCTGGGGCTGGTCGCGGCAATGGGCGTCCAGACGCCGCCCGCCTCCATGTGAAGCTCAGCGCGGCGTCCGCGAGGACCAGTGGACATGGCGGATGCGCCAGCCATGGGGTCCCCGCTGAAGGATCATGGTTTCCGCCGACACGCTGTTGACCGCGCGGCCGTTGAACTCGCCGGTCGTCCGACCTTCCGTCAGCACCCAGGCCAGGTCGCCCTCCACCCATGCGGCGCGTCGAGTGACTTCCGCCGTCGTAGCCGCGGCGAAGGTCATGTCGGCGGGGAGGTGGTGGTGAGCGTATTCGTCGCGCGACCGCTCCGCGCCGCCGCCCTCCAGAACGACGACGTCGTCGGCCAGGAAGGCCAGAGCGGCGTCGCCGTCGCCTGATTTCAAGGCGGCATGGAAACCCTCGACGACGGCCACGGCGGAGGCCGCGGCCGGATCGGCCGACTGCACGGCCGACGGGGAAAGCGTCGCGTCCTGAGCCGCGACCGGCGCCGGGATGAGGCCGAGGAAGGCAGCGAGGATCAGACGGGTCATCAGCGGCTCCGAACGGATGTAAGGGTGAGGGGACAGTCGGTCGCAGGCCATGTCGTTGACTCTGTACCAATGTACGCAGTGCAAGTCTGCGCCCATGGAATCGAGACTTACCCCATGATCGAAAGAAATCGTCGCGGACTTCTGAAGGGACTGGGCGGCGCAGCGACAGCCTGGGCAGCGCAGGGCCTGCTGCCCGTCTGGGCGCAGAGCGGGTCTCCGGGCCTGCGCGCCGACCTGCCGACGCTCGAGGGACCCGACGTGCGGCTGAGCGTCGGCCACTCGCCCTTCACCGTCGGCGGCCGGACAGGCCATGCGATCACCGTGAACGGGACCCTGCCCGCGCCGCTGATCCGGTTGCGCGAAGGCCAGACGGCGCGGCTGTCCGTAACGAACACCCTGGACGAGGACACCTCGATCCACTG
>JAIEQC010000029.1 GCA_019748055.1 Caulobacteraceae bacterium | reverse complement strand
CGAGGCCTCGGCCTTGTGCATGCCGGCGTCGATCGCGCCGTACCAGCCCAGCGGATCCGCACTCGCCGCACCAGCGGAGAGCGCCATGGCGGCAGCGGCGCCGGACGCCAGATAAATACCCTTGAGACGCATCGGAATTCCCTCAGCCCTGTTCACGATTGTGCGGCGGACGCGCCGCCTCGCGGGTTGCATACCAGCGTGCGCGATGCAGGTCGAGCCAGAACGGCGGCGCTTGGGTTTCGGGCGTGAAGCGTGGTTCCACGGCCACGCTCTAGCCTCTGCGGAGCAGAAGGCTCTCGCAAGCGGCGAATTCCTCGGCCGTATCGACGTCCCACGCGCGATCTTCGGGCATGTCCCAGGCCAGGCAGCCGTCGATGCGGAAGGTTCGCGCCGTGAGGACATCATCGGGGCGGCCCACATAGACGGCCCCATTGATCACGCGCAGGGTCTGGACGTCCTCCGCCGCGCTCAACGATCCCTCATGGGTCCGACGTCCATAGAAGGCCGCGGGTTTGGGCAGCGGCGACACCGAAATGAGCGCGGGTGCTCCGGCGGCGCGGCAGGCGGCCACGGCGTCGTCGACGTCCTGGGCCATCCTCAACGGCGAGGTCGGCTGCAACAGGACGACGTGGTCCCACCGGCCGCCCACTTCCGTCAGCGCATGGGCGATCACGTCGATGACCGAGGTCTCGGAACCGCTCAGATGCGGCGGGCGGCGGAATGGCGGAGCCAGGCCCATGGCGGAGGCCACGTCCATGACCGCCGGGTCGTCCGTCGAGACCACGATCCGGTCCAGAGAGCGCGCGTTCAGCGCCGCGTCCAGCGTCCAGGCGACCATCGGGCGCCCCGCCATCGGGCGCACGTTCTTGCCGGGAAGCCGGGTCGAGCCCGCGCGGGCGGGGATGATCGCGATCGTGCCGCCGCTCATGTCCTCTGAGGTGCCGGAGCCGCGTCCCGGCGTCAACGACGGCTTGCGTGCGGCGCGCGGGGCCCGCATCGTCGGATCGTGAGTTCCGTTCGCGCCCTTAAGAGCCATTCCCGCGTGGTCGGCGCCCTGATGATGCGCGAACTCATCACCCGGTTCGGACGGGACGGGCTGGGGTTTCTGTGGCTGGTGGGCGAGCCCCTGCTGTTCTGTCTGGGCGTATTGGGCCTCTGGGCCCTGATCCGGCCGGAATACGAACACGGCGTCCGGCTGGGTCCCATGGTCATGACCGGATACATGGCCCTGCTGCTGCTGCGCCATCAGATCGGCTGGAGCCTGAACGCCCTGTCGGCCAATCAGGGCCTGTTGATGCACCGCGGCGTGGCGGTGCTGCATCTCTATCTGGCCCGCAATCTTCTGGAGTTCCTGGGCGCGACGGCCGCCTTCGCCTTGGTCTACGTCCTGCTGGCGGCGCTGGGTCAGGTGGGCCCGCCGGGCGACTGGGCCCTGATGTACGGCGGCTGGACTCTGCTCGGACTGATGGGTTTCGGCCTCGCGCTGATCTTCGCCGGCCTGGCCCAGCGGTATGCGGTCATGGAGCGGATCGTGCCGCTGCTGACCTACGCCATGATCCCCCTGTCGGGCGCCTTCTTCATGGTCTCGTGGCTGCCGCCCGCCGTGCGCGACGCGGTGCTCCTGATCCCGCTTCCGCATGCCGTCGAAATGCTGCGTGCCGGGGTCTTCGGCGAATTCGTGGAAACCCACTGGAATCCCGTCTATGCCTCGGCGTGGAGCGGGGTTCTGATCCTTCTCGGACTGGCCCTGACGGCCGGCGCCCGGGACCGCCTCGAGACGGAGTAGGGCGCGGCCCATGAGCGATGCTGAACGCCCCAGCCCCGTCGTCGGCCTGTTCTCAGGGATGGAGGCCGCGCGTCGACGATCCCGCCTGCCGCTCTCGGATCGTCCGCTGCCCTGGGGCTTTCTGCTGATCGTGGTCCTGCCGACCTTGGTGGCGACCGTTTACTTTCTGCTGATCGCCTCGCCGCGGTACGTCTCGGAGGCGCGGTTCATCGTCCGTGCCGGAACCCGCCCGCCGCCGACGTCGGTCGGCATGGCCCTTCAGGGCGCGGGATTGGCTCCGGCCCAGACCGACGCCTTCGCGGTCCATGACTGGATGCGGTCGCGGGACGCCGTGGTGGAGTTGCGGCAGGGGGCGCGGCTGGAGGCCGTGCTGGGCGCGGCCGGAGCCGACCCGATCTCGCGCTGGCCCCGGCCGGGCGAAGGACGCACCGTCGAGGGACTGCATCGGGCCTACCGCCGCTTCGTCACCGTCGGCTACGATTCCACCACGGGAATCAGCGTCCTGAGGGTCGAGGCCTATCGGCCCGAGGATGCGCGCAAGCTCGCCGAGAGCCTGCTGCAGGGCGGCGAACGACTGGTCAATCGATTGAACGAAAGGGCCGCCGCGGACGCCGTGACGGAAGCGACGCGAGCGGTGGACGAGGCCGAGGCGCGGCTGGCGCTGGCGTCGTCGCGCCTGACCGGATTCCGCAATCGCCAGCGCTTCATCGACCCCCAGGGCGCCGCCGAGGCGGGAGGTCAGGTCATCGTGGCCCTGACGACCCAACTGGCCACCCTGCGCGCCGACCGGGCCCAGCTGGCCGCCGAAGCGCCGCAGAGCCCGCAGCTGCCCAGTCTGGACGGTCGCATCCGGGCGCTGGAGCGCCAGATCGCCGCCGAGCGGGCCCGCATCGCCGGCGCCGCCGACAGTCTCGCGCCCCAGGTTTCCGCCTATGAGGATCTGGTGCTGGAACGCCAGTTCGCGGACCGGCAGTTGGCCGAGGCGACCACGGCCCTGATCGAGGCGCGTCAGGAGGCGCGGCGACAATCTCTCTACCTTGAGCGCGTCGCCGGTCCTCTGGCGGCGGACGAGGCCACCAGGCCGCGCCGGTGGCGTTCGATTCTGATCGTGCTGTTCTCGACCCTGCTGATCTGGGGCGTCGGACGCCTGGTGGTGCTCGGTCTTCGTGAGCACAGGCAGGCGGCATGAGATCGGTCCCCGCGTCGCCCGGACTGTCGGTGAGCGGCCTGACCAAGGCCTGGCCCCGCTCGCCGCGGGCCGTCTTCGCCGACCTGGACTTCGACCTGGACCGTCGCGGAAGACTGGCGGTGCTGGGACGCAACGGTCAGGGCAAGTCGACGCTGATCCGCATCCTCGGCGGGGCCTGGACGCCGACGCGCGGGACGGTGGACTGGCGCATGACGCCGTCCTGGCCGATCGGCTTCGGCGGCGGCTTTCAGGGCAGCCTGTCCGGCCTGGACAACATCCGCTTCCTGTCTCGGCTTTACGAGCGGCCGTTCGAATCGACCCTCGAGCGGGTCGAGGACTTCGCCGAATTGGGCGCGGACGCTCTGAAACGGCCGGTCAAGCAGTGGTCTGACGGCATGCGGGCGCGTCTGGCCTTCGGCCTCTCCTTGGCCGTGGAGTTCGACTGCTACCTCATCGACGAAGTCGTCGCCGTCGGCGACGCCCGCTTTCAGGAAAAATGCCGTATCGAGCTTTTCGACCGCCGGGCCGACCGCGCCTTCATCATGGCTTCGCATGACGAACGTCTGATCCGGGATCACTGCGATCGCGCCCTGGTCATCGAGAACGGCCAGGGCCGCATTTTCGAGGAAGTCGGAGAGGCGCTCGAGGTCTATGCTTGGCTGAGGGCGGCGTGAGCGGAAGGCCGGTCGACCGCATCGCCGCCGCCGACGCGGCCCGCGACGCCCGCGACTGGAAGCGGGCCGCGCGCCTCTATGCCGAGGTCCTGGAACACGACCCCGACCGAGACGATATCCACGTGCAGCATGGCCACGCGCTGAAGGAGTCCGGCCGTCCGGCGGATGCGGAACAGGCTTACCGCCGAGCCCTGGCCCTGAGGCCGGGAGTGGCCGACACCTGGATGCAGTTGGGGCACCTCATGACGGTTCTGAACCGGATCGACGAGGCGGCCGAGGCATATGCCGAAGCGGTCTCGCGGGATCGGGCGATGCCGGATGCGGTCGCGGGTCTTCGCGCGGCGCTGGAGCGGGGCGCGGAGCTGTCGGACGACCTGCGCCGTGAGGCGGCGCGGGCGCTGCGGCCGCCTTCGCTCCGGACCCGCCTCCTCTCGACCGACGCCGCGACGCTGTCCCGCATCTTCCGTGATGCCCTGGACTCCTTGTCCGACGCGGCGCCGCAGGACGCCGTCGAAGCCGTCCGTGCGGGGCTTGAAGCGCTGCCGGCGCTGTCGCCGCCCGTCTCTTCGGGGCCCCACGCCGTCTTCGACGTGTCGGACCTCCTCGGATACTTTGCCCACTCGCGCCTGCCGACGGGCATTCAGCGGGTCCAGATCGAGGTTCTGTCGGCGCTCCTGACGGATCCCGAGGCCCAGCCTCGGACGCGCGTGTGCGCCTTTCACGAAGCCCGGGACGGCTGGATCGAGGTTCCGCCGGATCTCTTCCTCGACCTCGCCGAGGCGGCCCTCGCGGGCGGCGACCTGACTGAGCCGGGTTGGCGGATGCGGCTGGACGCCTTGCGCACCGAGCTGACGCTCGCCCCGGCACTGAAGTTTCCCGAGGGCGCATGGCTCATCAACCTCGGCACGTCCTGGTGGCTGCAGAACTATTTTCTAAGGGTCCGCGAGGCCAAGCGGCTCTTCGGCGTCCGCTACGCGCCCTTCGTCCACGACATGATCCCGATCATGACGCCCGAGCATTGCGTGGCGCCGCTCGTGCGGGACTTCGTCAGCTGGGCGATAGGCGTGTTCGATCATGCCGACGCCTTCCTCACCAATTCCGAGGCGTCGCGCGCGGACCTGCTGTCGGTGGCCGAGCGCCTGGGGCGGTCGGTGCCGGCGGATCGCATTCGCGTCGTGCGGCTGGACGCGGAGTTCCGCAATCCGCAGTCCAGGCTCGGCGGAGAGACCGTGCTGGAGGCGCACGGCCTCTCCCCCGGCGGCTATATGCTGTTCGTCTCCACCATCGAGTCCCGCAAGAACCACATTGAGGTTCTCAGCGCGCTTCAGCGGATGCTCCGCACGCAAGGGCCGGAGCGAACGCCCAGGCTCGTGTGCGTCGGCGGTCGCGGCTGGCTGAACGATGCGGTCTTCAAGAGGTTGGCCTCAGACCCGCAGCTTGCCCGACACGTCCGAATGCTGTCGGGGATTTCCGACGCGGAGCTGGACGCGCTCTACCGCCACTGCCTCTTCACCCTCTATCCCAGCCTTTACGAGGGATGGGGTCTTCCCGTGACGGAGGCGCTCAGCCGCGGAAAAGCGGTGCTGGCGTCCGACAGCTCGTCGATTCCCGAGGCGGGCGGCGATCTCGCCGTCTACTACCGCCCCGGCGACGTCAGGGCTCTCGTCGAAGGCATGGAGCGCCTCAGCTTCGACGACGTCTGGCGCGGGACGCTGGAGAAGAACATCAGGGAGCGGTTCCGGCCGCGTCCCTGGCGCGCCGTCGGCGCCGACGTCCTGAACGCGATCGATCACTGGGGCGAACCCCGGCAGGCCCTTGATGCCTGGCCCCCGGTCGTGACCGGCAGGCTGCATCGCCTCTCACGGTCGACGGCGCTGGGCGTCGGCCTCGGCGACCGATCGGACGAAGTCTTCCGCGACGGCCCGGGCTGGGCCCCGCCGGAACCGTGGGGCTGTCTGGCGCGGGGTTCCGCCGACCTGGTCTTTCGTGTGGATCTGCCCGAAGGGACGCCGCTGCGTCTTCACGTCGGCCTCCGTGCGCCGGCGGAAGGTCGCGCCTTCCAGATCCGCCTGAACGAAGAAACTCTGACGAAGGGCCATGTCCTTGCGGACGCGGTGCGGTGGGTGGTGGTCGAGGGCACGGGGCCCGGCCGCGGGCGACCTCTGCGGATACGACTCACTGCGACGCCGGACGGACGCCCAGCACGTCAGGGAGAGCGCGCCGAAATAGGGGTTATCGGCTTCATGGTCTGCGCCGCCGACGACGTGTCCGCTCGCGCCGATTTCGCCGCCGGAATTGCTTCGGGCGGCTGGAACCTCCAGCCGCCCGTCGCGTCGTTCGACTGAACAGCGCCTTACTGGAAGGCGTCGGAGGCCGGCAGCTGGTGCCAGAACTCCTCGGCCTCGAAGCCCAGCGGCTTGGCCGCCGGCGGCGTCAGGGCATCCAGCGCCTGGGCCAGCGCCAGATCTTCTTGCGAAGGCTGGAACAGGGCCTCGACGTCCAGGCCCGGTTCGACCGGAAGGACCTGGGCCCCGCCGTCCTTCAGTTCGAGCGGCAGGAAGTCGTCGTCGGCCAGGGTCGGCAGCACCTGCGGCGCGACCTCGCCCAGTTTAGCCGTCCGGCCGGCGTAGTCGCGGGCGTCCGGCACGGCCAGGAAGTCGTCGTCCGACAGGCCCGGCAGGATCTGGGCGACGTCGGCGTCCTTGGTGTCCACGGGGGCGTCGACGAGCCAGGGCAGGATCTGCGGACCCGCATCCTTCGACGTTCCGGCCTCGGGATCGGACGGCACAGTCTGCGGACCTGCGTCCCTGGTTTCGGCGTCGGTCAGGGCGGGCAGCACCTGCGGGCCCCCATCGTCGCCGCGATCCTTGACCTCCAGACCCGGCTGGATCTGCGGGCCGTCGAAGTCCTCGTCGAACGTCTTGACCGGAACGTCGGCCACGGCGGGCGGCGCGCCGACCACCTGGGTCGGAATGCCGCCGACGTAGGTCGGCAGGGTGATGGCCCGATGCTCGGCGGACTCCGAGAACTCCACCAGCATCTGCTGACGCGTGATCGTCGCCGCATTCAGACCGGCCACATAGGCGGCCAGGCCGCCCGGGTCCGGCGCCCGGTTCAGCGCGGTCTGGTACAGCTTGGTGACGAAGTCCGTGTTCGACAGGCCGCCGTACATCGCCTGCCCCTCGGCCGAAGCCAGGAAGCTGGTGGCGACCGACAGCAGCGTCGTGCCCGACGCCAGAGAGGCGCGCCAGGTGATCAGCCCGTCCTCGTCCGGCAGGCGGTTGAACACGGTGTCGTAAAGCCGCGCCAGGCTCTCGGTGACGGAGTCGCCCACCCACAGCCCGTTCGACAGGGTGGACCACGTCAGGGCCCGGTGCTCGGTCGATTCCGCGAACACCAGCATCAGCTGGGCGCGCGTGTTGCCGGCCCCGAGGTAGGCCAACCAGTCGTTGATCTCGTTGTTGGAGGGCGACCGGTTCAGCGCGTTGGCATAGAGCCGCTGGATGTACTGGACGTCGTTCAGCGTGCCGAACCGGCTGACGAACTCGTCCGAGGCCAGGAAGCGCTGGGCCATGGTCAGGGTCGACACGCCGCCCTCGAGCGCGTCCAGCTGAATGTGGAAGCCCAAGGCGTCCGGCTCGCGGTCGAAGGCGACGGAGTACAGCCGCATAAGCTGCGCCGCCTGGCTGTCTGCGTTGAAGGTCACGAGACCGTCGACGAACGCCGCCGCCTCTATGGCCGTCAGCGTGTCCGTCCCGCCCTCGCGCCCGCCGACGACGGTGGTCGAGTTGACCGTGCCGTAGTTTTTGCGCGCGCCGGCGTAGCCCGAGACGTCGTATCCGTCCCCGCCGTTGACGGAGTCAGAGCCGCCGCGCCCCGTCAGCACGTCGTTGCCCGTGCCGCCGAATAGGGTGTTGGCGTTGGCGTCTCCGCTCATGGTGTCGCCGGCGGAGCCGCCGATGATCGCCTCGATGCTGGAGACCGTCGAGGCGACGCCCCCGATGCTCAGAGTGCCGGCCGCCAGATCGGCGACCACGATTCCGGCTCCGGAGGCGTCGACGGTGTCGATGCCGGTCCCGCCGACGAAGGAGTCGGACCCGCCGCCGCCGATCAGGGTGTCGTCGCCCGTGCCGCCGTTGAGCGTGTCGGCGCCGGTCCCTCCGACCAGAGTGTCGTTGCCGTCGTCGCCGTTGAGCGTCGATCCGCGCAGGGTGATCGGAACCGGCGTCTGGCTGGGGACCGAGACGTGAACGGTGTAGGTGGCGCCGGCGGCCGGAGCTCCGGTCACCAGGGTCGCGCCGCTGCCCGACACCCACCTCGACACCGAGAAGTAGAAAGTGCCGGATTCGGTGGCCGTGAAGGTTATGGCCGAGTCCGTGGAAGCCCCGCCGTCGACGTCGGCGCCCTCGGCGTCGTCGTTCGTCGCCAGGACCGCCTGGTTCGGGCCGTAGAGGCGCAGGACCGTGTCGAAGCCGGCCCCGTCGACGTCCAAGACGATGACGTCGCCCGCGGTCACGGTGAAGGCGTAGAACTCTTCCGCCCCGTGCGACGTGGCCACTACCGTCGCATGCGGCACCGTCGTGGCGTTGCGGATATCAGAGTTGCTCTGCAGATCGAACGCACCGTTCAGGTTCACGGCGGAAAAGAATGTGCTGTTGGAAGTCGTCTGGGCCTTGATCACGTCGTCGGCTGCGGATTCCGCCGGCGCTCCAGCGTAGAGGGAGTCGTTCCCGCCGCCCCCGTTCAGCGTGTCGATGCCGCCGTTGCCGCGCAGGGTGTTGGCGTTGCCGTCGCCGGTCAGGACATCGTTGAACGTGCTGCCCTGGATGTCCTCGATGCCCGTCAGCGTATCTGAGCCGGCTGCCCCGGTGGCCGTTCCCGCCGCCAGGTCGACCGTCACGCCGCCCGTCGCGGTGCGATAGTCGGCCGTATCGACGCCGGCGCCGCCGTTGAGCGCGTCGTTGCCCAGTCCGCCCACGAGGACGTCGTTCCCGTCGCCGCCGTTCAGGGTGTCGGCGCCAGAGCCGCCGTTCAGCAGGTCGTCGCCGCCCAGGCCGTTGATCGTGTCGTTTCCGGCCAGACCGCCGAGGTTATCGGCGAACTCCGTGCCGTTCATCGTGTCGTCGGTCGGATCGCCGGCCACCGTCAGACCGCCGGTCGCCGCCGCCGCGATGGTCTGGTCGGCGAACTGCAGGAATTCGACGTTGGTGATGGTGTCGGTGCCGTCCGGGCCCACCACCGTGCCTATCTGGCCGTTCCAGGTGATGGTGTACTGGCTGCGGTTACCCGCGAACACGACGGTGTCGGAGCCCAGGCCGCCGTCGATGACGTCGTTGCCGCCGTTGCCGGTGATCCGGTTGTTGGCCGAGTTGCCGCGGAACTGGTCGTTGCCCGAGCCGCCGATGGCGTTCTCGATCACCGCGCCCATGGCGATGGCGACGTTGCCGATCATGGCCCCGACGCTGGAGAAAGACCCTTGGCGCAGGTCGATGACCTGATCCTGGGTGTACCCGGAGAAGTCGAAGGTGTCGGTGCCGCCCGCGTCCCAGACCGCGAAGATCAGGACGCTGGCGCTCGACGTCGCGTTGAACCAGCTCCGGTCGGCGTTCGAGTTGAAGCCGTAGGTCGTGTCGCCGGTCCGGGTCGTCATGTTGGCGCCGTACAGGCGCTGAGCCGCGGCGATGTCGTCGAGGAGCGGAACGGCGGAATAGAACTGGCTGCCCGCGGCGCGGTAGTCGGCCCCCGTCTCCCGCTCCGAGAAATAGCTCATCAGCGAGTACTGGCGGCTGTCCTCGAAATATTCGGCGTGGGCGGCGTAGGTGATGCTGACGCCGGCCCCGGCGTTATAGGCGCCCGGGTGGCTCAGGCCGATGGCGTGGCCGATCTCGTGCGTCAGGACCTGTAGGCCATACTGGAGAGCCACGGGCGTGGCGTTATAGCCTAGGCTGCTGTTGACCCAGACGTCGCCCTGGACGGAGCCCGCGAGCGGGGCCGTGGTCGAACCGGCCGATCCGGGCAGGTAGGCGAAGGCGGCGGCTCCGGAAGCGCCGCTGGCGTAGTTGCCGAACAGGATGGTCGCGTTGTTGGAGGCCGAGTACTCGCTGCCCGAGTCTTGCACGCGGCTGAAGGTGATGTTGGCCACGTCCGACCACGATTGCAGCGCTGCGAGCGTCGCCGCGATCTGCGTCGCGTTGAAGGTCGAGAAGCCGCTCGTGTCCGACGGCATCGTCGTCGGCGCCGCGCCGCGGAAGGCAAAGGTGACGGTCGCCGGCTGGCCTATGCCCGAAGCCCAGGTCAGGTTCGAACGTGTGATCTGCGCGCCAGCGTCTCCGGGCAGCAGCGAAGGCTTGCCGTTCGACGCCGTTCCCCCGCGATCGTCGGCGTTGATGATGGCTCCTTGCGATCCGCCCTCCGCCGCTTCCGCGACCCCGTGGAAACGGCCGCAGCCGGCGCACAGGCCATAGCTGGAGATCGCCCCGAAATAGGGATCATAGGTCCTGCCGCCTTCGACGAAGGGACCACTGCGGACTGTGGCCTCGCGGGCCGAAGAAAAGGCGTCGAACATGGGAACCCACCCGATCGGATTGCGACTGATGATCACCGTATCTCACATCGGGGGAACCACAAGCGCGACCGTTGCGCGCCGCGCCTTCCTAAGCCCGCCTGCCTCGGCTATGGGCGCGCCATGGACGAGAACGAACGCCAGTCCGAGGAGCGGGGTTGGGCGACGGCCAGGACGCTGGCCGAGGCGCTGCCCTATATCCAGGTCTACGACCGCGAGACCGTGGTCATCAAATACGGCGGCCACGCCATGGGCGACAGCGCGGTGGCGAAACAGTTCGCCGCCGACGTGGTCCTGCTGAAGCTGATGGGCGTGAACCCCGTCGTCGTCCACGGCGGCGGACCGCAGATCAGTGCCATGCTGGACAAGGCGGGGGTGAAGTCGGCCTTCGTCGACGGCCTGCGCGTGACCGACGCGGACACCATGGCGGTCGCCGAAATGGTCCTGTCCGGGGCGGTGAACAAGGAGATCGCCCACTGGATCACCGTGGCGGGCAAGGAGGCCGACGTGCGCGGCATCGGCCTGTCCGGCAAGGACGCGGGCCTGCTGACGGTCGAGAAGACCCGCCGCACCAAGCGCGATCCGGACAGCATGATCGAGCATGAGGTCGATCTGGGCTTCGTCGGCGAACCGACGAAGGTGGACGCCAAGCTGCTGACCCGCCTGCTGGAATCCGACGCAGACTGGGTGCCGGTGGTGGCGCCGATCGGGGTCGCCGCGGACGGCCAGACCTTCAACGTCAACGCCGACACCGTAGCGGGAGCCCTGGCCGGTGAACTCAAGGCCAAGCGCATGCTGCTTCTGACCGACGTGCCGGGCGTGAAGGGCGCGGACGGCCAGATCATCCGCCAGATGACGCTGGGCGAGGCGTCCCGGCTGATCGAGGACGGCGTCGCCACCGGCGGCATGATCCCGAAGCTGCAGACCGCCATGGCCGCGGTGCGCGCGGGGGTCGAGGCCGTGGTCATCCTCGACGGCCGCCGCCCGCACGCCATGCTGGTCGAACTGTTCACCGAAACCGGCGCCGGCACCCTGGTGAAGGCGGGATGAGCGACCTGCGGCACGTCACGTCGTGGATCTTCGACATGGACGACTGCCTGTATCCGCGCGCGCAGGGCGTGATGCGGCTGGTGCAGGAGCGGATCAACGCCTTCATGATGGCCGCCGTCGGCCTGCCGGCGGACGAGGCGCGGGCGCTGCAGCGGCAGTTCCTTGACGACTACGGCACCACGCTGGCGGGGCTGATGGCCAACTATGCCGTGGATCCGGACGCCTTTCTGCACGATGTCCACGACGTGCCGCTGGACTCGCTGGAGCCCAATCCCGAACTGGCCGACCTGCTGGACCGACTGCCGGGCCGCAAGTTCGTGCTGACCAACGGCGCGCGCATGCATGCCGACCGCGTGCTGGCCCGGATCGGCGTCACCGGCCGCTTCGACGGCGTCTGGTGCATCGAGGACATGGACCTGGTCCCCAAGCCCGCGCCCGCCACCTTCCGCCGCTTCCTCGACCGCTTCGGGATCGACCCGCACGCCGCGGTCTTCTTCGAGGACACGCCGAAGAACCTGATCCCGGCCAAGGCGCTGGGCATGGCCACCGTGCTGATCGGCGACGGGCATGGCCATGAGATCGGCGACTGGGTCGATCACCGCGCCGACGATCTGACCGACTTCCTCCGACCCTTTGCCCTCAGGGACGCCGCATGACCGACCACCTGGAAACCGTGATCGAAGCCGCCTGGGAGGACCGGGCCAACGTCTCGGCCGCCACCCACGGCGAGGTGCGCGACGCGGTGGAGCAGGCGCTGGAGATGCTGGATTCCGGCCGCGCCCGCGTCGCCTCACGCGCCGCCGACGGGACCTGGACCACGCACCAGTGGCTGAAAAAGGCCGTGCTGCTGTCCTTCCGCCTGAACGACAACACGCTGATGCGCGCCGGCGACCGCGGGCCCAACAGCGGCGCGCCCGGCATCGGTCCCTTCTGGGACAAGGTGCCCAACAAGTTCGGCGACATGACCCCGACGGAGTTCCAGCAGGCCGGCTTCCGCGCCGTGCCGGGCGCCGTGGTCCGCAAGGGGGCCTTCATCGGCAGGAACGTCGTCCTGATGCCCAGCTTCGTGAACATCGGCGGCTACGTCGACGACGGCTCCATGGTCGACGCCTGGGCCACGGTCGGGTCCTGCGCCCAGATCGGCAAGAACGTGCATCTGTCGGGCGGCGTCGGCATCGGCGGCGTGCTGGAGCCGCTTCAGGCCAATCCCACCATCATCGAGGACGACTGCTTCATCGGCGCCCGCTCCGAGGTGGTCGAGGGCGTGATCGTGCGTCAGGGCGCCGTGCTCGCCATGGGCGTCTACATCTCGGCCACGACCAAGATCGTCGACCGCGCGACGGGCGAGATCTTCCGCGGAGAGGTGCCGGCGTACTCGGTCGTGGTGCCGGGCGCGCTGCCCGACCCGAACGGCGGTCCGAGCCTGTACTGCGCCGTCATCGTCAAGCGCGTCGACGCCCAGACCCGCGCCAAGACCGCCGTCAACGAGCTGCTGCGCGACTGACCCGGCGGCGGCTCAGGCCGCCGCTTGCGACGCCTTGCCGAAGTGCGGGTCCAGTTCGCCGGCGGCGTAGCGCTTGGCCATCTGTGCGGTCGACAGCGGCTTGATCTTCGAAGCCATGCCTTCGCAGCCGAACTGCTGGAAGCGCTCCTGGCACAGCTTCCGCATGGCCTCCTTGGCCGGCTTCAGATAGGCGCGCGGGTCGAACTCGCCGGGCTTCTCGGCCAGGATCTTCCGGATGGCGCCGGTCATGGCCATGCGGTTGTCGGTGTCGATGTTGATCTTGCGCACGCCGTGCTTGATGCCGCGCTGGATTTCCTCGACCGGCACGCCCCAGGTCTGGGGCATCTGGCCGCCGTATTGGTTGATGACGTCCTGCAGATCCTGCGGCACCGAAGAGCTGCCGTGCATGACCAGGTGCGTGTCGGGCAGGCGGCGGTGGATCTCCTCGATCACGTTCATGGCCAGCACCGCCCCGTCGGGCTTGCGGCTGAATTTGTAGGCGCCGTGGCTGGTGCCCATGGCGATGGCCAGAGCGTCGACCTTGGTCTCGCGCACGAAGTCGACCGCCTGATCCGGGTCGGTCAGCAGGGCGGAGTGATCCAGCTTGCCCTCGAAGCCGTGGCCGTCCTCGGCCTCGCCCATGCCGGTCTCCAGCGAGCCCAGCACGCCCAGCTCGCCCTCGACCGAGACGCCGCAGCTGTGGGCCATCTCGACGACGCGGCGGGTGACGTCGACGTTGTACTCATAGCTGGCGGGGGTCTTGGCGTCCTCTTCCAGCGAGCCGTCCATCATCACCGAGGTGAAGCCGTACTGGATCGCGGTGGCGCAGGTCGCGGGGCCGTTGCCGTGGTCCTGGTGCATGCAGACCGGGATGTGCGGATACAGCTCCGTCAGCGCGTCGATCAGGCGCGCCAGCACCACGTCGTTGGCATAGCTGCGGGCCCCGCGCGACGCCTGGATGATCACCGGCGCATTGACGGCCTCGGCCGCCTCCATGATGGCCAGGCCCTGCTCCATGTTGTTGATGTTGTAGGCGGGCAGGCCGTAGTCGTTCTCGGCGGCGTGATCGAGCAGCTGGCGCAGGGTGATGCGGGCCATCGCGGGCGGTCTCCTGGACGATTTTGTTTGCGCGCGGTTTAGCGCCGGTCGCCGCCGAAGTCACGCAATGTAACAGGCCGAAGCGACGTCCGGCCCCCCGTGTGGCCTCAGGCCCGCAGGGCCTCGACCCCCGGAAGCGCCTTGCCTTCCATCCATTCCAGGAAGGCGCCGCCGGCGGTGGAGACGAAGGTCATGTCGTCCGCCACGCCCGCGTGATTCAGCGCCGCGACGGTGTCGCCGCCGCCGCCGACGGCGGTCAGGGCGCCGGACCTGGCGCGCTCGGCCACGAGCTTCGCTGTCGCCACGGTCGCCGCGTCGAACGGCGGCACCTCGAACACGCCCAGCGGGCCGTTCCAGATCAGGGTCTTCGACGCGGCGATCGCGGCGGTCAGGCGGGCCACCGAGGCGGCGCCGGCGTCCAGGATCTTGTCGTCGTCCGACAGGGCTTCGCCAGCCTTGACCGTGCGGGCCTCGGCGCCCGGCTTCACCTCGGTGGCGACCACCAGATCGACGGGCAGCAGGATCTCGCAGCCCTTCGCCTCGGCCTCGGCCAGGATTTCGCGCGCGGTGTCGGCCATGTCGCGCTCGGCCAGCGAGCCGCCCACGTCGATCCCTTGCGCGAACAGGAAGGTGTTGGCCATGCCGCCGCCGATGGCGAGGCGGTCCAGCTTGCCGACCAGGTTCTTCAGCAGGTCCAGCTTGGTCGAGACCTTGGCCCCGCCGACGATGCCGATGACCGGCTTGACCGGATTGCCCAGCGCCGCGTCCAGCGCCTCGAGCTCCCGACGCATGCTCTCGCCCGCATAGGCGGGCAGCAGGCGGGCCAGACCCTCCGTCGAGGCGTGCGCCCGGTGCGCGGCGGAGAAGGCGTCGTTGACGTAAAGGTCGCCCACCTCGGCCAGTTGCTGCGCGAAGGCCGGGTCGTGCTTCTCCTCGCCCGCGTGGAAGCGGACGTTTTCGAGCAGGATGACCCCGCCCGCGTCCAGCTCGGCGACCGCCGCCCTGGCCGCCTCGCCGACGCAGTCATCCGCGAACCGCACCGGCGCGCCCAGCAGGTCCGACAGCGGCTGCACGACGGGCCTCAGGCTCATCTCCGGCACGACCTTGCCCTTGGGCCGGTCGAAATGCGCCAGCAGCGCCACCTTGGCCCCCGCGTCCCGCAGCCGCTGGATCGTCGGCAGGGCCGCGCGCAGTCGCGTGTCGTCGGCGACCTTGCCCCCCTCCATCGGCACGTTGAAGTCCACGCGCACCAGCGCGGTCTTGCCGGCGAGGTCGGAGGCGTCGTCGAGGGTGCGGAAGGTCATGGATTGCTCAGGTATTGAGAAGGAAACGCGCCGTCCGGTCCTGACTTCAATCAGCCCGTGGAACAATGGTCGGACCTGACACCCGCGGCCTGAGATTCAGGCTCGCGGCTTCAGCATCGTAAAGGCTTACAAACTCCGCCACGCTGGAAAAGAGCAGGCCGGTGGTTTGAACAGTTTGGTCACCGCAAGCCCACTGAGCCTCGGCAGAGCCCCGAGCGTCTACCCATTGTGGGTTGACGGTTTCCCGGCGTGTTAACGGCGCGCCATCGGACGACAGCCAGATTTCATCCACTCGTCGATACTTCTGTGCCTTGCAGTCGATTTCGATGGTGTTGGTGACGGCGGCGACGGGTTCGTTGTGCCACGTCAACTCGAACATGGTTGCCGAAAATGCGGTTTGCACCGCGACGTTGCCGTCCCGCTCGACCGGTTCCAGGACGCCCCACACGTTTCCCCCGCCAAACCATAAGCGGCCCTGAAACCGAACCGGCGCTGAACCTCTAAGGTCCTCGAAGCCGGCCGAATCTTTCGGGCGTGGGTGGTCCTGAGCCTGACAAGAGCCGAGACCCGACGCGGCTACCGCGACGGCCGTGAAGAGCGACACGCCGGAGGCTCTCATCAGCACGTCCCGGAACCCGATCACAGGAACTTCGCCATCTCCAGCGCGGTGTCGCTCATACGCGTCGCGAAGCCCCATTCGTTGTCGTACCAGCTGAGCACGCGGGCGAGCTTGCCGTCGACGACCTGGGTCTGGGGCAGGGCGGCGGTGGAGCTGGCGGCGATGTGGTTCAGGTCCATCGACACGACCGGGTCCATGGTGGTCGCCAGGACGCCCTTCATTGGGCCGTCGGCGGCGGCCTGAAGCGCCTTGTTGATCTCTTCGGCGGTCACCTCGCGGCCGGCGACGACCTTCAGGTCCACGACCGAGACGTTCGGCGTCGGGACCCGGATGGACGAGCCGTCCAGCTTGCCCTTCAGCTCCGGCAGGACGAGGCCCAGGGCCTTGGCCGCGCCGGTGGAGGTCGGGATCATCGACAGGCCGGCCGCGCGGGCGCGGTAGAGATCCTTGTGCATCGTATCCAGCGTCGGCTGGTCGCCGGTGTAGGCGTGGATCGTGGTCATGTAGCCGCGCTCGATCCCGAACAGGTCGTGCAGCACCTTGGCCACCGGGGCCAGGGCGTTGGTGGTGCAGCTGCCGTTCGAGACGATGATGTCGTCCTTGGTCAGGGTCTCGTGGTTGACCTTGAAGACGATCGTCTTGTCGGCGTTCTCGCCGGGGGCGGAGATCAGCACGCGCTTGGCGCCCGCCTTGAGGTGCGCCTCGGCCTTGTCGCGGGCGGTGAAGATGCCGGTGCACTCGAACGCGATGTCCACGTTCAGATCCTTGTGCGGCAGGTTGGCCGGATCGCGCTCGGCCGTGACCTTGATCTTGCCCAGGCCGACGTCGATCCAGTCCTCGCCCGACGTCACCGTGCCGGGGAAACGGCCGTGGACGCTGTCGTACTTCAGCAGATGGGCGTTGGTGCTGACGGGGCCCAGGTCGTTGATCGCCACCACCTCGACGTCGCGGCGGCCGTGCTCGACGATCGAGCGCAGGACGAGGCGGCCGATGCGGCCGAAGCCGTTGATGGCGACGCGGACGGTCATGGTGGGGGCTCCAGAGGCTGTGGTGTTCGTTGGGCGCCTCAATGGAACCGCGACGCCCGGGGATCAACCCCGGACGCGTAACAAGGCGTGATCGACTGTTTCGGACGCGGCGTCTGGTCGCTTTCCTGACGGCCGAGGTTCGCCTATGGTAAAGCGTCCTTTACACGGAGACGCCCGCCATGTTGGGTCGACGCGCCGTTCTGGCCACGCTTCTGACCTTCGTCCTCGCCCTGGCCGCCCCGGCCGAGGCGCAGGACGCCCAGGTGTTCGACACGGTCACCCGCACCGTGGAGCGGCAATACTGGAACGAGGCCGGGCTGGACGCGGCATGGGATGCCCGCGTCCGCGATCTGCGTCCCCGGGCCGTGGCCGCGCCGGACGAGACGGCGCTGTACGACGTCATGACCCTTTTGCTGGATCCGTTCGCCGACGAGCACATGAACGTGCAGGGTCCGTCCGTCTTCGAAGCGCTGGCGCGTGCCCAGGCGCCGAGCTTCTGGGCCGGCTTTCAGGTGCGGCAGCGCGGTCTTCGCCATCAGGTCCTCGCCGTCACGCCCGGCGGACCGGCGGCGCAGGCGGGCATGCGGCCGGGCCAGTGGCTGGACCGGATCGACGGCGCGCCCTTCACCATCCCCGCCATGCTGGCCGCGCGCCAGGGCCAGACCCTGAGCTTCGGCCTGACGCTGCCGGACGGCACGACCCGGGACGCCGCCGTCACCCTGGCCCCGCCGCGCCCGCCGGAACCCGAGCGTAGGTCGCGGGCGGCGACCGATGGCGTGCACGTGCTGGCCTGGAACGGTTTCGACGAGGGCGTGGCGGAATGGGTGGACGGCGAACTGGCGGGGCTGGCCCCCGGGACGGCCGTGGTGTTGGACCTGCGGGGCAACAACGGCGGGTCGATGAACGAGTTGCGCCGCATCCTCGGCTGCTTCGTGGAGCCCGGAACGCCCCTGTTCGTCGTCGTCACCCGCGACGGGGAGCCGGAAACGCTGGATGCGCTCGCCGGCTGCCGCCCCTTTGCCGGGCGCGTGGTCGTGCTGGTCGACGGGCTGAGCCTGAGCGCCGCGGAACTCTTGCCCGCTTCGATCGCCGAGCTGGGCCGCGGCGTGGTGGTGGGCCAAAGGACCGGCGGCTCGGTCCTGCTGTCGCGGCACACCCAGCTTCCCGACGGCGGCCGGCTGTCGGTCAGCCGCGCCGACCTGCGCACGGTCGGCGGGACGCGGCTCGAGGGCGTCGGCGCGGTTCCGACCCTCGAAGCCGTGACGACCTTCGACGATCTGGCCGCAGGTCGCGATCCCGCTCTGGACGCGGCGGTCGCGGCGGCGCAGGGCGACTGACCGTTCAGGCTAGCGGCAGGGTCAGTTCGGCCGTCAGGCCGCCTTCAGGCCGGTTGGTCAGCATCACGTCTCCGCCGTGGGCGCGGGCGGCCTGACGCGCGACGGTCAGGCCCAGGCCGGCCCCGCCGGTCTGGCGGTTGCGGCTGGGTTCGGCGCGGTGGAAGGGTTCGAACACGGCCTGCAGCTGGTCCTCGGCCAGGCCCGGCCCGTCGTCGTCGACGCGCACGACGGCACGCCCCTCGGCCGTCGCCGTCGAGACACGGGTCGCGCCGCCGTATTTCAGGGCATTGGCGACCAGATTGGCGACGGCGCGGCGCATCGCGCCCGGGTCCGCCCTGACCCGAAGCTCCGGCCCGGCGACGAAGGTCACGCCCTCTCCGGTCTCGGAGAAGCCGCGCGCGCAGTCGCCGGCCAGGGCCGTCAGGTCGAACGTCTCCAATCGCTCCGGCGGCGCCTCGCCCCGGACATAGGCCATGGCCTGGCCGATCAGGGCGTCCATTTCCTCGACGTCCGCGGCCATGCGGTCCCTAAGGGCGTCCGGCGCCTGCTCCGCCCGGAAGCGCAGGCGGGTCAGCGGCGTGCGGAGGTCGTGGGCGATGGCGGCGACCGTCTGGGTCCGGCGGCGCATGTGGTCGCGCAGCGACGCCTGCATGTCGTTGAAGGCCTGGATGGCGGTGCGGACCTCAGATGGGCCCGACGGCGTCAGGGGCTCGGCGTCCGGATTCGCACCCAGCCGCTCCGCCGCCGCGGCGAACACCCGGATGGGTCGCGTCAGGCGCCGCGCCATCCACCAGACCAGCGGCGACAGCAGGATCAGCGAGATGCCCAGCGCCAGCAGCAGCCGCGACTGCCACGGCGACAGCAGGGCGCGGGGCGGCTCCACCGTGGCCCAGCGCCCGTCGTCCAACCTGAGGGAGGCCGCGAAGGGGGCGAAGGTCAGTCGATCGGCGGTGATCGAGAAATGCCGGACCTCGGACCCCTGAACGACGACGGCTCCCGTGGCGTGTCCGTTGTGGCGGGGCGGCGCCGGGATGCGGACCTCCGCAGGGGCCGGCGGCGCGGGGACCCATGCGGGCGCCGCCCCGGGCGGCGGCGGGGGTGGAGCCGGCGGGGCGGGTGGGGCCCGTCGCATGACGAAAACCTGGGAATCGACGGCGCTTGGTGCGTCCGCGGGCGCCCGTCGGCGCGTCATCTCCATCGGGGCCATCGCCACGCGAATGCGATCCGACGAGACGTCGAGACGATCCGCCAGCGCGGTTCTGACGGCCAGGTTGAGGGCGTCCGGTTCCGCCGCGCCGGCGGCCACCGGCCGGTCGTCGATCCGGCGAGTCAGCCGCTTTCCGTCGGTGGTTTCGGCCGGGCGGCCGCGCAGGGCGTCCGCCGCGGCCTGAAGGCTGAAGCCCGCAGGCGGCGGGTCGGGGGCGAGAAGCACGACGGCGAACGCCACCGCATGGGACAGCAGCACCGCCGCGGCCGCCAGCGCGGCCACCTGGACGAAGACGGACAGGGCGCCGGGCCGGCTCACCGCCGGATCACCCTGGCGTCGAACCGATAGCCCTCGCCGCGCAGGGTCTGGATCAGTTCCAGCCCCGACCCGTCGTCCAGCTTGCGGCGCAGCCGGCTGATCGAGACGTCGATGGCGCGGTCGAAGACGTCCGCATCCTGGCCCCGGGCCTTCTCCAGCAACTGGTCTCGGGTCAGAACCCGTCCGGCGCACTCGGCGAAGGCGCGCAGCAGGGCGAACTCGCCGGCCGACAGGACGACGCCCTCGCCGTCCGGCCGCGTCAGCGCGCGACGAACCAGATCCAGCCGCCAGCCGGCGAAGATCAGGATCGGCCCCTCGTCGCCCGCCGGCTCGCGCGGGCGCCGCAGCACGGCCCTGATCCGCGCCAGCAGTTCCCGCGGATTGCAGGGTTTGGGCAGATAGTCGTCGGCGCCCAGCTCCAGCCCCACGATCCGATCGGTGTCCTCGCCCATGGCCGACAGCATGACGATAGGCGGCCCGTTCCCGGCCAGTCGCCGAACGACCGACAGACCGTCCTCGCCCGGCATCATGACGTCGAGCACGATCAGGTCGGGCCTGCGCGCCTGCAGCGCCCGGTCCATCTCGGCGGCCGAAGCCGCGCCCTCGGCCTCATAGCCGTGGCGGGCCAGATAGTCGGTCAGCACCTCGCGGATGCCGGGGTCGTCGTCGACCACGAGGACGTGCGCGGAAACGTCGGTCATCGGCGGCATCATGGCGACCGTTCGCGCCCGCGTCATTTCACCGATGAAACAAATCGGCGGGCGGATGAAACACGCGCGTAAGCGGCGCATGATGCTCTGCCTCGATCGCGAACACGCAAGGACCCGCCATGCTGCTGATTTCCCTGTCCGCCGCCGCCCTGATCGCCGCCCAGGACCCGCCGCCCCCGCCCCCGGCCCCTCCGGCGCCGCCCAGCGCGCCCCGGGTGATGATGTTCAGCCACGGCGGGCCCGGACTGGACAAGGACGGCGACGGCTTCGTCAGCCGCGACGAATTCGCCGCGCCGATGACCGACCATTTCGGCCGGCTGGACAAGAACGGCGACGGGCGTCTGTCCACCGAGGAGCTGTCGTCCGGCGGTCACGGCGAGCACGACGTCATGATCCGCCATGGCGGGCCCATGAGCTGGACTTCGTCCGAGGAAGGCGGTCGTCAGATCGTCGTCATGGGCGGTCCGGGCGGCGGCGAGACCCGCACCTGGACCAGCGAGGACGGGCGCGAGGTCCGCGTCGAGACCGTGGTGGTGCGTGGGGCCCCCGGCGCGCCGCACGTCATGCCGCTGCCGCCGCATCCCCCGCATGCACCGGGAGCCCCGAATCCGGAGGGGGCCAACGTCTTCGTCCACCGCGTGGGCGGCCCGGAAGCGACCTTCGTCCGGGGGCACGAAAGCCTGGACAAGGACGGCGACGGCCGGGTCACTGAAGACGAATTCCTCGCCCCCATGCGGGAGGGCTTCCGCAAGATGGACGCCGACGGCGACGGTGTCCTGGACGAGGGCGAACGCGGCGGGTCGGAGGTGCGGGTGTTCACGCGCCGCGCCGAGGCTCCGGCCGCCGACTGAGGCCTGACGTCGGCCCCGCTTGCGGGCGGGGCCGCTCCGCCCCTATCGTCCGGACCATGACGACCGGACGTGGAACCGACATCCTGCGCGCCGCCCTGATCGGGGCGGCGTTGCTGTGCGCGCCGGCGGCCCATGCCCAGGACGCGGCTCCGGCGGCGGCCGTCGCCGCCGACGCGGCCGAGCGCCGCGCAATGAACGCCCGCGTTTTCGACCGGGTCTGGACCGAGGTGCGGCGCGAATATTACGACCCGAACCTGAACGGCGTGGACTGGGACGCAGCCCGGGAGACCTGGCGTCCGCAGGCCTTGGCGGCCACGGACGACGGCCAGCTGTATGCGGCGATCAACGGCATGCTGGATTTGCTGGACGACGCGCATGCGGCGGCGTCGTCTCCGGCGTCGGTCCGCCGACAGGACGCCCAGCACCGCGACCGGCCCGTCATCGGCATCACCGTCTCGCGTGAGGACGACGGCGGCTATCGCGTCTCGGCGGTGCGCGAGGGTTCCGCCGCGGCCGACGCGGGCGTGCAGGTCGGCTGGAGACTGGGCGGCGGGTGGACCCCGGATCACGACGTGGTCGCGGGTCAGGCGGTGCGGGTCGAGTTCGTCGACGCCGCCGGGGATCGCCATCCGCTGGAGCTGATGCCGCGCATCATGCCGCCGCTGCCCGTATTCACCGCCGACCGATCGCGACCCGGCGTCCTGGTGCTCAGCGCGCGCGCCTTCGATCCGGGCATGGCGCGGTGGATAGGGGCCGAGCTGTCGGGGTTGCCGGAAGACGTCGACGTCATCCTGGACCTGCGCACGAATGCCGGCGGGCGGCTGTATGAGGCCGAGGCCGTCCTGGGGTGTTTCCTGCCGCGTCAGGTGCCCTGGGCCTGGCGCACCGGGCGAGGCGGACGCCGTCAGCCCCTGACGACAGGAGCGCCGTGCGGCGAGTTGGCCGAGCCGCTTTCCAACGACCTGGCCGTTCTCGTCGGGCCCGGCAGCCGGTCCGCCGCCGAGCTGACGCCGGCGGCCCTGCAGGAATCCGGACGGGCCATCATCGTCGGTGCTCCGACGGCCGGGGCCGTGTTGATATCGCTCGACACGGACCTGCCCGACGGCGGTCGCCTGACCCTCAGCCGCGCCGACTTCGTCACCGTCTCGGGCGTGCGTCTGGAAAAGACCGGCGTCCGCCCCGACGTGATCACCCCGACCTCGGACCAGGCGCTGGACGTGGCCATCGCGGCCCTCGCCGATCCGGTCGAGACGGCCCGCGTGGGCGTCGGCCGGGACTGAGCCTTCCGTCTCCCACGACGGCTGGACGTCAGAGCAGCTCCCCGACCCACCGAGGAACTTCGATTGACGCCGGCCCATGCCGCGCTTCGTCGAACAGGTGAGTGCCCATCGACGGCTCCAGATTGATCTCTAGCGTCCGCGCCCCCGCGTCCCGCGCCGCGCGGACGAAGCCCGCCGCGGGCCAGACGGCGCCGGAGGTGCCGATGGAGACGAACAGGTCGCAGGTGGCCAGCGCCGCCTCGATCGCCTCCATCTCCAGCGGGATCTCGCCGAACCAGACGACGTGCGGACGCATCCGCCCTTCCGGATGGTGCGGCGACGGCTCGTGCGGGGCCATCGGTCCGGGCCAGTCGATGACGACGCCGGAGGCGGTGCAGCGCGCCTTCGCCAGCTCGCCGTGCATGTGGATCAGGCGGAAATCCTCGGCGGGCGGCGTCTCCAAATGCGCCCGGTCATGCAGATCGTCCACGTTCTGCGTCACCAGCGTCAGCCGCCCGGGCCACCGCGCCGCCAAGTCCGCCAGCGCCAGGTGGGCGGCGTTGGGCTGCACCGTCGGCAGGGCCGCGCGGCGAAGGTCGTAGAACCTCTGCACGGTCTCGGGATCCCGCTCGAAGGCCTCGGGCGTCGCCACGTCCTCGAACCTGTGCCCCTCCCACAGGCCGCCGGCGTCGCGAAACGTGGGCACCCCGCTCTCGGCGGAGATGCCGGCGCCGCTCAGGATGACGATTTCGCGGACGCTCATGCCGTGACGCTAGTCGATGCCCAGCAGGTCGCGCCAGCGCCACGTCCCGGTCCCCAGCGCCACCTTCGGTCCGCCCGCCGTGCCGTCCAGCGAGACCACGGCCAGACCCCGAACGGTCTCGTCCTTGCAGGCCCGCGGCGCGAACCCGACCTCGACCGCCACGGCCTGACGTAGGCCGGCCAGCCCCTTGCCCGCCTGGCCGGGGCTCTGCAGCCAGTCGCCATCCCACACCAGCACCGCCTGTCCCGCCGCCCCCCGCGCGGTCAGCGTCGCCGCCACGGCCCGGCGCAGGTCCAGATCGTCGCGCAGGGCCCGCTCCAGCCGGCCGATCATGTCGCAGGCCCCGCCCGCGCCGTCGCCGCCCCGAACTCCATCTTGGCCGCCGCCGCCCGCGCCCGTGCCGGCTCCTCCTCCGCC
>JAIEQC010000032.1 GCA_019748055.1 Caulobacteraceae bacterium | reverse complement strand
CGGGCGACCCGTCCGCGCTGGACGCCGTCCAGGCCGAGCTGCGCCGCCGCCTGGCCGTGCCCGCGGCCCCGCTGGACTGGGCCGCCGACCAGATCGGCCTCGCCCGCGTCGCCCTGGCCCGCGCCCGACTGTGCGATGCGCCTGCGGGCGAAACCGGCCTCATGCTGGCTTCGGCCGTCGAAGTGGCGAATGAGGAAGGCTGTCCCCTGCTGGCCCGCCAGGCGGAGGCGCTGCTCTCGCTCTAGGCTCCGTACGCCACGAACGCCCCGTTCATGAAGCCCGGCTTGCCGTAGGCCAGCGCCGCGCCGTCGGGGCCCAGCACGCGCCCGCCGGCCGCTTCCAGCACCGCCTGCCCCGCCGCGGTGTCCCACTCCGACGTGGGCCCGGTGCGCGGATAGACGTCGCAGTCGCCCTCGGCGATGCGGCAGAACTTCAGCGAGCTGTCCTCGCCCCGCCACTCGGCGCAGCCGTGCAGGTCGGCCAGGGCGGCGGCGTCCTCCGGCTTCACGCCCCGGCTCATCAGGGCCAGCGCGACGGCCGGCCGCCGCCGCACCCGGATCGGCTCCCACGCCCCGCCGATCGGCCGCCGCACCGCGCCCTTCGGCCCGCCGGCCCAGGTCAGGTCCAGCGCCGGCGCCGTCACCACGCCCGCCGCCGGCCGACGCCCGTGGATCAGGGCGATGTTGACCGTGAACTGTTCGTCGCCGCGCACGAAGCCGCGCGTGCCGTCCAGCGGATCCACCAGCCAGAACAGCTCCGGCGCCGTCTCCGGCCGCCCCTGCGCCTCCGACTGTTCCTCGGCCACCGCCGGCACGCCGGGCCACAGTGCCGTCAGCCGCTCCAGGATCAGCGCCTCGGCCTCGCGGTCGGCGCGGGTCACGGGGCTGTCGTCGGCCTTGGCGTCGGCGACCACGCCGCTGCGCCAGTACGGCCGGATCACGGCCGCCGCGTCCTCCGCGATCTCCGCCAGCGCGTCGATCAGGGTTCCGGCGTGAAGGGCGTCGAGCGGGGAGGGTAGGGCGGTCATGGCCGGGGATTAGCCCATCGGACCCCTTCCCGCGAAGGCCCAAATCAGGCCAGCTTCCGGCGCATGACCGACGCCTTCTCCGACCGCGACGACACCGAGCTGGCCGCCCTCGTCGCCGCCAAGCTGTGCCACGACTTCATCAGCCCCGCGGGCGCCGTCTCCCAGGGGCTGGACCTGCTGGAGGACCCCTCGGCCCAGGACATGCGCGACGACGCCCTGGCCCTGATCCGCCAGAGCGCGACGCGTCTGCTGGCGGTGGTCGACTTCGCCCGCGTGGCCTTCGGCGCGGCCTCTTCGGCCGAGACCTTCACCGGCGAGACGCTGGAGAAGCTGGTCCGCGACCTGACCGGCGGCGGGCGCGCGACCCTGGCCTGGGACGTCCAGCCCGCGACCCTGTCGAAGGCGTCGGCGCGGGTGCTGCTGAACCTCGCCTATCTGACCGTCGGCGCCCTGCCGTCGGGCGGCGAGGCGACGGTCACCGCCCGCGTCGACGGCGACCGTCTGAAGATCGACGGCCTGGCCGAGGGCGCCCGCGCCCGCCTGAAGCCCGAAGCCGCCGCGGGCCTCGCCGGCCGCCCGCTGGAGGAAGGCCTGCCCGGCCAGTGGATCCAGCCCCACTGGCTCTGGCTCGCCGTCCGCCGCTTGGGCGGCGCGCTGGAGGTTCAGGCGGACGAGGGTCGCGTCCGTTTGTCAGCGGATCTGCCGCGGTAGTTTCCCTCCCCCGGCGGGGAGGGAGAGGGTCCCGCCCTCATCCCTAACCGCCGTTTAGGACTGGTTTCCAACCACTCGTTAACCGGGCGGCGGCGATCATGAGCAGGCTCGCACATCTGCGCCCCGCCGATTCGGACGCCGCCCTTGGACCCCCGCACCTGCCTGATCGTCGACGACAGCCGGATCATCCGGAAGGTCTCGCGCCGCATCGTCGAGGGTCTGGGCTATGAGGTCGACGAGGCCGCCGACGGCGCCGAGGCCCTGTCGCACTGCACCGCCGCCCTGCCGGACGTGATCCTGCTGGACTGGAACATGCCGGTGATGGACGGCCTGACCTTCCTGCGCCGCCTGCGCGCCCTTCCGGGCGGCGAGCGGCCCAAGGTCCTGTTTTGCTCGATCGAATCCGATCCCGCCCGCATCGCCGAAGCCCTTGAGGCCGGGGCCGACGAATACGTCATGAAGCCGTTCGACGGCGAGGTTCTGGCCTCCAAGTTCGAAGAGGCGGGCGTGGGATGACGCCCGAGGACTTCGAGCGTCTGCAGGCCCTCGTGGCCGGCCGAACGGGCCATCGCCTCACCCGCGACCGGATGAAGCTGGCCGAGCATCGGCTCGGCCCCGTGGCGCGCCGCGAGGGCTTCGAGGACGTGTCCGCCCTGCTGGCCTCGCTCTGGGCTCAACCGGTGGCCTCGGTCGCCTGGGCGGCCATCGAGGCCCTGCTGGACTCCGAGACCTGGTTCCGCCGCGACCGCGCCGCCTTCGCCGTCTTCGCCGACCAGCTGCTGCCTGCCCTGGCCTCCGCCCGCACCGGTGGGCGCGTTCGCCTGTGGTCCGCCGGATGTTCGACCGGTCAGGAGGCCTGGTCCCTGGCCATGGCCGCCGCGGACAAGGGAATCTCCGCCCGCATCCTCGCCACGGACCTGAACCGGGTCTCGCTGGAACGGGCGCGTCTCGGCGCCTATTCCGGCTTCGAGATCCAGCGCGGCCTGTCGGCCCGCGCCATGATCCGCTGGTTCGTCCAGGCCGACGAGCTGTGGAGCGCCGCCGACGCCCTGCGCGCGGGGGTCGAGTTCCGACGCGCCAATCTGCTGGACCCCATGCCGGAGGACGAGAAGTTCGACGTCGTCTTCTGCCGCCACGTTCTGGGCGGCATGGAGCCGCGTCGCCGGGCCCTGGCGCTGGACAACATCGAGCGCGCTCTGGCCGACGACGGCTGCCTGTTCACCGGCCCGGACGAAAGCCTGACCACCGACACCGTCGCCTTCCGCCCCGTCGCGGGCCGACCCGGCCTGTATGTGAAGGCCAGCGGCGCCCTGCGTCGGGCCGCCTGACCCTTACCTTCGCTTCCCGCGCGATCTAGTCTGCCGCTCCGAACGGAGGAGGGGCCCATGCCGCGATGGATCTGGTTGCCGGTCGCCTTGGGCGTCGCCCTCGCTCTGGCGGTCTTCGCCAACCTGGCCCCCGCGCCGCGCGGCGCCGACGCGCCCGCCACGGCCTTCTCCGCCGAGCGCGCCATGGCCGACGTGCGCGTGATCGCCGCCGAGCCGCACCCCGTCGGCTCGCCCGTCCATACCCGGGTCGTCGACCACCTGCTGGCCCGCATGACCGCGCTGGGCCTGTCGCCCACCCCGCAACCCGGCGTGCTCTCGCCCGCCGCCGTGCGCCGGCTGGAGCGGTGGGACGTCGACGCGACCGGGCTGGGGATCACCAATCTGATCGGCGTCCTGCCCGGCACCCGCCCGGACCTGCCCGCCGTCCTGCTGATGGCCCACCACGACAGCGTGGCCCAGTCGCCCGGCGCGGCCGATGACGCCTCGGGCGTCGCCGCCATCCTCGAGACCGTGCGCGCGCTGCGGGCACGCGGGCCCCGCGACCGCGACGTCGTCGTCCTGATCACCGATGCGGAGGAACTGAACCTCGACGGCGCCCGCGCCTTCTTCGGCGACCATCCCCTGCGCGACCGCATCGGCGCCGTGATCAATCTGGAGGCGCGCGGCGGCGGCGGCCGCGCCATGATGTTCGAGACCGGCAAGGGCAACGCCGAAACCGTCGCCCTGTTCGCCCGCGCCGCGGCCCGCGCCGACGGCGGCGCCACCACGAATGCGCTCGCCGCCTTCGTCTATGAGCTGATGCCCAACGGCTCGGACTTCACCGTGCCGCGCGATCGCGGCGTACAGGGGGTCAACCTCGCCTTCATCGGCCGGCCCGAGCAGTACCACACCCCCCTGTCCACGCCCGCGAACCTGGATCGCGGCAGCCTGCAGCACATCGGCTCCCAGACGCTGGAGACGGCGACGCTGATGGCCTCGGCCGAGGCCCTGCCGCGCGCGGGCGGGACGGCCGTCTGGGCCGACGTCTTCGGCAGGGTCGTGATCGTGACCACGCCCGCCGCCGGCTGGATCGTGCTGGCGCTGGCCGCCCTGCTGATCGGCTTCGTCGTCGTGGCGCTGGGCCGGCGGGAGCAGCCCCGTCCCGGAGAGGTCGGGCGCGGCGCCCTGGACGGGCTGTGGTTCCTGTCGGTCGCCGTCGTCGCGGCCCATGCGGTGCGCGCGCTGGGCGGCCCCTCCGCCGCCCGCGCCGAGGACGCCGAGACCTACTACGCCCTTCTGGCCCGCCTGCCGTGGCTGGAGGCGGGCGCCGCGCTCGCCGTGCTGGCCGTCGCCCTTCTGGCTCTGGGCGGACGCGCCGCGCTGGACCGCCGGATCATGGCCGGCCTCGTCGCCCTGCTGACCCTGCCGGGACTGGTGGGGGAGGGGCCGAACCCGATCCTGCTGGGCGCCGCCGCGCTCGGCGCGGGCCTCAGCTTCGTCGCCGGGCCGCGCGGCGCCTGGCCCGCCTGGCTGGGCCTGCTGGCGCTCGGCTGGCTGCTGGCCCTGATCGCCCAGATCGCGGCGCCCGCCACCGCCTTCCTGTTCGCCTGGCCGACGCTGGTCGTCGCCCTGGCCGCAGCGGTCGCCGCCCGCCTCGATCCCGGCCTCGACCGTCTGCGCGGCGCCCTGACCCTCGCCGGCCTCGGCGCCCTGACCGCCGGCTGGGTCCTGGCCATGGCCCACCCCGTCTTCCTCGGCATCGGCATGGACCTGCCCGGAGTGCTCGCCGTGCTGGCTCTGCTCGCGCTCATGGCCCTGCGCCCGCTGGCGCCGAAGGCCGCGCGCGCCATGGCGGTCCTCGCCGCCGTCGTCCTGATGGCCGGCGCCGTCGTTTCCTTCTGGGGAACCCAGGCCCGCCCGGCCCAGGCGGAGGCCCAGCGGGTGGGCTAGGTCGACCCGTCGCCCGAAGGCGGCGGCGTGGGCCTGACGCGCGGCGGCAGGGCGTGCACCCGCGCCATCACCTCGCGCACCAGATCGGCCGCCCGCGGCGTCTCCACGTCATGCACGTGCGGTCCGCCCGCCGCCCCGCCCGCCGCCGTGTCGATCCGCACGGTCGCCACGCCCATCCGGCGCTGCAGCGGCCCCTGCCGAACCGTCAGCGTCTGTACCGCCCCATGCGGAACCGTCCAGTCGCGCCGCACCAGCACGCCGCGGCGCACCTGCACGCTGTCCTCCGTCGCGGCGAACCGATGCCGGCTCGGCCTCAGCAAGGCCACGACCAGACCCGCCGCCGTCAGCGGCAGCAGGAACAGAGCGGGCCAGAAGAACGCCCCCGCCACCGCGATCATGAGCCCCGGAACCAGCACGAAGCCGATCACTCCGTCGACCGCGTGCGCCGGGGAGACGCGCTTCAGCTCGCCTTCCCGAAACGGCGGCAGCCCGGCCGTCTCCACCACCGGCGCGACCTCGGTCGGCCGCGCGAACGGCAGCAGCTCCTGCATGCCTGACGCCTCGCCGCCGCCGCCCAGGGTCTGCACCTTGAACGCGCGCCAGCCCAGCGGTCCGCTGACCGGGCCGCGCTCGATCAGGCCCAGCTGGATCTGCCGCCGCGCCACCGCCACCTCGGACCGCGTCAGCAGGCCCCGCCGCACGCGGAACCGCCGCTCGTCCTGCGTCAGGGTGAAGCCGAAATTCCTCAACACCGTCCGTCCGACCCCGGTCGCCAGACCCAGGGCGATCGCCGCGCCGAGCACGCCCAGGCCCAGCTGCGGATCGGCCCGCGCCCTCACTTCGCCCTCGACGTCCCTCAGACGGCTCAGCCACCACTCCCAGTCCAGGCCGCTGATCTCGGATCCGTATTGCAGAAGGCCAAAGATCGCCGCGATCCACACCAGCGAGAACTTGAACAGCCCCAGGAACAGCAGCCGCCCGGTCCCCAGCCGAAACAGCACCGCCTCGTCCTCGACCGGCGCGACCGCCGCCGCGTCCGTGTCCGCGATCGCCGTCGCCGCCGACCCCCGCCGCCGCAGCACCTCCCTCAGCCGCCGCGCCTCCGCCAGGCTGACGCTGGCCAGCACGCCCTCGTCCTTCTCCCCGCCGCCGGTCTCCAGCCGCACCTCCGCCAGACCGATCAGCCGCGACACCGGCCCCCGCGTGATCGACACGTCCTGGATCCGCTCCGCCGGGATCGACCGCCGCGACCTGTTCAGCAGCCCGCGCGCGATCACCACCTGGTCCGGCAGCACCTGATAGGTGAAGGTCAGCCAGCTCAGCAGCCCGCCGACCCCCATCACGATCAGCACCAGCCCCAGCCCGATCATCACCGGCAGGGGGTTGAACGTCTCCCCCCGCGACCAGGCCAGCACCGCCGGCAGGCCCGCGAACAGCGCGCCCCACCCGACCCGGAACGGCAGCAGCAGCAGGGTGCGCGGATCCAGCCTTCGCGGCGCCGCCTCGTCGACCTCGTCCGGGCTCACCACGGCGCGTCGTCGATCCGCGCGCGGATGGCGTCGCGGATCTCCTCGGCCCGCGCCGCCGAAATGCCGGGCAGGGTGACCAGATTGCCCTCCGTCCCCGCCGTGTGCAGCCTCAGGGTCGCCACTCCGGCCCCGCGCTCCAGCGGCCCCTGGCTGACGTCGATGTGCTGCACCCGCGCCACCGGCACCACGGTATGCACCCGCACCAGCCAGCCCCGCGCGACGTGCAGCTCCCGCTCCGTGAAGGCATAGCCCCACCGCCGCCACCGCCCTGGCGCCAGCACCAGAATGGAGACCAGCCCCAGCCCCGCGATCGGTCCCCACACCACGCCGAACGGCCACCCCGTCCGCGACTGGAGGATGACCTCGCCCGCCGCCGCCAGCGCCGCCAGGAAGCCCCAGCCGATCAGCGCGTTGATCCGCATCACCCGCAGATATCCGCGCTCCAGACGCTGCAGGGGGACGATCTCGAAGGCCATGAGCCCTTATGCGACGGCCGGGGCGGCGCGCTCAAGCGGCGGCGGGCCGATTGGGTCTACGACAGTTTCGGACGTATCCGCCCGGACGCTCGAAAAGAACATATTGGCAACCGGAACAAACCATGCACATAGTCCCTCTCACGAAGGGGGCGGGTCCATGGCGGGTCTCTCCCGGAACCAGATGGGAATCATGGCAAGGGAGACGAAGGCGATGGCACAGGCGGCATTGAAACTGGTGGGCAAGGAAGACGGCGACAAGGCGCGGGCTCTGGAGGCGGCGATCGCCCAGATCGACCGCGCCTTCGGCAAGGGCTCGGTGATGAAGCTGGGCAAGGCGGGCGTGGTGGCCGAGATCGAGAGCGTCTCGACCGGCTCGCTGGGTCTGGACATGGCGCTGGGCATCGGCGGCCTGCCCAAGGGGCGGGTGATCGAGGTGTTCGGGCCGGAAAGCTCGGGCAAGACCACCCTGGCCCTGCACACCGTGGCCGAGATCCAGAAGGCCGGCGGCGTCGCCGCCTTCGTCGACGCCGAGCACGCCCTGGATCCGGTCTACGCCGGCAAGCTGGGCGTCAATCTGGACGACCTTCTGGTGTCCCAGCCGGACAACGGCGAGCAGGCGCTGGAGATCGTCGACACCCTGGTGCGTTCCGGCGCGGTGGACATCGTGGTGGTCGATTCCGTCGCGGCGCTCACGCCCAAGGCCGAGATCGAGGGCGAGATGGGCGACAGCCTGCCGGGCCTTCAGGCCCGTCTGATGTCCCAGGCCCTGCGCAAGCTGACCGGCTCGATCAACAAGTCGAACTGCATCGTCCTGTTCATCAACCAGATCCGGCACAAGATCGGCGTGATGTACGGTTCGCCCGAAACGACGACGGGCGGCAATGCGCTGAAGTTCTACGCCTCGGTGCGCCTCGACATCCGCCGCACCGGCGCGATCAAGAACCGGGACGAGGTGGTGGGCAACACCACCCGGGTGAAGGTGGTCAAGAACAAGGTCGCCCCGCCGTTCCGCGAGGTCATCTTCGACATCATGTACGGCGAAGGCATCTCCAAGATCGGCGAGATCATCGATCTGGGCGTCAAGGCCGGCATCATCGAGAAGTCGGGCAGCTGGTTCAGCTACGACTCCACCCGCATCGGCCAGGGCCGTGAGAACGTGCGCGACTTCCTCAAGTCCAATCCGGACGTGGCCGCCGCGATCGAAAAGGCCGTTCGCGCCTCGACCACCAAGATCGCCGACGAGCTGATGGGCGCCCCCGAACCCGACGAGGGTCAGGATCTCGAAGGCTGAGGCTCGGTGACGGAGGGGGGCTCTCGGTCACTGACCAGGCGCCCCTCGCGGCCCCGAATGTGCACTATGTGCACCCTGTTTTTTCAGAGTGCACATTTCGCCTCTCCGGCCGGGTCCCGCGACCCGCCACCGACCCCGCGGGGCCGGGCCGGAGACCGGCCGCCTGACCTTTGCGGGTCAGGCGGCCTTCTTCGTTCCGCCGGCCCAGCGCTGCAGCCTCGGGCGCACCCGCAGGAAGGCGACGTACAGCCGCTCCAGCACCGCCAGCACCTTCCGGTTCCGCGCCGCCAGTCCCAGCGGCCGCAGCAACGGCACGGCCCGCCACATGGCCGCGAACGCCTCGGCCCCCGACAGCAGCCGGCCGTCCTCCCGCGCATGGAACCGCGCCAGCAGCTCGCCTCGGTCGATCGGGCACGTGCCCTCACCGCGCGCCACGTCGTGAAAAGCGATCCGCCCGCGCCGGTCCAGCCGCCGCATCAGGGCGATCTCCCGCACGCACAGCGGGCAGTCGCCGTCGTACCAGACGTCCAGCCGGGTCATGCGCACGGTCTACGCCCGCCACGCCCCATGCGGCATGCGGCAAGGTGATGCGTCGCCGTCCAAAACCCTATATGCAGCCCGATCCTCCCGCTCCCTCATCCCGCGTGCACGACCCATGGCTGGCCTGAAGCAGATCCGTTCGACCTTCCTCGACTTCTTCGAGGCCGACGGTCACCAGAAGATCCACTCCGCGCCGCTGGTGCCGCAGAACGACCCGACCCTGCTGTTCGTCAACGCCGGCATGGTTCCGTTCAAGGACTACTTCACCGGCGCCGCCCGCCCGCCGTCGCCCCGCGCCGTCAGCTCCCAGAAGTGCGTCCGCGCCGGCGGCAAGCACAACGACCTCGACAACGTCGGCTACACCGCCCGCCACCTGACCTTCTTCGAGATGCTGGGCAACTTCAGCTTCGGCGACTACTTCAAGGAGCACGCCATCGACCGCGCCTGGTCGCTGGTGACGAAGGACTTCGGCCTCGATCCCAAGCGCCTGCTGGTCACCGTCTACATCGACGACGACGAGGCCGCGGCCATCTGGAAGAAGGTCACGGGCTTCTCCGACGACAAGATCATTCGCATCGCCGGCTCCGACAACTTCTGGGCCATGGGCGACAACGGCCCCTGCGGCCCCTGCACCGAGATCTTCTGGGACTACGGCGACCACGTCCCCGGCGGCCCCCCCGGCTCGCCGGATGAGGACGGCGACCGCTTCGTGGAGATCTGGAACAACGTCTTCATGCAGTTCGAGAAGGAGAACGACGAGATCGTCCGTTCCCTGCCGAAGCCCAGCGTCGACACCGGCATGGGTCTGGAGCGCATCGCCAGCGTGCTGCAGGGCAAGAACTCGGTCTTCGACACCGACCTGTTCCAGACCCTGATCCACGCCTCGGCCGACGCCACCTCGACCGACCCGAACGGCGACATGGCGGCCTCGCACCGCGTCATCGCCGATCACCTGCGCAGCTCGTCCTTCCTGATCGCCGACGGCGTGACGCCCTCGAACGAGGGCCGAGGCTATGTGCTCCGCCGCATCATGCGCCGCGCCATGCGCCACGCTCACCTCCTCGGCGCGTCGGACCCCCTGATGCACCGCCTCGTGCCGACGCTGGTCGCGGAGATGGGCGAGGCCTATCCGGAGCTGAAGCGCGCCCAGGCCTTCGTCGAGGACACGCTGAAGCAGGAGGAGGTCCGCTTCCGCACCACCCTCAGCAAGGGCATGAGCCTGTTCGATCAGGCGACCTCGTCCTTCAAGTTGGGCGACATGCTGGACGGCCAGACGGCCTTCACGCTCTACGACACCTACGGCTTCCCGCTGGACCTGACCCAGGACGAGGCGCGCCGCCGCGGCTTCGGCGTCGACGACGCCGGATTCCAGGACGCCATGGCCCAGCAGCGCGCCCGCTCGCGCGAGCACTGGAAGGGTTCGGGCCAGACCGCCAACGCCGGCGAATGGCTGTCCATCCGCGACCGCCTGGGGCCGACCGTCTTCACCGGCTACGACGCGATCGACGGCTCGGGAGAGGTGCTGGTCCTGATGAAGGACGGCGCGGCGGTGGACGCGGCCAATGCCGGCGACATCGTCGAGGTCCTGTTCGACACGACGCCCTTCTACGCCGAGAGCGGCGGTCAGGCGGGCGACCACGGCACGCTGGAATGGCCGGGCGGATCGGCTGAGGTCATCGACGTCAAGAAGCATGCCGGCGACCTGCACGTCCTGTCGGCCGAGATCACCTCCGGCACGCTGGCGACCGGCGCCCGCGTGGTCCAGCTGGTCGACGCCGAGAAGCGCCGCACCACGCGCGCCAACCACTCCGCCGCGCACCTGCTGCACACGGCGCTGAAGAACGTCCTGGGCGCGGCGGTCGCGCAGAAGGGCCAGCTGGTCGACGCCGAACGCGCCCGCTTCGACTTCAGCCACGGCGCCCCCGTGACCGAGGCCGAGCTGGAGGCCATCGAGGCCGAGGTCAACGCCGTCATCCGCCAGAACGTCCCGGCGGAGACGAAGCTGATGGCGCCGCAGGAGGCCATCGAGGCCGGCGCCATCGCCCTGTTCGGCGAGAAGTACGGCGACGAGGTCCGCGTGCTGACGCTCGGCCGCTCGCTGACGACGGACAACAAGCCCTATTCGGTCGAACTGTGCGGCGGCACCCACGTGGCGCGCACCGGCGACATCGCCCTGTTCAAGATCGTGTCCGAAGGCGGCGTGGCCGCCGGCGTCCGCCGCATCGAGGCCCTGACCGGCGAGGCCGCGCGCCTGTACGTCGAGGGTCAGGCCAAGGTCGCCCGCAATCTGGCCCGCGATTTCAAGGTCCAGCCCGCCGACGTGCCGGGCCGGGTCGAGACCCTGTCCGCCTCGGTGCGCGCGCTGGAGAAGCAGGTCGCCGAGCTGAAGAAGCAGCTGGCCCTGGGCGGCGGCTCGGGCGCGTCCGCCGCGCCTGAGGAGATCGGCGGCGTCAAGCTGATCGCCCGCGTGCTGGACGGCGTCGACGGCAAGGGCCTGCGCGGCGTGGCCGAGGACTTCCGCAAACAGGTCGGCTCCGGCGTCGTGGCCCTGATCGGCGTGACGGACGGCAAGGCGGCGGTCACCGTCGCGGCCACTTCCGACATGGCCGGCCGCGTCGACGCTGCGGCCCTGGCGCGCGCGGCCGTGATCGCCATGGGCGGCCAGGGCGCGGGCGGCAAGCCCGACTTCGCCCAGGGCGGCGCCCCGGACGGCTCCAAGGCCGAGGCCGGCCTGCAGGCCGTGCGCGAGGCGCTGAAGGGCTGAGGCCTCAGGCGGCGGGCGGCGGGGTTTCCGGCAGGTCGATCGCCGCCAGCTTCCAGCCGAACACGCCGCGCCGCTTCATCAGAAGGGTGACCGAGCGGTCGTCGCGCTCGGCGTCCTCGAAGCGGATGGCGAAGGTGTTGGGGTCGCGATAGCCCAGGCTCCGCTTCGGCTCGGGCCGGTCGTCGGCGGCCGGCGGGGTCTCGCCCGCCTTCGGGGTCTTGCCCGACCGGACCATCAGCGAGACGGCCTGCGGCGTGACCAGCGCGTCGACCGCGCCGGAGATGATCGCCGGCCCCAGGAAGGCGCCCAGCCCGCCCAGCGGATCGTCCTCGCCCCGGGCCCGCATCTCGCCGACCAGGCGCTCGTTGAACTCGGTCTTCATGCTGTCGCGCAGGGCAGGGAAGTCCACCAGCCGCTCCAGCGCCCGCGCGTCCCCCCGCTCCGCCGCCTCGCCCAGCGCCTTGGCGGCCAGATAGGGCGTCGCCGCGAACCACCCCAGGAAGACGACGCCGGCGACGACGGCCAGACCGTTGATCAGCTTGCGGTTCAAGGGGTTCACTCCACGCTGCGACGCCTCAGCCTAGACCGGTTCCGCGCCGATCCGCCAGCGCGCCGTCATCCTCCGACCCGTCGGCTCGTTCGGTTGTCGCCGACGACGGGTTCGGGGACGGTCGCCGCGCCGGGCGGCAGGCCGATGTGAACCAGCTTCCACGCATAGATCCCACGCCGCTCGAAGGTGAAGGTCGTCTGCGACCCGCCCTCGTCCTCCACCGTCATGCGCGCGCGATCGACGCCCCAGTGACGCGGCGTGGGCCAGGGGCCGCCTTCGGGCGCCTCGGCCGGCGCGGGGCTGGACGAGCGCTGGGCGGCGAACCGGCCCTCGCCACGCGTCAGACCGCCGAGGGCCACGGGCGTCAGGTAGGCGTCCACCTGCGCCTGACGATCCGGGCCCGGCCGCTCCAGGCCCCGCACCACCGCGCCGATCGGATCCTCCAGGAAGCCCGGCGCGGGCGCCGTCGCCTCGGCGCGTCCCTCCAGCTGCGGCCCCAGCGACCGGCGCACGGCGGCATAGTCGATCAGCTTCTCCAGCCCCGCCTGATCCCCCGCGTCCGCCGCCGCTCGGACGCCGAAGAAGCCGACGTAGGGCGCGGCGAAGAAGCCGATCACAGCCACGGCGACGATCAGGCCGATCAGATTGCCCAGAATGCGGATCATGCGATCCCCTCCACCCACCGTTCGCCGAACAGGCTGGCACGGGCGGGGTTCCGGCTCAATCGCGGGCGCGCGACGGGCGAGCGCTTGCGAAGCGGCCGATCCCGTGTCCCATTGCCGCCCGACCACGTGTTCGGGAGGATTCCATGCTCAATCGTCGCCACCTGATGCTCAGCGCCGCCGCCGCGGGCGCCGCCCTGTCGGCTCCGGCCGTCGCCGCCCCCCGAACCTTCACGTCCGAGGACGCGCGTCTGGACGCCTTGCTGACCCGGTGGATGAACGAGGACATCGACCGCAACCCGACCACGGCGACCAGCCTGGGCGTCGATCGGGGCGAGCGGGCCCATCTGTCGGGCAAGCTGGCCGACGCGTCGCTGGCCGCCCAGGCCGAGAACGCCGCGCGGGCCAAGGCACGGTGGGCCGAACTCCAGACCTTCGACCCCGGGGCCCTGTCCGAGACGTCGCAGGTCACGCTGCAGATCTTCCGCTTCTCGGCAGAGGGGGCGGCCATGGGCGCGGACCTGCCCCACGGCGGCGGCTCCAGCCCCTACGTCGTGACCCAGCGCTGGGGCGCCTATTTCAACCTGCCTGACTTCATGGCCAACCAGCACAGGCTGGACACGGCCGAAGACGCGGACGCCTTCGTCAGCCGCTGCCGCGCCTTCGCCGTCACGGTCGACCAGGAGAACGAGCGGATCGTCGACATCGGCGCCAAGGGCGTGGTCCTCCCCGCCTTCCTGATGGACAAGACGCTGACGCAGCTGAAGACGCTGCGCGACATGCCGACCGGCGACTGGGCCATGATCCAGGCCCTGGCGAACAAGACGGCGGCCAAGGGCCTGACGGGCGACTGGGTCGCCCAGGCCACGCGGGTCATCGACACGGAGGTCAAGCCGGCTCTGGGCCGTCAGATCGCGGTGTTCGAGGCTCAGCGCCCGTCCGCGACCGACGACGCCGGCGCCTGGAAGCTGCCGGCGGGCGCCGAGACCTATGCCCTCGCCCTGCGCGGCTACACCACCACCGACTACACCGCCGACCAGATCCACCAGATCGGGCTGGAGCAGGTCGCCTCCATCCAGGCCGAAATGGACGGCCTGTTCCGCCGCATGGGCATGACCGAGGGCACGGTCGGCGACCGCATCCGCGTGCTGAACGAGGACCCTCAATACCTCTGGCCCAACACCGACGAGGGCAAGGCCCAGCTGCTGGAGTCGCTGAACGTCCAGATGGCCGAGCTGGAGCCCCTGCTGCCGCGGGTGTTCAACGTCCTGCCGAAGTCGAAGGTGGAGATCCGCCGGGTCCCGCCGGCGATCGAGCTGGGCGCGCCGGGCGGCTATTATCAGCGGGCCTCGCTGGATGGGTCGCGGCCGGGCGCCTACTACATCAACCTGTCGAACACGGCGAACTGGCCGAAGTGGTCGCTGCCGACCCTGACCTACCACGAGGCGTCGCCCGGCCATCACTTCCAGATCGCCCTGTCTCAGGAGGCGGGCGAGCTGCCGCTGTATCGCCGTCTGGCCGGCAATTCGGCCTACACCGAGGGCTGGGCCCTGTATGCGGAGCGTGTGGCGGCCGACGATCTGGGCGTCTACGGCGATGATCTGGTCGGCCGGGTCGGCTATCTGCAATCCTATCTGTTCCGCGCCGTGCGTCTGGTCGTCGACACCGGCCTGCACGCCAAGCGCTGGACGCGGGATCAGGCCATCGCCTGGATGGTCGCCGAATGCGGCGAACCGCCGGAATCTGCGGAGAAGGAGATCGACCGCTACATCGTCACCCTGGGTCAGGCCTGCTCCTACAAGCTGGGCCAGACCGTGATCGAGGCCCTCCGTCAGGAGATCGAGGCCAAGGGGAATTTCGACATCAAGCGGTTCCACGACGCCGTCCTGCTGGAAGGCATCGTGCCCCTTTCGGTCCTGCAGCAGCGGGTCCGCGCCAAGTACGCCTGATCCGGCCGACGGAAGGCGTCGACCTTGGCCGTGGAAGGGGCGGAAGAGGAACCGCCCCCAATGCCGAACGTCGACCGTCGCGCCTTCGCCCTTGGCCTGACCACCGCCGCCTTCTCCGCCCCGGCCGTGGCGCGGAGCCAGGACCGTTTCGCCGCCGCCGCCCGGTACTCGGCCGAGGCGGGCGGCGTGTCGCTGCTGGTGCTGGAGCGCGGGCGCGAGATCTTCCGCGACCATCCCAAGCGGCCGGAGCGGCCCCATGAGCTGGCCAGCGGGACCAAGAGCTTCTGCGGCGTCCTGGCCGCGGCCCTGGTTCAGGACGGCCTGCTGAGCCTCGACGAGCGCTGCGCCGACACCTTGACGGAGTGGCGCGCCGAACCGGTCAAGAGCGACGCCACGATCCGCACCCTGCTGCAGCTGTCGGCGGGCGTGGGCGCCGGACGAATCGGCCGGCCGCCGTCCTATGTCGACGCCGTGACCCAGCCGGTCGCGGGTGCGGCGGGCGTCTTCCGCTATGGACCCACCCCGTTCCAGGTCTTCGGCGAGATCGTGCGCCGCAAGCTGGTCGCCTCCGGCGATCCGGGCGATGTGCTCGACTTCATGACCCGGCGTCTGTTCCGGCCCATCGGCATGGAGGTGGGAAGCTGGCGGCGACAGGCGGGCCAGCCCAATCTGCCGTCAGGCGCCCAGCTGACCGCGACCGCCTGGGCGCGGTTCGGCCAGATGGTCGCCGACGGCGGGCGCGGCCTCGTCGACCCGGCGGCGCTCGCGGAGGGCTTCCGATCCTCGCCCGCGAACCCCGGCTACGGCCTGACCTGGTGGCTGCTCCGGCCGGGTCTGATCCCGCCCGGCCCGAATGCGGGCATCGACCCGGACGAGTTCGAGCGGCTGGGCGGACTGGACGTGCGCATGGCCGCCGGCGCCGGCAATCAGCGCCTCTATCTGATCCCGGAGCGGGAGCTGGTCGTGGTGCGTCAGGCCGACGGGGTGGGGGCGGCGCTGATGGGGCGCGGACCGGAGTGGTCCGACGTCGACTTCCTGTCGCACCTGCTGGGTCTGCCCGGCGCGGGCGTCAGCCGGCCCGGGCGGCGCGCACGGCGGGATCGGCCTCGGCTTCGGCGACGAGCCAATCCCTGAACCGCGCGATCTTGCCCACGCGCCGCCGCCCCTGCGGCCAGCACAGCCAGTAGGCCCAGCCGGGCACCAGCTCCACCGCCAGGTCGAACGGCCGGACCAGCAGCCCCGCCTCGATCTCGCGCGCGAACAGGATCGGGCTGGCCAGGGCGACGCCCTGATCCCCCATGGCGGCCGCCACTTCCAGCGCCTGATAGTCGGCGCGCAGGCGCGACGGCGTCTGACCCTCGGCCGGCACGCCGGCGGCGGCCAGCCAGACCGCCCACTCCTTTTCCAGTCCGATGCGGGGCGCGTTCAGCAGATCGCGCGGCTCGCGGATGCCGAGCCGCTCGACCAAACGCGGGCTGCACAGGGGCGTGAAGACGCTGGGCATCACCTTCACCGCCTCCACGCCCGGCCACTCGCCGGAGCCTGAACGGATGCCCACGTCGAACCCCTCGCGGCCCAGGTCGACGACCTGCGGCGCGGTGTCCAGCCGCACGGCCAGCTCCGGATGCGCCAGCTGGAACCCGCCCAGACGCGGCGCCAGCCACTGGGTCGCCAGGGTCGCCAGTGTGGTGATCGACAGGATGCCGACGTCCGCCTCGGTCAGGTCCATCACCGCCCGGCGCAGCAGCGTCATCGCCTCGGTCGCCGCGCGCGACAGGCGCTCGCCCGACTCCGTGGGACGGACCTCGCGCGGCAGGCGGTGGAACAGGCTCTGGTTCAGCCGGCCCTCCAGCGCCTTGATCTGCCAGCTGACGGCCGCCTGGGTCATGCCCAGCTCCTGCGCCGCGCGGGTGAAGCTGTTCAGCCGCGCCGCCGCCTCGAACACGCGCAGCGACGCCAGCGGAATGGACGCGAGCGGATCAGGCATAAGCGGACCTTGTTGCGATCTCGGAGAGTCCCGTTTGTCGGGATCGGCCTTGGTCTCCACTGTAAGGGCATTGGAGGCCGCCGGTCAAAGGAGATCGCGATGGAAGAGATGCACCGCTCGCATAAGGAGCCCGCGTGGGGCTGGATGGGCGCCCTGGCCGAGTGGCGCCGCTCGCGCACGCGCCGTCGGGTGCGGCAGGGGGCGCGTCCCGCCAGCCGTCGCGGGCTCTAGTCCCGCACCACCATCCCCTCGGCACGCCGCAGGTGGTTGTGCACGGCGGTGGCGGCCACGGCGGCCTCGGCCGTGGCCACGGCGATCTGGTTCAGCCCCCGGACCACGTCGCCGACCGCCCACAGCCCCGGCACGCTGGTGGCCTGGTGATCGTCCACCGCCAGCCTCCCGTCGTCGGCCCGTCGTGCGCCCAATCGCACGGCCAGTTCGACGGCGGGCGTCGTGCCCAGCGCCGAATAGACGTGGTCGAACGACCGCTCGGCGCCGCCCCAGGTCAGGCACGTCGCCCGGTCCTCGCGCAGGCGCAGGGCCTCGACCGGCCCCGTCAGCACCTCGACGCCCAGCCGCTCCGCCTCCTCCGGCAGGGGCGGTGGTCCGTCGCCGACGTGGATCAGCGTCACCCGGTCCGAATAGGTGCGCAGGAACGCCGCCTCGCGCAGGCCCATGGCGTCGTCCCCGATCACGGCCACGGCCTTGCCCGTCGCCTCATAGCCGTCGCAGATCGGGCAGATGCGGACCAGCGACCGTTCTATGGCGTTGTCCACGCCGGGGATCGGCGGCTTCCGGTCGGCCACGCCGGTGGCCAGGATCACAGCGCGCGCGCGAACCTCTCGCCCGTTCAGGCGCGCAACGAACCCGTCGGCATCGGCTTCAAGCGCCGCCACGCGCCCGGCCTCCACCCCCGCGCCGTACTCCTCGGCCTGCGCCGTCATCCGCTTCAGGATGTCCTCGCCGGTGATGCCTTCGGGAAAGCCGGGCATGTTGTGGCTGACCGGAATCCAGCAGGCGCGCGGCTTGCCCCCGTCGGCCACCAGCACCGAACGCCGGAACCGCGCCAGATAGGTCGCGGCCGTCAGCCCGCCGGGCCCCGCGCCGATCACCAGGACGTCGACGCGGCTCACTCCACGATCGCCTCGTAAAGCACCGGCCAGTCCTCGGCGGTCAGGCCGCGGCAGTCCTCCATGCCCGCCTCGCGCGTCAGCACGAAGCCGCGCCCGGTCCAGACCCAGGTCCGGGCATAGCCGCAGTCGCCGAGGCCCCGCCCCTTGTCGAAGCTGGTCAGCAGGCCGGTCTCGGGATCGAAGTCGCCGTTGACCACGAACTGCGTCGGCTCGCCGCTCGCCGTCGGCAGGCCCAGCGCGCGGGCTCCCGCGCCGTCCGGCCCCGCGATGAACAGGCGCGCGCCTGCGTTGTAGGCGCCGCGATAACACGGCACCTCCCACAGCAGGGCGTCCACGCCGATGCGCCAGGTCCGCGCCTGACCGTCCGGCACGTCGACCCGGCATTCCTGAACGGCGGGCAGGGCCTCCAGCGCCGGGGGCAGGGCGCGCTCCTCGCCCGCGCCGCCGCCGGGCACGCGCACTGCCGTGACGCGCGGGCGGGCGGGGCCTTCGGGCACGGCTCCGGCCGGCCGGTCGCCGCGCCGGATCAGGGCGACCGGCGTGTCCAGCCGCCCCTGCCGCTCGTCGATCCACAGGAACGCCGCCGCCGCGCCGCTCAGCGAGACGGGCCGCTGGCGGTCGAAGGCGGTCACGGTCGCGCGCCGTCCCTGACCCAGAGCGCCGACCGCCGTCGCGTCCGCCGCGACGGTCCGGCCGTCGACGGCCAGGGCGGGCTGCGCGGCGCGCTCTCCACTGCGGAAATCCTCGGCGCCGAAGGTCACGACCGGGCGCGCCTCCGGCCCCGGCTCGATCTCGACCCTCAGCCAGGCGTCGCCCGGCCCGCCGCCGGTCAGGGCGACGCAGCGGTTCCCGTTGTCGCAGACCGCGATCCAGTCCCGGAACGACTTGACCTCCGGCGCGGCCCCGGCCGCAGCCGTCGTCGCTGGATCGGGAGCGGCCGCCGCGCCCGGTGTCGCGGGGGCGGCGGGGTCCGCCTTCTCGTCAGGCTGCGTCGGCGGCGAACAGGCGGAGAGGGCGGCGCCGGCCATCAGCGCGGCGGTGGTGGTGCGGATCATCGGGCCCCCGTCAGTCGCGGCCGCTCAGGCCTTGCGCAGTTCCGTCGGCTTGTGCGCGGCGCGGGCGCCGGTCTTGCCGCTTTCGACAAGATACTCCGGATTCTCCTTCGACGCCGCGACCTTGTGGCCCTTGATCTGGGTCGGCTTGGTCAGCTTGCGCACCACCTTGCCGGTGGTCGTGCCCTGGCTGTGGTCCCATTTCACCGTGTCGCCGGTCCTGAAGGTCTTTTCGGTCATCGCGCGGTCTCCTTCGCCTCGTGCTCAGCGAGCAGCCGCGCCATCAGTTCCGCGTCCAGCAACGGCGGCGGCTCGCAGAAGGCCAGGATCCACCACTCCATCAGTCGTTCGGTCTCTTCAGCCACGTCGTCTCCGGTCTCGATGCCGGGTCTGAATGCGGACCGCCCCGTCGGGTTCAGCTTGGCCGCAGCGGGCATTTTTGCGGCAGGGTTAAAGCCGGCCATGCCTTTGCGCCCCGGCGCGGCGGTCGCTATACCGCGCCCCAATCCCCAAACCGACAGGACGCCCCATGGCCAAGATCAAGGTCCAGAACCCCATCGTCGACATCGACGGCGACGAGATGACCCGCATCATCTGGCAGATGATCAAGGACAAGCTGGTCTTCCCGTTCCTGGATCTGGAGCTCGACTACTACGACCTGGGCATGGAGAACCGCGACGCCACCGACGACCAGGTGACGATCGACGCGGCGCACGCGATCCAGAAGCACGGCGTCGGCGTGAAGTGCGCCACCATCACCCCGGACGAGGCGCGGGTGAAGGAATTCGGCCTCAAGAAGATGTGGAAGTCGCCCAACGGCACCATCCGCAACATCCTGGGCGGCGTGGTCTTCCGCGAGCCGATCATCTGCTCCAACGTGCCGCGTCTGGTGCCGGGCTGGACCCAGCCGATCGTCGTCGGCCGTCACGCCTTCGGCGACCAGTACAAGGCCACAGACTTCCTGATGCCGGGCAAGGGCACGCTGTCGATCAAGTTCGTCGGCGACGACGGTCAGGTGATCGAGCACGAGGTGTTCAAGTCGCCGGGCGCCGGCGTGGCCATGGGCATGTACAACCTGGACGACTCGATCACCGAGTTCGCCCGCGCCAGCTTCGCCTTCGGCCTGGCCCGCGGCTATCCGGTCTATCTGTCGACCAAGAACACCATCCTGAAAGCCTATGACGGGCGCTTCAAGGACATCTTCCAGGCCGTGTTCGACGCGGAATTCGCGGCCGAGTTCAAGGCCAAGGGCCTGACCTATGAGCACCGGCTGATCGACGACATGGTCGCGGCCGCGATCAAGTGGTCCGGCGGCTTCGTCTGGGCCTGCAAGAACTACGACGGCGACGTCCAGTCCGACGTGGTGGCCCAGGGCTTCGGTTCGCTGGGGCTGATGACCTCGGTGCTGATGACGCCGGACGGAAAGGTGCTGGAGTCCGAGGCCGCCCACGGCACCGTCACCCGCCACTATCGCCAGCATCAGAAGGGCGAGGCGACCTCGACAAACTCGATCGCCTCGATCTATGCCTGGACCCGCGGCTTCTCGCACCGCGCCAAGCTGGACGGCAACTCCGAGCTGGCCCGCTTCGCCGAGACGCTGGAGCGCGTCGTGGTGGAAACGGTCGAGAGCGGCCACATGACCAAGGATCTGGCGCTTCTGGTCGGCGACCAGCAGGGCTGGCTGACCACCGAAGGCTTCCTCGACAAGGTCGCCGAGAACCTGACGGCGGCGATGGCGAGGGCGGCGTAAGTCCCGCCGTCAGTTTTGATCGGGTGACGAAGTCCTCCCGTACGGCCAAGGTGTCGGCGGGAGGATTTTCATATGCGCCGCACCGCCCTGATCATCGCCGTCTCTTCGATCGGCCTGTCCGCCTGCATCACCGATCCGGAGGTGTGGGAAGGCATCGCCATGGGCCTGAACGAGGTGGCGGCGGAAATGGAGTGGGAGAACCAGAACTGCTACTGGGCCCCGCCGCCGGGAAATCCCTACGGCGTCACGCAGAAATTCTGTCCCGGGGACTGGGGCTATCAGCCGCCGGTCATCGTGGTGACCTGTGCACCGCGCGACCGCGACTGTGACGGGGTCAACGACCGACGCGAACGGCGCGAGCGCCGCCGCGACCGCGACGACGACTAACCGCCCCGCAGCTCCTGCTTGACCCGCTCGGCCAGGGTCTTGATGTCCAGCGGCTTGGGCAGGAAGGACACCCCGACCTCGTCCTGCAGCAGGTCGGAGAAGTCGCTCTCGGCATAGCCGGAGATGAACATCACCGGCGCGTCGCCGAGGAAGGGTCGGGCCTTCTTCAGCAGGGCGGGTCCGTCCAGCCCGGGCATGATGACGTCGGAGATCAGCATGTCGATCGTACCGGCATGCTCCTCGGCCAGGATCAGCGCCTCCTCGCCGTCGGCCGCCTCGATGACGTCATAGCCGCGCTGGCGCAGCAGCTTGGCCGCGATGCCGCGCACCGCCGCCTCGTCCTCGACGAACAGGATGCGCCCGGCGCCCGACAGGTCGCGCGGCGCCTTGGCCACCTTCTCGACCGCCGGCGTTTCGGCCAGCTCGGCCTCCGCCGCCTCGGGCAGGAAGATGCGGAAGGCGGCGCCCGCCCCCTCCAGGTTCGTCACCGCGATGTGGCCGCCCGCCTGCTCCACGATGCCGTAGACGGTGGCGAGGCCCATGCCGGTGCCCTCGTTCACCGCCTTCGTGGTGAAGAAGGGCTCGAAGATCTTGTCCAGGATCTCGGACGGCACGCCGGGCCCGGTGTCCGACACCTCGATCAGGGCCACCGCCTCGGTCGTCGGCTGGGACCAGCCCATCTGGCGCGCCTGATCGGCGGTCAGACGGCGCGTACGTATGGTGACCACGCCCGCGCCGGGCTCGACCACCCCGCGCATCGCGTCGCGCGCGTTGACGGCCAGGTTCATCACCGCCGTCTCCAGCTGAGACTTGTCCGCCAGCACGACCGGCAGGTCGCGTCCGTGGTCGGTTTCCAGCCGCACGTCCTCGCGCAGCAGCCGGCGCAGCAGGACCGCGAACTCGCCCACCAGTTCGCCCAGATCCAGCCGCTCGCGCCGCACGGTCGACTTGCGCGAGAAGGCCAGCAGCTTGCGGACCAGATCGGCGGCGCGCACCGCCGTCTGGCGGATCTCGTTCAGCCCCTCATAGGACGGGTCGCCGACCGGGTGCCGCTCCAGCAGGCCCGACAACTGCAGCTGGATGGCCGTCAGCAGGTTGTTGAAGTCGTGCGCCACGCCCCCGGCCAGCTGGCCCACGGCCTGCATCTTCTGCGCCTGGGTGAGCTGCATCTCCATCGACTTCTGCGCCGTGGCGTCGAACAGCCAGACCCGCCGACCCTCGCCCTCCGGCGCCACGTACAGGTGCAGGATGCGCTCCGGGTGCGCCCGCGGCTGAAGCTCGATGGGGCCCGAAGAGCCCGCCTCCAGCCGCGCCCGCGCCTCGGTCACGCCCGCCGGATCGAACAGATGGCCGAACGCCGCGTCGCGCGCCGCGGCCGGGCCGGTCAGCTCGGCCAGGGCGGCGTTGGGCGAGGTCAGCTTGCCCGCGAACAGGTCGTCCGCCTCGATCACGGCCGAGCCGAACGGGGCGCCGGCGGCCATGGCGCGGGCCTCGCCCGTGTCGGCGC
>JAIEQC010000041.1 GCA_019748055.1 Caulobacteraceae bacterium | reverse complement strand
CAACGGCGCGTGCGCGTGTCGAGGGTGGCGAACAGCTTGTCGGCTGCCAGGACGTCGGCGCCCGTCAGGATGCCCTTCGTCATGGCCTCGACGCCCGCCGTGACCGCCGCGTGCACCCGCTCCGGGATCGCCCGGTTGATGCGGTCCTGCGTCCCCCGCGTCGCCCGGTCCCACAGGCCCGGCGGCCGGAGCAGGCGCGCGCGCCACGCCTCGACCTCGGCGCGCACGGCGCGCGCGTCTGCGACCCGAACGAGGTCGGCGGGGACCGCGTCCGGCGCGACCAACTCACCGACGTCGTCGGTCAATCGACGTCGACGACCTCGGCGTCGCCGACGTGCTTCCTGATCGACTCGATCGCCCGCTTCGCCCCCGACTTGTCGGAGTATCCCTCAGTCGAGAAGATGATTTCGGAGTTGTATTTGAACCGGACGCGGAACTCGCCGGCCTTGTCCTTGTAGACCTCGAACCTGTGCGCCATCGCTCGCTCCCTCGGCCGTCATGGCCGCGGCGACGCTGACACGCGGGGCGCGGGCGGGACAAGGCCGGAAAGGTCGGCGAGCGGACACAGCCGTGTGAACTTGCGGCCATGCCGCACGGGGTCTAGACCCGCGCCCATCCTTCCCGGACACACCGGCCTCAAGAAGCGAGCGACCGCGTCGCGAGCGACAGGCCCAAGAATGGAGACTTCCCTGATGGCACGCGCCAAGATCGCCCTCATCGGCGCCGGCATGATCGGCGGCACCCTGGCCCACATCTGCGCGCGGGAAGCGCTGGGCGACGTGATCCTGTTCGACATCGCCGAGGGCACGCCGCAGGGCAAGGCGCTGGACATCTTCCAGGGCTCGGCCGTGTTCGGCCAGGACGTGTCGCTGAAGGGCGCCAACGACTACGCCGACATCGCCGGCGCCGACGTCTGCATCGTCACCGCCGGCGTGCCGCGCAAGCCGGGCATGAGCCGCGACGACCTGATCGGCATCAATCTGAAGGTCATGAAGGCCGTGGGCGAGGGCATCAAGGCGCACGCCCCGAACGCCTTCGTCATCTGCATCACCAACCCGCTGGACGCCATGGTCTGGGCCCTGCAGAAGTTCTCGGGCCTGCCCAAGGAGAAGGTCGTCGGCATGGCCGGCGTGCTGGACTCGGCCCGCTTCGCCGCCTTCCTGGCAGAGAAGACCGGCGTGTCGATCCAGGACGTCCACGCCTGGACCCTGGGCGGTCACGGCGACGACATGGTGCCGATGGTGCGCCACTCGACCGTCGGCGGCCTGAGCCTGCCCGACGCGGTCAAGGCCGGCTTCCTCAGCCAAGCCGATCTGGACGCCATCGTCGAGCGCACCCGCAAGGGCGGCGGAGAGATCGTGGCCCTGCTGAAGACCGGCTCGGCCTTCTACGCCCCGGCCGAAAGCGCCGTGGCCATGGCGCGCTCCTACCTGCTGGACCAGAAGCGCGTCCTGCCCTGCGCCGTCTGGGCGTCGGGCGAATACGGCCTGAACGACCTCTACGTCGGCCTTCCCGCCCTGATCGGCGCCGGCGGCGTCGAGAAGATCGTCGAGTTCACCACCGACGACGCCGAAAAGGAGATGCTCGGCAAGTCCGTGGCCTCGGTTCAGGGGCTGATCGAGGCGTGCAAGGCCGCCGATCCGTCGCTGGCCTAAGCGACGGTCAGGCCGAAATGACGAAGGGCCGGAGCGACGCCGCTCCGGCCCTTTTCACATCTCTCATCCCTCGGCTTCGTCCGCCGCCATGCCCATCATGTGGAAGCCGGCGTCAACGTGGATGACTTCGCCGGTCGTCGAGAGGCCCAGGTCCGAGCACAGCCACAGCGCGCAGCCGGCGACGCCTTCCATGCTGGTGTCCTCTTTCATGGCGCTCATCTCGCGGCCCTTCGACAGCATCCCCCGCCCGCCGGAGATGCCCGCCAGCGACAGGGTGCGCATGGCGCCGGCCGAGATGGCGTTCACGCGGATGCCCTTTGGACCCAGGTCGCGCGCGACGTAGCGGGTGGCGGCCTCAAGGCCCGCCTTGGCCACGCCCATGGTGTTGTAGTTCGGGATGGCGCGTTCCGACCCCAGATAGGTCATGGTCACGATCGACCCGCCGTTCGGCATCAGCTGCGCCGCGCGTTTCGACACGTCGACGAAGCTGAACACCGAGATGTTCATTGCCAGCAGGAAGCTGTCGCGCGTGGTGTTGTCGACGAACGATCCCTGCAGCTCGTTCTTGTTGGCGAAGGCGACCGAGTGGACCACGAAGTCCAGCGTGCCGAAGGTCTTTTCCAGCTCGGCGAACAGGGCGTCCATGCTGGCGTCGTCGGTGACGTCGGCGGGCAGGATCAGCTTGGCGTCCACGCTTTCGGCCAGCGGGCGCACGCGGCGCTCCAGCCCCTCGCCCAGATAGGTGAAGGCCAGCTCGGCGCCCTGCGCGGCCAGCTGCTGGGCGATGCCCCAGGCGATGGAGTTGGCGTTCGCCACCCCCATGATCAGGCCCTTCTTGCCCTTCATCAGCTCGCCCGCGGGCATGTTCCAGCCGGACTCGGCCATGTTCGGTCTCCTCGAAAATCAGGGTGCGAGGGTTAGCAGCCGGCGCCTTGCCGCGAAAGTCAGGCCGCCTTCGCCGTCCGCCACCGCGCCAGCCGCTCCAGCAGGGGCGTGGCCGTCACGCCGTGGATGACGATGGAGGCCAGCACGATGAAACCGACCACGGACCACAGCCGCTCGCTGTCGCCGAACTGGCCGTGGTTGATTCCGTAGGCGACGTAGTAGACCGACCCCACGCCGCGGATGCCGAGGAACGCCAGCAGCAGCTTCTCCCGGAACGGCGGGGGCGCGCCGACCAGCGACAGCAGCCCCGCGACCGGCCGCACGACCAGCAGGATCACCAACGCCACCGCCGCGTCTATCCACGTCAGGCTCGCCAGCAGGCCGTTGGCCAAGGCCCCGCCGAAGAGCACCAGCAGCAGCATCATCAGCAGCCGCTCGATCTGGTCGGACAGGTCGTGCATCTCCTCGTGGAAGTCGTGGTCGCGCTCCCAATTGCGGATGGTCACCGCCGCGACGAACACCGCCAGAAAGCCGTAGCCATGCGCCAGCTCGGTCGCCGCATAGGCGATGAAGGTGGCGGCGAGGGCGATCAGCCCGTCGCCCAGATGCGACAGCTTGCGGTCCGAATCCCGGAACAGCAGCCAGCCGAACGCGGCGCCCACCAGCCAGCCGACGCCCAGCCCGGCCGCGATCTTCCACCCGACCTTGACCAGGCCCCAGTCCATCAGCGCCTGCTGCGAGGCCAGCCCGCCGAGCGACGCGAGGATCGCCAGATGCACGAAGGGAAAGGCCAGGGCGTCATTCAGGCCCGCCTCGGAGGTGAGGCCGAACCGCACCTCGTCCTCCTCGCCCGAACCCGGCGGGCCCACCTGCACGTCGGACGCCAGCACCGGGTCGGTCGGCGCCATCGCCGCGCCCAGCAGCATGGCCATCGGCAGGGCGAACCCCAGCCCCCACACGCCCAGCACCGCCACCGCCGCGATGGTCAGCGGCATGGCGATCGCCAGCAGCCGCCAGGTGACGCCCCAGCTCTTCCACCCCAGCTTGCGGTCCAGCTTCAACCCGCAGCCCATCAGGCTGATGATGACCACAAGCTCGGTCAGCTTCTCCGTCGCCGTGTCCCAGGTGCGCGGGTCGGGGTCGAAGGCCAGCAGGCCGGTCGAGAACACGCCCACGCCGATCGCCACGCACAGGATCGCCAGCGTCAGCGGCAGCCGCTTCAGCCCGACCGGCGCCCAGCTGACCAGCAGCACCACCAGCCCGAGGCCCAGCAGGAAGAGGATGTAGGGATCGGCGGTCAGGGCGGGCTCCACGGTCAAGCTCAGGGAAGGCGTAGGCCCGTGTTCGGTTCCCGACAAGCGCGGGGCCGGCTCGCGCGCCACGCCTCGTCGCGAATGCTCCGGGTTCTGATTTAGTTTGCTGTTTTTATTTGAAAAGTTTCACATTCGACCAACCGGTCGTTAAGCGGGAACGGCTAAGCCTTGCGCTTGTGGCCCGCGTCCCGGGGTCCGGAGGGCGCATGGCGCGGATCGGCGACTACATCGAGGCGGCGACGCCGGTCAGCCCCACGACCCGGGGCGCCGAGGTCTATGAGCGCTTCCTGGCCGAGCCCAACACCCTGGTCATCGCCGTGGTCGACGACGACGGCCGGCCGCTGGGTCTGATCGAGCGCAACGCCTTCACGCTGAGCATGGCCGGCGCCTTCGGCCGCGAACTGTACGCCAAGCGCCCGGTGTCGGCGCTGATGAACGACCGGCCGACGATCGCACGCGCCGCCGACGGCGCCGAGGCCTTCTTCGCCACCATCGATTCCAGCGAAGCCGCGTCCCTGCTGGGCGGCTTCATCGCCGTGGACGCCGACGGCCGCTACGTCGGGGTCGGGGCCATCCTGCAGGTGCTGCAGGCCGGCAGCGCCCTGTACAAGCGCCGTGCCGAGGAGATGGGCGAGCTGGCCCGCGGCCTAGCCGCCGCCGAGGCCCGCGCCCGCGCCTCCAGCCGCGCCAAGTCCGAGTTTCTGGCGGTCATGAGCCACGAGATCCGCACGCCGCTGAACGGCGTTCTGGGCGTCGCCGCCCTGATGCAGCGCCTGCTGACGCAGGAGGAGCTGCGGCCCCATGTCGACACCATCGTCGAGTCGGGTCAGGGCCTGCTGCGCCTGCTGACCGACGCCCTGGACATGTCGCGCGCCGAGGCCGGCCTGCTGGCGCTGGAGCCTGCGCCCCTGAACCTGGCGGAGCTGGCGCAGGATCTGGACCGCCTGTGGCGCCCGCGCGCGGAGGAGAAGGGGCTGTCGCTGACCGTCGAGGCGGATCTGGCCGGGGGCGCGGGCGTCGTGGCCGACGGCGTGCGACTGAAACAGCTGTTCAACAACCTGATCGGCAACGCCATCAAGTTCACCGAGGCGGGCGGCATCCGGGTGTCGCTGGGCACGCAGGCGACGCCCGACGGCGTGCGCGTGACCGGCACGGTGGACGACAGCGGTCCGGGCGTGCCGCCGTCGGCCGCCGCGACCATCTTCGAGCCGTTCAACACCGGCAACGCCGGCCGCTCCAGCGCCGGAGCCGGTCTGGGCCTGGCCATCTGCCGCCAGATCGTCGAGCGGATGGGCGGGCAGATCGCGCTGGGCGAGGCGCCCACGGGCGGGGCGCGCTTCAGCTTCCACGTCGTGGCGCCCGCCGTGGAGGTGGAGAGCGTCGCCGGTCCCGCCATGGCCGAGCCCACGCCACACGACACGCTCCATGTCCTGGTCGCCGACGACAACGCGACCAACCGCTTCCTGGCGGGCAAGCTGCTGGAGATGTTCGGCTGCACCGCCGACATGGTCGAGGACGGTCGCGCGGCGGTCGAGGCGGCGCAGGCGCGCCCCTACGACCTGATCCTGATGGACATCAAGATGCCGGTCATGGACGGGGTGGAGGCCACCCAAGCCATCCGCGCCCTGCCCGGCCCGGTCGGCCGCCTGCCCGTCCTGGCGCTGACCGCCAACGCGGACGACCGCGACGCCGAAACCTATCTGGCCGCCGGCATGGACGGCGTGGTCCAGAAACCGATCCAGCCCGACGTCCTGCTCAACGCCATCCGTCGGGTCCTGACGCCGGGTGAAGGCCCCGCGCGAGCGGCGGCCTGAACCGTCAGACCTTCGACAGGATCAGGCAGCCGTTGGTGCCGCCGAAGCCGAAGCTGTTGGACATGACGTGCGTCAGTTCGCCGTCGTGGCGTTTCCGCAGGATCGGCATGCCCTCGAACTCGGGGTCCAGGTTTTCGATGTGCGCGCTCTCGGCGGCGAAGCCATGCTTCATCATCAGCAGGCAGTAGATCGCTTCCTGGGCCCCGGCGGCGCCGAGGCTGTGGCCCGTCAGTGACTTGGTGGAGCTGATCATCGGCATGGCGTCGCCGAAGACGTTGCGGACCGCGCCCATCTCCTTGGAGTCCCCGACCGGCGTCGAGGTGCCGTGCGGGTTCAGGTAGTCGATCTTCGGATTGCCGGCCATTTCCAGCGCGATCTTCATGCAGCGTTCGGCGCCCTCGCCCGACGGGGCCACCATGTCGTAGCCGTCGGAGTTGGCGCCGTAGCCGGTGACCTCGGCATAGATGGTGGCGCCGCGCGCCACGGCGCGCTCGTACTCCTCCAGCACGACGATGCCCGCGCCGCCGGCGATGACGAAGCCGTCTCGGTCCTTGTCATAGGCGCGGCTGGCGACCGACGGCGTCTCGTTGAAGTTCGACGACATGGCGCCCATGGCGTCGAACATGTTCGACATCGACCAGTCGATGTCCTCGACCCCGCCGGCGAAGACGACGTCCTGCTTGCCCCAGGCGATCTGTTCGGCGGCCGCGCCGATGCAGTGGGCGCTCGTCGCGCAGGCGGAGCTGATCGAATAGTTGATGCCCTTCAGCTCAAACCAGGTGGCCAGCACCGCCGAGGGCCCCGACGCCATGGCCTTGGGCACCGCGAACGGGCCGATGCGCTTGGGCGAGCCCTTCTCTTTCGTGGTCTCGGCGGCCTGCAGGATGACCTGGGTAGACGGGCCGCCCTCGCCGACGATCAGGCCGATCCGCTCATCCTTGATTTCATCCGGGCCCAAGCCGGAGTCCTTCAGCGCCTCCTCGAAGGCGATGTGGCCCCAGGCCGTGCCGTTGGCCAGAAAGCGGGCGGCGCGCCGGTCGACGTGCGGAGCCCAGTCATCTGCCGTCCAGCCCAGCGCGGGCGGCGCCCAGACCTGCGAGCGGAAGCCATGGTCGGCGTGATCCTGGGCGAACTTCACGCCCGACTTCGCCGATTTCAGCGAGGCCGCGACCTCGTCCTGGCCGGTGCCGATGGAGGAGACGATGCCCAGTCCGGTGACGACGACGCGCCGCATGTTTCAGTCCCTTGTCTTCAGCTTCGGTCGCCGCTCTTGGGTCGGCTGACCTTGAACGCGCTCAGCCCTGTTCGGACGCGCCGAACAGGCCCACCCGCATGTCGGTGGCGGTATAGATGGGGACGCCGTCGGCTTCGAGAACCCCGTCGGCGATGCCCATGACCAGCTTGCGGTTGATCACCCGCTTCAGCTCGATCTTGTATGTGACCTTCTTGACGCCCGGCAGGACCTGACCGGTGAACTTCACCTCGCCCACGCCCAGCGCGCGCCCTTTGCCCGGCCCGCCGATCCAGCCGAGGTAGAAGCCGACCAGCTGCCACATGGCGTCCAGGCCCAGGCACCCCGGCATCACCGGGTCGCCGATGAAGTGGCACTGGAAGAACCAGAGGTCCGGGTTCACGTCCAGCTCGGCCTCGATCCGGCCCTTGCCGTGCGCGCCGCCGTCATCGTCGATGTGCACGATGCGGTCGAACATCAGCATCGGCGGGGCCGGCAGCTGGGCGTTGCCCGGGCCGAACAGCTCGCCCCGGCCCGAGGCCAGCAGTTGCGCGTAGTCGTAGCTGGAGCGGCGGTTCGCCGGGTCCGACATGGGGGTCGAAATGCTCATGCGCGGGGATTGCACCCCGGCGCGCACGCGGTCAACCGGCGGCGGGCCCCGCCGGTCGGCGCCAGTCGCACTGGGCCTTGGCGGCCGTGCCGAACACGGCGCTCTCCTGCACCCAGCCCTTAAGGCGGCCGTCGCGCACCTTGCACCAGCCGTCCTCGCAGTCCTCGGCCGAGATCAGGCTGCGCGGGCCCAGCCGCGCCTTGATCGACGACCTGGCGTCACGGCCCGAATGAATCGGCACGGCCTCGGCGCTCATGTTGAAGACGCGACGCCGCCCGCTGGTCACCGTCCGGTGGACCCACGCGATCGAGCCCTCGGGATCGCAGACCTTCCGCCACTCGCGCGTTTCGGCGATCACCTGAACCGGCAGCCCGCGCGCCGTGTACTTCCACAGGATCGGATGGTCGGTTCCCGGGCCCCGGCGGGCGTGAACCTCCTTCGAGTTCAGCGCGATCCAGCGCGGCACCTCGAAACCGGTCGGCGTCGGCCGCCCGTCGGGCATGGTCGTGCCGGCGCCCAGCGCCAAGGCGACGCCGGTCAGCAACAGCGGACGTTTGATCGCGCCGAGGGCTTTGCTAAGCGTGGGGGGCGACACCGGCGCGCTCCGGACGAAGGGATTCCGCCGCCAGATGTCGGCCCGCAGCCTTAAGGTCACCTTAACCAGACGCCTGCCGGACGCGGTCGAAACCCGCATGCGCGAGCTGTTCGACGCCCGCCTGAACCTGACCGACCGGCCGATGACGCGCGAGGAGCTGGCGCAGGCCATGGCGACCAGCGACGTGCTGGTGCCCACCATCACCGACCGGATCGACGCCGAGCTGATCGCCGGGGCGCCGGACGCGCTGAAGATGATCGCCAATTTCGGCGCGGGCACCGAGCACATCGACGTGGCGGCGGCCCAGGCGCGCGGCATTTTGGTCACCAACACGCCCGGCGTCCTGACCGAGGACACCGCCGACCTGGCCATGATCCTGATCCTGTCGGTCTCGCGCCGCGTGGTCGAAGGCGCCGAGGCGCTGCGCGCCGGTCAGTTCGCCGGCTGGACTCCCACCTGGATGATGGGGCGCAAGCTGTGGGGCAAGCGGCTGGGCATCGTCGGCATGGGCCGCATCGGCCAGGCCCTGGCCCGGCGTGCCCGCGCCTTCGGCATCCAGGTCCATTACCACAACCGCAAGCCGCTCAGCCCGATGATCGAGGAAGAGCTGGGCGCGACGTACTGGGACGACCTCGACGCCATGCTGCCCCGCATGGACCTGATCTCGCTCAACACGCCGGCGACGCCCGACACGCATCACATCCTGTCGGCCGAGCGCCTGTCGCGGCTGCAGCCCCATGCGATCGTGATCAACACCGCCCGCGGCGAGCTGATCGACGAGGCGGCCTTGGCCAAGGCCCTGAACGAGAACCGCCTCGGCGGCGCCGGCCTCGACGTGTTTGAACACGAACCCGCCGTCCACCCGGACCTGCTGCACAGCCCCCGGGCCGTCCTCCTGCCGCACCTCGGGTCGGCCACGGTAGAGTCGCGCCAGGACATGGGCGACCGCGTCATCCTCAACGTCATGACCTTCGCGAACGGCCACCGGCCGCCGGACAGGGTGCTGGCCAACTAAGGGGTCGCAGATGATCGACGTCGCGGGCATCGACGGCACAAAAGCCGGTTGGGTTGTCGTGCAGATCGTAGGTCAGGATTTCGCGATCTGGTCGGCGCCAGACATCGTCGCCGCGCTCGGTCGGCTCGGACCGAACACCCTCGTCGCGATCGACATGCCGATCGGGTTCCCCGACGAAGCTAGGCGCGGCGGTCGTGACTGCGAGAAGCTCGCGCGAGCTGCGATGCCCGGCCGGGGCTCTTCCGTCTTCGGCAGCCCGTGCCGTGCCGCATTGGGCGCCGCCGACTACGAAGAAGCCTGCCTCGTGAATAGAGCCAGCTCGCTGGACGGCCTCGCCTTGTCCAAGCAGGCGCATGCTCTGTTTCCGAAGATGCGCGAGATAGATTCCGCCATTACGCCGGAGCTTCAGGCCCGCGTATTCGAGGTGCATCCAGAGCTGTGCTTTGCAACGCTGGCCGCATCCATGGGGACGACGATACGCCACTCGAAGAAGGATCCAGAAGGCTTCACGGAACGCTGGGCGCTTTTGGTGGCGGCGGGCTTCCCTGTCGACGATCTGCTGGCGGTCCGAAAACACGTGAAAGCGCAAGCTGACGATGTTCTAGACGCCGCCGTCTCAGCTTGGACGGCAGTCAGGCGTGCTCAGGGCTCAGCCTTGCGACACCCTGAGGTTCCTCCTCGAGACTCGCGCGGCCTGTTGATGGAGATGTGGGCCTAGACTCCGCAGGCGGGGCACGCCGGGTCCGCTACGACCTTCACCGTCCGCGCCTGCCCGCTGAGCCCGTCGAACACCAGCAGCCGCCCGGTCAGCGGTTCTCCGGCGCCCGCGATCAGCTTGACCGCCTCGAGCGCGCAAAGGCTGCCGACCACCCCGGCCAGGGCGCCGACGACGCCCACGCGCGCGCAGGTCTCGGCCTCCGGCGGGGTCTCGGGCACCAGACAGGCCCAGCAGGGTCGGCCGACGAACACGCCGACCTGACCGTTCCACCGTCCCAAGGCGCCGGACACCAAGGGCACGCCCAGCGCCAGGCACGCCGCGTTCACCGCGCGGCGCGCGTCGAAGTCGTCGGTGCCGTCGATCACGACGTCACAGTTGGACAAAAGGTCTCGCGCGGTCTCCGGCGTCGCGGGCCCGACCCGGCGTTCGATCGTCACATGCGGGTTGAGGGCGATCAGCCGTTCCGCCGCCGCCTCGACCTTGAGCCGGCCGACGTCGACAGTCGCGAACTGCACCTGTCTTTGAAGGTTGGAGACGGACACCACGTCAGGATCGATGAGCCGCAGCGAGCCCACGCCCGCCGCCGCCATATCGAGCGCCGCCGGTCCGCCCACGCCGCCGACGCCGACGATCGCCACGCGCGCGGCTTTCAGACGTCGCTGACCCACGCCGCCGACCTCGGCCAACATCAGGTGGCGCGCATAGCGCTCGATCTCTTCGTCGGAGAGGGTCACGCGTCGGACATAGGGCCGTGGAGCGGCCCCGTCACGCGGCCAGGCGGCGCTCCAGCACATCCTGGGCGATCTCCGCCGTCAGCAGGGACAGGCATGGCACGCCCACCGCCCGCAGAAACGCCTCGGGATCGTCACAGACGGCCATTGGCTCGTGCAAGGCTCGGGCGGCGACCGGCGTGTCGAGGATGACCTCCACGTCAGTATGCCGGGCATCGGCATGTATGCGCTCAAGCGCCCGGGCGATGGCGTGGTCCGGCCCCTCCATCGCCTCGACGATGCGGTCTCCGTGCAGGATCAGACCCGCCGTCACTTCGGCGTGACGATTGTTCCGCTCGGCCGCGCCCAGAATGTGAGCCAAGGCCATGGTGCTGAGACCCGCGGGGCTGAGCGTTCGACTGATGAAAACGACGCGACGTAGCACTGCGATTCCCCATAGCGGCGTAATCTTGGGTGGATTGTGTCGTTGTAACGGGTTACATTGGTCAAAATGTGACTCTTAGGTGACCTTGAAATCGCTCACCTTTCGCTTGCCGCGCCGCATTTCCGTCGCCATCTCCAACGGATGATGAATTCCAGCTTCCCCGACTGGCACGGCACGACCATCCTCGCCGTACGCAAGAACGGCCGCACGGTCATCGCCGGCGACGGCCAGGTGTCCATGGGCCCAACCATCGTCAAAGGATCCGCGCGCAAGGTGCGCGTTCTGGCCGGCGGCAAGGTGCTGGCGGGCTTCGCCGGCGCCACGGCCGACGCCCTGACGCTGATCGAGCGCCTGGAGGCCAAGCTGGAGCAGTTTCCGGACCAACTGGCCCGGGCCTGCGTCGATCTGGCCAAGGACTGGCGCACCGACCGCTACCTTCGTCGGCTCGAGGCCATGCTCCTGGTCGCCGACAAGAGCTCGATCTACACCGTCACCGGCGTCGGTGACGTGCTGGAGCCCGAACACGGCGTGGCCGCCGTCGGCTCGGGCGGCAACTACGCCCTCGCCGCCGCCCGCGCCCTGATCGACAACTCCGACCTCGACGCCGAGGCCATCGCCCGCAAGTCCATGGCCATCGCCGCCGAGGTCTGCGTCTACACCAACGGCAATCTGACGGTGGAGACGCTGTCGTGACCGACCTCTCCCCCCGCGAAATCGTCTCCGAGCTGGATCGCCACATCGTCGGTCAGGCCGACGCCAAGCGCGCCGTGGCCGTGGCCTTGAGGAACCGATGGCGCAGAAAGCGTGTCGATCCCGCCCTGCGCGACGAGGTGACGCCCAAGAACATCCTGATGATCGGCCCGACGGGCGTCGGCAAGACCGAGATCGCGCGGCGTCTGGCCAAGCTCTCAGGGGCGCCGTTCCTGAAGGTCGAGGCGACCAAGTTCACCGAGGTCGGCTACGTCGGCCGCGACGTCGACCAGATCATCCGCGACCTGGTCGAGGCGGCGCTGGTCATGGTGCGCGACCGCCGGCGCGCCGACGTCCGGGCCAGGGCCGAGGCCGCGGCGGAGGAACGGATCCTCGACGCCCTCGTCGGGCCGGGCGCCCAGCCGGCCACGCGGGAGAGCTTCCGCACCAAACTCCGCGCCGGCCAGATGGACGACAAGGAGATCGAGATCGCTCTGGCCGACACGACTTCTCCCATCCAGGGCATGGACCTGCCCGGCGGCAACGTCGGCCTGCTGAACCTGTCGGAGATGCTGGGCAAGCTGGGCGGCGGCCGCACCAAGACGATCCGCACCACCGTACGCGAGGCGGTGGCGCCCCTGACCTCCGAAGAGGCCGACAAGCTTCTGGATCAGGACAGCCTGACGCGCGAGGCCGTGACCCTGGCCGAGCAGGAGGGCATCGTCTTCCTGGACGAAATCGACAAGGTCGCCGCGCGGTCCGAGGCGCGCGGCGCCGACGTGTCGCGCGAGGGGGTGCAGCGCGACCTGCTGCCCCTGATCGAGGGCACGACGGTGTCCACCAAATACGGGCCGGTGAAATCGGACCACGTCCTGTTCATCGCCTCGGGCGCTTTTCACGTCGCCAAGCCGTCCGACCTCCTGCCCGAACTGCAGGGCCGCCTGCCCATCCGGGTGGAGCTCAAGGCCCTGACGCGCGAGGACTTCGCCCGCATCCTGACCGAGCCCGAGGCAAATCTGATCCGCCAGAACCAGGCGTTGATGGCGACCGAAGGCGTCGATCTGACCTTCACCGACGAGGCCATCCAGGCCCTGGCCGACGCCGCCGTCGCCGCCAACACCGCCGTGGAGAACATCGGCGCCCGCCGCCTGCAGACCGTGGTCGAGCGCGTGCTGGAGGAGCTCAGCTTCACCGCGCCGGACCGCGCCGGCCCCTTCGTCGTCGACGCTGACCTGGTCCGCGCCCGCGTCTCCGACCTCGCGAAGGACGCCGACCTGGGCCGCTACATCCTCTAGAGGGAGGGTGGTGGGGTGGTCCGCCACCAGCCGGTCACCGAGAACCGCGGCTCAGGCGCGAAGTCGGCGACCTGGGTCACCAGGTGCGGCTGGGGCACGCGGAAGACGTTCAACGTGCCGAAAGCGGGCGCGAAGGTCTGGGTCACGTCGCCTTCGTCGTCCGTGAAGGCCAGCAAGCCGCCCCACTCGGGCCGCCAGCGCGGGGTCAGATTCAGGACGTAGGCGTACAGACGTCCGGCGTCCTCGTGCCGGTCGTCATGCCCGTTCAGGAAGTGGCCCGGCAGATAGCGCGTCGCCTGGGCATCGACGTAGACGATGCGGTCGTCGCCCGTCAGGGTGCGCGCCCAGTCCAGCCATTCCGGTGTGTTGAAGAAGGCGTGCAATCCGTCCAGCGGCGCCGGCAGCGGCAGGGCCAGCGTCCGGGCGAGGCCCAGCCTCAGCCGATCGTAGATGAACTGAAATCCTGCGGCGGCCTCCTCGTGCACCATGGCGATCAGGCGGGCCTTCTCGGCCGGATCCTGCGCGTCGAAGACGGCGGCGGGCACGTCGGTGCCGAACGGCGTGCGGATGGCCCGGTTCCAGACCATGTCGGGCCCGGACATCGCCGCGTGCAGCCCGCGCGTCATCTCTTCGCCCAGCGGCATCTCGACCCGCACCCGGCCGGTCGCCGCGAGCCGCACCGCCGCCTCGGCCGGCGGCGGCGTCATTCGACGGTGACCACGATCTTGCCCAGCGCCGAGCGGTCACCCAAAGCCTTGATGGCGTCTGCGGCCCGCTCCAGCGGGAAGGTGCGGCTGACGCGCGGCTTGATCTTCCCCTCGCTCCAGAACCGCATCAGATCCGCGACGTTGGCGGCGTGGCCCGCCGGATCGCGCATCACCGCGGCGCCCCAGAACACGCCGACCACCGACACCGACTTCAACAGGGTCAGGTTCAGCGGCAGGCTGGGAATGCCCGCTGGGAAACCGACCACCAGATAGCGCCCGCCCCAGTCCATGGCCCGCAGCGCCGGCTCGGCATAGTCGCCGCCGACCGCGTCATAGACGACGTCCGCCCCGTCGCGTCCGCTGGCCAGCTTCAGCTCGCCCGACAGCTCCTTCTGGGCCGCCTTGTCCATCGGGCCGGTCGGATAGATCAGGCCGTTGTCGGCGCCGGCCTCCAGCGCGAACTGCACCTTGTCGTTGGTGCTGGCCGCGGCGATCACATGGGCGCCCATGGCCTTGCCCAGCTCCACCGCCGCCACGCCCACACCGCCCGCAGCGCCCAGCACCAGCAGGCTTTCGCCCGCCTTCAGCTGCGCCCGATCCTTGAGCGCATAGTAGCTGGTGCCGTAGGTCATCAGCAGGGCCGCGCCCTCCTCGAACGACATGGCGTCGGGCATCTTGACCACGGCGTCGGCGCGTACGGCGATGCGCTCGACCAGGCCGCCCCAGCCCGGCACCGCGATGACGCGGTCGCCGCGCTGAATTCCCTTCACGCCCTCGCCCACGGCGTCGACCACGCCGGCCACCTCGGCGCCCGGCGAGAACGGCCGCTGCGGCTTGAACTGGTATTTGTCCTCAATGATCAGGGTGTCGGGGAAGTTGATCCCCACGGCCTTCACCTCGATCACCACCTCGCCCTTCAGCGGCGTGGGATCCAGCGCCTCCTCCACGACCAGGGTCTCGGGTCCGCCGGGGGCTTTGGACAGGACGGCGCGCATGGGATTCCTTCGGCTTGCATCGGGGAGGACGCCGACGCTAACGGTCCCGCACGCTTCCGCAAAGGCCCGCTCCCGATGAGGCACGCATGACCCGCCCCGCCCTGATCCTGCACGGCGGAGCCGGCGCACGGCGCAGCCAGGACTATTCAGCCGAGCGCGCGCACATGGCCGAGGTCGTGGCCCGGATGGCGGAGCGGCTGAATGCCGGCGCCGCGGCGCTGGACGTGGCGGTCGAGGCCACGGCGCTGCTGGAGGACTCGGGGCTCTACGTCGCCGGGCGCGGCGGCTCGCCCAATCTGGCCGGCGCCTTTGAACTGGACGCCAGCCTGATGGACGGCGCGACCGGCAGGGTCGGGGCGGTCGCGGCGCTGCAGGGGTTCCGCAATCCGATCGTCGCCGCCCGCGCGGTGATGGATCACACCCCGCACGTTCTGCTGGCCGGCGAAGGCGCGGCCCGGTTCGCTTCGGAACAGGGCCTGGACCGCATCGAGGACGCCGCCGCCTGGTTCACCCGCGCCGGTCAGGGCGAGGACAACCATCCGCCGGGCACGCTGGCGCACGGCACCGTCGGCTGCTGCGTGCTGGACCCGCAGGGCCGGCTGGCCGCCGCCACCTCGACCGCGGGTGTGTTCGGCAAGCTGCCGGGCCGGGTCGGCGACAGTCCCGTCGTCGGGTGCGGCGTCTGGGCCGACGCCCGCGTGGCGGTTTCCTGCACCGGTCAGGGCGAATACTTCATGCGGACCGTCGCGGCCGCCCGCGTTGGCTGGTCGATGGAGGCCGGCGCGGACGTCCACGGGGCCGCCCGCGCGGCGGTGGGCGCGGTCGGCGCCCTGGGCGGCGACGGCGGGCTGATCGCGCTGGACGCGGAAGGCCGCGTCGCCCATCCCTTCAACAGCCAAGGCATGAAGCGCGCATGGCTGACCCCCGAGGGTGAGGTGCACGTCGCGGTATTCGAGCACGACGCGGGCCGAGACCGCCCAGAGGCGGGCCGCTAGGCGCTGAGGCAGACCACCTGCGCCACCCGCAGATCGCGGCGCAGCGCATCAGCGACGCGGCCGTAGTTGTCTGGCGTGACCGGCTCGCCCAGCGTCGGCTCGTCGGCGCGCTGTATCCCGCGGATCGCAGGCAGGAAGGTGTCGGGCGAGGTCGTATACACGCGCCCCCGACGCGGCGCCTCGGCGATGGTCACGCCCACCACGCGGCCGTAGCGATCCAGCGCCGGCGCGCCCGACAACCCCGACAGGGTGCCGCGCAGCCCATCGGTCCGCGCGATCTCGGCCCAGGCCAGCACCGGCTCGTCCCACGCGCCCCTGCCCCGCACCTTGAACGTCTCCCGGCCCAGCAGGCGCGTGGTCACCTCGCCCGGCCGTCCCTGCGGATAGCCGGGGTGAAACGCCCTTTGCCCGAGCCGCAACGGGAGGTCGTTCGGCACATGCAGGGCGGGCGGTCCGCCTTCGGTCAGCAGCAGAGCCACGTCCGCCCGGGGCGCCAGACGCACGTCGGCCGCCACGGCGCGCCCGCCGCCGACGACGATGGCGGGGCGGCGACAGCCCTCCACCACGTGCCTGGCCGTGACCCAGCGCCCTTCGCCGGCGATGGAGAAGGCCGTGCCCGCCGCCGGCTGGAACGGAATGTCGGGCGCATTGACCGTGACGCTGTCGTCGAACGGCGTGACGGGCCCCAGCAGGGCGCCCTCCGTCTCGTCCGGCGGCGGCGGGGCGGGCGGCGTGTAGACGTCTTCACGGGCCCAGAAGGCCGCGACGACCAAGGCCCCGACGATGGCGACGTAGACCAGCCAGTCGGGCAGACGCATGGCGTCAGGCCGCCAGGGCCGAGGCCAGGATCAGCGCCGTCGCAAGCTTGGCCCCCACCAGCAGGACGGCGGCGGACACCTCGCCCTCACGGATGCGCTGCGGCAGGCCGTTCAGGATGGCGTCCACCACGCGGAAGGCCAGCAGCTGGATCGCCACCGTGGCCGCACCCCACAGACCGATCTCCCGCAGCGAGGTCGATGAGGTCAGCGACACGGCCAGCGGGATCGCCAGCCCGATCAGCACCCCGGCGAAGGCCACGGCCGCGGCGGCGTTGCCCTCGCGGATCAGCTCGATCTCCTTCCAGGGAGTCAGGGCCGCATAGATCACCGCGCCCAGCACCAGCAGCCCCAGCGTCGCCGCCAGATGCAGCAGCATGACGGGAAACCCCGCCGCGAAGGCCTGAACCTCGGCGCTGGCCAGCAGATCGGAGAGAAAGGATTCCATCGGAACGGGAGCCGCGGCGCCCCATGCGCCCGTCCCGCCGTGTGCCCCAATCGCGCCCCAATCCGCAAGCGCACCGGGGACACACCCGGTGACCGAAGATTACAGCCGGCGGATCAATCGGCGGCTCACGCGGTGTCCTGCTCGGCCGTCCTGAGCGCGCTCGCCCGGACCTTCTCGCTCTCGGACTTCAGCTGCCCGCAGGCCGCCAGAATGTCCCTCCCGCGCGGCGTGCGGATGGGGCTGGCATAGCCGGCCTTGTTCAGGATGGCGGCGAAGCGTTCGATGGTGGCCCAGTCGGAGCACTGGTAGTCGGTGCCCGGCCACGGGTTGAACGGGATCAGGTTCACCTTGGCCGGGATGCCCTGGATCAGCCTGACCAGAGCGCGCGCCTCTTCCGGGCTGTCGTTGACGCCCTTCAGCATGACGTATTCGAACGTGACCCGCCGGGCGTTGGACAGGCCGGGATAGGCGCGGATGCCGGCCATCAGCTGGTCCAGCGGATACTTCTTGTTCAGCGGCACCAGCACGTCGCGGAGCGCATCGTTGGTGGCGTGCAGGCTGATCGCCAGCATGGCGGCGGTGCGGTCGCCCAGCGCCGGCAGCTGGGGCACGACGCCAGAGGTCGACACCGTGATCCGGCGGCGTGACAGGGCGATGCCCTCGTTGTCCGAGATTATGTCGATGGCGTCGGCGACGTGGTCCAGATTGTAGAGCGGCTCGCCCATGCCCATGAAGACGATGTTGGACAGGCGGCGGTCTTCCTTGGGCGACGGCCACTCCTCAAGGTCGTCGCGGGCGACCTGGACCTGGGCCACGATCTCGGCGGCGGTCAGGTTGCGGACCAGCTTCTGCGTGCCGGTGTGGCAGAAGGTGCAGTTCAGGGTGCAGCCCACCTGCGACGACACGCACAGGGCGCCGGCGCGACCGACGTCGGGGATGTAGACGGTCTCGATCTCGATGCCCGGCGCGGTGCGGATCAGCCATTTGCGCGTGCCGTCCTTCGACACCTGACGCTCGACGATCTCGGGCCGGGCCAGGGTGAAGGCGCCGGCCAGTTTGGCCCGCGTCTCCTTGGCCACGTCGCTCATCATCGCGAAGTCGGTGACGCCGTAATGGTGGATCCAGCGCCAGACCTGCGAGGCCCGCATCTTCGCCTTCTCGGGCGGGCAGACGTCGGCGTCGATCAGCGCCTGACGCAGGCCCTCGCGCGTCAGACCGGTCAGGTTGACGGGGGCGCCCAGGTCTTTGGCAGCCGCCGGCGTGGCGCGCGTCAGGTCGAGGGTGAGGCTCAAGGAAAGTCGATCCGCGTTCGGGGAGGGCCAGCCTTATAGCACGAAAGGCGGCGAAGGCGTGTCAGCCCCCGCCAAGACGCTTCAGGGCCTCACGTGCCAGCTCATGATGCCGCTTGCGCACGTTGGCGCCGACGGTGGCCAGAAGCGCCGCGATCACCGCCGCGTCGTCGGTGAAGCCGATGCCGGCGAAGACGTCGGGAATGGCGTCCACCGGCATGACGAAATAGGCCAGGGCCGCCAGCATGATCCCCTTGGCCGCCGTCGGCGTCTCAGGATCGCGCGCGGCGTACCAGACCGACAGGGCGCGGTCGGCGAAGGGCACGCGGCTGGCGACGCGGCGCATCTTGGGCCAGAAGCCCCGGGTCACGCGGGTCTCGTTCACCCGCTGCACGGACGGGACCAGCGCCCGCCGGGGGTCCAGCACTTCGTCCGGATCGATCGGTTTGGCATCGGCGGTCATGGCCGCTAAACCCTCGCGCAACTCAACGGTTCAGGCCGAACATAGGGACTTACTCCATGAAACTCGACGGGTCGATCGCGGCGGTGGTGACGGGCGGGGCGTCCGGCCTGGGCGAGGGCACGGCGCGCGCGCTGGCGGCGAAGGGCGTGAAGGTCGCCATCTTCGACCTGAACGTCGACCGCGGGGAGGCGATCGCGAAGGAGATCGGCGGCGTCTTCTGCGAGGTGAACGTGACCTCGGACGACAGCGTCGCCGCCGGCTTCGCCAAGGCCCGCGCCGCCCACGGGCAGGAACGCCTGACGGTCAATTGCGCCGGGATCGCCACGGGCCAGAAGACCGTCAGCCGCAACCGCGAGACGCAGGAGCCGCGGGCCCACGACATGGCCCAGTTCGAGCGCACCGTCTCGATCAACCTGTTCGGCACCTTCCGCGTCCTGTCCCAATCGGCGGCCGGCATGGTGACGCTGGACCCGCTGGAAGACGGCGAGCGCGGGGCCATCATCAACACCGCCTCCGTCGCGGCGCAGGACGGCCAGATCGGCCAGGCCGCCTATTCGGCGTCCAAGGGCGGCGTCTACGCCATGACGCTGCCGATCGCGCGGGACCTGATGAACGAGGGCGTGCGGGTGAACACCATCCTGCCCGGCATCATGTGGACGCCGATGATGGCGGGCATGGACCAGAAAGTTCAGGACGCCCTGGCCGCCATGATCCCCTTCCCCAAGCGCCTCGGCACGCCGCAGGACTATGCGAGCCTGGCGCTGCACCTGGCCGAGAACACCTACATCAACGGCGAGTGCATTCGACTGGACGGCGCGATCCGGCTGGCGCCTCGCTAATCCACGACGGTGAAGCGGCGGGCGTCGAAGACCTTCAGCACGACCTCGAGCTCGCGGCCCCGCTTCAGCACCTGACCGCCGGAGCCGTAGACCGCCCACTGGCCCTGCCGGCGTTGCAGGGCTGGGCGCTTTTCGATTCGGTAAAGCGGCGCGTCGCCGGAGCGGTGGAAGATGGCGAACTCGGCCGCGTCGTCGTGGCTGAGGACCGAATAGTCGCGCCACTGACCCGCCGCGATGCCCCGGCCGTAGACGCGCAGGATGCGTTCGAGTTCGCGCCGGTCGAAGAAGACGGGGCCGCGCTGCGGTTCGGTCAGGGCCTCGAGGCTCATGCAGGGAGAGTGGGCACGATTCCCGTGCGGCGCCAGCCCTTCGTCCCTGACACGAAATGGCCCCGTTTCGGACTTTCACGCGCCGCCTTGGCCGATGAATGTCGCCTCATCGGCTCGCCGGGGTTCGGAGTGAACCTGGATCCTGAACAGCCCCCCCAGCCCCCCGGTTCACACCGCTTAGGGCTCCGGCGGGCCGATGCTTCCTCCAAGCGAGACGTCCGCCCCGCCACCCCTCCCCCCTCCAGGCGGCGGCGGGCGTCTTCGTTTCGGGGCCTGCCCTCTACAGCGTGATCTGAACCTCGTCCTCGCCCCGACGGACCGTCAGCGCGCGCCCGCCGTCCGCCGACAGCGCGGCGGAGGCGCCAGTCAGATCCGCCACGGCGACGCCGTCGATGGTCTCGATCACATCGCCGGCGCGGAGACCCGCAGCGGCCGCGGGCGACCCGCTTTCCACCGACTCGACCCGCAGGCCCGGTGCGTCGCCGGACGCCGCCGCCAGAGTGGCGCCGCGCACCAGCAGGCGATCCCAGCCCATGACCACGCCCTGCGGCGTCGTCATGCGGACCTGGACCTCGCCGCCCATCTCCACCCCGTCCCGCAGCCAGGCGATCGTAAGCCGGCTGTCGGGCGCCGCGACGCCGACCGTGGCCAGAACCGAACCGGCGTTGGCCACAGGCCGCGAGTGGATCCGCGTGATGATGTCGCCGGCGCGCAGCCCCGCCTGCTCGGCCGGAGATCCGGGCGCGACGTCCAGCACGACCGCGCCGCGGACGATGCCGAGGCCCAGCTCGCGCGCCCGCTCGGCGGTGAGTGAGCCCAGGACCGCGCCGATCTCGCCCCGACGCACCTCGCCGAAGTCGCGCAGCTGGCCGACGACGACCATCATGATGCGCGTCGGCACGGCGAAGGCGATGCCGTCGTTGCCGCCGCCGCCGCCCGACAGGATTGAGGTGTTGATGCCGATCAGCCGGCCCCGGCTGTCCAGCAGCGGACCGCCGGAGTTGCCGCTGTTCACCGCCGCGTCGGTCTGGATGTAGTCCTCGACCGCATCGCCCAGGCCGGAGCGGTTCAGGCCGGAGATGACGCCCATGGTCACGGTCTGGTCCAGTCCCAGCGGATAGCCCACGGCGAAGGCGACGTCGCCGGTGCGCAGGGTGTCGCTGTCGACGATCTCGACCTGCATCAGGCCGGGCGCCTCGATCTTCAGCACGGCGATGTCGGTGGCCTTGTCCGCGCCGATCAGGGTCGCGTCCAGCAGGCGGCCGTCCAGCATGTCGACGGTGAATTTGGTGCCGTTCTCGACCACGTGCTGGTTGGTGACGATGATGCCCTGGGCCGCGTCGATGATGACGCCCGAGCCCGTGGCGATCAGCTTTGGCTCGCGCGACCCGGACGAGGGCCCCTCGGAGTTGCCCAGCGTGGTGACCTGCACGACGGCCGGGAGCGACTTCTCCAGCCCGCCCGCGAAGGTGAAGACCCCGCGCCGCTGGTCGTAGGGGGCGGGCGCCGCCTGGGCCCAGGCGAGGCCGGCGGGCGCGGCGACGGTCAGGACGGCGGCGAGGCCGAGGAAGAGGCGGACGGTGCGACGCATGAGGTTCCCCTGTTCGACCCCACGCTAGCGCGTGAAGCGGGCCGTGACGACCGTGCCCGGATCGGCGGCGGAAATCTCCAGACTTCCCCCGTGGCGACGCATGACCGCGCGGACGAACGGAAGGCCCATGCCGTGACTTTCCCCGCCCTGCGGGGTTTCCGCGCCGAAACCCGGCCCCTGATCCGCGACGGCAACGACGGCGCCTCGCTCTCCCGGTGTCACCGAAAGGCGAATTTCGCCGCCCTCGGGCGAAAACTTCACGGCGTTGTCGACCAGATTGACCAAGGCGCGCTGCAGCAGGGAACGGACGCCGAGCACGACGGCAGGTGGCGCTTCGACGCGCAGGGTGACGCCCCGCGCCTCGGCCAGGGGCTCGTACAGCTCGGCCGTCGCCCGGACCAGCTGGACCACGTCGACCCGTTCGAAGGCCCAGGCCTGGCCGTCGCGCAGCATCAGGGTCTCGGCCATGGCCTGGCTGAGCCGCGCCAGATCGGCCCGGGTCTCACCCAGCAGACGGCGGCGCTCAGCGGCGTCGGTCGCGTCTTCCATGGCTTCCAGCCGCGCCGACGCGCGGGCCAGCGGCGTGCGGAAGTCATGGGCCAACTGGTCGGAGGAATCCCGCAGCCACGTCATCAGATCGTCCAGCTGGTCCAGCGTCCGGTTCACGTGCCGGGTCAGGGGTTCCAGCTCGGGGGCCACGCCGTCCTCCGGCGCGCGGCGGGACAGGTCGCCGACCGCCGCGCCTTCCAGCGCGCGGCTGATCGCGGCGAGCGCGACCGTCAGCCTGCCCCGGGCCACGACCGCTCCCGCCAGAGCGGTGAGCAGGATCAGCGCCGCCGCCGCCGCGACGGCCAGCACGGCGCGGAACCAGGCGTCGCCCAGCGGCGCCACGACGCGGCCCACG
>JAIEQC010000023.1 GCA_019748055.1 Caulobacteraceae bacterium | reverse complement strand
GCGGGCGGCACGGCCTCGGCCGATCGGGGCGGGGCCTCCGCCTCCGCCAGCGTCTCCGCGGGCGCCGACGCGCGCCGCGGAGACTGATCGCCTTCGACGTCCAAACGGCGGGCCCCGTCACCCTGGTGGCGGGGCCTCTTCGGGTCATGCCGATGTGCCCTTTCGGCCAGCCTCCGGTCGGCGTCTGCGACGTCGAGCGCTCGGTCAGGGTCCCCGCGAGGCTCTCACGGTCGCGCGCCGTCGATCAAGCCCGATCCCTCAGAGGCTCGCAGCGGTCGGCTGCGCCCCCGGCTCGCCCACGCCTCTGAGCGCGAGATAGCGACCGTCCACCAGCTCGTGGAATTTGAGATGCCCTCCGCCGGCGCGTTCGGCGTGTTTGCGACGCGAGTCCCTGTTCTTCTCCCAGAACAGCATCATCGGGCCGTGGAGGCGTTCCTCGATCAGCAGGCTGAGCTGGTGATCGTCGAGGAGCTCATTGTCCATCATCATCTCCCAGTGGGAAAGAATGAGGTTCACATAGAGCGACTACTTGTCGCACAGGGTGCGTCTGGCGCCCGACCAGACGTTGTGCAGATCCTGGTCATGGATCGAGAGCTTGAGCAGCTCCATGTGGAGAAGTCTCAGCTGCAGCGCGGTGTTGCGCTTGGCGTCCTGATTCTGGACGTGCAGGGCGCGGCGCTGCAGATCGATGGTGTAGAGCAGGCCGAAGGCGGCGAAGCCTGAGAACAGGGCAGAGAACAGCCCCAGCGCCTCGGAGATGTCACGCGCTCGCGCCGGACTGTTCACGAACTGCCAGTTCACCGCCCCCGCCAGCACGAGGAGGTGGGCGAAGAAAAGCAGGACCAGAACCCCGAAGATGCCTGCGAAGACGTACCAGGGTCGGTTGGACATGGAGGCCTTTCCTGCGGCGAGCGTCCTTCAGCCGCCGCGCTGCGACGCGGTGATGAAGGCCGCCCATTGAGAACGATCAAGCAGAGGTGGAATTCAGGATATCGCCGTTCGAAGCCTGTGCAAGACTGACAGCGAGCACCGATTGCGAGGGCGCCGCCGAGGCGGGTTCGATGGCGGCCTCGATGGAGCCGTCGACATGGCTCTCCTCGGTGCCCTGCCGACCGATGCACGCCTTCCATTCAGGGCCTTCCGGGAGGTCTAAGTAGGGATCTGGTGGGGACGTCATGCTGGCGCCGGGCGTGTTTTGTGAGGGGGCCGTCTGTGGCCAGGAGATGGTGCTGGATCTCTTCGAAACCGACTGAGCCGGTCGAACCGACTGCGGTCCCGGGGAGCGGCTCACCGCGCCGCCCGTCAGAGTCGCTTCGGGGCTCAGGGTTTCGAGCTTCACAGCCGGGCCGTGCCCTGAGAACCTTCGTGCATGTGCAACCTCTACACTCTCCGCAAAGGCCCGTCGGCGATTCTCGATCTGGCCCGCGCCATGCGCGGCGACGTGGGCAATCTCGAGCCGCGCGACATCTATCCCGACTATCCGGCCCCGATCGTCCGCACCGGGGCGGGCGGCGAGCGCGAGCTCGTGCTCGCGAGATGGGGGCTTCCGTCTTCGAAGAAGGCGCTGCTGGACGCCGCCACGACACGTGCCGAGAAGCTTCGCGCCAAGGGCAAAGAGGTCGAATTCGGCGCGCTTCTGGCGATGGAGCCGGACTCGGGGACGACCAACGTCCGGAACACTGCGAGCGCCCACTGGAAACCGTGGCTGGGTCCGGCGAACCGGGCACTCGTGCCCTTCACGGCCTTCAGCGAGCCGGGCCGTGACGCGGAAGGTCGCTACCGCCCGATCTGGTTCTCCCTGCCGGGGGATGAGCCGCTGGCCTTCTTCGCCGGCATCCAGGTCCCCCAATGGAGCTCCGTCCGAAAGATCAAGACCGGACTGGAGACCCTGACCTGTTCGCCTTCCTGACGACGGAGCCCAATGCCGAGGTCGGCGCGGTCCACCCGAAGGCGATGCCGGTCATTCTGACGAGCGCGGAGGAGTATGAGGTCTGGATGCGCGCGCCCTGGGAGGAGGCCAGAGCGCTGCAGCGTCCCCTGCCGGATGCAGCCCTGTCCGTCATCGACCGGCCATGATCGACCTCGTCCCGCCCTGGCTGGAAGCGATCGCCGGGCTCATCGGCGTGTCGTTCGCCTTGTCCGGGATCGCGCGAGCTCAGAGGCTCGGATGGCGAGGCCCTCAGGACCGGATGACCGCCTGGGGCCTGCTGATCTTCGGCTTCCTGATCATGTGCGTCGGCCTGATCCGATGGGCCGGCGTTTAGGGATCCGGGCGGTCCTTCAGCTCAGAGCCCTCGCGAGCATCGCACACGGGCGGCGGAGCCGATCCGTCAGGGAACGACCAGAGAGGCCAGAAAGCCAGATGCCAGCCGGGCGGGCTGCCCATGAAGATCATCATGCCGTCGCAGCCGACGCGACGGCAGCGCGTCATTCGCCTCCACGGCCTGAACGCGCGCCCGTTCATCCTGATCAGGACGTCGTAATCGCACAGGAGTTCGAGCTGGCAGTGCAGACATCGTGTTCGCAGCCGCCAGCCGTCGCGCTGCATCTGACCGGCTTGCTTATGCGGATGCAGCAGCTCCGACAGATGCAGGCGCTCCGGTTTCTTATGGCCCATCGCTGGCGGGTGCCCCGGAACGGCTATCGGAGCGACCGACGCGCGTACGCCGGCAGGCCGGCCGCGATCTCGGCGAGGAAGGCGCTGTAGGCGTCTGGCGACCGGATGATCTCCTGTGCCTGTTCCTCCGAAAACTGAGTGCTGGCGAGGCGCTCCATCAGTCTGTGCTGGTCGTCGGCGCGTGCGGGAAAAGGGGTGCTCGGCTGCATGATGTCCTCCAAAGCCCGACCCGAAATCATCTGGCCGCAAGAAGGTGAGGTCGTCCAGAAGAAAGTTCTGGTTTTGTTCTGCACTTTGCAGCGATGGCCCCGCGCGGATCGCTGGCCGAAGCGGTTGGCGGGGTGAATGGTCGGATGAGCGCCAGGAGCGGACATTGGCTGATCTGCTGGAATCAGACCTCGGGCGACAGTGATTGCGGCCACCTTGGTGTTTGGGGTGGTAACCCCGTGGTGGCGCTTACTGACGGTCAGCCGTGAAGGAGGTTAGGCCGGTTGTCTAACGCCTTGGCTCGCCGTATTCAGGTTCGCTCTGGACGCCTCATGACCACACTGGCTCGCACCCTTTGCACGCTGTTCGCCGTCGCCATCCTGGCGGCGATGAACCTGCATGGGGTGACGCAATCCCAGCACACGATGGCTCACAGCGCCGACTGGCCGGCGGTCGCGCTCGTCGAAGCCTCCGACGACCACGATCATCATGGCGCCCACATCCATGTCGCGCCGGAGGAATTGCCCGAGGGTGAAATCGACCCCGGCGAGCGGGATGCCGATGGTGATCGCCCTGTCGGTCATCACCATCATGGCGGCGGCGACAACCATGGGGCTGTTCCCGTTGTGACCCGCGCTCTGGCGGAAGCGCCACGGATCGCTTCGATGACGATCGATCCGGGCTCCGGGCCGCCTTTGGCCGGCCTCAGCGGCGACGGGCCCGAATATCCTCCGAAACGGACGCTCACGGTCATCTGAACCGGCGCGGCCGCTTGGCCGCGCGCGTCCTTTTCCGGAGATTTCCTTGAGACACCCAACCGCCGGCGTGGCCGGACGGCGGGCGCGAGCCGCGATGGCCTCGGCGCTCGCCATGACCGCAGGTCTCGCCCTGCCCAGCGGCATCGCCGTGGCCCAGGAGGCCATGCCTGCCGCCGAGTTGCCGCTTCCCACGCTGACGCTGCCCGACGCGCTCGCCCGAGCGGCCCAGGCTGACCCGGCGATCGCCGGATCGGACGCGCGCGCCCGCGCGGCCGAAGCCGGTGTCCGTCAGGCGGACGTCCGCACCAATCCCCGCCTCGGCGTCGCCGTCGAGAACCTGCCCACGATCGGCGGGGGCGGCCTGATCGACCGCACCGAGGTGCGCGTGACCTATTCGCAGGAACTCGAGCGCGGCGGCGATCGGGTGGCGCGCACCGGCCGGGCTCGCAGCGAAGCCGACCTCGTGGCGGCGGAGGCGCGCGTCAAGCGGCTGGACCGACTTGAGCAGGCGCAGATCGCCTATGTCGACGTGCTGGTCGCCGAGGCCGAACTGGACGTCGCGCGCCAGCGTCTGGCGCTGGCGGAGCGGGTGCAGGCAGAGACCGCGCGTCGCGTCGCCTCTGCGCGTGACCCTCTGTTCGCGGGATCGCGGGCGGAGGCTGAACTCGTCCAGGCCCAGATCGACTTCGATCAGGCGGAGACGCGGCTGCGGGTCGCCCGGATCGCCCTGGCCAAGTTCTGGGACGGCACGGTGGACTTCTCAATTCCGGCGGACCTCTTCTACGACACCTCGGCGTCGCGAGTGGCCGTGGGTGAGATCGCACAAGCGGACCTGCTGGTGTTCGACGCGCGCCGCGACCTCGCGGCGGCGGACGCCGCCGTCCAGCGCGCGGCCGCCATCCCGAACGCCACGGTCGATGTGGGCCTTCGGCACGACTGGGACACAGGCGGCGTCGGCCTCTTGGTCGGGGGCTCGATTCCGCTTCAACGCTATGATCGCAATCAGGGCGCCATCGATCGGGCCGAGGCGCTGGCCACCGCAGCGACCGCCGACCGGAACGCCTTCCGCCTGGAAAAGGACCGTGAAGTCGCTCGGCTTCAGGTCGACATCTCGTCTGGGGCCAGCGAGGCGCGCCGACTTCGGGAAGACGCCCTGCCCCTGGCCGAGCGGGCCGTCCAGGAGGTCGAGGCCGGTTTCGCCCGAGGCGGCTTCAGCTATGGCGACGTCGTCGCCGCGCACCGGGCTCTGATCGATCTGCGGATGCGACTGGTCCAGGTCCTTTCCAAACTCCATCGAGACGTGGCCCGCCGTGATCGGCTGACCGGCGCCCACGATCCTCTCATCCTGCAATCGGAGGCGCGCCGATGAGCCCGTCCAATCTCATTCGGGCGGCCATGGCGGCCCTGCTTCTGACGGGCGCCGTGGGCCTGGCGTCCTGCTCCGACGCGCCGAACGCCGAGAAGGCCGAGGTCGCCGCCGGCGACTATGAGCGCGGCCCCCATCGCGGCCGGATGCTGCGTGACGGCGACTTCGCCCTGGAGGTCACCATCTACGAGGACGGACCCGAGCCGCTGTTCCGACTGTATCCCTATGTCAACGACCGGCCCGTCGACCCGCGACAGGTTCAGGCCACCATCACCCTGGGGCGCACGGGCCCGAAGACGGACCGTTTCACCTTCACCGCCGAGGACGACTATCTGACGGGGCCGGGCGTGGTGGCCGAGCCGCACTCCTTCGACGTCACAGTGACGGCGACCCACGCCGGGGAACAGCATCGCTGGACCTATGCCTCCTACGAAGGGCGCACCGTCATCGCCGCCGACGCCGCCCAGGCAGGGGGCGTCACGGTCGAACGCGTCGGCCCCGCCACGCTCGGCGAGACCCTGTCGCTGACCGGGCGCGTCGAAATCACGCCCGAAGGGCAGGCCGAGGTTCACGCCCGCTATCCGGGCCGGGTCATGGCGCTGAACGTGGCGCTTGGCACCCGCGTCACGCGCGGCCAGGTCATCGCGCGTGTCGAGTCCAGCGAGAGCCTCCAGACCTATGCAATCACCGCGCCGATCTCGGGTATGATCGTGGCCAAGAACGTCAATGTCGGTTCGATCACCGGCGGCGGCGAGCCGATGCTGATGATCGGCGATCCCACCCGGCTGCATGCCGAGTTCCTGCTCTATCCGCGCGACGCCGAAAGGGTGCGGGCGGGACAGCCGGTCGTGGTGAAGAGCCTGGCGGGTGACTACACCTTCAACGGCCGGATCGAGGCGGTGCTGCCCTCGACCGACCTGACCAGCCAGGTTCTGATCGCCCACGTCGACCTGCCCTATCAGGGCGGCATCTGGCGGCCGGGCTTAGGTGTCTCCGGCGAGGTGCAGGTCGGCGCGGGACAGGTTCCGTTGGCGGTCCGCACCAAGGCGCTCCAGCCGTTCCGCGACTTCACCGTGGTCTACGCGCGCTTCGGCTCGACCTATGAGGTGCGGATGCTCGAACTGGGTCGCCGCACGCCCGAGTGGACCGAGGTTCTGAGCGGCATCGATCCGGGCACCGAATATGTGGTGGACGGCGCCTTCCTGATCCGCGCGGACGTCGAGAAGTCCGGCGCGAGCCATGACCACTAGGGGCGCGGACCATGCTTGAACGCATCATCGCGCTGTCGATCCGGTTCCGCTGGATCGTCATGGCGCTCGTGGTCCTGGCCTGCGCGGTCGGCGTCTGGAGCTTCCAGCGCCTGCCGATCGACGCCACGCCCGACATCACCAACGTCCAGGTCCAGATCAACACCGAGGCTCCCGGCTTCTCGCCGCTGGAGTCGGAACAGCGGATCACCTTTCCGGTCGAGACCGCCATCGCGGGCGTGCCGGGCCTGCAATACACCCGCTCGGTCTCCCGCTATGGGCTGAGCCAGGTGACGGTCGTCTTCGAGGACGGCACCGACATCTATTTCGCGCGCCAGCTGGTCAACGAACGGCTTCAGGCCGCGCGGGGGCAGTTACCCGAGGGCTTGACGCCCGAACTCGGCCCCATCGCCACGGGGCTGGGCGAGATCTTCATGTATACGATCGAGGCGGAGCGCGGCGCGCGGCGGCCGGACGGCGAACTCTATACGCCCGAAGACCTGCGCACCCTTCAGGACTGGGTCATCCGCCCCCAGCTTCGCAACACGCCGGGCGTCACCGACGTCAACACCATCGGCGGGTTCGAGCGCCAGTATCACGTCACCCCCTACCCGGATCGGCTGGTCGCCTACGGGGTGACCATGGCCGAGGTGGTCGAGGCCCTGAACCGCAACAACGCCAACGTCGGCGCGGGATATGTCGAACGGTTCGGCGAGCAGTATCTGGTCCGCGTGCCGGGACAGGCCGAAAGCCTGGAGGACCTCGGCGCCGTCATTGTCTCCAACCGCAACGGCGTGCCCGTTCGGGTCGCCGACGTCGCCGACCTGATCATGGGCGAGGAACTGCGCACCGGGGCCGCGACCGAGGACGGTCGCGAGGTCGTGCTGGGCACCGTATTCATGCTGGTCGGCGAGAACAGCCGCACCGTCGCCCAGGCCGTCGCCGCGCGGCTGGAGACGGCGGCCGAGGCCCTGCCGGCGGGCGTCCGCGCCGTGCCAGTCTATGACCGGACCGACCTGGTCGATCGCGCCATCCACACCGTCGAGAAGAACCTGGTCGAGGGCGCGCTGCTGGTCATCGTCGTGCTGTTCCTGCTGCTCGGGAACATCCGCGCCGCCCTGATCACCGCCGCCGTCATCCCCATCACCATGCTGATGACCATCACCGGCATGGTGCGGACCGGGGTCTCCGGCAATCTGATGAGCCTCGGTGCGCTCGACTTCGGCCTGATCGTCGACGGAGCCGTCATCATCGTCGAGAACTGCCTGCGCCGGTTCGGCCAGGCCCAGCATCAGCACGGCCGGCTGCTGACCCGCGACGAACGCTTCGCCCTGGCGGCCTCCGCCTCCAGCGAGGTGATCCGGCCGTCGCTGTTCGGCGTGCTGATCATCACCCTGGTCTATGTCCCGATCTTCGCCCTGACTGGGGTGGAGGGGAAGATGTTCCACCCGATGGCGATCACGGTCGTCATCGCCCTGACCTGCGCGCTCGTCCTGTCGCTGGTCTTCGTGCCCGCCGCCGTCGCGATGTTCGTCACGGGCAAGGTCGAGGAGAAGGACAGCTTCGTCATGCGCGGAGCCCGCCGGTTCTATCAGCCGGCGCTGGAGATGGCCCTCCGGCTGCGCGTGGCCTTTGTCGCGGTCGCCGTCGCCCTGGTCGCGATCGCGGCCCTCGGGGCCAGTCGCATGGGGTCGGAGTTCATCCCCAACCTGGACGAGGGCGACATCGCGCTCCACGCCCTGCGCATCCCCGGCACATCGCTCAGCCAGGCCGTGCAGATGCAGACGGCCCTGGAACGCCGCATCGCCCAGTTCCCGGAGGTGGAGCGGGTCGTGGCCAAGATCGGCACCGCCGAGATCGCCACCGACCCCATGCCGCCCTCGGTCGCCGACACCTTCATCATGCTGAAGGACCGCAAGGACTGGCCGGACCCGAGGAAGCCCCGCGCGGAACTTCTGGCCGAGATGCAGGCGGCCGTCGCGGAAATCCCCGGCAACAACTACGAGTTCACCCAGCCCATCCAGATGCGGTTCAACGAACTGCTGTCCGGCGTGCGGGCCGACGTCGCCATCAAGGTTTTCGGCGACGACCTCAATCAGCTGCTGGAGGTCGGCAACGCCGTCGAGGGCGTGATCGGCGGCATCGAGGGGGCAGAGGACGTCTCGGTCGAACAGGTCACCGGCCTGCCCGTGCTCCAGATCAGACCTGACCGCGCCGCCCTTTCGCGCCTCGGCATCAGCATGGACGACGTCCAGCAGGTGGTGTCGGCCTCCATCGGCGGCGTAGTCGCCGGTCAGGTGTTCGAGGGCGACCGGCGCTTCGGCGTCGTCGTCCGTCTGCCCGAGGCGCTCCGCGAAGACACCGAGAGCATCGGTCGCCTCCGCATCCCCGTGCCGGGCTCGGGCGGCACGGCCTTCGTGCCGCTGGAGGAGATCGCCACCATCGCGGTCGAGACCGGTCCGAACCAGATTAGCCGCGAGGACGGCAAGCGCCGCGTCGTCGTCACGGCCAATGTGCGGGGTCGCGACCTCGGCTCCTTCATCGCCGAGGTTCAGGAGAAGGTCGGGGCCGAAGTGGAGGTGCCGCCCGGATACTGGATCAGCTATGGCGGCACGTTCGAGCAACTGATCTCGGCCGCCAAGCGCCTGCAACTGGTCGTGCCCGTGGTGCTGCTGCTGATCTTCGGCCTGCTGTTCGCCCTGTTCCGGTCGGTGAAGGACTCGGCCATCGTCTTCTCCGGCGTCCCGCTGGCGCTGACCGGGGGGGTCGCCGCCCTGGCGATGCGGGGGCTGCCGCTGTCCATCTCGGCGGCGGTCGGCTTTATCGCCCTGTCCGGCGTCGCCGTGCTGAACGGCGTCGTCATGGTCAGCTTCATCCGAAGCCTGATCGCCGACGGAAAGCCGCTGGGCGAAGCGATCCGCGAGGGCGCCCTGACCCGACTCAGGCCCGTGCTGATGACCGCCCTGGTCGCCAGCCTGGGCTTCGTGCCGATGGCGCTGAACGTAGGGGCCGGTGCCGAAGTCCAGCGCCCGCTGGCGACGGTCGTGATCGGCGGAATCCTCTCCTCGACGATCCTGACCTTGTTGGTCCTGCCCGCCCTCTACAGCCTCGTCCACGGTCGTCCGCCACGGCCTGCGGGCGCGCGGCCCGCCTGGCTGAACCGTCTTCCCTTCTATCGGAGTCACGCATGACCGCCGCGACCCATCGATGGGCCGCCTGGCTGAGGACGCCCGCCGGCGTTCTCCTGCTCGGGCTGCTGATCCTGTTCCTGAATGGCCTCGTGACCGCCGCCTTCGCCCACGGCGTCGCCGACGGCGACAAGGGCTACATCCAGGAGACCTCAGGCTTCCTGTTCTGGCCGTTCCTGTATCTGGGGGCCAAGCACATGGTCACCGGCTACGACCACCTGCTGTTCCTGCTGGGGGTGATCTTCTTCCTCTACCGGATGAAGGACATCAGCATCTATGTGACCCTGTTCGCCATCGGCCACTCCTCGACCCTGCTGCTCGGCGTGCTGACCGACGTCAGCGTCTCCAGCTACCTCGTCGACGCCATCATCGGCCTGTCGGTCGTCTACAAGGCGCTCGACAACATGGGGGCCTATCAGCGCTGGTTCGGTTTCCAGCCGAACACCAAGGTCGCGACCCTGGTGTTCGGCCTGTTCCACGGCTTTGGCCTAGCCACCAAACTCCAGGACTTCAATCTGTCGCCCGACGGCCTGATCGGGAATCTCCTGGCCTTCAACGTCGGGGTCGAGATCGGCCAGCTGCTGGCCCTCGGAGCCATCCTGATCGTCATGGGCTTCTGGCGGAAGTCGGCCAGCTTCTGGCGTCACGCCTACACCGCCAATGTGGTCGTCATGACCCTCGGCTTCATCCTGGCGGGCTATCAGCTCGTCGGCTTCTTCGTCGCCTGACCGGAGACCTGACCCATGTACAACGCCAACAAGCCCGACGCCTCCGAACTGCCTTCGACAGGCCAACTGCTCAAGTCCACCGGCATCGCCGCCGTGGTCGCCACCGCTCTCCTGGTCACCGTCGTCCTGCCCGCCGAATACGGCGTCGACCCCACCCGGATCGGATCGGTGCTGGGCTTGACCGAGATGGGCCGCATCAAGATGCAGCTCGCCGCGGAAGCCGAGGCGGAAGAGGCGGGGCTGGCCGTGGCCGCGACCGCCCCAGCCGCCGTCACACCCACCGCCCCGGCCGAGACGGCCTCTGAGACGACCGACCAGCGCTCGGATGAAACCGTCATCACCCTCGCCCCCGATCAGGGCGCCGAAATCAAGCTGGTGATGGAAGAAGGCGCGCGCGTCCGTTTCACCTGGACCAGCAGCGGCGGCGCGATCAACTATGACACCCACGCCGACCGCCCCGGCACGCCCTACCACGGCTACGATAAGGGCTCGGAACAGCGGAGCGAGGGCGAACTGGTCGCCGCCTTCGACGGCAGCCACGGCTGGTTCTGGCGTAACCGCACGGGTGAGCCGGTGACCATCACCCTGCGGACGGAGGGGGCATACTCAGAGGTCAAGCGGGTCGTCTAGATGCTCTACTTCATCCTCAAGGCGGCGATCTCGGGCGTCATCATCGCGGCCATCTCGACTGTGTCCAGACGTTACCCCGGGGCGGGCGCGCTCATCGCGTCGCTGCCGCTGATCTCGGTCCTCGGCATGATCTGGCTATGGCGCGACCGGCCGGATGTGACGAACATGGCGGACCACGCGCAGGCGACCTTCTGGTTCGTCCTGCCGTCCCTGCCGATGTTTCTGGTCATCCCAGCCTTGCTGAGAGCAGGCGTCAACTTCTGGGCGGCCCTGATCGCCGGATGCCTACTCACGATCGTTCTGTACAGCCTGATGATTTGGCTGGGACCGAGGTTCGGCCTGCGGATGTGAACCCATCCCCACGCGCTGGCGGGGCGTTGGGTCTGCAATTCGTCACGCTGAAAGCGGACGTTCCGAAGGGCGGTTACGAGTCAGGAGCGGCCCTTCGCCGGCCCCCGGACCCCATGGTCCGCTTCTGACTCTTAGCGGACGTTCGCAACAACCGCTCTCCGACACGCACTGGATTCTAAAGCCAGAAGGCGAGAGAAGACTTCGCCCGACTGATCGAGACCGGGGGCTGGCCTGAGAGCTGGTTTAACCGGGCGACCTCGGGCGGCAAGCCCTAGGCCTTCTACATGGCCGACGAGCTGATCGAGCTTTGCTTCACCACTCTGGAGGTCGCCAAGGACGACGCGGGTCAGTTCATCGCGGCCCAGTCGGCCCTGCGCGGGTTCGTCGAGGAGGAAGACGCGTCGACGTCGCCGAGCTCATCCGAGCAGGATCTCAATGTCCTTGTCGATCACCAAGGCTTGGGACTCGCTGTAGAGATCGACCTCCGACGACGGGGCCGAGATGGAGAGGGCCAGGGCGTACCGCCCCCGGTCGCTGCGCCGATGCTGGCCGAGATGCGACTTCCACCAGCCGCCGACCGGATGGACCGCGATCAGGTCGTGGTGGATCAGATCGGACGCCTTGCCGCGCCAGAGGTCGCAGTGCAGGGATCCGGCTTGGACCGCCTTGGGCCCCAGCAGCCAGAAGGACCGCTCGCCGTGAGTGTCCGCGTCTTCGTCGCCGGCCTCCAGGGCGGCCACCTGGGCCTCGTTCTGCAATCGGCTGAGCCGCGCCTTGAACTCAAGATCCGTCTCAGTCCGCTTCTTCAGCGCGAACCGCAGGCCGTAAGAGCGGTAGGTTTCGGGACGGGTGGCCGCCTTGCCGCTCAGATTGGGTTCGATGAAGTATGAGAGGGTGACCCGCATCGTCACCGGCTCGTCCCCGAGGGCGCGCAGGGCCGCGACCGGCCAGGGCAGGTCGTAGAAATGCACCTCGTTGAAGACCGCCCCCTGATCGTTGGCTCCGGCCGCATAGGGCTGGATCTCGGCCTGGGCCAGGAGCGTCACCTCATTACGGGCCGACCGCGTCGCGATGTCGAGATCCGGAACGCCATATCCGACCCGCCGCAGCAGGCGCTGGATGTCGGCCTTGCTCAGCCGGGTCCGCCAGCTGGCCCCCGTGCCGATGAACTGCCGACGAATGGGCTCGGGCCAGCGGGCGCTGTGCACCATCAGCGCGCGATAGGTCTCCGGCCACAGACCGGGCAGCTCGGCCTTCAGCCGGCCCAGGAAATGCCCGCCGACCGCGACGGCCGCGCTCGTGGCCCAGAAGGAGGACAGGGGCTCGTTCTCCACATCCCGGCCGGCGGCCAGTAGGGACAAGGCCGGATGCAGGTCGCACCAGTTCGCCGCATCCACGGTCATGTTGCCGGCCTCGAACATCACCTCCGGCTTCATTGGCAGTAGGTCGGTCGGCAAGCCCACCGTGTCGGCGCTGTAGGGGCTGACCGTGTTGGCCGCCGCGAGCGGACGCAGGCGTGCGGCCCCAGGCTCGACGGTCGTCTTGGCGGTCACCCCACCCACGGTCAGAGCGTTCCAAGCCTGGGCCGGATCTTCGATGCGGGCGCCGGCCTCGATCTCCTCCAGCGATCCGCCGATGACGTTGCCGGCGGCGACCAGCATCAGCCGTTTGGGGGTCTGGGCGGCCGCCATGCCCCTTGCACGCTCGCCGCTCATCGCGCCGGCGGCGGCTTGGTCGATCGCGCCGCTCCAGCTGGAAGGGCGGGTCGGCGGGTGTCGCGCGGTGGAGGACGCCAGGCAGAAGGACCGCTCGATCCCGGGCCGGTCGATCTCGATCACGGAAATGGCGGACTGGGTCACCGCACCGTAGCTGTGGACGTCGGTCTGCACGGCGCCGCGCGGGGCGAGGAGTTTTACGGATTCGACGGCATGGCCGAGCTGGACCACGTGCAGATCGTTCAGCGGCGCCTCCAAATCGCCGAACAGGGCTAGGCTCGCCAGTCCGGTCCCGTGCCCCGTGTCGTCGGCGTGGTCGTCCGTTCCCCAGTCCGCGTTGATCGTAGTGGCGTGGGCCAGGCCAGGCGCCACCAGCGGATGGGCGGCGGAGACACCGGTGTCTAGGATGCAGATGGCCGGCGCATCCGGCGCCGGAGCCTGGATGCGCCCGCCGAAATCGGCCACGAAGTCGTGCTGGTTTACGGCGTCGGCCGCCAGGGCCAGGAAGGGCTCGATCGTGCCGACCGACCGCCGGACCTCGGCGACGGCTCCGGGCATGCGGTTGAGCAGGCCGCGCAGGGCGGCTGCGGCGGCATGGACAAAGGCCACCTCAACATCGGGAAAGATCAGGGTGTCCGCGTGAACCTCGAACGCGGCGGCGCGCGCCTGCAGGCGCACCCCTTCGGCCTTGCCCTCGCGCACCCACAACTCCCACCAGCGAGGCTGCGGGTCGTTCGGGTCGTGATCGCCCGCGAACAGGTCCTCCGCGCTGGCGGCGGCGAATGCCTCGATTCGCTCGAACTGATCCACATGCGGCCGTTCCCGGTTGCCAAGGTCCGGGGCACCATATGCGGTGATCCTCTGCTGGAGGGCCGGGCGGGCGGCGTCGGGCACGAAGACGACGGCCACTTCGGAACGGTCGTCGCGTCGACTGGTTCGCAGGACGACGAGATCCTGGGCTGGAAGCTCGAAGGTGGTCGGGACCTTGGCCGGGCCCTGACGATCGGACTGGGGCGCGCGGGTCTCCACCGAGACGATCGCCCCCGGCCGCAATCCGTCCAGCACGAGGCGGGGATCGGCGCCTTGGACCGGCAGGGCGGGCAGGGCGGCCGCCAGTTGGTCCAGCAGCTGCCGGCCGTGCGCGACATAGTCGTCGCGCTGGGGCGTGCGCGTCTGGCGGCGCGCGGGATAGGTGTACGGGCCCGCCTCGCGAAAGGCGTCGATCGTCAGATGGGCCAGGGTGTGGCGGCTGAAGTCTTCGAGAGCCATCGGCTATCCGGCGGTGATGATTCGTCGATCATCACCGGTTGCATCGATTGCGCAATCTAGGAATGGAAGCGGGCACTGACCGCGCGGCGCTCCTGCAGCACCGTGCGCACCAGATCGAGCGACACCTTGCTCTGGCCGTCGAGGATGGCGTCCTTCACCGCGGCGTCAGCGGCCAGAACGACGTCGGCCTGGCTGAGGCCTTCGAGATCGGGCGCAAGCGCCTTGAGCGCCCGGGCGTCGAGCTTGAACTTCTTCAGCCGGGTCGAGAGCAGGGTCTTGGCCTCAGCGATGCTCGGCAGGCCGTATTCGACCACCTCGTCGAACCGCCGCGCCAAGGCCCGGTCGAGGATCTCGACATGGTTGGTCGCGGCGATGATTACGCTGTCGGTCTGATTGGGCTCTTCCATGAAGGCCAGCACCGAGTTCAGCACCCGGCGCATCTCGCCGACGTCATTGGGATCGCCGCGGCGGGCACCGATGGCGTCGAACTCGTCGAGCAGATAGACGCCCCGGGTCTGCGCAGCCTGGTCGAAGATCAGCCGGATTTTGGCTGCGGTCTCGCCCATGTAGCGGCTGAAGACGGACTCCAGCTTTACGGTGAACAGAGGGAGTTTCAGCTCCCCGGCCAGGGCGGCCGAGGTCATCGTCTTGCCGGTGCCGGGTGGGCCGATCAGCAGCAGATGGGTGGACGGGCGCTGGCCATGGTCGCGCAGGGCGGCGCGCTCCCGCTGCTGCCGCACGAGACGCTGGAGCCGGGCCTCCATCTCGGGCGAGAGGACCATGCTGGCCAGGGTGGTGCGCGGATAGCTGCTGGTGATCAGCGACTGCAGCTCGCCCCGAGGGCGGGCCAAGGGAATGGGGGCGGCGGTCGAGCCGTCCTTCGGAGTGGCGGAGCGGAGGGCCTGAACGGCCTTCTTCAGGGCTGCGGCGTCCTGGGGACGGCCCGCCCGCGCCTCCGCGGCGGCGGCGGCCAAGGCGACCGCCAACAGCCGTTCCTCATCTCCAGCGGCGTGGGAGTCGAGAAGGTCGAGGATGTGCTGAACCGACATGCAACTTTCCTCCCTTCCGTTGATCCTACCAACTCGGGTTTTAACCAAGTCTTCCCCTTCCGGGCGAGCGCTTCGGCGACCCGCTTAGCATTTCTTGCGTCCTCGTCGCGGCGGAAGTCGGACCTCGCAGTAAGAAACTTCGCCGATCGTCACTGCGAATGATAAGAACAAAATAGCAACATTGTCGTCGTCGCGCCACGACTATGTCTCTGGGCGCCCGGTGTCACCCATCGGCGGACCCCTTTCCCCGCGGACTGACCCCGGCGGCCCCGCTCCGCAGAAGGTCCCAGTTCGGAGGGAAGCGCTCGAACGTTTGGCGATCCACCGCAGCGCGAGACGAAACGCGCGTAGTTGAACCGGCCGAAACCTTCAGAGGGTTGCTCTCGGCGAAGCCGCTCAGGACCGCTGCGGGGCGTCTTCGAACGTGCGCTATCCGTGCGGACGTTAATGTCTGCTCATGGCGCTTTCCGGAAGTGAGGGGCCAGAACTCAAGGCATCCGATCTGATGCAATCGCCATTCATCAGAGTTGAACCCGATCTCGGGTCACACGGCGCACGATCTGGAGCAGTTCGCCGGCTGCGGTTCGAATCGCGCTGATGTCATCACCGCTTACCGTGAACTGGTCGGAGTAGCGGGCTTCGACATAGGCCCGCTTTAGGAGCTCGAAGCGACGCCGAGCATCCCGGTCGTCCCGCGGCCAGGCGACAGCGAGCTCCGGATCGACGTCTTCGGCGAGCGACCGCAGGAACTTGATGTTGTGCGAGCGCGGGAAATAGAGCGTGCTGACCAGCAGGAAGCAGATGTAGGCGCGTTCTACGGCCTGATGGAGAAGAAAGGCGGCATCCTTCAGCTCCCCTTTAGTGGCGGCATAAGCAGCAAGATCTAGGGCGCTCTCCACCTTTGGGAGCCAGTCGTCTCTATAGGCCCTGGCCATGGCGAGGCCGGCTTCGGGGCTGATGGGGCGCGGGCTGGCGAGCGGGTGGCCGGGGAGCTCGTAGAGGGTGACGCCGTCTCGGGCGATGTCGGTCCAGAAATACTCGCCGCGTTCGATGCCTTGGTTCACTTCGGTCAGGGTGTGGACGATGATGTTGACGGTTCGGCCGATGGTGGGGTCACGGAGGATTTTGTCCTCGGCGACGTACCAGTAGTCGGCGATGTCGGTGAGCTTCGGGTGGCTGACGACGATCAGGAGGTCGAAGTCCGAGAGGTAGCCGTTCTGCGGTTCGTCGACCCAGTCGCTGCGCGCGTAGCTTCCGAACAGGATGATCTTGAGGACCTGACCGTTCCTGCGCCATTCCGACGTGCCGCCTGAGCCCTGTTTCTTCGCCGCCTCGAACTCGTCGAGCAGGAGGGTGCGGACGCGGGCCAGCTCCTCCTGCTGCTTCTCCGGGAGATGGTCGAGATCGGATCGCATCGGGTTGAGTCTAGCGAGGCCGGGCGGTGGGGGCGAGCTATATTGGCGGGCGTCTTAGGGGTTAGTCGCCCCGGATCGCCAGGGTCTGTTCGTCCGAGCGGAGGAAGTCCGAGGTGCGGCGGACGACGTCCTCGAACGGCAGGCGGCGGCGGCCGCGAAGGGCGCATTCCCAGACGGTGAGGACGCGCCGGCCGGCGTGCTGGAGGGCGGCCTCGGCCTCGGCGGTAGCGGAAACCGGCGGCGTGGAGGGCGCGGCGGAGCTGGAGCTCGGGCCTGGTGTCGCGGCTGCGGATGCGCGACATGTTGTGGCGGCGCTGTTCGGGCGTGTGCCGGTCGGGCCGGCTGGCTCGGCGGGAGGCCACGCGTCTGATCTCCGTGAGGTGGGGCGAAGCGCCGGGCGTTGAGAACATGGTTGAGCCATGCGCCGCCGCCTTTAGCCGAAGCCTGGACATGCGCGGGGGCCGCCCGGGCCCGGTCATGGTAACGGGCGGACTGACCGGGCGCGAGGTGCTCCGTTCAGGCGCGTCGGCGGAAACGAACCCGGTCGCGGCCCGCGATCAGAAAAGCCTCGTAGCCGGCCTCGAGCCAGGCTCGGCACTGGACGTGGCTGGACTCGGGGCTGACCTCGTTGGCCCACCACTGGGGTCGGGCCGCGCTTTTGGGCAGGAGATCGGTCAGCAGGTTCTCGATCTCGGAGAAGGTCAGTTCCAGTTCGGTTGCGGTCTGTCGCCGGAGATAGCGGCGCAGGGGGTCGTATTTGGCCATCGGGGGTCAGGCGGTCAGCCGGGCGATGAAGGCCACGAGGCCCCCGCCGATCGTCGCGTCGTAGAGCCGCCAGGCCTGGCTGACGCCGAAGGCCCAGACGATGCTGAACAGGGACCCGACCAGGAAGTATTCCGCGTGGATCTGCTGGTCGATCTCCTTGAAGCGGGCGACGGTCTTGAGGGCGATCACCGCCGCCAGGATCTCCCAGGCGGCGACGATCAGCCCGACGGCGATCAGGAGGCGCTCGAGGCCGCCGATCCAGGCACCGGCCGCCGGCGTCTGGGTGACCGTCGGGGCGGCCGCCGCCGGGGTGGATGCGCTCCGCGCCGCGGCGAGAAGATCGTCGCGCGCCTTCTGCAGACCGGTGTGAATGAGGATGCGACGGCAGACGGCGTTTCCGATGAACGTCAGCAGGAGGAAGGCGACGAACACCGACCCGACGGCGTTGATGATGTTGATGACGGTCATGACGCCCGTGCGTCCAGGGCCGCGGCCGCGGCCATTAGGTCGTCCCACCAGCCGGAACAGGCGTCCCAGCCGGCGGCGTCGCGGATCTTGTAGACGGCCCGGGGCGTCACCTTCAGGGTCGTGCTCAGCTGGTCGACGGACCGGCCTTCGGCCAGAAGCGCGAGCATCACCGTGCGCTGCCGGTCCGTCCACCCCCGTTCGGCGCGGGTGAGGGCCGAGCCGACCGCATCCATCAGGCGTTCGATCACCGGGTCCGCGTCCGGCCCCAGGTGGAACCGGTAGGCGTTGCCGACGGATTTCTCGTTCAGTCGATCGCGGGTCTCGGCCAGCCCCTCCCCCATCATGTTCCACGCCTTCTCGCGGTTGACGGGCGAGCTCAGCCGCACGCGGCCGATCGCGAACCGGCATTCGACGTCGGTGGCCAGAAGCTTCAGTCGAAGACCCCGCACGAGCGCGAGCGCGTCGACCAGAGTGGTGGCCAGCCCTTGGAATTCGTCGCCGAGGGTGATCGTCAGCGGTGAGACGAGCGCGGCGTCGGCTCCGCGATTGGCCGCCTGCACTGCGGCGTTAAAGTCGGCATGCAGGCGGGCCCGATCCGGGCTGCGCTCGCTGGCGATGAGATCACCCATCACCGCCACGAGAATCCTGGGACTGGAAGGCATGCCTGCTCTCTGAACCGGATTGAGTTCATTTTCAACATACGAACCACAATCGGTTCAATTACGCAGAGTGAACCTCTCAGAAGTCGAAGGCGATCTGGTTTTCGGCGACGGCGGGGCGTCGGCGTCGGGCGGGACGGCGTTCTGGCAGGGGCTGGGCGAGGGGTGGCGTCGGTCTCTGGAACTGGGGGCCGAGATCCGACGGCGGCGGAGGGGGCGACGCCGGCGGCGCGCCGGACGGCGGGGGCTTGGACGGCTTCGGGGGCGTCGGCAGAGGCTTTGGGGGGCGTGGGGTCCTGCGGGGCTGGGGCGGCAGTTTGAGGAAGGGCGACCGGCTGGAGCGGGGCGCGCGGTCGGCGCACCAGGCCTCGATGTCGCGCTCGCGCCAGGCGACGCGGTTGACGGAGACCTCGATGGGATCGGGGAAGAGGCCGGCCTTCTGCAGTCGCCAGACCGTGGTGCGGCTCAGGCCCACGATCTCGCGGACCTGGGGCCAGCGCAGGAGGCGGTCGTCTCTGGGGGGCGGCGGCGTCGGCTCAGTCGGGGTCACGGGGGCGCTTCCGCTTCTGCAGGTCCCGTTCCCGGGCCGAGGACGCGAGCTCGGTGATCTGGGCCTCGGCCCAGGCCTGGAGCAGGGCCTTCGGGTAGAGGGGGCGGCCGCGCACGTGGCGGCAGGGCGGTCCGGGCGGGGCGCCGGTGGACCAGGCCCGCGCGAGGGTCTGGGGCTTCATGCGGATGCCGTGGCGGGCGAGTTCGGCCGAGGCCTCAGCGCGGGTCAGCAGGACCTCGGGCTCGGGGGCGGGCGGCCCGTCTTCGGGATCGTCGGCGGGGCTCATGGGGCGGCCGGTCGACAGTCGCGGGCGGTGCGGACCGCGCGCCCGGCGGTGAGGGCGAGGTAGCAGTCGACGACGGCGACGACGTAGGCGCGGGTCTCGGGGATGTCGGGGACGCGGCCGAGACGGGCCACGCGGCCGGGGCCGGCGTTGTAGGCCGCCAGCGCCAGTCGCAGGTCGCCGAAGCGGGCGATCTGGTCGGCGAGGTAGCGGGCGCCGCCGTGGAGGTTCTGGACGGGATCGAAGCGGTCGGCGATGCCGAGCTCGCGGGCCGTGGCGGGCATGAGCTGGGCGAGCCCGCAGGCCCCGACCGGGGAGCAGGCGTCCGGGCGGTAGGCGCTTTCGACCACGACGAGGGCATGAAGCAGCTTTTCGTCGAGGCCATGGGCGGCGGCGGCTTCGGCGATGACCTCGGCCCAGGGCTGGACGGCGGGGGCCACGAAGGCGGGGATGACGACGGCCGACGGCGTCGGATCGTCGGACGGGATGCCGGGCGTCAGGCCGCCGCCGGCGGCGCGCCAGTCGACGGCGGTGGGTCCGGACTGGCCCGTGGCGGAGGTCGCGGGGGATGCGGCCAGGGCGGCGAGCAGCAGGATGAGGATCGGTCTCACCATGTCAGGAGCTCCCGATAGCGACCGAGCAGCCGATCCCGGGGGATGGGCCCGAAATGGCGGCCGTCGAAGCTCGCGGCGCTGTCGCCCAGAAGCAGGACCTCGTCGGGGCCGAGGGCCCGGCATCCGGTCCAGACCGGCAGGGGTCGGCCGCGGCCGTCGCGACGCGTGACATGGATGGCGCGGAAGGGAGCGACGAGCCCCCGGCCGTCGGCGCAGACGCGGTCGCCGCCGACGGCCGCGACCCGCTTGAGCAGAGGCAGGTCGGCCGGGACGCCGAGCGCCGCGAGGATGGGGCGCACTTGCGGCGGCTGCGGGACGGCGACGACGTCCCCGCGTCTCAAAGGCCGGTGGGGGGTTATGGGTTCGGCCTGGCGCCAGAGGCCGCGCGGGAGGCTGGCGCTCTCATTGATCAGGACCGGGGCCGGGAGACGGTCGGCGGCCGCTGAGGCGGTGAGGCCGAGGGCGAGAACGGGCGCGAGGAGAAGGAGCGCGCCTCCGGCTCGGGGGATTTTGGGGGTCATGGGATCGGCTCCAGAATCAGGTCGCGGGTGATCAGGACGCGGACCGGGGCGCCGGCCGCGACGCGGATGGAGGGGCGCACCTCCAGTTCGCGGTCGATGAGGCGGCCGCCGACCTGGGCGGCCTCGATCGAGGCGGCGTCGCCGGCGCTGGCGACCCAGCCGCGGTCGTCGCGGTCTCCGCCGCGGGCGAGTTCGCCGAGCGTGGTGATCGCGCCCGCGAAGACGGCGGCGACGCCCAGCGGCACAAGGCGGCGGTCCGCCCTGCCCCGCACCCCGGTCGCGCCCTGGGCGTCGACGCCGGGGGCGTCGGCGAGGCGGACGCTGCGGCCGTCGGGCAGGATCAGACGTTCCCAGATCACGAAGGCGCGCCGTTCGCCCCAGGCGCTGTCGCCCTCCTGGCGGCCGATCAGCCGAGAGCCCTGGGGCACCAGACGGTGGCGGCCGCTGACGCTGTCGCGCACGTCCTGGCTGACCACGGCGACCACCGGGCCGGGGCGGCCGGTGTCGATGGCGGTCAGGAGCGTGGCCGGCAGGAAGGTCCCGGCCTTCAGCTCCCAGGGCGACAGCGGGTCGATCAGCCGGTGCGGACTGTAGACGGCCGCGTAGTCCTCGGCGGCGACGCTGGCCGGGCCGGTCTGGGTCGCCGGCGTCGCTGCCGGCGCGGAGCCTGGGGCGTCGGATCCCCCCGCCCTGGGGAAGAACAGGCCGGAGGCGGCGGCGACCTCGCCGGCGCTGGGGCCTGTGCGTGAGGGCGGGCCGAGGGGTCGGGGCGCGGCAGCGCGGCCGATGGGGCCGGGCGAGGCACCGGGCGTCGGGTCGGGGTCAGGGGCCCGGGCGCCGCGAGGGGGCGGGAGG
>JAIEQC010000031.1 GCA_019748055.1 Caulobacteraceae bacterium | reverse complement strand
GCCATGGTCATGAGCCACGGGGCCATCAACACGGTGGCCGCGTCGCTGTTCAAGATCGCCAACGACATCCGCTTCCTCGGCTCCGGCCCCCGCTCGGGCCTGGGGGAACTGGCCCTGCCGGAGAACGAGCCGGGGTCGTCGATCATGCCGGGCAAGGTCAATCCGACCCAGTGCGAGGCCCTTACCCAGGTCTGCGTCCAGGTGTTCGGCAACCACGCCGCCATCACCTTCGCCGGCTCGCAGGGGCATTTCGAGCTGAACGTCTTCAACCCGGTTATGGCCTACAACTTCCTGCAGTCGGTGCGCCTGATGGCCGACGCGGCCGTCAGCTTCACCGACAACTGCGTCGTCGGCATCGAGCCGCGCGAGGACAACATTAAGCGCGGCTTGGACAACTCCCTGATGCTGGTGACGGCGCTGAACGGCAAGCTGGGCTATGACATCTGCGCCAAGATCGCCAAGACGGCGCACAAGAACGGCACGACGCTGCGGCAGGAGGCCGTCGGCGGCGGCTATCTGACCGACGTGGAGTTCGACGAGGCAGTGCAGCCGGAGAAGATGATCTCGCCGGGGTGATCGCATGCGCTCAATTGACGCCGAGCACTACTGGTTAGAGGCGCGCTTCGAGCGGCGCGAGGGCTGGGACGACGGCGTCTATCCGTTCAACTTGCCCGTTCTACGCAAAACGGAGACGATCACCTTTCATCCCAGGGTGACTTTTCTGGTCGGGGAGAACGGCGCCGGAAAGTCCACCCTGATCGAGGCACTGGCAGTTGCCTGGGGCTTCAACCCCGAGGGCGGAAACAAGAACTTTGGCTTTGACACACGGGCGTCGCATTCACCGCTTCACCGGTTTGTCCGGCCCGTTCGCAGTACGAGGCGCGCCCGGGAGGGCTTCTTCCTGAGGGCAGAGAGCTACTTCAACCTCGCCACGGAAATCGAGCGGCTTGACAGTGAATGGGGCGGGCCGCCGGTCGCCCCGTCCTTCGGCAAGAGAGCGTTGCACGAGCAGTCGCACGGCGAGTCGTTCATGGCTCTGATGGACAACAAGCTGCACGGCGACGGGCTCTACATTTTCGACGAGCCCGAGGCGGCGCTTTCACCGACACGGCAGCTTACGTTCCTGGCGCGCTTGAATGAACTGGTGAACCAGCGCTCACAGTTCATCATCGCCACCCATTCGCCGATCATCCTCGGCTATCCGAACGCCTGGATCTATCAGGTGTCCGACCATGGCGTGGACCGGATCGAGTACGAGGACACCGACCACTATCAGGTCACGCGCAACTTCCTGCTGCGGCGCGAGATGATGCTGGACGTCCTGATGAAGGAGTGACCCTCACTTCTCCCGGATCGTCCGGCCCACCGGCGCCAGTGCCAGCTTGGCCAGTTCCAGATCCTTCAGGGCGAAGGGGATGCCGATGATGGTGATCGCCTCGAAGAAGGCGGCGATCAGGTGGGTCAGGGCGATCCACCAGCCGGCGAAGACGAACCAGATCACGTTCAGCACCGTGCCCAGCGGGCCGCGGCCGGGATCGACGCCGTCGTCGGTCCGCCAGACCACCTCGCGGCCGAACGGCCAGAAGGTGTAGGCGGCGATGCGCCAGGCGGCGAAGGTCCAGGGCAGGCCGACGATGGTCAGCGCCAGGATCGCTCCGCCGATCAGCCAGCCGATGCCGGCGATCAGCCCGCCGAAGATGAGCCAAAGGACGTTCAGGATCAGCGCGATCAACTCGGTCTCCTCATGCGGACCTCCATGGCCCGCAGCAGACGAATACGATCACGCCCCAAGCGGTTGCAGTGAATTCGCGGACACTTTGGTCTAGATTTCGCCGCATGGCCGAGATCGTGAACTTCAACAAGGCGAGGAAGGCCCGCGACAAGGCGGCGGCGAAGGCGCAGGCCGTCCGGAACCGCGCCGCCCACGGCCGTCCCAAGGCCGAGACGCAGCAGGCCCGGCTGGAACGGCTCGCCCGCGACCGCGCCCTGGACGGACACCGCAGGGACCGCGACCCGGAGCGCCCGAATGACGACTGACCCGCGCAAGGATCCGCGCATCGTCCACGGCCTGATCCCCCTGATGGCCGTGCTGCGGAAGAAACGGTTCATCGAGGCGCAGCGACGGCGTGAGGCCGCCGAGGTCCCGCTGCCGGAAGGCGCCGACGAAGAGCCGCGCCCGAAGAAGAAGCGCGGCTGGATCTGGTGAGGCGTCAGGCCGCCTTGGCTCGGGCCGCGCGGATCATCAAAGCCTGACCCGCGATCACGACGGCGAGCCCGACCAGGGCCCAGATGCCGAAACGGGCGTTCTCGAACGTCACCGACACCAGCATGGCGATCGGCGGCGTCAGGGCCGAGATGTAGCTGGCCAGGGCGTATCCCCGCGTCCGGGCGATCCAGAAATAGACCACGAAGGCCACGACCGAACCCAATACGGCCAGATAGACCAGCGAGATCAGATAGCCCGCCGTCGGCTCGATCCGGAATTCCGCGCCCGTCGCCAGGCCCCAGATGGCCAGCATGACCGTGCCGTAGGCCATGGCCCAGGCGGTGGAGGCCAGCAACGGCGCCCCGGCCCTTTGGGCCCGCCAGGCGAACAGGTTGCCGAAGGCCGAACTGGTCACCGCGATCACGGCGAAGCCGATGCCCAGCGCCGCCTGCGGTCCCAGCCGCGCGCTGAGCAGTTCAGACCCGGAAAGCACCGCGACCCCGACGACTCCCAGCGCCGCCCCGGCCCAGGACAGGGCGTGCGCCTTCTGCCGCTCGGCCACCCGGAACAGGCTCAGGTTCAGGAAGGCCAGCGCCGCGAAGATCACCGCCACGATGGCGGACGGCACGTGCTGCTCGGACTGATAGGTGAAGGCGTAGGAGACGGCGAAGGTGAAGGCCCCCTGCCCTGCGGCTTCCAGATGCTGGCGGCGGTTGAGACCCATCGGCTGGCGCGCGATCGCGATGCCGGCGAACAGGACCAGCGCGGCCAGCCCGAACCGCCAGGTCACCGACACGATCGGATCGACCACGCCCAGCTGCCAGGTGATTCCGTACCAGGTCGTGCCCCAGATCACGGCGCACAGGCTCACTGCGCTGATCGCGATCAGGGTCGCTTTCGGAAGGCGCGGCGCGCGCACGGGATCGAGCTTGTCGGATAGGGAGGTCATGAGGGCGGGAATGCGCTTGTCGGCTCGGCCGGGCAACCCGCATCGGCGTCCGACCGACACAAGTCAGGCTTATGGCTCACATGACGGGGTTTCGCCGACGCCCTGCGGTGCTAAGGCACCGACATGCTGCGCAAGCGCTCCATCCTTCTGTCCGGCCACGCGACCTCCGTGGCGCTGGAGCCCGAGTTCTGGGCGGTGCTGGACGGCATCGCGGCGGAGATGTCCCTGCCTCTGTCGGGCCTGATGAAGCGCCTGGACGAGCGTCGCGGGCGCACGCCGCTGGCTTCGTCCTGCCGCCTGCTGGCGCTGGCGTGGGTTTCCGGAGACCGGCGTTTCGCGGACGATTGACGGCGGCGGGTTTCGGGCGCTCTCTCATCGCGTCCGGGGAGGGACCACGCCATGCCGACCGATTCCCGCCTGCTGCCCGCGCTCGCCGTCGGCGGCGCCATCGCCGTGGGGACCGCCGTCGCCGGGGGTCTGGTCGGCCAGGGGCTGGTCAACGCCCGCGTCGGCGACCGGACCGTGACCGTGCGCGGCCTGGCCGAGCGCGACGTGCGGGCCGACCTGGCCGTGCTGCCGCTGAAGTTCGCGGCCTCAGGCGACGTGCTGGGCGACGTCCAGGCGCGGATCGACGCCGACCTGGCGACCGTGCGCCGTTTTCTGGCGGCGCAGGGCTACCCGGCCGAGGCGGTGACTCTGGGCCAACTGTCCGTCGCCGATACCCAGTCGCGCGAATGGGGCAGCCCGCAGGGCGGACCGCGCTTCATCCTCAGCCAGACGGTCGTGGTCCGCACGTCGGACGTGGCCCGCGTCCAGACCACCAGCCGGGCGCTCAGCGAGCTGGTGCGTCAGGGCGTGGTGCTGCAGGACTATGCCGGTCCGACCTACGTCTTCACCGGCCTGAACAAGGTGCGGCCGGAGATGATCGGCCAGGCGACGACGGCCGCCCGCACCGGCGCCCAGCGTTTCGCCCAGGATTCGGGAGCCTCGCTGGGACCGATCCGTCAGGCGACGCAGGGCTCGTTCGAGATCCTGGCCCGCGACGAGATCGACGCGGAGACGTCGACCCCGGACAAGAAGGTTCGGGTCGTCACGACCATCACCTACGGCCTGCGCTGACCGCTCAGCCCTTCGGCGCCGTCGGCGGCTCCACCGTCGGCAGTTCGGGCGCGTCGGGCAGTTTGGGCTCCGGCAGATCCGGCATGCTGGGCGCGGGCACGTCGACGTTGAGGTCGACGTTTGTCTCGTCCGGCGCGGTCATGCCGCCGCCGTTGAACAGCACGACTGCGACGATGATCAACACCACCACGATCCCGCCGATCAGGAAGGCCAGCCAGCCGCCGCCTCCCCCGCCGCCGCTCGACGGCGGAGGGTTGTTTATCGTCGTGTGATGCACGACCTCGGGACGGCCGTCGCTTCCCGGGTCTCTGGGCGGCGGAACGTTCGGATCGGTCATCGATCAGTTTCCGCCGGGAACCGCCGGGGCCGAAACCTCCGGCAGGCTGACGTCGACGTTGACCTCCTTGGTCTCGCCGCCCATGCCGCCGCGCGCGAAGACGAAGTAGGCCACGATGGCCAGCACGACCACGACCGCGCCGACGATGAAGGCCAGGCCGGTGTTGCCGCCGCCGCTGCTGTTGGACTGTTCCGCCATGGGGTGTCTCCCTCCAGAGATGTGATGACCGGCCTAACGGCGGGGAACGGCCACGGTTCCCGGAAAGGACGGCGGGGCTTTCGGCTGACTTTTGCCGTCGTGCTCCTTATGTTCCGGGACCCCGCATGACCGATTCCGCCCCCCGCATCTCCGACCTCGCCCGCGCCCGTCCGCCGGAAAGCGCGCCGAACGACTGGCTCGCGGGCCTCAATCCCGAGCAGCGTCAGGCGGTGGAGACGACCGAGGGCCCGGTGCTGGTGCTGGCCGGCGCGGGCACCGGGAAGACCCGCGTCCTGACCACGCGGCTCGCGCACATCTTGGCGACCGGGCGCGCCCGGCCGTGGGAGCTGTTGGCCGTCACCTTCACCAACAAGGCCGCGCGCGAGATGCGCGAGCGGATCACCCATCTGATCGGGCCCTCGGCCGAGGGCCTGCGCTGGCTGGGCACCTTCCACTCCATCGCCGCGCAGATCCTGCGTCGGCACGCTGAACTGGTGGGGCTGAAGTCGACCTTCACCATCCTGGACACCGACGATCAGGAGCGGCTGCTGAAGCAGGTTCTGGAGGCCGAGAACGTCGACGTGAAGCGTTGGACGCCCCGATCGTTCGCGGGCGTCATCGACGGCTGGAAGAACCGCGGCTGGACGCCCGAAAAGCTGCCGCCCGGCGAAGACTTCGCCGCCGGCAAGGGGCAGAAGCTGTACGGCCTGTATCAGGCGCGGCTGCGCACGCTGAACGCCTGCGACTTCGGCGACCTGTTGCTTCACAACCTCACGATCCTGTCGCAGCACGCGGACGTCGCTGACGAATATCGAAAACGCTTCCGCTACATCCTGGTCGACGAGTACCAGGACACCAACGTCGCCCAGTACCTGTGGCTGCGCCTGCTGACGTCGTCGGACGGCAACGTCTGCTGCGTCGGCGACGACGACCAGTCGATCTATGGCTGGCGCGGCGCTGAGGTGGACAACATCCTGCGCTTCGAGCGCGACTTCCCCGGCGCGAAGATCGTCAAGCTGGAGCGCAACTACCGCTCCACCAGCCACATCCTCGGCGCGGCATCGGGCCTGATCGAGGCCAACAAGGGCCGGTTGGGCAAGACGCTGTGGACTGAGGACCAGACCGGCGACAAGGTCCGCGTGCGCGGCGTCTGGGACGGCGAGGCCGAGGCCCGGCTGATCGCCGACGAGATCGAGACCGCGCGCCGAACCGGCATGAACTACAAGGACATGGCCGTCCTCGTTCGCGCGTCGTTTCAGATGCGGGCGTTCGAGGAACGCTTCGTCATGCTGGCCATCCCCTATCAGGTCATCGGCGGCCCGCGCTTCTTCGAGCGCGCCGAGATCCGCGACGCCCACGCCTATCTGCGACTGATCCTGTCGGAAGACGACGATCTGGCCTTCGAGCGCATCGTCAACGTGCCCAAGCGCGGCATCGGCGACACCTCGGTGCAGAAGATCCTGCACATGGCCCGCCTGTCCGGCGTCTCGGCCATGACGGCGGTGCGGGAGCTGATCACCTCGGACGAGCTGCAGGCCCGCACACGCACGGCGCTGGCTGGCTTCGTGCGCGACCTCGACCGCTGGCGGGCGCTGGCTCAGGACACGCCGCACTGGACCCTGACCGAGACCATCCTGGAGGAGTCCGGCTACACCGAGATGCAGAAAGCCGACCGCACCTCCGGCCAGACGCGTCTGGAGAACCTGAAGGAGCTGGTGCAGTCGATGCAGGGCTTCGACAGCCTGCTGGCTTATCTGGAGCACGTGTCGCTGGTGCTGGATCTGGACCGGGGCGCGGGCGAGGACGCCGTGCAGGTCATGACCCTGCACGGCGCCAAGGGGCTGGAGTTCCCGCTGGTCTTCCTGCCGGGTTGGGAGGAAGGCGTCTTCCCCAGCCAGCGCAGCATCGACGAGAAGGGCGAGAAAGGCCTGGAGGAGGAGCGCCGTCTGGCCTACGTCGGCGTCACCCGCGCCAAGCGCGACGCCCGCATCTCCTTCGCCGCCAACCGCCTGGTCTACGGCCGCTGGACCAGCCAGCTGCCCAGCCGCTTCGTCGACGAACTGCCGATCGACCACGTCGAGCCCGAGAGCGAGACCGGCTACTACGGCGCCTCCGCCGGGCTGAAGGAGGCCAAGAGCCGCTGGGACGAGGCCCCCAGCTTCGGCAGCGCCTATTCCAGCCCCGGCTGGAAGCGCGGCCAGGCCTTCGCCGCCGCCCGCCAGCCCACCGACCGCCCCGCCCGTCAGGCCCTGATCGAGGGCGACGGCCGCCTGATCGCCACCGCCGACCCCGGCGCCGGCTCCGGCTGGACCCGCGGCACGCGCGTCTTCCACCAGAAGTTCGGCTACGGCCTGGTCAAGGCGGTGGAGGGCAACAAGCTGGTCGTCGCCTTCGACAAGGCCGGCGAGAAGAAGGTCATCGACACGTTTGTGGAGCGGGCTTGAAGAAGTTATGGCCATCACTTTCGGCAGCAGCCGTCGCCTTGGCGGGTGCGGTGCTGTGGCTCCAAATGCGCAAATTCTGGCCGGACTACGAGCCAGTGGTGTGGGCAGCCATTGTCCAGGCGATTTTCTCTATCCTAGCCATCGGTGCGAGTGGCTGGTTTGCTGTTTGGGCACCGCTGTACGCTGAGAAGCAGCGCTTTAGAGCCAGTCAGGCGCGTCGCGTTTTGGCCTCACTCACTATCCTCCAAGAGATCGGTGCGATCGCTATCGGGGCGGCCCGCTCGGCGCATGCGCGGAAGTTCGACGAACGCATCGCCGCTCACCTTAGTACCCAAGTGCGGGCAGCGTGTTTGGAGCTTGAAAGCGTCGCTGGGCCGGAATTTCCGGCGACTATGCGGGTGCACGTCATCAAATGTCGCGCTCTGACCGACCTGCTGGATCTGCATATCAAAGCTGCGCTTGAGCAAATCGCCCAAGCGGGTGCCTTGGCAGGAGATCACTTTGATGCAGTGGTGGACTACGCGGCTAAAGCCGAAACCGACTTGACCGAGGCGATCAGCCAACATCCGATCGGAAAGGTCAGGATGCCCGGATTTATTTAGCCTCTAACGCCCCCTTAACGCCGTCGCGCCACCCTGCCCCTGTGCGCGATTCCGCCCTGACCGCAGCTCCGCTCGAGCCCGCCCCCGCGTGGTGGGAGACGGCGGCGTGCGTGTTCATCCTGTTCATGCTGACCGGCGCCCTGATCGGGCCGATCTTCGCGCCGACGCAGGAGGAGACGCCGATCCTGCGGCTGGCCTGGTTGCCGGTCTATGCGATGACGGCGGGGCTGCTGATTTACAGGATCGATCGGTTTTGGCGGGCGTGGCCTGCCATGGTGGCCATCGGCCTGCTGGTGCTGTGGGCCTATGCGTCGAAGTGGTGGTCGCTGTTCCCCGAGGTCACGTCCCGGCGCGCCATCGCCCTGGCCATCTCCTGCGGGTTCGCCCTGTATCTCGGCGCGGCCTTCCGCGGGCCGCACCTGCCGCGCCTGCTGATGCGGACCGGCCTGATCATGGCGGTCGGCAGCCTGATCATGGTCTTCGCCTTCCCCGCCTATGGCGTGCACCAGGCCGACAACGCCGGCCTGTGGCGCGGGCTCTGGTACGAGAAGAACCAGATGGGGGCGGTGATGGTGATCGTCGCCACCGCCTCGGCCGCCTGCCTGGCCTCGCCCGATCGCCGGCGCCTGGTCCCGGCCCTCGCGCTGGTTCTGGCGTCGGCGCTGGTGCTGGCGACCCAGTCCAAGACCTCCCTGCTGTGCCTCGTGCTGGGCATCGGCCTGATCGCCGGCTTCTGGACCATGCGGCAGGGCGGCGCGGCCTTCGCCGTCTTCGCCGTCTGGGCCGCGGTCGCCGCCGCCGGCGCGGGCTTCCTGATCTGGGACAGCCACTCGGTCGAAATCCTGGAGGTGCTGGGCAAGGATCCGTCCCTGACCGGCCGCACCGAGATCTGGGAGGCGCTGATGACCCGCGTCTCCGAACGTCCGTGGACAGGCTGGGGCTACGGCGCCTTCTGGGAGCGCGACAGCGTTCCGGCCGACTGGATCCGCGTCGAGACCGGCTGGCTGGTCCCCAACGCCCACCACGGCTGGATCGACGTCCTGGTCCAACTGGGCTGGCCGGGCGCCCTGCTGGTCGGCGGCATGGCGGTCTTCGCCGTCGTCGCGTCCGTCCTGCGGTCGGGCAAGGCGGGGGTTCTGGAGGGCTGGTGGGCGCTGGGCTTCCTCGCCGCCTTCCTGATGCTCAGCCTGTCCGAGAGCATCCTCATGGCGCACCAGGGCCTGCCGTGGGTGCTGTTCCTCGCCGTCGTGACCCGGGCCGCCCTGCCCGATTCCGTCCCCGTTTCGCTTGCCCCCGACCCGCGCGGGGTCTACCGGAGCCGTCCCCGAATCGTCCCATCATCGGCCCATGTCGTCCGCCGCCCCGTCCCTGTTCGATCTGCCCGAGCCCGAGCCCCGGCCGGAGCCCACGCCGACGGTCAAGCCCGCCGCGCCTGAACCCGCGCCCGCGCCGCAGGCCCTGTCGAAGCCCGCGCCGGCTTCCGCGCCCGCCCCTGCCAACGTCGACGCCGGCTATTCCGCCAGCTCCATCGAGGTGCTGGAGGGGCTGGAGCCCGTCCGCAAGCGCCCGGGGATGTACATCGGCGGCACCGACGAGCGCGCCCTGCACCATCTGTTCGCCGAGGTGCTGGACAACGCCATGGACGAGGCCGTGGCCCGCCATGCGAAGCTGATCACGGTCGATCTGGACGCCGACGGCTTCCTGACCGTGCGCGACGACGGCCGCGGCATTCCGGTCGATCCGCACCCGAAACACCCCGGCAAGTCGGCGCTGGAGGTGGTCATGACCGTGCTCCATTCCGGCGGCAAGTTCGCCGGAAAAGCCTATGAAACGTCAGGCGGTTTGCATGGCGTCGGCGTCTCGGTCGTCAACGCCCTGTCCGACCGGCTGGACGTGACCGTCTGGCGCGACGGCTTCGAATGGAGCCAGTCCTTCAGCCGCGGCCATTCGCTGGGCCCGATCCAGCAGGTGGCCCCGTCGAAGAAACGCGGCACCCGCATCCGCTTCCGACCGGACGAGGAGATCTTCGGTCACGGCGCGGCGTTCAAGCCGGCGCGCCTGTTCCGCATGACGCGGTCCAAGGCCTATCTGTTCCGGGGCGTCGAGATCCGCTGGAGCTGCGCGCCCGAGCGGATCACCGACGCCACCCCGACCGAGGCCGTGCTGCACTTCCCCGGTGGCCTGGCCGACGCCCTGGCCGACCGCATCGGCGACGTCGAGACCGTCACGCCCGCCTTCGCCGGCCGGGTCGAGCGCAAGGGCGAGGCGGGAGCCGTGGAATGGGCGGTGACCTGGACCGCCGCCGGATTCGGAGAAGCCGACGGCTTCGTCTCTTCCTATTGCAACACCGTCGCCACACCCGACGGCGGCACGCACGAGGCGGGCTTCCGGGCCGCGCTGGTCAAGGGGCTCAAGGCGTACGGCGAGCTGATCAATGAAAAGCGCGCGGCGCAGATCACGGCCGAGGACGTCATCGCCAACGCCGGCGCCCTGATCAGCGTCTTCATCCGCAATCCAGAGTTCCAGGGTCAGACCAAGGACCGTCTGTCGTCGCCCGAGGGCGCGCGTCTGGTCGAACAGCTGATCCGCGACCCGCTGGACCACTGGCTGACGGAAAGCCCGAAACAGGCAAACACCCTGCTGGGCTTCGTCATCGACCGCGCGGAGGAGCGCCTGCGCCGCCGCAAGGACAAGGAGGTGCAGCGCGCCTCGGCCACCCGCAAGCTGCGCCTGCCCGGCAAACTGGCTGACTGCACCCGGCAAGGGGCCAACGGCACCGAACTGTTCATCGTAGAGGGCGACTCGGCCGGCGGCTCGGCCAAACAGGCCCGCGACCGCGCCACCCAGGCCATCCTGCCCCTGCGCGGCAAGATCCTGAACGTCGCCTCGGCCACGGCCGACAAGCTGCGCGCCAACGTCGAGCTGTCGGACCTGACGCTGGCCCTGGGCGTTCAGCCCGGCGCGCGGTTCAACATCGACGACCTGCGGTACGAGCGGGTGGTCATCATGACCGACGCCGACGTCGACGGCGCCCACATCGCGGCCCTGCTGATCACCTATTTCCACCGCGTCATGCCCGACGTGATCCGTCAGGGGCGGCTGTTCATGGCCCTGCCCCCGCTCTACCGCCTCCAGGCCGGGGCCCTGTCGGAATACGCCCGCGACGACGCGCACCGCGACGAGCTGCTGGCGACCACGTTCAAGGGGAAGAAGGTCGAGATCGGCCGGTTCAAGGGCCTGGGCGAGATGATGGCGTCCCAGCTGAAGGACACCACCATGAACCCGAAGACGCGCACCCTGGCGCGGGTCACGGTGCCGGACGACGTCACGGACCTGGCCGACGTCGAGGATCTGGTCGAGCGCCTGATGGGCAAGAAGGCCGACGCCCGCTTCCGCTTCATCCAGGACAACGCCCGCTTCGTGAAGGAAGAGCTGGACGTCTGACGCCGCGGCGGCCTTGCTCCCCCTGCCCTTTTCCCCTATAGGCCGCCGCTTTCCAGGGCTTCGGTCCCGGACGCGGACCACCAAAGGATCAGGAAGTCGTCCTGATCGCCGCTTCGGGAACCATCGTGGACGGACTTACCCGGTCCGGACGCGCCGACGCCCCCCAAGGGAGACTGCCATGGCTCTTTACGAGCACACGGTCATGTCGCGCCAGGACATCAGCGCGCAACAGGCCGAAGCCCTCAACGACACCATCAAGGACCTGATCGAGCAAGGCGGCGGTTCCGTCGCCAAGATCGAGTACTGGGGCCTGCGCAACCTGACCTATCGGGTCAAGAAGAACCGCAAGGCGCACTACTCCCTGCTCGCCGTCGACGCCCCGCCGGCCGCCATGGCCGAGGTCGAGCGTCAGCTGTCCATCAACGAAGACGTCCTGCGCTGGCTGACGGTCAAGGTCGACGAGCTCGACCTGGAGCTGTCGCCCCTGCTGGCCCGCCGCGAGCGCGAGCGTGAACGCGAGCGTGAACGCGCCCCGCGTGAAGACGCCGACGCGGAAGTCTCGGAATAAGGATCCCGATCATGACCGACACCACCCGTCCCGTCCCCGGCGCGCCCGTAAGCGCCGGCCCCGCCCGCCGCGCCTTCCAGCGCCGCCGCAAGGTCTGCCCGTTCTCCGGCGCCAACGCCCCGAAGATCGACTACAAGGACGTCAAGCTGCTGCAGCGCTACATCTCCGAGCGCGGCAAGATCGTCCCCTCGCGGATCACCGCGGTGTCCCAGAAGAAGCAGCGCGAGCTGGCCAAGGCCATCAAGCGCGCCCGCTTCCTCGCCCTCCTGCCGTATGTGGTGAAGTAAGATGAAGGTCGTTCTGCTCGAACGCGTCGAGAACCTCGGCGCCATCGGCGACGTCGTCACCGTCAAGGACGGCTTCGCCCGCAACTTCCTTCTGCCGCGCGACAAGGCCCGCCGGGCCACCGCCGCCAACCTGAAGGCCTTCGAAGTTGAGCGCGCCGCCATCGAGGCGCGCAACGAAAAGAACAAGGCCGAGGCCCAGAAGGTCGCCGACAAGATCGACGGCGAAACCTACGTCATGATCCGCCAGGCGGGTGAGACCGGCCAGCTTTACGGCTCGGTCGCCGGCCGCGACGTCGCCGAGGCCATCCAGGCCGCCGGCGGCAAGGTCGAGCGCTCGCAGGTCGTCCTGAACACGGCGATCAAGACGCTGGGCGTCCACGAAGTGCTGGTCCGCCTGCACGCAGAGGTGACCGCGACCGTCAAGGTCAACATCGCCCGGTCGGAAGACGAGGCCGAGCGTCAGGCGCGCGGCGAGGACGTCATCGCCTCGCAGTTCTCCGACGAACGCGCCGCCGCCGAAGAAGCGGCCGCGGACATGCTCGCCGGCGGCGCCGGTCAGCAGGAAACCTACGAACCGGCCTGATCGCCCGTTCGCACCTGAACCAAGGGGGGGCGCGTCCTTTGCGGGCGCGCCCCTTTCACTTGCCCGGCAAGGCGCCGTGCGCCAATCAGGGGCCGACTTCGGGCGGGATTCCCTTGGACCTGACGACCACCCTGATCGACGGCCTGCCGGCGCTAAACGTCCTGGCCCTCTGCGCGGCCACGCTGGCGGTGTCGTTCGCTGTCTCGGCCATCGGCCCGACCGGCGGCATGCAGATGGCCGCCGTGGCCGCCACCATGCCGCCCGGGCTGGTCATTCCGCTCCATGCCTGGATAACCGGCTTCTCCGCCCTGTTCCGGGCGCTGGGACTGCGCGGCGAGATCGACTGGCGCTTCGTCGCCTGGTTCGTCCCGGCGTCGGCGGCGGCGTCTCTTCCGATGGCCGCCGTGGTCGCCGCGGCCGACTTCACTTTCGTCCAGGCCGCCGTCGCCCTGTACATCCTGGCGAGCGCGGTCCTGATCGTCCTCCGGCCGGAGACGCGTCTGACCGTCCGCCGCCGTCGCCCCGTGACGTTCGGCGTGATCACCGGCGCCCTGTCCATGATCGTCGGCGCCACGGGTCCGTTGCTGATGACCCTGATGCAGGGCGGCTACGAGGCGAAGGAGCGACTGTCGGCCACCTTCTCGGCCTGCCTGACCTTCCAGCACCTGTCGAAGATCGTCCTGTTCGGCCTCATCGGCGTGTCGATCCTCGGGCATCCGACCGTTCTGGGGCTGACGCTCGCCGCGGCCGCCGCCGGCACCCTGATGGGCCGCCGTCTGCTGATCCGTCTGCCGGAGCGCCTCTACCGCCTCCTGCTGGCCGCAGCCCTCGCCGCGGTCAGCGCCGCCCTGCTGATCTCGCTGATCCTCTGATCAGTCCCCGCCGCGCTGGTTGAAGCGCGCGAACAGACCGGCGACCAGCAGCGACGTCCCGACCCAGCCCAGCATGGTGTAGAAGCCCATCCACCAGCGCAGCGCTGCGCCATCGGGTTCGCGGTCGGAGATCGTCCACTTGCTGCGCTGCTCGAGATTCAGCACCGGGAAGAACGACTCGATGGCGTAGAACAGAGCGTTGAAGCCGGGATGTTCGTCGTATCGGGGCCGGTCCGCGACCGCCTGCTCTCCGGTCGTCTCGGCAGACGCGGAGAGAGACGACGTACGGAGGTGAAGGCCTGACGCCTCCGTGGGTTCCCAAGGCGACTTCAGGCACTCGTTGAGATGCTTGGGCCCTTCCAGGATCCGCACGAAAAAGTCCGCAGGATCCGGCTCCTTGGCCCGACAGAGCTTCCACCAGTTCGAGGAATGAAGCGACGGATCGGCGGGGGTCACGAGCATTCGATACGCGGCGTCATTCAACGCCGCGGCGTGAACAGCCACCACCGTCAAGATAACGGCGACGAGAGGGAGCGACTTGTACCCCAGCCCGGTTATCGAGGAAAAGAACCAGACGAAGGGCCATAAGGTCAGCCGCTTCAGCCACCCGGGCACCCGCCAGCTCGGCATCATCCACGCATGGAAAGTCTGGTTCCTTCGGCGGGCAAACAGGACTTTCTTGGCGTCCCCGTCATGCCCCATCACCTTCAGGACCTTGGCCAGTTGCTCGTACGGCTGAGGCTGGAACTCGCGGCCGGCCACGCCTTCGCCGAAGGCCCAGCTTCGCCAACCCGGTTGGGGCGCGAAGGCTCGCGGCTGCATCGCCAACCACTGACCGACCCTGAAGCTGTGGCTCTGTGGCGAACATGACCCGAACCTCTCGTACTCGAACCCGTCCAGCACCACCCGGTGTCGTGTTCCGACGATCTCAGCATAGGTCCTCTCACCGTCGACGAACTCCCGGGTTCGCAATCCGGAAAGGTCGACCGACCCCAGAAGGCGGCAGCCTCCGACCTGCTCACCGCGATCCGTCTCCCCCTTCACCTCCTTCTCGTCCTGCGCGTGCTTCGGCCCGATGTAGAGCGTGCTTCCAATGGTGGTGTGCCGCAAATTCAGACAGAACGGCTTCGCATAAGGGCGCCCCTCATGCCTTTCTGAACGCCCGAGCGGCTCAAACGGAAAGTGATCGGGCCAGGTGTCCTCTTGCCATTCCTCATCCGGAAGAAGGGTCCGGTCGAAGTCCAGCACCGCCCCGCGGCACGACAGCGTCCCTTCGATCCAGGCACCCGACAGGTCCACGCCGGCCCCACACACGAAAGGGCGGGACGGCAGATCCGGATCATCCTTCTCTCGCTCCCATCGCTTCAGGTAGACGCTGCCGCGCACACGGGCCCGCATGCCTTTCAGCGCCCGGATGGCGCTCCCGGCGAGGTCGAGCCCCCTCAGGTCCGCGAACTCGACGTCCAGCTCGCCCGGATCGTCGATCCGTCCGGCGTCGCCGCCACTCCCATAGACGTCGACGAGATCGCAGCGGACCAGGCCCAGGTGCCCGAGCCCCGACTGCCCCTTGAGGTCGATCCGGCCTTCGATCGTCCACCCCTTGAAGACCACCATGCAGCCGGCCGGCCCCGCCGCCCGGTTGACGGTCTCCACGATGAACCGCACCGCGTCGCCGCGAAGCGGGGGCGCCCCGCGCGCCGCGATCACTTCCTCACCCTGCAAGGCAGACGCCAGCGCAGCCTTTTCGATGCGCCTCAGGGCTGCCCTCGAATGTATGCGATCCGCCATGCCGCCTCCCTCGCCTTACCCTAGAAAATCCGCCGCCCTTCGCGCAACACCGCTCGCCGACCCCTCATCCACAGACCGGCGCGGACCGCCCCCAGCCGATCCCGCGACCGCTCCTGACGCAGGCCGGGCGCAGGGGTAAGTCTAGGTCCCCCATGAACGCCATATCGCCCATCACGCCCGAACTTCCGGCCATCGCCGCGCCGCCCCACAATCTGGAGGCGGAGCAGGCGTTGCTGGGCGCGCTGATGTTCGACAACGGGGTGTTCGAGCGCCTTTCGGACCGGCTGAAGGGGTCGCATTTCCACGAGCCCTTCCACCAGCGGCTCTATGAGGCGATCGAGGATCACGTCCGTCAGGGGCTTCTGGCCGACCCGACCGTGCTGATGGAGCGGTTCAAGCCGGATCCGGCCTTCCAGCAGCTGGGCGGCGTCCGTTACCTGGCCGACCTCGTCGACCGCGCCCCGCCGGCGGCCAACGCGCCGGACTATGCCCGCATCGTCTACGACCTGGCCCTGAGGCGCGAGCTGATCCGCATCGGCGGCGACATCATGCGCGAGGCGCCGGACCCGCAGACCGCGGCGATGGACCAGATCGAACAGGCGGAGCAGTCGCTCTATTCACTGGCCGAAACGGGCAAGCCCTCGTCGGGCTTCGTCGGCTTCTCCACGGCGTTGGCCGGCGCCGTGCAGATGGCGGCCGAGGCCTACCAGCGCGACGGCAAGCTGGCCGGGCTGGCCACCCATCTGGACGATCTCGACCAGAAGCTGGGCGGCCTGCACAAGTCCGACCTGCTGATCCTCGCCGGCCGTCCCTCGATGGGGAAGACGTCGCTGGCCACCAACATCGCCTTCAACGTCGCGCGCAACTATCGCTATGAGCCGACGCCAGAGGGCCGCAAGACGGTCGACGGCGGCGTGGTCGCCTTCTTCTCGCTGGAAATGAGCGCCGAGCAGCTGGCCATGCGCATCCTGGCCGACGCGTCCGGCGTGCCGTCGGACAAGCTGCGCAAGGGCGAGATCGACGCGGTCGACTACGGCCGCCTGCGCGACGCCGCCGTGGAGATCGGCGAGGCCCCGCTGTTCATCGACGCCACCGGCGGCCTGGCCATGTCCAAGCTGGCCGCTCGCGCCCGCCGCCTGAAACGGATGGAGCACGGCCTCGACCTGATCATCGTCGACTACCTTCAGCTCATCACCACGGGCGACGCCGGCGGCCAGAAGAACCGTGTGCAGGAGGTGTCCGAAATCACCGGCGCCCTGAAGGCCCTGGCCAAGGAACTGAACGTCCCGATCATCGCCCTGTCGCAGCTGTCGCGTCAGGTCGAAAGCCGCGACGACAAGCGGCCCCAGCTGTCCGACCTGCGCGAGTCCGGCTCGATCGAACAGGACGCCGACTGCGTCATGTTCGTCTACCGCGAGAGCTACTACAAGGAACGGACCATGCCGCAGGAGGGCACGCCCGAGCACCTGCAGTGGATGGAAGATATGGACCGGCTGCGGAACGTGGCCGAGGTCATCATCGGCAAGCAGCGCCACGGCCCGATCGGCACCATCCGCCTGAGCTTCGACGCCGACACCACCCGCTTCGGCAACTTGGCCCGCGACGCCCGCTGGGACAACACCAGCTACGAATAGCGGCGCTTTCGCAGGTGCGGCATAAGGGGGGATGAGCCTCGCCCGCCTGACCGTCGACCTGGACGCCCTCGCCGCCAACTTCCACACGCTGGCGACGGTGTCCGGCGTGCCGGTGCATCCGGTCGTCAAGGCCGACGCCTATGGTCTGGGCGCGGCGGCCGTGGCGGGACGACTGCTGAAGGAAGGCGCCCGCACTTTCTTCGTCGCCCGGACGTCAGAGGGCGAGGATCTGCGTGCCGCTCTGGGCGAGATGGCAAACATCTACGTGCTGGACGGCTGCGCGCCGGGACGGGCCGCGCGGCTCATCGCGGCAGGGCTGAAGCCGGTGCTGAACTCGCCGGGCCAGGCGCTTGAGTGGCGCGCGGCCGGCGGCGGCGCGTGCGGCCTACAGATCGATACGGGAATGAACCGGCTGGGATTCCGGGCCGAGGATGCGCCTGAGCCGTTCGACGGGCTCGACCTTGTGCTGAGTCACCTCGCCTGCGCCGACGAGCCGGATCATCCGATGAATCGCGTCCAGTGCGACGCCTTCGCGGCGATCGCGGCGCGATATCCCGGAGCCGTCCGTTCCTTCGCCAACTCCGGCGGCTGCTTTCTGGGCTCCGATCATGCCTTCGACGCCGTGCGGCCCGGCATCTGCCTGTACGGCGGAGGACCTGAGGGGTGCCCCGATCCGCGTATACGCCCAGTGGCGACCTTCGCCGCCGAGGTGCTTCAAGTGCGCGACGTCCGGCTCGGCGAAAGCGTCGGCTACTCCCGCGGGTTCGTGGCCGGCCGACCGACCCGGGTCGCGACGATCGGGGCCGGCTACGCCGACGGGGTGCTGCGCTCCAGCAGTCCCGCCGGACGAGCAGTCGTGGCGGGACAACTCAGGCCGATCCTCGGTCGCGTGTCGATGGACGTGCTGGCCGTCGACGTCACGGGCCTCGACGTCGCCGCGGGCGACGAGGTCGAGCTCTTCGGCTCGACCCGCATGCTGGACGACGCCGCGCGCGCGGCCGGGACGGTCGCATGGGAGCTGCTGACCTCGGTCGGCGCCCGGGTGGAGCGCCGACACGTCGGCTGATCAAGCGGCGGGCGCCGTCGGCGCTTCGACGTCCGCCGGGATGGTTTCGTCGCTTTCACCTCGCGAAACCACGGTCGCGGCGACCAGGTCGCCGGTCACGTTCAACGTGGTGCGGCACATGTCCAGGAAGCGGTCGACGCCGAGGATCAGCCCGATGCCCTCGGCCGGCACCCCGACCATCACCAGGATCAGCGCCACGACCGGCAGGGAGCCGGCCGGCACGCCGGCCGTGCCGATGCCGCCGAGGATACAGACCAGCATCACGACCAGCTGCTGCTGAAGATTCAGGTCGACGCCGAAGAACTGGGCCAGAAACAGCACGGTCACGCCCTCGAACAGGGCCGTTCCGTTCTGATTGGCGGTCGCGCCGACGGTGAGCACGAAGCGCGAAATGCGCTTGGGCAGCTTCAGCTTTTCTTCCGCCGCCTTCAGGGCGATGGGCAGAGTGGCGTTCGACGAGGCCGTGGAGAAGGCCACCACGAACGGCTCCTTGACCCCATTTGCGAACTTCAGGGGGTTCATGCCGCCGAAGATCATCACCAGCAGCGGATAGACCACGAACATATGGATCGCCATCGCGCCGACGGCCACGCCAGCATAGGCCCCGAGGCGGACGAGAACGTCCCAACCGAACACCGCCGCCAAGTTGAACATCAGCGCCGCGATGGCGATGGGCGCCAGTTTGATGACGAGGTTGATGAGCTTCATCATCACCTCGAACAGGCCTTGCAGGCTTTCCTGCAGACGGTCCGTGGCCGGAGACTTGGCCATGACCATGCCGATGCCGAAGATCAGGGCGAAAACCATGACCGGCAGGATTTGGTTGTCGGCTGCCGCGGTGACGACGTTCGACGGGATCATGTCCAGGAAAAACTGACCCGCTTCGATCGACTTCGGCGCATTGCCGACGATGCCGGCCGCGCCTTCCGCTCCATCGGCCAGGAGCTTCTGTGCGAGCACGGGATCGACGCCCACTCCGGGCTGGAAATAGTTGACCATCCCAAGGCCGATGCCGACTGCGATGGCCGAGACCAGGATGGTGAAGAGCAGGGTCTTGAACCCGACGCGGCCCAGCGACTTCAGGTCGCCCATCTCGGCCACCCCCACGGCCAGTGCGGCGAACAGGAGCGGAAGAACCAGCATGAACAGCAGGCGCAGGAAGATTTGGCCGATCGCCTGGACGATCTCCATGACCCAAGGGATCACGACCAGATCGTTCTGGTTCACATAAAGTCCGCCCGCCAGACCGCCGATGAAGCCCACCAGCATCCAGACGTAGAGCGGAACTCCGCCGCGCTTCACCGTGTCCATGCGTCCCCCTTGGCGGCCTTCAACCCGGGCCTATCGAATCGGAAGGGCGTACATCAGCCCGCCCGGCTCTGCGTTCCATTGTGCGTTGAGACCCCTCGCGAGGTCGAGAGGCGATTCCGCACCCACGTTCCGTTCGAAGATCTCGCCATAGTTTCCGACGGCGGACAGGGCGTCGCGCGCCCAGGTTTTCTCCAGCCCAAGCAAAGGCCCGAATTCACCATCGAGACCCAGCAGGCGACGTGCCCGCGGATCGCGGGGCTCGGCGCGCCCGCGGGCGACCGACTGAGTGACGCCCAGTTCCTCGGCGAGGATCAGGCCGTTCAGGGTCCACCGGACGATCGTCGTCCACCCCTCGTCTCCGCGCCGCGTGATGGGGCCCAGAGGCTCCTTGGAGATGATGTCGGGCAGGATGGCGTGCTGCTCGGGATTGGGCAGCGTCGTGCGCGCGGCCGCCAGGGCAGAGACGTCGGCGGTGAAGGCGTCGCAGTCGTCGCGCGCATAGGCCTGTCGTGCGTCTTCCTCGCCGCTCAGCACGACGGGCGTGTAGACGATGCCCCGGACCTGAAACCAGTCGGCCAGATTGAGCTGTGAAGTCGAGGCCCCCTGTACGCAGATACGCGCGCCGTTCAGCTCCGTGGCACTGGTCAGGTTCAGCGAGCGTCGAACCAGAAAGCCTTGGCCGTCGTAGTAATTCACGCCGGCGAACGCCACGCCCTCCCCGGCGTCGCGGGTCATCGTCCAGCTGGTGTTGCGCCACAGGACGTCCACGCGTCCGTCGCGCACGGCCGCCAGGCGGTCCCGATTGCCCAGGGGCACGAACCTGACGGCGTCCGGATCGCCGAGAACCGCAGCCGCCAGCGCGCGGCAGAAATCGACGTCGAAGCCCCGCCACTGCCCCCGATTGTCGGTGTAGGCGAAGCCGACCAACCCCTCATGGACACCGCAGTTCAGGCGGCCGCGACGTTTGACGGTTTGCAGCGTCGGACTTGCGACCGGCGTTACGCTTCCGTCTTTCGTCGGAGCCACGACGCCGTCTTGCGACGCCTCGCGGCCGCCTGACGACGTGTCCCCGCAAGCGGCCAGCGTGAGGGCCGCCAAGGAGGCGAGAGAAAGACAACGCAGGAACATCGCGGTGCGGACCATAGAGGGCTGAGCCCGCATCGCAAGCCGATGGCGCGCCCGGCAGGACTCGAACCTGCAACCGTCCGCTTAGAAGGCGGATGCTCTATCCGGTTGAGCTACGGGCGCCTTCACCGGCGATACCTGTGCGAGCCCCGCGCCTCAAGCAGCGAGCGATCGCGCCGCAGGCGATGGGCGCAAGAGTGATCTCAATGCGTCCAGGGCTGCTTGCGGCCGGTGGCGAAGTTGTCGGAATAGGCCTTGAGGATCGGCGCCGGCTCCTGCGGCGTCTGCACGCGGAAGGGAATGCCGTGGCGCTGGGCGTACTCGACGGCCTCTTCCTGACTGTCGAAGGTCAAGCGAACCTGCCCGTTCATGTCGGTCGATCCGGTCCAGCCCGTCAGAGGATCCAGGAACCGTGCCGTGGCAGGTTCGAATTCCAGTCGCCACTCACGCGTTTTCGCCTTGCCGGACTGCATGGCGGTGCGGGCGGGACGATAGATGCGCGCGAACATGACGGTCTCCGATCACTGACCCTTGGTCGGGGCGGCAGGATTCGAACCTGCGACCCTCTGCTCCCAAAGC
>JAIEQC010000037.1 GCA_019748055.1 Caulobacteraceae bacterium | reverse complement strand
GCGGTGGTTCCGGCCACCTCGGACAGCTCCTGATCAGACGAGCCGCGCGGAGCGCCCTGCCTTCGTCGAAACGGTAATCACATCACAGCATCCGGGCGAAGGCCCGGCGCTCCGCCCGCCCTCCCAACTCCGTCGTCACGCGACGGAGCGATCAGCCGGGCCTGCCCATCCCCAGGCCTCCGACCAGCCAAGCTTGAACCTGTCCCGTTCCGGACCACATACTTTCCTGAAGGCCGCCACAAGGCGGGCCGAGTCGAAACGGCGGGATCTCCCATCCCCCACGCCGGCACGGCGGGCTCGGGATAAACCCGGGCTCCAGGAAGTCGCATCAATGTCCGAGTCCAAAGTCCTCCCCGTCCTGCCGCTCCGGGACATCGTCGTGTTCCCGCACATGGTCGTGCCGCTGTTCGTCGGCCGCGAGAAATCCGTGCGCGCGCTCGACGAGATCATGAAGGGCGAAAAGCAGATCCTTCTGGCCACCCAGAAGAACAGCGTCGACGACGATCCCGCCGCCGACGCCATCTATCCGATCGGCGTCCTGGCCACCGTGCTGCAGCTGCTGAAGCTGCCGGACGGCACGGTGAAGGTGCTGGTCGAGGGCAAGCGCCGCGCCCGGCTGACCCGCTTCACCGACCAGTCGGAGTATTTCGAGGCCGAGGCCGTCGCCATCGACGACGAGATCGACGATCCGGCCCGCGCCGAGGCCCTGTCGCGCGCGGTGATCGAGCACTTCGAACACTATGTGAAGCTGAACAAGAAGATTCCGCCTGAGGCGCTCAGCTCCATCCCCCAGATCACCGATCCGTCCAAGCTGGCCGACAGCGTTGCGGCGCATCTTTCCGTCAAGATCGGCGACAAGCAGAAGCTGCTGGAGACCTTCGACGTCGCCGGCCGGCTTGAGCAGGTCTACGGCCTGATGGAGGGCGAGATCTCCGTCCTGCAGGTCGAGAAAAAGATCCGCTCGCGCGTGAAGCGCCAGATGGAGAAGACCCAGCGCGAATACTACCTGAACGAGCAGATGAAGGCGATCCAGCGCGAGCTGGGCGAGACCGACGACCAGCGCGACGAGATCATGGAGCTCGAAAAGCGCATCCGGAAGACCAAGCTGTCCAAGGAAGCGCGGGCCAAGGCCGACGCCGAGGTCAAGAAGCTGCGCAACATGTCGCCGATGTCGGCCGAGAGCACCGTGGTGCGGAATTATCTCGACTGGCTGCTGTCGATCCCGTGGGGCAAGGCCAAGCAGAAGCCGATCGACCTCAAGAAGGCCGAGGACATCCTCGAGGAGGATCACTACGGCCTCGAGAAGGTCAAGGAACGCATCATCGAGTATCTGGCGGTCCAGGCGCGCACCGGCTCGCTGAAGGGCCCGATCCTGTGCCTCGTCGGCCCTCCCGGCGTCGGCAAGACCTCGCTGGCCAAGTCCATCGCCAAGGCGACCGGCCGTGAATACGTGCGCATGTCGCTGGGCGGCGTGCGCGACGAGGCCGAGATCCGCGGCCACCGCCGCACCTACATCGGCTCCATGCCCGGCAAGATCATCCAGTCGATGAAGAAGGCGAAGACCACCAACGCCTTCATCCTGCTGGACGAGATCGACAAGCTGGGCGCCGACTGGCGCGGCGACCCGTCCTCGGCCCTGCTAGAGGTGCTGGATCCGGCCCAGAACTCGACCTTCGGCGACCACTATCTGGAGGTCGACTACGACCTGTCGAACATCATGTTCGTCACGACGGCCAACTCGCTGAACATGCCCCAGCCGCTGATGGACCGAATGGAGATCATCCGGGTGTCCGGCTACACCGAGGACGAGAAGGTCGAGATCGCCAAGCGTCACGTCCTGCCCAAGCTGCTGACCGACCACGGACTGAAGGCGGACGAGCTGCTCGTGCCGGACGCCATGATCCGCGACCTGATCCGCTACTACACCCGTGAGGCGGGCGTGCGCTCTCTGGAACGGGCGCTGGGCGGGCTCGCGCGCAAGGCTGTGCGCGAGATGGCCAAGACCGGCGCCGCCTCGATCACCGTCGATGACGCCAAGCTGGCCGAATATGCGGGCGTGAAGAAGTTCCGCTACGGCGAGACCGACGAGAATGATCAGGTCGGCATCGTCACCGGCCTGGCATGGACCGAGTTCGGCGGCGACATCCTGACCATCGAGGCGATCAAGATGCCCGGCCGCGGCCGCATGACCGTGACCGGCAACCTGAAGGACGTGATGAAGGAATCCATCTCGGCCGCGGCGTCCTACGTCCGCGCCCGATCGCTGGCCTTCGGCGTCAAGCCGCCGGTGTTCGAAAAGACCGACATCCACGTCCACGTGCCGGACGGCGCCACGCCCAAGGACGGCCCGTCCGCCGGCGTCGCCATGACGGTGGCCATGGTCTCGGTCCTGACCGGCGTGCCGATCCGCAAGGACATCGCCATGACCGGCGAGATCACCCTGCGCGGCCGCGTCACCGCCATCGGCGGCCTGAAGGAAAAGCTGCTGGCCGCCCTCCGCTCCGGCATCAAGACGGTGCTGATCCCGCAGGAGAACGAGAAGGATCTGGCCGACGTGCCCGACAACGTGAAGTCGGCGCTGGAAATCGTGCCCATCTCGACCGCCGACGAGGCGCTGAAGTGGGCCCTGACCGGCACGCTGACGCCGGTCGAGTGGGACGAGGCCGCCGAGCCCCTTCCCGCCGCAGCCCCGCCGGCCGACGGCGCCACGGTGACGGTCAGCCACTGACCGTTTCGGGTCGTCGCCCTTGCGGCGACGGCCCGCGCCCGGCATGGGAAACAGGCGGGCAGGGCGGCTAGCTCAGCTGGTCAGAGCACCTCGTTTACACCGAGGGGGTCGGGGGTTCGAACCCCTCGCCGCCCACCGCCCGTGACGGGAGGCGACGATGCGGGGACGCAATCTCATCCTGGCGACGGTGGCGAGCGCCGCGCTCCTCGCCATGCCTGCCGTCGCCCAGGAGACCGTCGCTGAGCCTGTCGACGTCTTCGCCATACCGGCCCAGGTGCGTGAACCGACTGAAGCCGAGTTCGCCGACGTCGGCCGTCTGGTGACGGAGGCTGAGACCGCGCGGGGGGAGGAGAGGTTCGACGACGCGGAAGCCGCGGCACAACAACTGGTCGCCCTCGCTTCCGCCACCTACGGCCCCGGCCACCCCGTTACGGCCTCGAGCCGGAACATCCTGGGCCAGATCGCCTTCATGCGCGGCGACCTTACGACCGCCGAGTCTATCTTCTCGGAAGGACTCGAAATCCGCCGCGCCGCGTTGGGCCCTACCCATCCCGACGTGGCGGAAAGCCTGAACAATCTCTCGTCCGTCCTCTCCTGGCAGGGACGGTATGACGAGGCGCCAGCGCCACTGATGCAGGCCTTGGACATATGGCGCGCGACCTTGGGGCCGCAGTCGCCGGAGGTCGTCGAGGGACTGCGAAATCTCGGCCGGGCCTGGATCGACCTCGCTCGCTACGACGACGCCATGGCGGCCTATGAAGAGGCGCTGGCGATCCAGACCGCGATCGATGCCCCGGCGACCGACCGCGCCTCGACCCTTCGCGGGATCGGCGATGTGGCCATGATGACTGGCGACTACGTCGTCGCAGACGCCCGGTTGACGGATTCCCTTCGCGTTCTTGAGGCGGCCGGTTTTGAGGGACTGGGGCTCGGGTTGACCTTGACCTCCTTGGGAAGCCTGCGTGATCGCCAGGGGCGGGCGGATGAGGCGGTCCTGCTCCACGGCCGCGCGACCGACGTCTTCGCGGCCATCCTTGGCCCTGAACATCCCTTCGTCGCCGCCGGCCTCGAAAACACGTCGGGCGCTTTCGCCGAAATGGGTCGCTTCGACCGGAGCGTCGATCTTCAACAGCGCGCGCTTCAGATTCGCTCGACCGCCCAAGGTTCGAGCCACCCGGACACCTCAGTCTCCCGACGCAGTCTGGCCGCGACGCTGCTTATGGCCGGTCGTCCCGCCGAGGCGTTGCCGATAGCGGAACTCGCGCTGGCCGATCTGAACGCCAGCCATCCCGACGGATTGGAGAGCGCGCGGGCTGAACTCGTGGCCGCACGCGCCGAGTTCGCAACCTTCCCTGACGACCCGGCGCGCGCATTGCCGCGGGCACGTCGTGCGCAGGAGCGGCTTGAGCCCCTGCTTGGGGCTGATCATCCCGAAACTCTGGAAGCGCGCGCTCTGGTCGCCGAGGTGATGGCTGCGTCAGGTCAGACTCAGGCGGCCGTCGAACTGCGCGTCGCGGTTGCGTCAGACGGCGTGCGTCGTCTGGGGCCTGCACATCCACGGGCCCTCGCCCATACCCAGGCTGCGGTCGGCGCCTTGGAAGGCCTCGGCCGACCGGCCGCGGCTTTGGACCTTCTCCGTCCCGTGCTGGATCCCGAGCGGGCGAACGACCGCGGAGCGCGCGCTGCGCGACGCGGCGTTTGGCGGTCCGCGGTACGTCTGCTGTGGACCCTGAGCGATCCGGGGGCTTAGAACCGGAAGCTGGCCCGCAGCAGCAGCATGTAGCGGACGTAGTCCTCAATCATTTCGGCGTCCGCGCTGATCGACAGCATGCCCAGCTCGTTGCCGACGTTCAGGCGGAAGCCGATGATCGGTCCGCCGCCCTCGATGCCGTCGGGCGTGATCGCGAAGTCGGTCCCGCCGCCGACGAAACGGCCCATGGTGACGCCCGGATCGACGGAGATGTTCTGACGCCACCCCAGACGCAGCTCCGGCTTCAGCCAGCTGCGCTCGCCCAGGCTCATGCCGACGTTCATCGCCGCCACGGCTGAGAACATATGCCCTTCGCGCTCGTCGATTTCGAGATCGAAGGCCCCGCCGGCGCCCGATTCTTCGTGAGCGTCTTCGCTCAGCGAGAAGTATTCGGCATAAACCTCAGGGCGGATCGTGAAGCGGCCATATGTCCGCTCGTACGAAGCGCCACCGGCCAAGGCGACGGTCCATCCGTTCCAGCTGGAGGTGTTGGTCAGGTTCAGACCTGAGCCGACGAGACGTCGGGTGGAATCGAACGTCGCATATCCGCCCGCGGCCCGCGCCCAGGTCGTCCAGTACTGACCCTGTGCGCGCCAGTAGACGCCCAGTTCGATCAGGCTGGCCGAGACGACCTCTTCGGCGGCCGATTCCGGGTCCTCCAGGTCGGCGGAGGTGAAGGCCAGGCTGACCCCGAGATTGCCGTAGTCGGAGCCCATCTCGACGCCGCCCGCGACGCCGAAGCCTTCCGATCGGAAGCCGTAGGTGTCGGTCTTGTCCTTGTCGGCGTAGAAGGTGATCTCCTGCAGCCAGGCGCTGGCTTGCCCCGGAGCGGCGGAAGCGTTGCGGCCCACCAGCGCGCGGGTCACCGCATCCACACCGCCCGCGAGAGACAGCAACGGACCGCCGGAGTGGTCCGGCAGAAGCTGCTCGTAGAGGTCGATGAATCCTTCGCGTCCGGTCTGGGAAATGAAGGCGTTCAGCAACGCCTCGTCCGATCCCAAAGCACCATAGAACGAGTCGAACAACCCGGCCTCGGCGCTGATGAGGCCTGCCTCTTCAGCGGTGCGCCGGCGAACGTCGAGGTAGACGTCCCCCGCAGCGACGTCCGCCGAAGCTTCGACCCGGAAGAGATACGGAGAGTTCGCTTCGGTCGAGCCGAAATCGACTTGGCCCAAATTGAGGGTCGCGGCGTCGATCACCGTGAAGCGGCGCGGCGCATCGATCAGCGAGCTGAACCGCACGCCGATCTGAGCGCCGTCCGCCAACGTCGCATCGCCGGCAACGACATAGGAGCCGGACTGTCCGGTTTGCCCGTCCACGCTGAAAATCACCCGGCCGTCAGACCCCACGGTCAAATCAGAGATGTTGAGGGGCGCGGTCTGGCGTCCGTCGAGGGTTCCGTCCTGTACGTCGATTGAGAGCTGGCCGTCGCTGTCGGAAATGCGCCCGGCGACGATCGAACCGCCGCTGATTCTCAGCGTGTCCGCGCCCGCCCCGAAAGACACCGCCCCGTCGATCGATCCATTACGGACGTCCAACACGTCAGCGCCCGAGCCGAACAGTACGTCTCCGAAAATCGAGGGCTCGTCGGCATCGAGCACGCCATCCCCGTCCGCATCGTCACCCGTTGCCCCCGATGCCGAGACGCCGTCCTGGACGAAGGTCACGCCCGTCGTGTTCGCCGTCAGGTTCACGGCTGCGGCGACGCCCGTGACGGGCGAATCTTCGTCGGGCGTGATGTTCGCCTGGATGATCCCGAAGTTCGTGACGTCCGTGAGCGTTCCGCTGAGATCGAGGATCGCCGTCACGTCCGCCGTTCCTCCGCCGGTCGTGGCCAGAAGAGTGCCGCGGTTGACGAGTTCCGGAACGCTGGCGCCGGCTTCGATGAGGACCGAGGTGACGGATCCGCCGGCGTCGCTGGCGCTCGCCGCTGTCACGAACCCGTCGAGATGAACGCGCGGTGTCGTGACGCCGGCACCGAACCTGATCGCCGTGGCGTCGCCGTCGTAGGCGAGCGTGGAAATCGAGCCGGTACTCAACACGCCGCCCTCGATGGTGACCGCCTGTCCGCCATCCAGGCCGAAGCGGACCCCTTGGGCATCGACGCCGTCCAGGATGCCCTGAGACGAAATCGTCCCGCGATTGATGAAGCCGAAGTTCAGATCTCCGGTACCGACCGTCCCCAGCGTCACGGTTTGGCTGAGGGAGCCGACCAGAATGGCCGGAGCCGCGCCGAAGACGCTGACCTGAGACGTGGATTCCTCACTGTCGACGACTCCGTCGCCGTCATCGTCGGTGCTGTCCGCGTTGGTCTCTCTCGGCAGGATGTCTAGGAGCACCCCTCCGCCGACATTGCCGCCGACTACGATGGTGGGGCCACCCTCCAAGCGGTCGTCCGCATCGATGTCGTCGATCACGTCCTGCGACGGACGCGACGTGTAGCGATAGCCTGTGGATTGGACATTGGCCTGAAGGATGAGCGAGCCCGTGACGTCGCCGTCGAACCTGATCGCGCTCGATCCTTCGCCTGTCGCGTTCACGGTCCCGCCGATCCAGGCGTTTCCGTCCAGCGTTCCGGCGCTGCGGATCGCGACGGAACGATCGCCGAGCACACGGATCTCGCCCTGGCTCCTGAGATTTCCTGTCAAGCCGTCGTCGATGGCAATGCCGAACGAGTCGTTGCCTTCGACTTGCATGAAGCCGGAGCGACTCACAATGACGTCGCCAGTGACGGGTCCTGCGAGACGCACGCCATATCGTCCCGATCCGGTCGCAAACGGACCGTCCGGATCAAGATCGTTGTCGGGGTTGGGATAGTTGCCGAGCGAGTCACCGATCACGATCCGATCGTTGATCGTGATGGTCGTGTTCACCCCTCCGCTGACGAGGACAGCCGTCGCGCCGTCGGCGGCGTTGGAGAATGTGATGTTCCCGCCGGTGGACAGGGTAAAGGTGTTGTCGGAGTCAACCGTCACCGCGGTGCCCGAGGTCAGGTTGATCGCGCCTCCCGAGGCGATTTCAATGTTCGCAGCGCTGCCGTTGTTGGCGTTGGACGTCAGGATCGGGGTGGTGCGGGCCGTGTTGATCACGACCTGGGCTTGGGCGCCAGCGGCGAAAAGAAGGGGCGCGAGCGCCGCAGCGGTCGCATAGAAAAGACGCATAACCGGGATCACCCCTCGAAGGCGCACGTGACGAGTTCGGGGCCGTTTAGCAGGCCCTTCGGACGTTTGTCCCAAGTTTCCCGAATTTGAGGCGAATGCAAGGCCGAACGCCTCTCAAGGGTCTTGCGCGTTGGGCAATCAGAATGATATCATTTCGCCATCAATCCGAAGGGGCTTCACATGACCGATGCGCGCGAGCGTTCCACTGAGCGACCTGCCAAGGCGGCAGGCGGCATTCCCATATTGCTGGCGACCCTCGCTATGGTCGTGGCCGGTCCTGTTCTGGTGGCCCAGAACCCTGAGGCCTGGCCCAATCTGGTCGGCGGCATATCGCTGGCCACGGTCGGCCTGTTCCTGATGTGCGGCTTCTATGCCCTGCAGCCGAACGAGGCGGCGGCGATCCTGCTGTTCGGCGACTATCGGGGCACCGACCGCACGACCGGCCTGCGCTGGGTGCTGCCCTGGTACACCCGCAAGAAGATCAGCCTGCGCGCCCGCAACCTGACCAGCGACAAGCTGAAGGTGAACGACAAGCGCGGCAATCCGATCGAGATCGCGGCCAATGTGGTCTGGCGCGTCGAGGATTCGGCCCAGGCCCTGTTCGACGTCGACGATTATCAGGCCTTCGTGAACATCCAGGTGGACACGGGCCTGCGGGATCTGACGTCCCACTATGCCTACGACCACGGCGAGGAACATGAACTGACCCTGCGCGCCGACGCCGAGGATGTGGCCGACCGGCTGCGCAAGGAACTGGCGTCGCGGGTCTCGGTCGCCGGCGTGGTGGTGGACGAGGCGCGCCTGGCGCACTTGGCCTATGCGCCCGAGATCGCCCAGGCGATGCTGAAGCGGCAGCAGGCCGAGGCCGTCCTGGCCGCCCGTCGTCTGATCGTGAAAGGCGCGGTCGGCATGGTCGAGAGCGCCCTGACCGATCTGGGCGAGCGCGGCGTGGTCGATCTGGACGAGGACCGCAAAGCGGCCATGGTCTCGAACCTGCTGGTCGTGCTGTGCGCCGACCGCGAGGCCCAGCCGGTGGTCAACACCGGAACCCTGTACGGCTGATGCCGGGCAAGGCGAAGAAGGCCTTCCTGCTTCGCGCCTCTCCCGAGGTGATGGCGGCGGTCGAGCGATTGGCCGCCGCCGAACTTCGCTCGGTCAACGCCCAGGTTGAGGTGCTGCTGCGCGAGGCGCTGGGCGCGCGCGGCCGGTCGCCGCGGCATGCTCCGCCCACGGATCGACCCGGGCCGCCCGATCAGGGCGCTTGAGATTGGCGCCGCGCGGCCCTATGCGCGCTGAATGATCAAGCGCCTGAAGTCCCGTCGCCGGAAGATCGTGGAGGGCGACGTCGTCGACTCAGGGTCGCCCGATCCGCGCGCCCTCAGGGGCGTGCCGGTTCAGGAAGCGGAACTGCGGCTCATTCCCGGGCTGGACGAAGAGGTCTCCGAGACGCTGACCGCGCTCAAAGCTGCGACGGCCGACGACTCCCGGCCGCGACTGGTCGACACCACCATGCTGTTCGCGCCCAAGTCGGGCGGCGTGAAGCGCTATCTGATGTCCAAGAAGGCCTGGCTGGAGGCGGAGCGTCCCGACGTGGCGCACTCGCTGGTCGTGCCGGGGCCGCACCACGAGATGGGGACGGACGGACTGGTGCGGCTGCACGCGGCCAAGCTGCCGTTCGGGGACGGCTATCGCTGGCCCCAGTCGGTGCGGCGATGGGGGGCCTGGGTCGCCGCCGCCAACCCCGCCGTGATCGAGGCGGGCGATCCCTACACGCCGGGGCAGGGCGCGCTGGAGGCGGGTCAGAGGACCGGCTGTCCGGTGATCGGCTTCTGTCACTCCGACCCTGCCGGCCTCGCCGCGCTGCATTTCGGCGAATGGGCCAAGAAGCCGGTGGAGAAGCGCTGGGCCCGGCTGTTCGGCCAGTTCGACCGCGTCGTCTCACCCAGCCGCTACATCGCGCGCCGGCTGGAGGAGGCGGGCATCCGCGACATCGTGATCCAGCCGCTGGGCGTGGACGTGAAGACGTTCAGGCCTGATCGGCGCGACCGGGAGTGGCTGCTGGACCGGCTGGGTCTGCCGGATTCGGCACGCCTTCTGTGCTTCGCGGGTCGGCCGGCGCGGGAGAAGAACGTCGACGTGCTGATCGAGGCGGTCCAGAAGCTGGGCGATCCCTATCACTTGGTCCTGGTGGGCGCGGGGCAGGGGCTGCCGGCGGAAGAGCGCGTGATTTCCTTGCCTTACGAGGCGAACCCCAAAGTCGTGGCCAAGATCATCGCCAGCTGCGACGCCTTCGTGCACGCCAACGACAAGGAGCCGTTCGGCCTGATCGTGCTGGAAGCCATGGCCTGCGGCCGGGCGGTGGTCGGCATCAACGCGGGCGGGGTGAAGGAGACCGTCGATTCGTCCGTCGGCCAGCTGGCCCGCGCGGCCGAGCCCGGCGCCTATGCCGAGGCGGTGCGCGCCCTGTTCGAACGCGACGTGGAGGCGGTGGGCGCCGCAGCGCGAACCAAGGCGGTCGAGGTCTTCTCATGGGGCCGGGTGTTCGAGGGCCTGTGCGAGGTCTATGCCGACGTCAGCGGGAAGGACGAGTTCCGACGCGGCCGGGGAGGGAATGCATGAGGACGTGGGCGATCATGGCGGCGATGGCCGTGGGCATGGTCCTGGCGGCCGGGGCCGCATCGGCCCAGACTGTGGTGCTGGTCCGCCATGCGGAGAAGGCGGACGCCTCGCGCGATCCTGCGTTGTCCGAGGCCGGCGCTCGTCGGGCGGCGGACCTCGGTGCGGCCTTTGGCGATCACGGTCCCGAACTGGTGGTGGTCAGCCCTCTGCAGCGGACCTTTCTGACGGCGGTTCCGACGCTCGACGCCTTCGATCCGGACATGAAGGTCGTCACGCTGGACCAGGGCGTCGAGGCTCACGTCGCGGCGGTGGCGGCGGAGGTGAGGTCGCGCCCCCGTGACGCCCTGATCCTGGTTGTGGGTCACAGCAACACCGTTCCGCTGATCGCGCGGGCCTTGGGCGTCGAGGCGGCCGACATGCCTGACTGCGAATACGACCGCATGACGCGCATCGTCCTCAACGGAGACGTGCCGACCGTCGCGGTCACGCGCTACGGATCGCCGTCGACCTGCTGAGGCCGGGTCGACCGTTACGCTTTTGAAAAGGCTCGGCTCGCTGTTCTGGGATGGGCGGTGGCCATTCCGACTGTCGTCAGGAATGGCGCGAGTGACGGGGCTCGAACCCGCGACCTCCGGCGTGACAGGCCGGCACTCTAACCAACTGAGCTACACCCGCACATCCCGGCCGAAGCGCTGGTGCGCCGCGGCGAGGGGCGTCGTTTAGGCGGGGGCCGCGCGCCCGTCAAGCGCGGCCCCGACGCTTTTTTCGAGGCCTAGCGAGCCGCCGCCTGAGGGCCCGTCGTCTCGCCGGCGATGCCGCCCTCGGCCGGCGGCTGGGCGGCCACGGCGGGGGGCGGGGGCTCGTAGTGGACGCCCACGCCGGGCCCCAGCGGCAGGTCCAGCGCGACCCACATCGCCACCATCGCCAGGCCGGAGATCAGGAACACCCCGGCATAGGGGAGCATGGTCGACATCAGGCTGCCCAGCCCGAATTTCGGATCCCAGCGCTGGGCGAAGGTCAGGATCAGCGGGAAGTAGCTCATCAGCGGCGTGGCGATGTTCGTCACGGAATCGCCCATGCGATAGGCGGCGGTCGTCATCTCCGGACTGATGCCCAGCAGCATGAACATCGGCACCACGATGGGGGCCAGCGCCGACCACTTGGCCGAGGCCGAGCCGATGAACAGGTCGAAGAAGCACGACACCAGCACGACCGCGATCAGCAGAAGCGGCGCGGGCAGGGCGATGGTCTTCAGATACTCCGCGCCGCTGACGGCGAGGATGGGCCCGAGACCGGACCAGTTGAACATGGCCACGAAGTGGGCGGCGAAGAAGGCCAGCACGACGTAGGGCGCCATCTGGGCGATTCCGTCGCGCATCATGACGACCAGATCGCGGTGGCTCTTCACCGTGCCGGCGCCGACGCCGTAGGCCGCACCGGCGAGGAAGAACAGGATGGCGAAGAAGGCGACCAGCGACTGGTACAGCGGATTGAACCGCTGGTTCGGCTCGGCCTCCGCGTCGATGAAGGGCGAGCCGGGCAGGACGACGATGAAGGCCCACAGGGCGACCATGGCCAGAAGGGTCAGCCCCGCGAAGGCGAGACCCCGCTTCTCGGCCGACGTCAGCGGCGTTTTTTCGTCGGCTTTGGGGCCTTCGACGTTCAGCGGCGCGCGGGCCTTCAGGCGGGGCTCGATGACCACGTCGGTCAGGAACCAGATGATCGGGGTGAAGACCACGACCATGCCGATGGAGAAGAACCAGTTGCCCGCGATCGTGACGCTGTAGCTGGGATCGATCAGCTGGGCGGCGGGCTCGGTGATGCCCAGGATGAGGGCATCGGAGGCGCCCGGGAACAGATTGCCGGCGAACCCGCCGGACACCGCCGCGAAGCCTGCGGCCAGGCCGGCCAGCGGGTGGCGTCCCGCAGCCGCGAAAATCACGGCGGCCAAGGGGATGACCACGACGTAGGAGGCGTCCGACGCATGGTGCGAGACCATGCCCGTCACCGCCACCGCCGGCGTCAGGATGTATCGGGGGGCGTTCAGCAGCATGCCCCGGAAGGCGGTGGTGAACAGGCCGGCCCGCTCGGCCACCGCGGCGCCGTAGACGACGGTCAGCACGATTCCCAGCGGCGGGAAGGCCGCCAGGGTCTTGGGCATGTCGATGAACAGCTTTTCCAGGTTCGCCGGCGACAGCAAGCTTTGCGCCTGCAGCACGTCGCCCGTCACCGGGTTGACGCTCTGCCAGCCGAGACCGGCGCCGACCATGCTGAGCACGATCAGGGCCAGGATGAACCACAGAAACAGGAAGACGGGGTCGGGCAGCTTGTTGCCGACCCTTTCCACGGCGTCGAGGACGCGGGCGCCGAGCTTCATCGAGGACTCCAGACTGTGATGGTAAGCGACCAAGGGAAACGGTCCGACCGCAAAGCGCAAGTGCGACGCGCTCACCCATGCGAACGACTCGCAGAAATTCCGCCTGTCGCAGGGGTTTGAACGCGAGGGGGAGTGCGTCTAGAAAGCCGCGATTCCGCCCGCCTTCCCCTTTCGGGCGACCGAGGTTTTCTCGATGAACGCGTTCCTTCTGGAATACCTGCCCGCCGTCATCTTTCTGGCGCTGGGCGGGGTGATCGGCATTCTGTTCACGGTGGCGGCGCTGGTGGTCGCGCCAAAGAACCCCGACAGCGACAAGCTGGCGGCGTACGAGTGCGGGTTCAACGCCTTCGACGACGCGCGCATGAAGTTCGACGTGCGCTTCTATCTGGTGTCGATCCTCTTCATCATCTTCGACCTTGAGGTCGCCTTCCTGTTTCCGTGGGCGGTGTCGCTGTTCGACCTGTCGCAGGCCGGGATGGTGTTCGCCTTCTGGTCGATGATGGTCTTCCTGGGCGTCCTTACGGTCGGCTTCATCTACGAGTGGAAGAAGGGAGCCCTGGAATGGGAGTGATCGTTCCCGGCACGACCCCGCCGGCGCCCTCCAGCCCCTACGGCCTGTCCGCCCGCTCGTCGGTCGAGGGCTATGACCCGGCGCTGCACGACAAGTTCTTCGAACAGGTCAACATGGAGCTGGGCGAGCGCGGCTTCCTGACCGCCTCGGTCGACGACGTGATCAACTGGGCCCGCACCGGCTCGCTGATGTGGATGACGTTCGGCTTGGCCTGCTGCGCTGTGGAGATGATCCAGGCGTCGATGCCGCGCTACGACCTGGAGCGCTTCGGCATGGCCCCGCGCGCCAGCCCGCGCCAGTCCGACCTGATGATCGTGGCCGGCACCCTGACCAACAAGATGGCCCCCGCCCTGCGCCGGGTCTACGACCAGATGCCGGACCCGCGCTACGTCCTGTCGATGGGCAGCTGCGCCAACGGCGGCGGATACTACCACTACAGCTATTCTGTCGTTCGCGGCTGCGACCGGGTGGTGCCGGTGGACGTGTACGTGCCCGGGTGCCCGCCGACGGCGGAGGCTCTGGTCTATGGGCTGCTGCAGCTGCAGAAGAAGATCCGCCGCACGGGGACGATCGACCGATGAGCGCGATCGTCGAGATGGAGGCGGCGCTGACGCCGCTGGGCGCCGAAATGGTGGGCGAGCTGGGCGTCACGGCCCAGGTCGCGTTCGGCGAACTGACGCTGGTGGCCGAGCGCGAGAAGATCGTGGAGGTCCTGACGGACCTGCGCGACCGGTTCGGGTTCCAGCAGCTGCTGGACGTGTGCGGCGCGGACTATCCGGACCGGCAGGAGCGGTTCGAGGTCGTCTATCACCTGCTGTCGATGACCCGGAACGTGCGGGTGCGGGTCAAGGTGGCGACGGACGAGGTCCAGCCGGTTCCCAGCGTGATCGAGGTGTATCCGTCGGCCGGCTGGTTCGAGCGCGAGGCGTTCGACATGTACGGCATGCTGTTCTCGGGGCACCCGGACATGCGCCGGCTGCTGACCGACTACGGGTTCGAGGGGCATCCGCTGCGCAAGGACTTCCCGATGACCGGCCACGTCGAGGTGCGCTGGGACGAGGAGCAGCGCCGGGTCGTCTACGAGCCGGTCCGTCTGGCGCAGGAGTTCCGGAACTTCGACTTCCTGTCGCCCTGGGAGGGCGCGGAGTATCCGGCGCCGGTCCTGCCCGGCGACGAGAAGGTGAAGGGCTGACCATGGCCGACGGAACCCACACCCCGGCCCCCAAGCCGACCGCCGTCCTGGGCACGGACGTGTTCGACGACACGCCGCACGACGGCCGCACCGCGCACGCGCGCGAGATGGACGACCGCAAGTTCACCATCAACTTCGGCCCGCAGCACCCGGCCGCGCACGGCGTGCTTCGCCTGGTGCTGGAGCTGGACGGCGAGCTGGTGACGCGGGTCGACCCGCACATCGGGCTGCTGCACCGCGGCACCGAGAAGCTGATGGAGGCGCGGACCTATCTGCAGAACGTGCCCTATCTGGACCGGCTGGATTACGTCTCGCCGATGAACCAGGAGCACGCCTTCTGCCTGGCCATCGAGCGGCTGCTGGGCATCGAGGTCCCGTACCGGGCCCAGCTGATCCGGGTGCTGTATTCCGAGATCGGCCGCATCCTGTCGCACATGCTGAACGTGACGACCCAGGCGATGGACGTCGGCGCCCTGACGCCGCCGCTGTGGGGCTTCGAGCAGCGCGAGAAGCTGATGGTGTTCTATGAGCGCGCCTGCGGGGCGCGCCTGCACGCCAACTATTTCCGTCCGGGCGGAGTCCATCAGGACCTGCCGGGCGACCTGATCGACGACATCGCCCGCTGGTGCGAGCAGTTCCCGGCGGCGATGAAGGACATCGACGCCCTGGTCACCGAGAACCGCATCTTCAAGCAGCGCAACGTCGACATCGGCGTAGTGTCGAAGGAGCAGGCCCTGGCCTGGGGCTTCACCGGCGTGATGCTGCGCGGCTCGGACATCGCCTGGGACCTGCGCAAGAACCAGCCGTACGAGTGCTACGCCGAGCTGGAGTTCGACGTGCCAGTCGGCAAGAACGGCGACTGCTGGGACCGTTATCTGTGCCGCATGGAAGAGATGCGGCAGTCGGCGCGGATCATGGAGCAGTGCATCCAACGCCTGCGCAACTGCCCTGGCGCGCCGGTGATGATCGAGGACAACAAGATCGCCCCGCCGCGTCGCGGCGAGATGAAGCGGTCGATGGAAGCCCTGATCCATCACTTCAAGCTGTACACCGAAGGCTTCCGCACGCCGGAAGGCGAAGTCTATGCCGCGGTCGAGGCGCCCAAGGGCGAGTTCGGCATCTATCTGGTCTCCGACGGCACCAACAAGCCGTACCGGGTGAAGATATCGGCCCCCGGCTTCCGCCATCTGCAGGCCATGGACTGGATGAACCGCGGGCACATGCTGGCCGACGTCTCGGCCATCCTGGGGTCGCTGGACATCGTCTTCGGCGAGGTCGACCGCTGATGATGTTCGACTGCGATCCGGTGGAAGTGGTGGAGCGGCAGTTGCAGGCCTTTCAGGCCGGCGACCTGAGCGCGTTCGTCTCCATGTACGCCCCGGACGCGGTCGTTTCGAACTTCCCCGGCACGCCGGTCATGACCGGCCACGACGAGATGCGGGCGGGCTATGCCCCGGCGTTCGAGAACCGGCAGTTCACGCTGACGCTGGGCGAGCGGATCGCCAACGGCAAGTTCGTCATCGACGAGGAGATCATCGCCGTCGGCGGCGCCGAGGTGATGCGCGCGGTGGTGATCTATCAGGTCGACGGCTGCACCATCGCGCGGTCGTGGATTCTGCCGGACGCCGGTGGAGGCGCGGAATGATCGCGGCGGCTCTGGTTTCCGTTCTGGCGGTCTGCGAGCCGGGTGCGGTGGCGCGAACGCCGGTCGAGGCGGTCGACGCCTTCATGACCGCCTACAACGCCCGCGACGTGGAAGGCGTGCGCGCCGTGCTGTCGCCGCAGGCCCGGGTGCTCGCCGGCTATGGCGAACTGACGGGCGCGCGGCTGACGGACAACTATCGCGACGTGATCTTCGTGGCCGATCCGCCGTACGTCATGCGGCCGCTGCAGCAGATGACCAGCGGCGATCTGGTCGCCCAGACCGAAGCCTACACCGGTGGACAGACGGGGGCCTTCACCGGCCTGACCGTCTATCGGGTCGAGGGCGGCTGCATCGTCGAGATGAGCGTGAACCGATGACCGATCGCGCCCTGACCGCATGGCTCTCGCAGGGGTGGGAGCTGGAGCATTACTCCGCCACGGCCCCGTACGGCGAGCACGTGCACCACTGCTTCCTGCTGCGCCGGCACGGCCAGCGGAAGATCGTGACTTTGAGGAAGAAGATGATGGGCAAGGGCGTGACGGTCACGGAGATGGACGTCTGATGGGTGTGCGTCGCCTCGCCAAGGTCCAGCCGGACTCCTTCGTCTTTTCAGAAGAGACGAAGGAAAAAGCATACTGGTGGATCAACAAGTATCCGGGCGATCGCCGTCAGTCGGCGGTGATCCCGATCCTGTGGCTGGTCCAGAAGCAGGAGGGCTGGATCTCCGAGCCCGCCATGCGCGCCATCGCCGAGCTGCTGGGCATGCCGGTAATCCGGGTTCTGGAGGTCGCGACCTTCTACACGATGTTCATGCTGGAGCCGGTCGGGAAGTCCGCCTTGATCCAGGTGTGCGGCACCACGCCGTGCATGCTGCGCGGCTCGGGCGAGCTGATGAAGGTCTGCGAGAAGAAGATCGGGCCCAAGGACAAGCTGAGCGCCGACGGCCGCTTTACCTGGCAGGAGGTCGAGTGCCTGGGCGCCTGCGCCAACGCGCCGATGGCCCAGATCAACGACTACTATTTCGAAGACCTGACCGCCAAGGACATGGAGCGGATCATCGACGACTTCGCCGCAGGCAAGTCGCCGGAGCCGGGGCCGCGCGTGGACCGGGTCAACTCGGCGCCGGAAGGCGGGGCGCTGACCCTGACCGATCCGAAGCTGTATGACGGCTCGGCCGCCAAGCCGATCAAGAAGCTGCCGAACTCCGAACCGGTGAAGGCATGACGAAGCCGGACTTCAGCACCGATGCGGGCGTGGCCGCCTATCGGGCCGAGCTGCGCAACGTGGGCCGCAAGCCGCGCCTGATCGGCTTCGCCCTGGTCGTGCTGGGCGCGATCGCGGTCTGGACCGCGCCGCAGGCGGGCGCAGCGGGCGAGACCGTGCAGCTGGCCGGATACGCCGCCCTGGCCGGCGGCTGGGTGCTGATGCTGGCCGCCATCTTTATGCGCACCCGCCACCACCGCCGCCGCATGCGGGAGATTGACTGAGCCATGGTCGGAATCCTGGAAGACAAGGACCGCATCTTCACCAACCTTTACGGGCTCCAGGATTGGGGTCTGGAAGGGGCGAAGAAGCGCGGCGCGTGGAACGCGACCAAGGACATTCTCGACCTCGGGCGAGACTGGATCATCACCAACGTCAAGAACTCGGGCCTGCGCGGACGCGGCGGAGCGGGCTTCTCGACGGGTCTGAAGTGGTCCTTCATGCCCAAGGAGGTGAAGGATCGGCCGCACTATCTGGTGGTCAACGCCGACGAATCCGAACCCGGCACCGCCAAGGACCGGGAGATCATGCGCCACGATCCGCAGCTGCTGATCGAGGGGTGCCTGATCGCCAGCTTCGCGATGCAGGCGCACGCCTGCTACATCTATCTGCGGGGCGAATACGTCTTCGAGCGCGAGCGCATGGAGGCGGCGGTCAGGCAGGCGTACGAGGCCAAGCTGATCGGCAAAAACAACGTCCACGGCTGGAACTTCGACGTCTACATCCACCACGGCGCCGGGGCCTACATCTGCGGCGAGGAGACCGCGCTGCTGGAGAGCCTTGAGGGCAAGAAGGGCCAGCCGCGCCTGAAGCCGCCGTTCCCGGCTGGCGCGGGCCTGTACGGCTGCCCGACCACGGTGAACAACGTCGAGTCGATCGCCGTCGTGGGCACCATCCTGCGGCGCGGGGCGGACTGGTTCGCGGGCTTCGGCCGGCCAAACAACACCGGCACCAAACTGATGACGATCTCGGGCCACGTGAACCGCCCGTGCAACGTCGAGGAGGCGATGTCGATTCCGCTGAAGCAGCTGCTCGAAGAGCACTGCGGCGGGGTGCGCGGCGGCTGGGACAATCTGAAGGCCGTGATCCCCGGCGGCTCGTCGGTGCCGCTGATCACGCGCGAGATGTCGGAAGTCGCGCTGATGGACTTCGACAGCCTGCGCGACATGCGGTCGGGCCTGGGCACGGCGGCCGTCATCGTCATGGATCAGTCGACCGATCTGGTGAAGGCGATCGCGCGCATCAGCTATTTCTACAAACACGAGAGCTGCGGCCAGTGCACCCCGTGCCGCGAGGGCACCGGCTGGATGTGGCGCGTGCTGGAGCGGATGGCGGTAGGCGAGGCCGATCCGTCGGAGATCGACCTGCTGCTGGACGTCGCCGGCCAGGTCGAGGGTCACACCATCTGCGCGCTGGGCGACGCCGCGGCGTGGCCGGTGCAGGGGCTGATCCGCCACTTCCGCCACGAGATCGAGGACCGCATCGCCTCCTACCGCAGCCGCCGTGCGAACTTCGCCGGCCATGCGATCGCGGCGGAGTGAGCATGCGCGTCTCGCCCCTCATCCTGCTGGCCGCGCTGGCCCTGACCGCTTGCGGACAGGGCGAGAAGGCCGACGCGCCGCCGGCCGCGCCGCCGCCGCCGCCCAAGGACGGGACAGCCCCTGCGCCCGTGGCCCTGACCGAGGCGCGCCTGCGCCAGGTCTGCCGCGCCGGCGTGGCGGCGATCCATGGCCAGCCTATGGAGGCGGTAACCCTGGGCGCCGTGCGCGAGGGCATCGTCGACGCCACGTGGCGCGCCCCGGTCGACGGCGGCACGCGGCGGGCGCAGTGCCGGGTCGACGGCGACATGATCATCTGGAAGCCGCTGGACCGACCGGACGAGGCGCAGAACCGCTGGATGAACGAGGCGGGCGATCCGCTGGTGCGGTTCGTCCTGCGCGACGCCGAGATCGCGATCACCACCACGCTTCCGAACGGAACGACGTCCACGGAGACCTATCCGGTCGCCGTCGAACAAGAAGAGGCCGCCTGATGCCCGTCGCCAAGGTCAATGGCATCGAGACCGAGTTCGAGCCCGGCATGACCGTGCTGCAGGTCGCCGAGCGCGCGGGGCACGAGATTCCGCGTTTCTGCTACCACGAGCGGCTGTCCATCGCGGGCAACTGCCGCATGTGCCTGGTCGAGGTGAAGCCCGGACCGCCGAAGCCGCAGGCCAGCTGCGCCCTGCCGGCCGCCGAGGGGCAGGAGATCTTCACCGACACGCCGATGGTGAAGAAGGCCCGCGAAGGGGTGATGGAGTTCCTGCTCATCAACCACCC
>JAIEQC010000040.1 GCA_019748055.1 Caulobacteraceae bacterium | reverse complement strand
CAACACAAACAACCACCCCCCCCGGGGGGGGGGGGCGCCCCCCCCCGCCCGGGGGGGGGGGGGGGGGGCCCCCAGCGCCCACTCGCTGCTGGCCCCCTCCGTCACGCCGCCCTGCGGCGTGCCACCTCCCCCAATGGGGGAGGATTCGATAGAAGCCCCCATGGCCGACCTGCGCGCCTTCATCCGCGACCGCGCGACCGCGCTGGGCTTCGACGCCTGCCGCTTCGCCTCGGCCGCCGCGCCGTGGTCGGCCGGCGAGCGGCTGGCGCATTTCGTCGAGGCGGGCCGCCACGGCGACATGGTCTGGATGGAGACGACGCTTGCGCGCCGCGCCCACCCCACCGCCATGTGGTCCGAGGCCCGCACGGCGATCGTGCTGGGCCTCAACTACGGCCCCGACGCCGATCCCTTGCCCGAAATGGCGGACCGCTCGGCAGGTTACGTCTCGGTCTATGCCCGCGGCGATGACTATCACGACGTCATCAAGGGCCGGCTCAAGACGCTGGCCGGCAAGATCGCGGCCCGCACCGGTCAGGACGTGAAGGTCTTCGTCGACACCGCCCCCCTGATGGAAAAGCCGCTGGCTCAGCGCGCCGGTTTGGGTTGGCAAGGCAAGCACACCAATCTGCTCAGCCGCGATCACGGCAACTGGCTGTTCCTGGGCGTGATCCTGACGGCGGCCGAGATCGAGCCGGACCCCCCGGAGGCCGAGCATTGCGGTTCCTGCACCGCCTGTCTCGACGCCTGCCCGACGAACGCCTTCCCCGCGCCGTTCCAGCTCGACGCCCGGCGCTGCCTGTCCTACCTGACCATCGAGTTCGCCGGGCGCTGGCCGGAGGAGTTCCGCGTCGCCGCCGGTTCGCGAACCTATGGCTGCGACGACTGCCTGGCGGTCTGCCCGTGGAACAAATTCGCCGCCGCCGCTTCGGAGATGCGGCTGCGCCCCCGGCCCGAACTGACCGCGCCCCGCTTGGCCGACCTGCTGGCGCTCGACGACGCCGCCTTCCGCGCCCTGTTCTCGAAAAGCCCGATCAAGCGCATCGGCCGCGACCGCTTCGTCCGTAACGTCCTCTATGCCGCCGGCAACAGCGGCGACGCCGCGCTCGTCGAGCCTGTGCGCGCGCTTGTCGCGGACCCCGACCCCGTCGTCGCCGACGCGGCGAGCTGGGCGCTGGGTCGGTTGGCCGGCTGCTGAGGCTTCACCCCATCCCCACGTCGACGCCGCGTTCCCCGCCGGGGATCTCCGCCACGTCCAGCATCTGGATGCGGAAAACCAGCACCGCGTTCCCCGGGATCTCCGGCGGCGCGCCGCGCTCGCCGTAGCCCATGACCGGGGGGGCATAGACGATCCACTCGTCTCCCGGCCGCATCAGCTGCAGGGCTTCGGTCCATGCCGGAATGATGTTGCCCGCAGGCTGACCTTCGGGCGTCGTCACGAACGGGGTGCCGCGTGTGAAGCTGCTGTCGAACACCCGCCCGTCCGTCAGGGCGCCCTCGTAATGCACGCGGACCAGGTCGTTGCGGTCTGGCTGCGGGCCGGAGTTCGGGCCGCTCTCGATCACCTTGTACTGCAGGCCTGACGGCAGGCTGACCACGCCTTCGGCCCTTGCGTTCGACTTCAGAAAGAACTCCGCCGCGCGCAGCGCCTCTGCGTTCGCCCCGCCGGCGTCCTCCGCCCCCGCCCCGCATCCGGCCAGGGCCAGCGCCGCCGCGGCGGCCGCAATGAACTTACCGACGCAGCGCATAGCCGCTCTCCACCAAGGTCCGGCCGATCTCGTCGGCATGGGCTCCGTCGCGCGTTTCCACCAGGATGTCGAATTCCGCGCCCTTGGCGGGGACGTCCAGCGACAGCCGGTCGTGGGTGATGTCGATGATGTTGCCGCCCAGTCCGCCGATGACCCCTGCCATCTTGGACATCATGCCCGGCCGGTCGTCGCCCAGGATGCGATACATGACCAGCCGTTTCTCCCGCACCAGCTCGCGGTTCAGCACCACGGCCAGCATGCGCGCGTCGATGTTGCCCCCGCACAGCACCAGTCCGACCTTCATCCCCCGGAACTTGTCCGGATGCGCCAGCAGCGCGGCCAGCCCGCCTGCGCCCGCGCCCTCGGCCACCGTCTTCTCCAGCGTGGCGAAATAGGCGACGCCGCGCTCGAAGTCCGCCTCCTCGCAAACCAGCACCTCCTCGATCAGCGGCTCGGCGAGGGCATAGGGGATGTCGCCCACCGCCTTGATGGCGATGCCCTCCGCGATCGTCTGGCCGCCGCACTTCGGCGCCAGCCCCTGCCGCCTCATGGAGAAGGACGGATACATCGCCGCCTCCACGCCGAAGATGCGGATGTCGGGCTTCAGCGCCTTGGCCGCGATCGACGATCCCGCGATCAACCCGCCCCCGCCGATCGGGATGACCAGCGCCTCCAGCTCCGGCGCGTCCTCCAGAAACTCCAGCCCGCAAACGCCCTGACCCGCCACGATCCCCGCATCGTCGAATGCCGACACGAAGACGAATCCTTCCTCGTCGCGCAGGCGATGCGCCTCCTCGGTGGAGCCGGAGAAGTCCAGGCCGTGGATCACCACGTTCGCCCCATGGCGGCGCGTGCCCTCGATCTTGGTGAAGGGCGTGCCCTCGGGCATGACGATGGTCACCGGCACGCCCAGCCGGGCCCCGTGATAGGCCAGGGCCTGAGCGTGGTTGCCTGCGCTGGCCGCCACCACGCCGCGCCGCCGCTCGTCTTCGTTCAGCAGCGACAGCCGGTTCAGGGCCCCCCGCTCCTTGAAGCTGCCGGTGTAATGCAGGTTGTCGAACTTCACCCAGACCTGGGCGCCCGTCAGCTCCGACAGCTTGCGCGAATGGCGCACCGGGGTGCGGTCCACCTGGCCCGCGATGCGGTCGCGGGCGTCCAGAACGTCTTGAAATGTGACCGACATGGCTTCCTGGGGCGTGTCGCCGGGGTTCCGTCCCCGGTCGCTCACCGCCTTTTGACCCGGCGGAAGATCGGCCGCAACCTTGACCTTGGCGTCCGCGTTGAGGCCTCATGCCCCCAGTTCAGCCGCTTGCCGGGAGACCTCCATGTCGCGTCCGTCCGCCTCGATCCTGACCGTCCTGGCCGCGGCCGCGACGCTGGGCGCGGCGGCCTGCGCGCCCGTTCCGGGGCCCGGGGGACTTCCGGTCGTGGAGGATTCGTCCTTCGACGCCTCCGACTTCGCCTGGTCGACCTTGGCCGGCTCCGGTTCCATCGACGGGCGGGTCGATTTCCGGCCGGGCGGGGTCGCCTACCGTTGCTCCGGTTCGGTCGGCCTGGTGCCCGACACCCCCTACACCCGCGCCCGCTTCCGCCAGCTGTACGGCTCCACCGACCGCGCCGCCGTGCCGGAAGAGGTCGTGCGCGCCCGCAACGTGCCCGATCCGAACGCCGACTACCGCGCCTTCACCCGTTCGGACGCCTGCTCCGAAAACCGCTTCGACTTCTCCGGTCTGCCGGACGGCGGCTGGTTCCTGATCGCGCCGGTCACCGGCGCCGACGGCGGCCGATTCGTCCTCATGCGCCGCGTCACCACGCGCGGCGGACCTGTAAGCGTCTCCCTCAACTAAGGCCCGCCACGGAGCCCAGAACATGAAGCCGCTCGCCGTCGTCCTCACCGCCGCCGGCCTCGCCGTCGGCGCCGGCTCCGCCGCCCAGGCCCAGGTCATCGCCGGCTGGAACGTCTCGGGCCAGTGGGATCGCGGCGGCGACTACCGCTGCGACGCCTATTGGGACGCCAACCGCACCGACTGCGACGCCGCCTGGCGCACGCCGCGAGGAGGTCACAGGGTGCATTCCTCGCGCGGGTACGGACATGGCAGCCACTACGTCCGCCCCGGCTACGGACATGGATACGGACACCCGTCGCCGGCGGTCGCCTACCACGGCGCCTATGGCCGCCCCGATCTGGTCTACGGCGGCTCCGGCCAGGGATATGGCCACGCCGGCGCCCGCGACCCGCACCGCATCGCCTGGTGCCGCGCGACGTACCGCTCCTACGACCGGAACAGCGGATACTACCGCGCCTATTCGGGCCGCCTGGTCTGGTGCGGCTGAAGTCTAACCGCGTTCGCCATCTTTCGGCCTTCCGTGACCGGTCCATGAGCGGTTCGGACCAGTCGTGGGAGCGCGTTCATGTCCCAGCACAACATCGTCGGCTCTGAAGCCTTCGAAAAGCGGCCGCAGGTCTATCTGCGCTCGGTCAAGTCCGGCGGCGCCCGCCGCCTGCGCGCCCGCACCGCGCTGGCCTTCGGCCTCGGCGTGGCCGTGACCATAGTCGCCGGCATCGTCGCCGCCGCCGCCGTCTTCATGCCGGCGGTCGGCGCCTAGAGCCTGATCGGCAGAGGAAGAGTCGCTTCGCGATTCCGCTGATGCCGTGAATCAGGCTCCAGAATCATCTGAGAGCGTGAGGAACGCTCTAGGCTAACCACACCATCCGGCGCGTCCGGGTCCAATCCCCACGCGCCTTCGAGAAACCGCGCCGGACCTCTCCGGTGTACAGGAAGCCCGCCTTCTCCAGCACGCGGCCGGACGCCGGGTTGTCGGTGAAGTGCCCGGCCGTCAGGGCCCGGCGCTTCCACGCCTTCTTCGCCCAGACCAGCGCGCCCTCCAGCGCCTCGGTCGCCAGACCCCGCCCCCAGAACGGCCGGCCGATCCAGTAGCCGACCTCCGGCGCCGGATCGGCGTCCTCGAACATGCCGATGACGCCGATCGGTCCGGCGTCCTCATGGTCGATCACGAAGGTCGCCGCCCGGCGCGGATCCTGGGCCTGCACCGCCTCCACGAAGGCCAGGCCGTCGCCGACCTGATAGGGGTGCGGCATGCGCAGGGTCATCTTGGCGACGTCATAGTCGGCCGCCAGCTCCGACAGGCGCGCGGCGTCGCGCGGCTCGGGCGCCCGCAGGGCCAGCCGCCGCGTCTCGATGACGGGGGTCCTTTCGATCACGCACATGGTCGCCTCGGTCGTTCTGCCGCCCCTTCGGATCAGGGCTCGGCGGCATGAGGCGGGGAAACGAAAACGGGGAGCCCGGTGATCCGGACTCCCCGCGGAATATTTCCCTGGTCCGGATCGGGGCCTTTTCGGCCTGCGCGATCCGGAAACCTGTTTCGGATCGCTTATTCGGCGGCCAGTTTCACGGCCTGGGCGTCGTTGGCCGGGGTGGCCACCGACACGTAACAACGACCGCCACGCTTGGTGGTGAACGTCACGGCGCCGTCGGTCAGGGCGAACAGGGTGTGGTCGCGGCCCATGCCCACGTTGGTGCCCGGGTGCCACTTGGTCCCGCGCTGACGGATGATGATGTTGCCCGGCACGACGCGCTCGCCGCCGAACTTCTTCACGCCGAGGCGCTTCGACTCGGAGTCGCGACCGTTACGCGACGAACCGCCGGATTTCTTGTGAGCCATGGGTCTGGTCCTGCTCTGGTCTTCTTGAACTTACGCTTCGTCGGTCTTGGCGGCGGTCTTCTTGGCCGGAGCTTTTTTCGCCGGAGTCTTCTTGGCGGCCGGCTTCTCGTCGGCGGCGGCCTCGGTCTTCGGCGCGGCGGCCTTCTTGGCCGGCTTGGCGGCGGTCTCTTCCGAGACGCGCGGGGCCAGGCCGCGGGCGCGGGCGTTGATCTCGGCCTTGGTCAGCAGCGAGGTCTCGCCGTCCCACTTGGCCTTTTCGCCGGCGCCTTCGATGCCGGTGATGCGCAGCACCGATTCCATCTGGCGATGGCCCTTGGTGCGGCGATAGCCCTGGCGGCGGATCTTCTTGAAGATCTTCACCTTCTCGCCCTTGCGGGTTTCCACCAGCGTGGCCAGCACCGATGCGCCGTCGATCAGCGGGGCGCCCAGGGTCACGCCCTTGTCGCCGCCCAGCATCAGGACGTCGCCGAACTTCACGTCGGAACCCGCCTCGCCGTCGAGCTTCTCGACCACGATCACGTCGCCCGGTTGGACCCGGTACTGCTTGCCGCCGGTCTTGATCACCGCGTACATCTTGAAAGCCTCGGCTGAACGCAAAAGAGCAGCGCCCGCGAGGGAGACCCGCGGGCGAAGAACGGCGACATATACGGGCGGGGCCTTCGGAGTCAACGCGCCGGTCGTGTTTTTCCTTGGTGCGAAGGCTTTTCCTCTGAGCCGTCTGGGTCTTGGCGCCAATAATTCGAGACGCCCCTCGCGCGTTACAACATAACAGTCTATATCGCCGCCATGCTCGGCTTCGGCGACATCTTCGGCCCGCTGCTCGCCGGCGGGTTCGGCGTGGCCTTCCTTCACGCCGTCCTGCCGACGCACTGGCTCCCCTTCGTCCTTGTGGGGCGTGCCCAGGGGTGGTCGGCGGGCATGACCATGGGCGCGGTGGTCGCAGCCGGTATGGCCCACGTCGCGACCACGGCGGTCGTCGGCGGCCTGATCGCCCTGGCCGGTCTGGCGCTGGAGGGGTGGGTGTCGGGACTGCTGCCCTGGCTGTCGGCCGCCCTGCTGTTCGCCTTCGGCCTCTTCTATCTGGTCCGCGCCACGATCCGCCGTCCGGTGCTGGCCGGCGGCCCCGACGTCCAGACGCCCGAGCCGCGCGTGTCGGACCGCACGGCCTTCCTGGGCCTCGTCGCCCTGCTGGCCGTGTCGCCGGGCGAGGTCATGCTGCCCTTCTACCTGTCCTCGGCGGATCAGGGCGCCGCTGCGCTTGCGGCCCTGACCGCCGCCTTCGCCCTCGGCACGGTTCTGGGAATGGGCCTGTTCACGGCGATCGCCCGTGCCGGCGCTTCCCTCCTGCGGCTGGAGCGCTGGGCCCGGTTCGAAGGGGCCATTCTGGGCCTGGCCCTGATCGGCGTCGGCCTTCTCGTGGCGACCCGCGTCCACTAAGGCTTGGCCATGGCCCACGACGCCGCCCATTCCCACGATCACCGGCACGACCACCTTGGTCATGGGCATGGGCACGGACACGACCACGCTCACGGGCACGGCCATCACAACCACGGCCCCGTCGACGTCGGCGACTGGCGCTATGCGCTGGGCCTCGTCGTCAACCTGGCCTTCGTGATCGTCGAGTTCACAGCCGGCTTCCTGTCGAACTCCACCGCCCTGATGGCCGACGCGGGCCACAACCTGTCCGACGTGCTGGGCCTCGCCATGGCCGGCGGCGCGGCCTGGCTGGCCCGACGCGCGGGCTCTCCGGACAAGACCTACGGCTACGGCAAGGCCACGGTGCTCGCGGCGCTCGGCAACGCGCTGCTGCTCATCTTCGCCTGCGGCGCCATCGCCATCGAGGCCGCCCGCCGTTTCGCCGAGCCGGCCTCGGTGGAGTCCTCCACCGTCATGATCGTGGCGGGCATCGGCATCATCATCAACTTCGGCACCGCGATGCTGTTCATGAACCAGCAGCACGACCTCAACGCCCGCGGCGCCTACCTGCACATGATGGCCGACGCCGCCGTCTCGCTGGGCGTGGTGATCGCCGGCGGCCTGATCCTGCTGACGGGCTTCGCGGTCATAGATCCCGTGGTCAGCCTGATCATCGTCGCGGTCATCCTGTGGGGCACCTGGGGCCTGCTCAAGGACTCTGTGAACCTCGCGCTGGACGCCGCCCCGCGCGGCAAGGACGTCGCCGCCATCCGTCAGGCTCTGTCCGAGCTTCCCGGCGTCTCCGCCGTCCACGACCTGCACGTCTGGGGCCTGTCGACCACGAAGACGGCCCTGACTGCCCATCTGGTACACGACGTCGACCCCGCCGCGCTTCTGATCAGCGCCCGCACCCTCGCTCGCGACCGCTTCGGCATCGACCACGTGACGATCCAGCTGGAGCCGACCGGCGCCCTGGACTGCGAAGGCTGCTGACGCCCTTTCGCGGCGACCTCTCGCGCCCTAGATGACCGCCATGGAAAAGACCCCCGTCACCGTCCTCACCGGCTATCTCGGCGCCGGCAAGACCACGCTCTTGAACCGCATCCTCACCGAGGACCACGGCAAGCGCTACGCCGTCATCGTCAACGAGTTCGGCGAGATCGGCATCGACAACGACCTGGTGGTCGGCGCCGACGAGGACGTTTTCGAGATGAACAACGGCTGCGTCTGCTGCACCGTGCGCGGCGATCTGATCCGCGTCGTCTCCGGCCTGATGAAGCGCCAGCGCCCGGGCAAGCCCGCCTTCGACGCCATCATCGTGGAGACCACGGGACTGGCGGACCCCGGCCCCGTCGCCCAGACCTTCTTCGTCGACGATGAGGTCAAGGCCAAGACACAGTTGGACAGCGTCACCGCCCTGGTCGACGCCAAGCACGTCATGGCCCGGCTGGACGATTCCAAGGAGGCGCGCGAGCAGGTCGCCTTCGCCGACCAGATCATCCTCAATAAGATCGATCTCGTCTCCGCTGATGAACTGGCGGTGGTCGAGGCCCGCCTGCGCGGTCTGAACCCCTTGGCCCCGATCGTCCACGCCGAGCGTGCGAACGTGCCGCTGGACCAGGTGCTGGGCCGCCACGGCTTCGACCTTGAGCGCATCAACGAGGTCCGGCCGGAGTTCCTGAACCCGCCCCACGGCGCCGACGGCCACGTCCACGACGAGCACTGCGGCCACGACCATCACGATCATGGGCACGACCACGCCCACGATCATCACCACCACGATCACGGCCCCCGCGGCCACGCGCATGAGGACGACATCAAGGGCATCGCCCTGTCGCTGGACCGTCCGGTCGACGGCCAGCGCTTCACCCAGTGGCTGGACCGGCTGCTGGGCGAGCAGGGTCAGAACATCCTGCGCGCCAAGGGCATCATCGACGTGAAGGGCGAGGACCGCCGCCTCGTCTTCCAGGCCGTCCACATGATCCTGGAGGGCGACCTCCAGAAGCCGTGGGGCGAGGCCGAGCGCCGCTGGTCCCGCGCCGTCTTCATCGGTCGCGACCTGAACGAGGCGGAACTGAAGGCCGGCTTCGAGGCCTGCGCCGCCTGACGGCATCTGACGCCGCCATTCACGGACACAATCGCGCCCGGTTTCGCCGCCCAGCTTCGCGCCTGGGAGGACCGAACCGCATGAAACGCCTTGCCCTGATCGCCCTGGCTGCGACCCTTCTCGCCGCCTGCTCGACCTACACCACCCCCGCCGCGGGCGTGCCGCTGGGCTCAATCGTCGGCACGGACGTGGCCGAGGCCATGGCCCGCGAACCTGCCGCCGTCTTTCCGTCGCGCATGGCCGTCGTCCGCGTCGCCGCCCATGGCTACTCCAGCCGGTCCAGCGTCGGGGTGGGCGAGGGGGCCTTCAGCGTCCTCACCACCCGCGACATCGAAACCGAACAGGACTTCGAACGCCTCGGCCGCATGCCCGGCGTCGTCGCCGTCGCCCCCGTCAGCCGTCTGCTGGTCCCGGCCCATCTCGGCAGCGTCGCCGACCTGCGGGCCTCCGCCGCCCAGCTGCGCGCCGACGTCGTCCTGATCTACACGATCGACACCCGCTTCCGGACCGAGAGCGCCGAGCTCGGCCCGCTCCAGACCATCGCACTCGGCTTCCTGCCGTCGAAGAAGGCCATCGTCACCGCCACCTGCGCCTTCATGATCGTCGACGTCCGCACGGGCTTCATCTACGGCACCGGCGAGACCACGGCGACGCAGGACCAGCGCACCAACGTCTGGGGCACCGACAACGCCATCGACGAAGCCCGCCTGCGCGCCGAGCGCCAGGCCTTCGAGGACGGCCTGGGCGAGGTCGAGAAACTCTGGGCCTCGGTGGTCAGGGAGCACGGGTGACGACATTCCTCTCCCGGCGGGAGAGGGAAACGTCGTCACGACCGTTTCTGACGCACCGGCGTGCCACCCTCATGGCATGACCGACGCACACCGCATCCGCTCCGCCGAGACCTGGGAAAGGGTCCGCGCCGACTATCTCTCCGGCCTGACGGGCGAGGAGGTCTGCCGCCGCCATGACCTCGCCCCCTCCACCTTCTGGGCCCGCGCCCAGGCCGAGGGCTGGCGCAGGTCCGACCAGCCGGATCCCGAGCCCGAGAACGACGATCTGGAGCTCTATGCCGACGTCGACCTGACCGAGCTCGTCGATCGGACCTGGCGCCGTCTGGCCCGCGCCATCGACCGCGGAGCGTCCGTCGAAGCCGCCCGCTGGGCGCGCCTTCACGCCGATCTTCACGCCCGCGGCCAGGCGGTCGCGCTGGCGGAAAGTCAGGAAGCCCGCCAGGCCGAGCATCTGGCCCGCGTGCGCCCCGGAGAGGTCCATCGCCCACGCCCGCGCCTTGGCCCCGACGGCCGCGACGTCCACGATCTGGAGTCTCTGGAGTCGAATTTTTCCGGCGACGCGCCCTTGAACCGCGCCGAACGCCGCCGACTGGAACGCGAGGCCCGCCGGCGAAGTTGACGGCCCTCTCGGGCGGACTAAACCCCGCTCATGCAGCTGACTTTCGACGCCCAGCCCACCGCCGCCCTCTTCGACCGCACGGGCGCGGTCTTCGCCCTGGGCGACGGCTCGATCCGGTTCGAGGGCGGCGAGCGGACCGACGCCCACGACGGCGCCGTTCTGTGCGCGGCGGTCCACCCCTCCGGCGACGGCGTGGTCACCGGCGGAGACGACGGCAAGGTCATCTGGACCCGGCGCGACGAGGCGGTGGTTCTGGCCGACGCGCGCGGCAAATGGATCGACGCGATCGACGCCTCGGCCGAAAGCGGCCTGATCGCCTTCTCCCACGGCAAGACGCTGTCGGTGATCGACGCGAGGGATCCCGCCTTCCGCCGCGACTTCGAGCATGAGCGCACGGTTTCGGGCGTCGCCTTCGAGCCCAAGGGGCGGCGCATCGCCTGCTCGACCTACGGGGGCGCGGCCCTGTGGTTCGCCCGCATCGCCGACCAGAAGCCGACCTTCATGAAGTGGGCCGGCTCCCACACCGCCGTCGGCTGGTCCCCCGACGGCGCCTTCGTCATCACCGCCATGCAGGACGCCCAGCTGCACGGCTGGCGCATCCGGGACCAGAAGAACCTGCGCATGGGCGGCTATCCGTCCAAGGTGCGCTCCTTCGCCTTCCTGTCCAACGGCAAGCTCATGGCCACGGCGGGCGCCCAAGGCGCCGTGCTCTGGCCCTTCGTCGGCTCCGACGGCCCCATGGGCAAGGAAGCGACCGAGATCGGCTTCGACCAGAACGCGCTGGTGACCCTGGTCGCCGCCCGCCCGTCGAAAGGCATCCTCGCCGCCGGCCTCAACGACGGCCGCGTCTGGACCGCCGACCCGGCCGCGCAAGGGCTGAACTTCGTCCGCGCCGAACGCGCCGCCCCCATCGCCGCCCTCGCCCTGTCCCCCGACGCCGCCCGCGTGGCCTGGGCCGACGAGGACGGCGCGGCGGGCGTGAGCGAGATCGCTTGATCCCCGCGCAAGCTTGACCATCATGGCCGCATGAGCGCGCCCCGTCGCCTCGGCTGCCTCGGCGCCGTCGGCCTCTTCATCCTCGTGCTGGTGCTGCTGCCGGTCGGCGGCGTGGCGATCCATGGCGTCGTGCCGCCGCTGACCACCTTCCTGATGGTCGAGCAGCGGCTGAAGGGGCAGGGGGCCGACTATCGCTGGCGCGGCCTGAACGACATCTCACCCCGCCTGGTCGAGGCCGTCATCGCGGCCGAGGATTCGACCTTCTGCAGCCACAACGGCTTCGACATGAAGGCCATCGAAAAGGCGCTGGAAAACAACGCCCGCGGCCGGCGCGTGCGCGGCGGCTCGACCATCAGCCAGCAGACGGCCAAGAACGTCTTTCTCTGGTCCGGCCGCAACTGGGTCCGCAAGGGCATGGAGGCGGGCTACACCGTCCTGATCGAGGCCTTCTGGTCCAAGCGCCGCATCGTCGAGGTCTATCTGAACGTCGCCGAATGGGCCCCCGGCGTCTATGGCGCGGAAGCCGCCGCCCAGCACTGGTTCGGCAAGTCCGCCGCCGACCTGACCCCGCGCGAGGCCGCGCGCCTCGCCGCCATCCTGCCCAGCCCGCGCCGCTACAAGGCGGCGTCCCCAGGCCCCTACGTCCGCCGCCGCGCCTCCCGCATCCAGGCGGCCATGGGCACGGTCCGCAACGACGGCCTCGCGGGGTGCGTGCTCGGCTGATCGCCGTTAACCTTCGCCGTTGGACGAAGGCTTAACCGCAACCGGCGATCTTCGACCGGATGACCGTGGGCGATCCGCGCCCCCGCGTCAGCGGCGCGACGTGGAATGACCCTCTGGACCCGGCTGATGACGTTCGCCCGGCGGATCGCCGACGACGCGCGCGGCAACGCCGCCATGCTGTTCGGCTTGGCCCTGCCGGCGCTCATCATGATGACCCTGGGCGGGGTCGACATCCACCGCGTCTCGACCGTGCGCATCAACCTGCAGGACGCTCTGGACGCCGCCGCCCTGGCCGCGGCGCGCAGCACCTACACGGAACAGGCCGACATCCAGCGCGTCGGCATGGACGCCCTTCGCGCCAACCTCGCCGCCTATCCGCAGGTCACGCTCCTGACCGCCGGCACCCAGTTCCAGCTGACGGAGAACCAGACCGTCGTCGCCGACGCCCGCGCCAATGTGAAGACGCTGGTCGCCAACATCTTCCTGCCGCCCTACGGCCAGTTCATGGACGACTACCTGCCGGTCGGCGCCCATTCGGAAGTGACCCGCTCCTCCAAGAACGTCGAGGTCGCCCTGGTGCTCGACATCACCGGCTCCATGGCCGGCCAGAAGCTGACCGACATGAAGGCCGCGGCGACCCAGCTCGTCGACATCGTGGTGCAGGATCTCCAGACGCCCTGGTACTCCAAGATGTCGCTGATCCCCTATTCCATGGGCGTCAACGTCGACGGCTGGGAGGACGACGCCCGCGGCGCGGCCGTGCAGTCCGTCAACATCTCCAACGTCCGCTGGAGCGTCGGCAATCGCCGCACGATCTCCAGCGTGAACCGCTCGACCGGCGTCTTCACTTCAAACGGCCACGGCTTTCAGGACGGGGACATCGTTTGGGTGTGGAACGCCGACGGCATGACCCAGATCAACGATCGCCGCTATCGCGTGGATCGCCTGAACAACAACACGTTCAAGCTCGAGCAGCCCGACGGGAATGGATGGGAAGCCGTCCCGACCTGGAACTACTCCAGCTATGACGGCAACGGCAGGATACAGAAGTGCTTTCGGACCGAGGATTGCCGCGTCCAGCTCACGACCTCGTCGGCGCACGGGCTGAGCGACGGGGAGGGGGTCTACGTCACCAACGTCGGGGGCACGACCCAGCTGAACAACAAGGGCTGGTGGGTCTCTGACGTCGTGGACACGACCAACTACGCCATCGACGCCGTCGGCGCCGGGTGGGGCGCCTATTCCAGCGCCGGAAAGTCGTGGTGCGGCCGCTACGGGTGCCAGTGGCGCGTCTATGAGGACGATCTCGGCAACATCGACTGGAAGCAGGCCACCGTCTGCGTAAGCGAACGCACGGGCGACGAAGCCTACACCGACGCGGCGCCCGACGATGATCCGGTCGGCTTCAACTATCAGCGCAACCTGTCGGACTGCCCCAACAGCCCGATCATTCCGCTGACGTCCAGCAAGTCCGACCTCAAGGACCGCATCTCTGGCTTCACCGCTTCCGGCACCACGGGCGGACATATCGGCACAGCCTGGGGCTGGTACACCATCGCGCCCAGCTTCAACGACCTGTGGCCGTCGTCGGCCGCAGGCGCCTACAACGACCCGAACGTGCTGAAGGCCGTCATCATCATGACGGACGGCGAGTTCAACGTGACCTACTGCTCGGGCGTCTATTCCAGCGACTCGCCCAACGCCAACAACACCGACCAGATCGCCGACTGTAACGCGCCCAACGGTGACGCCTTCTCCCAGGCCGAGGCGCTGTGCGACGGGATGAAGGCCCAGGGCGTGCTGGTCTACACCGTGGGCTTCCAGGTGCCGGCGAACGGCGCTGCGGCGGACATCATGCGAGAGTGCGCGACCTCCGCCAGCATGGCCTTCCTGCCGACGTCGGGCGCCGACCTGACCGACGCCTTCAAGGCCATCGGGACGGACATCTACCGGCTGCGCATCTCCAAATAGGGCTCAGAGCAGCCGGATCTCGCGCAGGCGCTCGGCCAGATAGTCGTCGGCGGTGATCGCCTTGCCGGCATAGCGGTCGGGATTGCCCGGCGTGATCGTGGACGGCAGCGTCTCGATCAGGAAGTCCGGGTTGAAGTGCAGGAAGAAGGGCGTGGAATAGCGGGCGAACCCACGCCGCTCCGGCGCCGGATTGACCACCCGGTGCGTCGTCGACGGCAGGACGTGGTTGGTCAGGCGCTGCAGCATGTCGCCGATGTTGACCACCAGCGCCCCCGGCGGCGGGGCTATGTCCAGCCAGCTGCCGTCCTTCTCCTTCAGCTGCAGCCCGGCCTCCTCGGCCCCCAGCAGCAGGGTGATCACGTTGATGTCCTCATGCGCGCCGGCCCGCACGCCCGGCGCGTCGGCCGGCACCGGCGGATAGTGCAGCAGCCGCAGGACAGAGTTCCCCAGCTGGACCTTGTCGTCGAAATAATCGTCGGCCAGCCCCAGATGCCGGGCGATGGCCTTCAGCAGCTTGCGCCCCAAGGCGTCCAGCGCCTCGTACATGCCGTAGACGTGCTCGCGGAAGCCCGCGACCTCGGTCGGCCACAGGTTCTGCGGCATGGTGGCGGTGTAGGCATGGCCCTCCGGCAGCTCGCGCCCGGTGTGCCAGAACTCCTTCAGGTCGGCCGCCTTGGCGTCCTTGGCCGCCTCGACCCCGAACGGCGTCAGGCCGCGCGCGCCGCCGGTGCCGGGGCGGTGGTACTGGCGCTTCACGTCCTCGGGCAGGGCGAAGAAGGCCTTGGCGTCCGCCACCGCGGCGTCGATCAGGTCGGCGTCCAGCCCGTGGTCCGACACCACGGCGAAGCCGTAGCGCTCGAACGAGGCGCCCAGGTCGCGGGCGAAGGCGTCGAAGTCGGCGTCATAGCCGGTCATGGAGACGGGGCGGATGCCGAGGGCGGGCGTGGCGGAGTCGGGCACGGCACAAGTCCTGAAACTGAAGTTCGCCGACCTCCTACGCTCCTCCGCCCCGGCCGGCAAACGACCGGCTGTCGCATTCCCCCCGCCGGCGTTCATCTTGGATACAGGGGAACCTTCACAGTAAGGAGGCGTTCTGCGGCCATACCGGCCCAACCCAGAAAGGCGTGCCCCTCATGCGCTCCAAGATCTTTCTCACCGGCGTCTGCGTCCTGGCCCTCGGGGCCGCGGCCTGCACCACGACCGATCCGTACAGCTCGACCCCGAACCGCAACAACACCGGCACCGGCGCGATCGTCGGCGCGCTGGGCGGCGCACTGGTCGGCTATCTGACCAACACCTCCAACAGCGAACAGGGCCGCAAGAACGCTCTGATCGGCGCGGGCGTCGGCGCCCTGGCCGGCGCGGCCGTCGGCCAGTACATGGACCGCCAGGAACAGGCCATGCGCGAGGAGCTCTCGGGCACCGGCGTCGGCGTGGTCCGTCAGGGCGACGTTCTGGTCCTGCGCATGCCGTCGGACGTGACCTTCGGCACCAACCAGGACGCCGTGAACCGCAACTTCTATGCTGTGCTCGACGACGTGGCCGGCGTGCTGCAGCAGTACGACCGTTCGACCATCGACGTCATCGGCCACGCAGATTCCGACGGCGCCGACGCCTACAACCTCGACCTGTCGCAGCGCCGCGCCTCGAACGTGGCCCGCTACCTGATCGACCGCGGCGTCCTGCCGGCCCGCATGTACGTCGAGGGCCGCGGCGAGAGCCAGCCGGTCGCCTCCAACGCCACGGCCGAGGGCAAGGCCCAGAACCGTCGCGTGGAGATCCTGATCCGCCCGTTCACCGGCTGATCCGGCTGAAAATCCGACGAAATGTCCGGCCGGGGCCCGCTCCGGCCGGTTTTTCGTCGATCGCCGTGATGCAAGGCTTGCGGCTCGTCGTCCCGCATGCTGTCTGCGCCTGACAGGCGTGGAATCGAGGCGGCATTCGCGTGAACGGGGACGACGGGCATCGCTCCGAGGGGGGCTGGATCGAAGGCGCGCGGCTGACCCTGGTCGCCGTGGTCAGCGCCGTCGTCGCCGCCACCTTGGTCATCCAGATCGGCTCCGCCGTCCGTGACGGCCGGCAGGTTCAAGCCCAGCCGCAGGTCATCCTGACCTCCCACTGAGCGCGCCCCCCTTGTGGCGCGGCGCAGGGAATGCCACCCAGACCCCATGACGACGCCCGCGCGCGCCCTGTCGCCCCTGCTGCGGGCGTTGGAGGCCGAAAGCCTGCACATCCTGCGCGAGACGGCGGCCGAGTGCGCGCGGCCCGTCCTGCTCTATTCGATCGGCAAGGACTCCGCCGTCCTGTTGCATCTGGCGAAGAAGGCCTTCGGGCCCGGCCCCCTGCCGTTCCCCCTTCTGCACGTCGACACGACCTGGAAGTTCCGGGACATGTACGCCCTGCGCGACCGGGTGGCGGCCGACCCGGACCTGACCCTGATCGTCCACCGCAATCCGGAGGCGGAGGCCAAGGGCATCAACCCCTTCGACCATGGCTCGTCGGCGCACACCGACCTTTGGAAGACGCAGGGGCTGAAACAGGCGCTGGACGCCGGCGGATTCGACGCGGCCTTCGGCGGGGCCCGCAGGGATGAGGACGCCAGCCGCGCCAAGGAGCGGGTCTTCTCCGTCCGTACGCCCGGCCACGGCTGGGATCCGCGTCGCCAGCGCCCGGAACTCTGGGACCTCTACAACGCGCGCCTGAAGCCGGGCGAGACGCTGCGGGTCTTCCCCCTGTCGAACTGGACCGAAGCGGACGTCTGGGACTACGTCGTGGCCGAAGGGATCCCCGTCGTGCCGCTCTATCTCGCCGCTAAGCGGCCCACCGTCGTGCGCGACGGCAAGCTGCTGATGGTCGACGACGACCGCATGCGCCTCCTGCCGGGCGAGACGCCGGTCCTGCGCCGCGTCCGCTTCCGCACCTTGGGCTGCTGGCCCCTGACCGCCGCGGTCGAGAGCGACGCCGACACGCTGGAAGCCGTCGCCGCCGAGGCGCGCGGTGCCCGCACCTCCGAACGCGCCGGCCGCCTGATCGACAAGGACCGGCCCGGCTCCATGGAGCGAAAGAAGCAGGAGGGCTATTTCTGATGGCCCGCGCGCGCGGCGATCGCCTTCGCGTCCTGACCTGCGGCTCCGTCGACGACGGCAAGTCGACCCTGATGGGCCGGCTGATGCACGACCTCGGCGCCGTGCCCGACGACGTCGCCGCCGCCGCGACCGGCCCCGACGGCACGCTCGACTTCGCGTCTCTGGTCGATGGGCTGATGGCGGAGAAGGCGCAGGGCATCACCATCGACGTGGCGCACCGGTACCTGTCCACGCCGCGCCGCGACTTCCACCTGATCGACGCCCCGGGGCACGAGCAGTACACGCGCAACATGGTCACCGGGGCCAGCCAGGCGGACGTCGCCCTGGTCCTGATCGACGCCGTGCGCGGCATGACCGCCCAGACCCGCCGCCACGCCCTGATCGCCGCCCTGACGCGCGTCCCCACGGTCGTCTTCGTCGTCACCAAGATGGACGCCATGGCATGGGACCGGGGCCGGTTCGACGAACTGGCGGAAGAGGCGCGGGCCTTCGCCGCCGCTCTGGACCTTGCCGAGGTCCAAGTCGTTCCGGTCTCCGGCCTGACCGGCGAGAACGTGGCCCGATCCACGGGGGCAGGGTGGGTCGAGGGGCCGCCGCTGATCGCGCGCCTGGAGTCGGCGCCCGCCGAGACCGCGTCCGACGCGCCGTTCCGGATGCCGGTGCAGTGGGTGCGCCGTGACGGTCTGGACCGGTCCTACGTCGGCAAGGTCGCGTCCGGCCGCGTCCGGCAGGGCGACGCCGTGCGGGTCCAGCCCTCCGGACGCCTGGCCACGGTGACCGAAGTTTTGGGCGCCGAAGGCCCAACGGGGGACGTGGAGGCCGGCCTGACCGCCTCGCTGGTTCTCGACCGCCCCGTCGACGTCGCGCGCGGCGATCTGATCGTCGCCGCCGACGCGCCGCTGGAGGTCGCCGATCAGTTCGAGGTCGATCTGGTCTGGATGGGCGAGGAGCCCATGCTGCCGGGCCGCGTCTACGACCTGAAGATCGGCGCCCGCACGGTCGCGGCCCAGATCACCGAAATCCGCCGCCGCGTCTCGGTCGAGGACCTCGCGCCTCTGGCCGCCAAGACGCTGGAGCTGAACGAGATCGGCGTCTGCAACCTGTCGCTTGGCGCGGAGATCGCCTTCGCGCCTTACGCCGAGGAACGCACGCTGGGCGGCTTCATCCTGATCGACCGGACCAGTCTGGACACGGTCGGCGCGGGCATGATCCGCTTCGCCCTGCGCCGCGCCCACAACGTCCATCGCCAGGCCCTGACCGTCGACGCCGCCGCCCGCGCCGCCGCCAAGGGGCAGAAGCCGACGGTGCTGTGGTTCACCGGCCTGTCCGGCGCCGGCAAGTCGACCATCGCCGACGCGGTCGAGCGCCGCCTGCACGCCATGGGGCGGCACACCTATCTGATTGACGGCGACAATCTGCGGCACGGCCTGACGCGCGATCTTGGCTTCACCGACGCCGACCGGGTCGAGAACATCCGCCGCGCCGCCGAGGCCGCCCGCCTCATGGCCGACGCGGGTCTGATCGTGCTGGTCTCGTTGATCTCCCCGTTCGCGTCGGAGCGCCGCATGGCGCGTGAGCTGATGGGGGAAGGCAGGTTCGTCGAGGTGTTCGTCGACGTGCCCCTGGACTTGGCCGAGGCGCGCGACGTGAAAGGCCTGTACCGCAAGGCGCGCGAGGGGAAGCTGGCCAACTTCACCGGCATCGACAGTCCTTACGAGCGCCCCGAGGCGCCCGAGATCCACGTCCGCGCCGACGTCGAGACTCCGGATCAGGCGGCCGAGCGGATCGTGGCGGCCCTGGCCTCGACCGGTCGTCTGACGGCCTGACGCCCCACCTTTCGGCAGGTAGCGTTCGCCGAGCGCAGTCCCCAAAAGCGAAGGGCCCGCCGGAGTGATCCGGCGGGCCCCTGCTTGGTGTTTCGACTTGTCTTCTGAGCTTTGGCTTAGAAGT
>JAIEQC010000051.1 GCA_019748055.1 Caulobacteraceae bacterium | reverse complement strand
CGCGCGGAGCGCCCTGCCTTCGTCGAAACGGTAACAACACACACAGCATCCGGGCGAAGGCCCGGCGCTCCGCCCGCCCTCCCCAACTCCGCGTAAAAACGACGGGGCGATCAGCCGTGCCTCATCCGCCGCATTCCCGCCCTTGCATGGCGGAGCCTTCGGCCCTTTAAGCGCGGCCACGCCTCCCCGCGTTCGATCAAGGACCCTTCCATGACCGCCAAGACCGCCCCGAAGAAAGTGGTGCTCGCCTATTCCGGCGGCCTGGACACCTCGATCATCCTGAAGTGGCTGCAGACCGAATACGGCGCGGAGGTCGTGACCTTCACCGCCGACCTGGGCCAGGGCGAGGAACTGGGGCCGGCGCGGGAAAAGGCGCTGAAGCTGGGCATCAGGCCCGAGAACATCTTCATCGACGACCTGCGGGAAGAGTTCGTGCGGGACTTCGTCTTTCCCATGTTCCGCGCCAACGCCCTGTACGAAGGCCAGTATCTGCTGGGCACCTCCATCGCCCGGCCGCTGATCTCCAAGCGGCAGATCGAGATCGCGCGGATGGTCGGCGCCGACGCCGTCTGTCACGGCGCGACCGGCAAGGGCAACGACCAGGTCCGGTTCGAGCTGGGCTACTATGCCCTGGAGCCCGACATCCGCGTGATCGCGCCGTGGCGCGAGTGGGAGTTCAAGTCTCGCGAGGCGCTGCTGGACTTCGCCGAAAAGCACCAGATCCCCATCGCCAAGGACAAGCGTGGCGAGGCCCCGTTCAGCGTCGACGCCAACCTTCTGCACTCCTCGTCGGAGGGCAAGGTGCTTGAGGACCCGGCCGTCGAGGCGCCGGAGTTCGTGCATCAGCGCACCATCTCGCCCGAGGACGCGCCTGATCGGGCGACGGTCGTCACCATCGGCTTCGAGAAGGGCGACGCCGTCTCGATCGACGGCGAGGCGATGTCGCCCGCGACCCTGCTGGCCGCCCTGAACCAGTACGGCCACGACAACGGGATCGGCCGCCTCGACCTCGTCGAGAACCGCTTCGTCGGCATGAAGTCGCGCGGCGTCTATGAGACGCCGGGCGGGACGATCCTGCTGGCCGCCCACCGCGGCATCGAGTCGATCACCTTGGACCGCGGGGCCATGCACCTGAAGGACGAGCTGGCGGTCAAGTACGCCCACCTGGTCTACAATGGCTTCTGGTTCTCGCCCGAGCGCGAGATGCTGCAGGCGGCCATCGACCATTCGCAGGCGAAGGTGAACGGCACGGTCCGGGTCAAGCTCTACAAGGGCAACGTCACCGTGATCGGCCGCGAGAGCAAGGACAGCCTTTACGACCAGGACCTGGTGACCTTCGAGGAGGGCGTGCAGGCCTACGACCACCACGACGCCGAGGGCTTCATCAAGCTGAACGCCCTGCGGCTGCGCGTGCTGGGCAAGCGCGAGCGGCGCTGAGGATCATGACGGGACGGTAACTTCCTGTCCGCGATTTCACTTGAGGCGGGACGGGGCGGGGCGCACGTTCGCGCCATCGTTTCCTCCCCCTCACGGATCGCCCCCATGTCCCGCAAGTTCGCCCTCGCCGCCGCCGTCGCCACGTCGATCGGCCTGACCTTCGCCCTGCCGGCCGCCGCCGCGCCGGTCGCCGCCGCCGTCCTGGCCCAGGACCCGATCACCGAGGCCGACATCGAGGCCAAGGCCGAGGCCTTCGGGGCCTCCATGGAGGCCCTCGGCGAGCAGGTCGGCGCCATCCGCGCCGACGCCTCGCTCTCGGACGCCGACAAGAACGCGCGCATCGACGCCGCCATCGCCGCCAAGCAGCCGGAGATCGACGCCTTCGTCGGCCTGATCACCGCCTTCATCGACCAGGAGGTCGAGGCCGGCAACATCCCGGCGGAACAGGCCGAAGGCATCAAGACCATGGTCGCCGCCCAGTTCGCCCAGATCCCGCAGGCCATGAAGACCGGCGACTTCTCCGGCATGGGCCAGATGGGCAACTGAGCCCACACGAACGTCGTCAAGGAGCCGAGACCATGATCCGCGCCCTGTCCCTCGCCGCCGCCCTCGCCCTGCTGCCGCTCGTGGCGCAGGCCCAGGAACAGACCCCCGCCGACCCGGAAGCCGCCATCGAGGCCGCCGCCGCGGTCTTCGAGGTCCGCATGGAAGATTTCGGCGCCCGCGCCGAGGCCATCGGAGCGGATCAAAGTCTGACGGAAGACGAGCGCGAGGCCCGCATCGGCGCCCTGTGGCTCGAATACCAACCGGACGTCGACGCCTTCACCGGCGTGGTCTCGGCCAACGCCGGCCTGATCGCCGAACAGGCCCTGGCCGAGATCGACGTCGAGGGGCTGGTCGCCGAAGCCCTGGCCGGGGTCGACATGGACGTCCTGGCCATGGCCGGCGGCTTCGCCTCCAATGGCGCCTGGGCTTCCACCGACCCGGAGCACATGGCCACCTACGGCCTCATGGCCGACTATGCCCTGAACCAGGTCGAAGACGTCGATCTGGCCGAACTGGAAGCCGACCTCGCGGAAATGGAGGCCGATCGGGCCGAGATGGACGCCGAACTGGCCCGCATGTCGGCGGACGACGCCGACTGACCCGCTTGCGCCGGTCCAGTCGTCGTGCTGGACCGGCCGCATGGCTCCTCCCCAAGTCCTGATCGTCGGCGCCGGCCCCGCCGGCCTTTTCGCCGCCGAACGTCTGTCCGACGCCGGACTGCGCGTGATCGTGGCCGACCGAATGCCGTCGCCCGCACGCAAATTCCTCATGGCCGGGCGCGGCGGCCTGAACCTGACCCACTCCGAGCCCATCGATCGCTTCCGCGGCCGGTATGCGGAGGCCGCGCCGCGCATCGCAGCATGGCTGGACCGTCTGTCGCCCGCCGACCTGACCGCCTGGGCCGAGGGGCTGGGCCAGCCCACCTTCGTCGGCTCCAGCGGCCGCGTCTTCCCGCAAGCGATGAAGGCCTCGCCCCTGCTGCGCGCCTGGCTGGCGCGCCTAGCGGAGCGCGGCGTGACGCTGAACGCGCGCTGGACGTGGACGGGCTGGGCCGACGGCGAGACGACCTTCGACACGCCTGACGGTCTCCGCACCGTGCCGGCGGACGCGGTGGTCCTGGCCATGGGCGGCGCGTCCTGGCCGCGCCTGGGGTCGGACGGCGGCTGGCGCGACCAGCTGGAGGCGAGGGGCGTCGAGGTCGCGCCCTTTCGTCCGGCCAACGCCGGCGTGAACGTCGGCTGGTCGGACGTCTTCGCGGACCGGTTCGCGGGACAGCCGCTGAAGACCGTCGCCCTGACGCACGGCGACCGCACGGTGCGCGGCGAGGCGCTGGTCGCCCGCTACGGCCTTGAAGGCGGCGCCGTCTACGCCCTCTCGGCCGACCTGCGCCGCGCTGTGGATCGCGACGGCACGACGACCCTGACGGTGGACTTGAGGCCGGACTTGTCGATCGAAGCGCTCGCGGCCCGGCTCGACCGCGGCCGCGGCAAGGACAGCGTCTCGAACTGGCTGCGCAAGGCTGCGGGCCTGTCACCCGTCGCCGTCGGTCTGCTGCGCGAAATCCCCGGCGAGGTCCCGACCGGCGCCGACAAGCTGGCGCGCCGCATCAAGGCCGTCCGCCTGACCGTGACCGGCATGCAAGGGCTGGACCGCGCCATCTCCTCGGCCGGCGGCGTGCGGCTGGACCAAGTGGACGAGCGCCTGATGCTGACCGCCCTGCCCGGCGTCTTCGTCGCCGGCGAGATGCTGGACTGGGAGGCGCCGACCGGCGGCTATCTGCTGCAGGCCTGCTTCGCCTCCGGCGCCGTCGCGGCCGACGGGGTTCTGGAGTGGCTGGGGCGTGATAGAGGGGCCGCATGATCGAGATTCACGGAACCTGCCCCGACCGGCTCGGAGCGGTGAAGGACGCCTTCGCCGCGAACTTCAGCGACGCGCCGGAAGGTCTGAACGAGCAGGCCGCGCGCTTCAGCGTCTGCCGCGACGGCGAGGTCGTGGTCGACCTTTGGGCCGGCTGGGCCGACGTGGCGAGAACCGTGCCCTTCGCCGAGACGACGCTGGCCCCGGTCTTCTCGACCGGCAAGGCGGTGATGGCGACCCTGATCGCGACCTGCGTCGAGCGCGGCCTGCTGGACTACGATCGCCCGGTCGCGAACTTGTGGCCCGAGTTCGGACAGGCGGGGAAGCAGGACGTCACCGTCGGACAGATGATGAGCCATCAGGCCGGGCTGCCTGGCTTCGCCGAGACCGTCGATTCCGCCATCTGGTTCGACCGGCAGGCGGTCCTGGACCGGCTGTGCGCCCAGGCGCCGATGTGGGAGCCCGGCACGGCCAGCGGCTATCACCCCATCACCATCGGCTATCTGGCCGGCGAGCTGTTCCGGCGCGTGGACGGCCGGACCATGGGCACGGCGTTGCGACAGGACTTCCCCGGCCTGGACCTGTGGATCGGGCTGCCCGAGGCGGAGCATCATCGGGTGGCGCAGATGCGCAAGCCGACCTCGGCGCCGGATCTGGGCACGATCGACGCGATCAAGCGCGCCGCCTTTCTCGACAAGGGGTCGGCTCCCGGCGGGCGCGGCTCGGCGGAATGGCGCATGGCCGAGATTCCTTCGGCCAACCTGCACGCCCGCGCCGACGATCTGGCGCGGTTCGTGGGCTTGCTCGCCACGGGGCGGATCGACGGGCGCCAGGTGCTGTCGGCGCCGACGCTGGAGGCGCTGCGTCGGGAGCGGATCACGGGCCCCGACCGGGTCGTGCCGTTCGAGATGAGCTGGGGCGCCGGGGTGATGCGGAACGCCACCCTGAACGTATTCGGACCGAACCCCGAAGCGGTCGGCCACAGCGGCTGGGGCGGGTCGTGCGGCTGGGCCGATCCGGCGACCGGCGTCTCGGGCGCCTACGTCATGACGCGCCAGTCGCCGCACCTGATCGGCGACCCACGCGCGGTGCGGCTGATCGGGGCACTGTACGCCGCGCTTTAGGTCCTTGTCCGATCCTCGGCGGGGGCGTCGATCAGGCCGGGTTCCGGCGCGACGACGGCCTCGGGCGCCTCGTTCCGCTTGCGGGTCAGGGCCCCGATCGCGAAGACGACCGCCCCGGCCCAGATGAAGCCGAAGCTGACCAGCCGCAGGGCGCCCAACGGCTCGCCCTGCAGCGTGCCGATGACGAAGACGATCGACGGGGCGAGGAACTGCAGGAAGCCCATGCTGGAATAGGGCATCCGTCGCGCGGCCCAGGCGAACAGGGCCATGGGGATGACCGTCGCCGGACCGGCCGCCAGCAGCCACAGTGTCGCTGGAGCGCTTGCGCCGAAGTGGCCCGTGCCCTGCGCCGCCAGCCACGCCACCCAAGCCAGCCCGGGCAGCGCCAGTATCAAGCACTCCACGAACAGTCCGGGCAGGGCGTCCACGCTGATCTTCTTGCGGATGATGCCGTAGGCGCAGAACGAGAAGCCGAGCAGCAGCGACACCCACGGCAGATGCCCCAGCGCCGCCGCCTGAAGCGCGACGCCCACCGCGGCCAAGCCTATGGCGATCAGGCCCGCCCGGCTCAGCCGCTCGCGGAACAGCCAGGCCCCCGCCGCCATGTTGAGCAGCGGGTTCAGGTAGTAGCCCAAGCTGGCGTCCAGCGTCCGCCCGCCGTTCACGGCCATCACGTAGACGGTCCAGTTCACGGCGATCAGCAGGGTCGAGACGACCAGCCAGCCCAGCGTGCGCCTGTCCGCGAGCGCGGAGCGCACCTGCTCCCACTGGCCCAGAGCCAGCACCAGCACGGCCGCCAGCAGCACCGACCACACCATGCGGTGGGCCATGATCTCCCAGGCGTCCGCGCCGACGCCGGCCATGGCCTGGAACACCAGGGGGATGAACCCCCAGATGGCGTAGCAGCCGACCCCCGCGATCAGGGCGAGGCGGGCCTCCGACGGCCGGGTCACCTCAGACCGTGATGGAGCGATAGCCGCTCTTCGGCGTGATGACGCCCTGCTCGTCCAGCAGCTGGGCGATCTGCACGGCGTTCAGGGCCGCGCCCTTGCGCAGGTTGTCGGACACGACCCACAGCGACAGGCCGTTCTCGACCGAGTGATCCTTGCGGATGCGGCTGACGTAGACGGCGAACTCGCCGGCCGCGTCGACCGGGGTGACGAAGCCGTCGGCCTCTTGCTTGTCGACCACCAGGACGCCCGGCGCGTCGCGCAGGATCGCGCGGGCCTCGTCCGGGGCGATGGGGCGCTCGAACTCCAGCGTCACGGCCTCGGAATGGCCGACGAAGACGGGCACGCGCACGCAGGTGACGGTCAGGCGGATCGACGGGTCCATGATCTTGTGGACCTCGGTCCACATCTTGGCCTCCTCGTCGGTGTAGCCGTCGTCACGGAACGACCCGATGAAGGGGATGACGTTGAAGGCGATCTGGCGCGGAAAGACCTTCGGCGTGGCGTCGCCCAGACCGTAGATGGCCTTGGTCTGGGTCCAAAGCTCGTCCATCCCCTCCTTCCCGGCGCCCGACACCGACTGATAGGTCGACACCACCGCGCGGGTGATCTTCGCCGCGTCGTGCAGGGGCTTAAGCGCCACCACCAGTTGGGCGGTCGAGCAATTGGGATTGGCGACGATGTTCTTGGTCTTCGCCAGCTTTGCCGCGTCCGGATTCACCTCCGGCACGATCAGGGGCACGTCCGGGTCGGCGCGGAAGGCCGAGGAGTTGTCGATGACGATCGGCCCCAGCTTGCCGATCTTCTCCGACCACGCACGGCTTACATCGCCGCCGGCGCTCATCAGCACCAGATCGACCTTGGAGAAGTCGAACTGTTCGATGTCCTCGCATTTGACGGTCTTGTCGCCGAACGCGACCTCCATGCCCTTGGACTTCCGGGACGCCACGGCGTGCATCTCGGCGACCGGGAAGTTCAGCTCGTCCAGGATGGTCAGCATCTCGCGGCCTACGGCCCCGGTGGCGCCCACGACGGCGACGGAATAGCTCATCTCTGTTTGTGTCCTTCGGACGCCCTACCGCTCACGCCGCGGGCGCTCGCTGCTTGAGGGCGGATGTTCGGCGAATGTTCGGGCAGATAGTCCTTCGTGCGGCGGAAGCAATCGCTTTTCCTGATCCGCCCGCGCCGCTAAGCCCGAGTTGATGGGATCACGCATACGCGCCGCTTATGAGAAACGCCTGAAGGAAGGCCGGCTGACCTCTGATCCGGGCCAGGCGGCGGCGATCGACGCCCTGTCGCGGCTGGAGAAGGATCTGAAGCGGCGCGGCCTGTTCGGCGGCCGGCCCGAGGTGCGCGGCGTCTATCTGCACGGGCCGCCGGGGCGCGGAAAGTCGATGCTGATGGACCTTTTCCACGCCTGCGCGCCGGAGCCGAAGCTGCGCCGCCACTTCCACGTCTTCATGGCCGAGGTGCACGGGCTGATCCGCGAATGGCGCGAGAGCGACCGCAAGGCGCGCCAGGCCCGCTTCGGCCAGTGGAAGGGCGACGATCCGCTGACGCCCATCGCCGAGCTGATCTCGAGGCGCGCCCGCCTGCTGTGCTTCGACGAGCTGGAGGTCCGGGACATCGCCGACGCCCTGATTCTGGGTCGGCTGTTCCAGGCCCTGTTCGACCGGGGCACGGTGCTGGCGGTGACGTCCAACCGTGCGCCGGACCAGCTGTACCTGAACGGTATCAACCGCGAGCTCTTTCTGCCCTTCATCGACTTGATCCGCGACCGCTGCGAGACCGTGGTGGTTTCGGGGGAACGCGACTGGAGGATCGATCTGCTGGCGCGATCACGGACCTGGTTCCTGCCCGAGGGCAAGGCGGCCTTTGAAGCGCTCTGGACGGAACTGAAAGGTGGAGCCGAGGAGGCGCCGGCTTCGATGACGGTGCTGGGTCGGGAGGTCCGCCTCGACCGAACGGTCGGCGGCGTGGCCCGGGCGTCCTTCGCAGAGCTGTGCGGTCGACCCCTGGGACCGCAGGACTGGCTGGCGATCGCGGGCCGGTTCCACACCCTTTTCCTCGACGCGGTCCCGCTCCTCGACGAGGCGCGCCACATGGAGGCGCGCAGGTTCGTGACCCTGATCGACGCCCTTTACGAAGCGGGGGCGCGTCTCGTGGTGCGCGCCGACGCGGAGCCCGAGACGCTCTACATCGGCGCGACCGGCGCCTTCGAGTTCGCTCGTACCGTCTCCCGACTCAATGAGATGACGTCCCCGACGTGGCTATCGCTCGCGGCCGCCCCGCGTCAGGATGGCGATCCCTTCTCCGGAGTTCCCGCATGATCCGCTCCCTCTTCGTCGCCGCTTCCATCGCCTTCTCGCTCGGTGCCGTCGCTCCCGGAGATGCGAGCGCCCAAGAGGCGACTTCCGTGGCTCCGGCCTTCGTCGGCCTGACGCCGGAGTCCGTCCGCGACTGGCTTTCGACCGCGGGGGCCCAGGTCGGCGATGTGACGCGCGACGGAGGCGACGTCTTCTTCCGGGTCGACGACGCCGGCCTCGTATGGTTCGTCTTCTTCTACGGTTGCGAAGCCGACGGCCGCTGTGGCGACGTCCAGTTCAATGCCGTCTTCAACGGTCAGGGCGTGACGGCGGAGGAGATCAATGGCTGGAACCGCGAGCAGCGGTTCCTCAAGGCCTTCGTGACCGAGGCCGAGGGCGAGCCCGTGGTGTTCATGCAGTTCGACGTGCTGATCACCAGCGGCCTGCCGGTCGAACAGATGGCCGACCCGACGATCGTCTGGCTGGAAGGTCTCAACCGGGCTTCGGCCTTTCTCGAAGGCGTCGGTGACGCGCCGACGACCTGACCGTCGGGCTTGTGTTCTTGCTTTGTTCGTGATGTTCTGCCTGCCTTTCGGGAGGGACGCGAATGATCGGATACGTCACGCTGGGAACCAATGATCTGGAACGCGGAGCCAGGTTTTACGACGCGCTCGCCAAGGAGCTGGGGACGGGGCGAATGATGGAATGGCCGGGCGCGATCGCGTGGGGAACGCCCGGAGGATCCGCCGGCATCGGTCTGACCAAGCCCTTCGACGGAAACGCGGCCAGCGTCGGCAACGGCGTCATGGTGGCGCTGGAGGCCAAGGATCGGGCGCAGGTGGATCGGCTTCACGCGCTCGCGCTGGAAAACGGGGGCCGATGCGAGGGCCCGCCCGGACCGCGCGGCGAAACCTTTTACGCCGCCTATTTCCGTGATCCGGACGGCAACAAGCTCAACGCCTTCCTGATGGAAGGCGGCGCTGCGGCCTGACGTCGGTCGTGGGGGAATGGTGCCGCTGCGTGATCGAAACGATCGCTCTCAGTGCGGCGTACTTACGGGAATAGATGACGCCAAGGGCGAATTGGCTGGGCTTGGCTTGGACTCGAGATGTCCGCGGGACATTCCATACACCTGTTCAGCTTGGGGCGAGCGAGGACTAATGCGGACCAAGGCGCGGCGATGCGGCACTCGCCGCAATAGCTGGCAGCCCTCTGCGACAGGAGGGCGACGAGTTCATGCATTCGAACTTCGTAAGGTCCCCCAAATGGGCTCTTCGAAATTTATCTGCCCAGGGCCAGCTTGCGCCGGGTGTCCAGAAGGACCCAGCTCCGCATCAGCAGTTCCGCGACGTCATAAGGCTTCAGCAGCACATCGTTGGCGCCGAGAGACAGGGCGCGGAGTCGAGCGTTCATGGTGGAGTCGGCAGTCAGAACCAGGATCGGCAGATAGTCGGCGTCCCCGGTCAGCCTGCGAAACCCCTCCAGAAGCTCATATCCGTCCACGCCCGGCATCATCAGATCCAGGAGGACGAGGTCGGGCCGGCGGGCGGCGAAGTCCTGCAGAGCCTCGCGCGGATCCAGGAAGGTGACGACGTTCTGGAAGCCCTCCCTGCGAAAGGCCCGATCGACGAGACTGAGGTTCGCCGCCTCGTCGTCGACGGCCAGGATGCGCGCACCCATGAGCCTCTCATCGTCCGGTACGATCCTCATTCAGATTTCCTTTCGCTCCACGGCGCACGCGGCAGATCGAGGATGAACGAGGAGCCCGTTCGACCGCCCCGTGAGGCGTAAGAAAGGCGCCCGCCCTGGGCCTCGGCCAGGCCACGCGACAACGCCAGACCCAAGCCGGAGCCCTGGACGCCGCTCCATCGTTCCGCGTCCAGCCGGTCGAAGGGGGTGAACAGGCGGTCCGCCATCTCAGGCGGCACGCCCGGACCCTCGTCGGTCACCTCGATTGAGACCTTCTCCGCGCCGGATGCGACGCTGAGCGTCACGATGCCGGCGGCGGGTCCGTACTTGATCGCGTTCGAGAGCAGATTGAGCAGAATCTGAACGACGGCCCGCCGATCCGCCAGGACTCTGGCGTCGACGTCCCCCGTGATCCGCACCTCAACGCCCCCCTCCTGCGCTTGTGGCGCGATCAGGTCTCGGACGTCGTCCAGCACCGGGCCGACATCCATCGGCTCAGGGGAGAGCGCGTGACCTCCGGCCTCGATACGGGCGATGTCGAGCACCTCCTCGATCATGGCCAACAGGTGACCCCCCGCTTTGGCGATCTGGTCGACGGCGTGGCGCTGGTCTTCCGTCAGCGTCTCCCGGTCCATTCCCGTCAACTGGTTGAACCCCAGTATCGCGGTCAGCGGCGTGCGCAGTTCGTGGCTCATTCGCGACAGGAACTCGCTCTTCGCACGGCTCGCCCGCTCGGCTTCAGCCCGCGCCTGGCCCAGCGCCTGTTCCGCACGGCGGCGGTCCGTCACGTCCCGCGTCACCTTGGAAAAGCCCGTCAGGAGTCCGGCCTCGTCGCGAAGAGCGGTGATCACGACGTTGGCCCAGAAGCGACCGCCGTCGCGGCGGACACGCCAGCCTTCGTCCTCAACCCGCCCGTCGCGGCGCGCGATCTCCAGCAGCCGGGCCGGCGTCTCATCGCGCGCCTCGGCGGGATAGAAGACGGAGAAGTGCCGGCCGAGGATCTCCTCGGCGCTCCAACCCTTGATCCGCTCTGCCCCGGCGTTCCAGCTGACGACGCGCCCCTCCAAGTCGAGGGCGAAGATGCCGTAGTCCCGCACCCCTTCGATCACTCTCCGATAACGCTCCTCGCCTTCCCTCAGCGCCGCTTCCCGCGACCGCAACAGGTCGCCGGCCTCAACCAGGCATCGGGCGAGACGACCGATTTCATCACGAGCTTCGTCGGCGAGATCCAGCGGCTCCCCCCGCTCCAGACGCTCGGCGTCCCGTTCCAGGCCCCGCACGCGCCGGACGATGCCCGTGAAAAGCAGTTGCGCGGCGGCCAGGCCTCCGAGCAGGCCGATCCCGGCCATCACGGCAGTAAGGATCCACGTCCGTCGCCGCTCGGCGTCGGCGCGAGCCTGGCGCTGCTCCAGCAGGTCGGCTTCGCGACGCTGCATGGCGTCGATCTCTGCCCTCAGCTCGTCGAGGACGGCCTTGTTCGCGACCAGCGCGCTGGCCACGTCAGGCGCTTCCAGCCCGGCCGATGTGCCCGCGCCCGGCATGGCCGCCAGCTGGGCCAGCCCTTCGCGCTTCAGCACGACCAAAGCGTCGACGCGCGCGAGGCGGCGACGAATCTCCGGGTCGCGTGCCGTCCGGCGCAGGCGATCGAGCGTCGTCGGGAGCAAAGCCTCGGCCTTCACGTAGGGCTCCAGAAAGGCGCGTCTCCCCGTCAACCGATAACCCCGAACGCCGCTCGCCGCCTCGGCCAGCAGCGCGTGAACCTCATGGATGTCGCGCTGGATGGCGAACGTCAGTCGGACGCGGTCTTCGGCCTCAGCTTCGGCCCGCCCTGACAGATGCAGCGCGCCGATGCCGGCAAGCAGGATCGCCAGCGGCAGGGCGACCACGATCAGTCCCTTTGCGCCAAGACCCAGGTCCGACCATGACCTGGCGAGGCGGGTCCACAGCTGCCGAGCAGTCATGTCGAGGCCCTGACGGCGAACACGGCAGCCTGAGTGCGGTCGGCCACGCCCAGTTTGGCGATGAGTTTCTCGACGTGCGACTTGACCGTCCCGGGGCCGATCCCGAGGTCACGCGCGATCTCCTTGTTCGTCAGACCTCGGGCGATCAGACCCAGGATTTCTCGCTCCCTGGGCGTCAGACGCGCCAGATCGTCCGTTGTGGGGCCTGAAGAGGGAGCCACCGCCATGCGCAGCAGTTCCTGCGGCAAGGCGGTCCTGCCGGCGCCCACGGCCCGCACCGCGTGGAGCAGGTCTTCGCGCCCCGCGTCCTTCAGCACATATCCGGTCGCACCGGCGGCCAGGGCGCTGCGAACATACTCCGGCGTGTCGTGAAGCGTCAGCAAGAGCACCCTCGCTCGGGATCCGGCCAGGATATGGCGTGCTGCCTGAAGACCGTTCATCCCCGCGCCGAAGCGGACGTCGAGAACCGCAACGTCTACGTCGCCCTCTGCGCAGCGGGCGACGGCGGCTTCTGCGGTGGCGACCTCGGCCACAACCTTCAAGTCGGCCTCGCGCTCGAACACCGCTCGCAGCCCGGCGCGCGTCAGTTCGTGGTCGTCGGCGATCAGAACCCGCACCTTCAGGCTCCCGTCAACGGCACCACGGCCCGGACGCGGAAGCCGCGGGCGGTCGGGCCGGCTTCCAGACGACCGGCGACGGCGGCAAGGCGTTCCCGCATGATCTCCAGCCCGAACTGCGGCAGGCCGCACTCACCGGCGTCAGCCGACCGGGTTCCGCCTGCATCCTCGACCGTCAACGCGACGACGCCTTCATCCGCGTCAAGCGCGAGATCAAGGCTGACCGCCGCACCGGGCGCGTGCTTCGCCACATTGTTCAGCGCCTCCTGGCCGATGCGGAACAGCAGGGTTTCCAGCCAGGCCGGCAAGCGTCCCGGCGGACCGTCGGCGACCGTGACGGCATGGCCCACCATTTGGAGGCGACGCGCCTCCTCCCTGAGGGCGGCGACCACGCCCAGGTCGTCGAGCGCCGGTGGCCTCAGACCGGCGATGATCCCGCGCAGATCAGCGACCGCGCGCCGTGCGCCGTCTATGAGTGCGTCCAGTTCCTCTGCCTGCGGCGTCTCCGGCGCCGCATCCAGCCGCAGCAACTCCAACCGTCGGTGCAGGGCTGCGACCTGCTGGGCCACACCGTCGTGAAGATCGGCTGAAATTGCGGCCCTTTCCATCTCCTGGGCGCCCACGACCTTGGACAGAACCTGCTCCAATTCTCTCTCTCGCCTTTCCAGCCGGCTGAGCAACTCGCCCTCTTTGCGCCGTTGCAGATCAACCGTCAGTCGCGCCTCGATCATCTCGACGAGCAAGCGCAGCGTTTCCGCATCTTCAGGGGCGGAGATCGCCCTTGCGTTCGCCGGCTTCGAGAAGATCAGGCTGACCCCGGGACGCCCTCTCTCCGCCAAAGACTCCAGCGGAACCAGAAAAGTGTCTTCGGTCGCCGCCTTGGCGTCCTCAGAGATGGCCCCTTCCGCATAGCCGGCGAACATCGCAGCCCGTCGGGCGGCCTGGCCCAGAACGCACTCCAGGCGGTCCGGGCCCGCACCGGCGAGGTCCCGGCTGACCTCGATCAGAAGCCGGAGCCGGGCCGCGCGAGCTTCGGAGTCCCGGAACAGGGAACGGAGGTCCGTGGTCAGGGCGAGATCGGCGGACACAGGCAGCCTCCGGACAGCGTGCGATCCTCGTAACGCACCTGCGTCCACCCGTCATATGCCGAACGGCATAGGTCGTTCGGCGCGCCGTCAGGCCGATGTGGGGTTGGAGGCGGGGCGACATCTTCCCGCCGTCGCCGCGCCCTGCGGCTCACGAAAGGACGAACCGATGCGCAAGACCTTCGCTCTCACCGCCGTGGCCGGACTGCTGGTCGCCGGCTCCGCCTTCGCCCAAGCTCAGGGCCCCGTCGCCCAAACCAACGACGCCTATGCCGTCGCCAACCTGACCGGCTCCACGGCCGCCGCACCGATCACCGTGGCCGAAGTCGAAGCCGCTCAGCGCGCCTGGGGCGACGCCCTGGTCGCGATCTCGATGGAGTACGAGCGCAATGGCCAGGCCGCCGCGACCCGGCTGGCCGGACAGGTCCTGGACGGCGCCTACGGCTATGGCTTGGGCCCCGTCGCCTTCAAGCCGACCCTGGCCTCGGGCGACACCACCTTCCGTACCTCGCGTGACGGCGCGCTGGCCTACTTCGTCGGCGGCGACGCCCGCTTCCCCGGCGACACCGGCTTCGCCCTGAAGGGCTGGCGCTCCTATGAGATCGACAATGCCGCGATCGTGATCAACGGTTCGACGGCCATCTCGACCGGCAACGTCATGCTGACCAACCGCGACGGCACTGTCACGACGGTCGACAAGACCTGGGGCTACGTCCGCGACCGTGACGGCGTCCTGCGGATCGTGCTGCACCACTCGTCGCTGCCCTACGCGCCGAACTGACCTCAACGCCGGCCGGCGGCGCATTTTGTGCGCGGCCGGCCGTTTTCCTCGCAAGTGCAACTCGGAGACATCATGAAAGCTCATATCGCTGCCGCGGCGCTCGCAGCCCTCGCGGTAACGCCTGCGGCCGCCCAGGACCCCAACGGCCGATTCCAGGTGAAGGCTTTCCTCACGGGCGTGCTGCCGGACGGCGAAATCACGGAGGTCAGCACGGACGCCATCGGGCTTCCGGCCGGTTCTCAGGTCAGCGCCACCGACTCCTATGTGCCCACTGTGGCCATCGAATACTTCCTTTCGCCGTCCTTCTCAGTGGAGACCATATGCTGCGTCACTCCGCACGACGTGGAAGGGGAGGGCGCACTGTCCGGGGCCGCGCTGATCGACGATGCAGTCATCCTGCCGGCGACGGTCACGGCGAAATACCATTTCGGCATGGACGGCGGCTTCAAGCCCTACCTGGGCGCCGGGCTCACCCACTTCTTCATCTTCGACGAAGAGGTCGGATCCGACGCCGCCGCCTTGGGGGCGACCGAAGTCGACCTCTCGGACGAGCTCGGCTTCGTGCTGCAGGCCGGATTCGACGTTCCCATCAACGACCAGGGCCTCGGCTTCTCGGTCGATGCGAAGCGCTACTTCGTCGACACGACGGCGACCTTCAGCGCGGGTTCCGCCACCGCTCTCCAGACTGAGCACGCCCTCGATCCGTGGGTCATCAGCGCAGGTCTCAGCTACCGGTTCTGATGGCGTGCGCCGGAGCGGCTCAAGTCTCTCCGGCGCCTTCGCCGGCGGTTGGTGTGTCCGCCCTGCTCCAACTCAACGAAAGATACGACATGAACGGCTTCAGGCTATCGTTCGTCGCCGCCTGCCTCCTTGCGGTCGGCGCGTTTCCGGCGGCCGCCCAGGACGAGGACGGCGAGCTCTGGTTCAATCCCTCTTTCGCAAAGCCGATCGGCGACCGCACCTCCATCGAACTTGAGACCGCCCAGCGCCTGCGGGACGATCCGCGGGACGACACCTATTTCGCCCGCCTCTGGCTCAATCGCGAGGATGCGGCGGGGCGAGAATGGAGCGTGGGCGTCGAGCAACGCTGGAACGGCCCCGATGAGCGGGAAGTGCGTCTGCTGCAGCAGGTCGGCTACGATTGGGGACCGCTTGAGCTCCGCACGCGTCTTGAGCAGCGGTTTGTGGACGTCGATCCCCAGACGGGATGGCGACTGCGTCAAAGGGTCGGCACGACAATCCCCCTCAGCGACGAAGAGAACGGCTGGGCCCTGACCGGCGACGCCGAGGTGTTCCTCACTTTGCGTAGCACGGAGCCTGGAGGACAGACCGGGGTCACCGGCCTGCGCACCTTCCTGGGCTTCGAACGCAGCTTCGGTCGCTACGACCTCAGTTTGGGATATCTGCGCCAACAGGACATTCGGGACGGCGCCGAGGACCGCGTGGGACACGCTCCCTTCGTCGGCCTGACGGTGAACTTCTGAAGAGGGGGCGCTTCATAACGACAGCTGATGGCAGGCTTGCGTCTTTTTCATTGGCGCTGCCGGCCACGCGTCAACAGACTGAACCTGCGGTCCGGGCCCCTCTGGCGATTTCCCCTCAGTCGCGATGTCGGACCGCGTCGAGCGCCCCAGATTCCGGCCACAGCCTCTTCCTCCCTGCCGGAATCGGGGCGCTCCCAACCGGAGGAGCAAACCATGACCCGAACCTACATCCACCGCCTGCATGGCCGTCACGCCCTCTTGGAAAGCGCCCTTTCCCAAGAAATGCGTCGCCCGGCTCCCGATCCTGCGACCGTTGCGGCCATCAAAAAGCGGAAACTCGAGCTGAAGGATCGCCTCCGCGCCTTGGAGCTGAAGGCGGCGTCTGAAGGGTTCGACTGATTGGATCCGTGGAGCGGAGCTTGATCTGCCGTCGACCCACGACCCGACGCAAGCTCCGCTTGCGCGCCCGCGCGGTGCGTCCGAACCTTGCGCCGTGACCCTGAAGAACCTTGACCTCAGCCTGCTGCGCGCGTTCGTCACCATCGCGGACACGGAGAGCTTCACTCGCGCGGCTGTAAGGCTCGGCCTGACCCAGCCGGCGGTCAGCCTGCAGATGCGGCGGCTTGAGGCGCAGCTGGACCGCCGCCTGTTCGACCGCAGCCAGGGCGGCGTCCACTTGACGGTCCAAGGAAGCGACCTCTTGCCTCAGGTGCGCCGACTTCTGGCGTTGAACGACGACGTCGTCGCCGGACTCATGGAGACCGAAGTGCAGGGCGACGTCCGGTTCGGTGCGCCCGAAGACATCGCCTCGACCCACCTGCCCACCATCATCGCTCGCTTCGCCGAGCGCCATCCGCGCGTACGTCTGTCGGTGACGTGCGACTTCACCGCCAACCTTATGACCCAACTCTCGCAGGGCCGGCTGGACTTGGCCCTGATCAAGCGGCGCCCGGGCCCCCGCGCCTCCGACGAGCGGGTCTTTGAGGAACGGTTGGTCTGGCTTGCCCGCGACGCCGCCCTGTTCGACGCGCGCCCGCTGTCGCTGGTCGTGGCCCCGACGCCGGACGCCTATCGCGCCCGCGCCCTGGACGCCTTGCAAGCGGCGGGCATCGGCTTCCGCGAAGCCTTCGTGTCGCCCAGCCTGTCGGGCCAACTCGCGGCCGTGCGCGCCGGCCTGGGCGTGGCCATCGCGCCGGCGACCCTGGCGCCCCGCGACTTGGTCGTGGCGGAGGCGGGGCTGCCGAAGCCGGAGCCCGTCGAGATCGCGCTTCTGGTCGGCAAGGGCCGCACGGGCGGCGCCGTCGACATGCTGGCCCGCGAGATCAAGGACGTCATCTTCCGCTGATTTCATAACGAAGCGTAATGCACGTCATCAGCGCGATAAGCTTGAGCTGATTGCATCTCCTCATCAGAAGCGGCCGCCGTCACTCGTCGGGAACCACGCCGCATGTCCTCCGCCTACGAACTCCTGACCTCACCGGCGATCCTGTTCTTCTTCATCGGCGTGATCGCGGCCCTCGCCCGATCGGACCTGTCTTTGCCGGAGCAGGCGACCAAGACCCTTTCGTTGTACCTGATGCTCTGCATCGGCTTCAAAGGCGGGGTGGAGGCGCGGGCGGCGGGGCTGTCGGTGGACTTCGGCGTCGCCGCCGCACTCGGCCTGGCCCTCAGCGCCCTTATGCCCTTGGCGGCCTACGCAATTCTTCGGTCGTCCACCAAGCTGGACCGACCGACGCTCTGCGCCATGGCTGCGACCTACGGATCGGTGTCCGTGGTCACCTTCGCGGCGGGCCAGCAGCACTTGACGGCCACCGGCGTCGACTTCGGCGGCTACATGGCCGCCGTACTGGCGCTGATGGAGACGCCGGCGATCCTCACGGCGCTGATACTGCTGAACCGCGCCGGGCGGGGCATTCCCGGCGAGCGGACCAAGGTCATCAAGGAGGTTTTCGTCAACGCCGCGGCCGTCATGCTGATCGGCAGCTTCGTCGTGGGCGCCGTCTCTGGTGAGCGCGGCATGGAGCGGCTGGAGATCTTCGTCGGCCCGCTGTTCCAGGGCGCCCTGTGCTTCTTCCTGCTGGACGTCGGCCTGATCGCAGCCCGCCGGTTGATGGCCGACGGCCGCAGGATGACGCCCGGCGTCATCGCCTTTGCCGTCATCTTCCCGGTCGTCGCCGCTCTGACGGCGCTGGCCATGTCCCGCCTGACCGGTTTGGGACAGGGCGACGCCGCTCTGCTGGCCATCCTCGCCGGTTCCGCGTCCTACATCGCCGTGCCCGCCGCCATGCGGCTGGCCGCGCCCCAAGCCGATCCCGGGGTGTTCGTGTCCTCGTCGCTCGCCGTCACTTTCCCGCTGAACCTGGTCCTGGGGATCCCCGCCTACGTGGCGCTCGCCGGTTGGGTCTGGGCTTGAATGCTCCCACCCAAAAGCCGTCAGGCAGAGCACTGGAAGCTTGTAGGGGGCGCCGGTTTGGAAGCGGGCATCCTGGGGGTCCGCAATGAGTCGGAGGAGGGTGAAGTCGCTTCTCACGCCTCCTCCACGGCAGCCCGACAGGAGAGCGGTCTAGAGCCCACCGCGTCGGCGGGCTAGGTCCAGAGTGGCGTTGGAAAGGTGGTGCCGCTTGCGTGACTCGAACACGCGACCCCCTCATTACGAAATTGCGGGAAACCTTTGGGGCAAAGCCAGGCTGCGCATGGCATTGAGCGGCCATCCCTAAGCTCTCCGGAAGGGACGCCCACCGGCTTCCCACCCCCAGCCGACACCGCGGTTTGGACGCCTCCTATGAAAGGCGCCTTCGCTGAGCGAGCCGGAAATTTCGACCCGCCCTCTACTGCAAGTTCGAGGTGCGGCTCCCCCGCAAAGCGCCATCATTGGCCACCACCGCGGCCCTGGCGCACGGGCTACGAACGCTCAGCCTGCTGCCATGGCGCTCACTGACACGAAGCGAACCGCCGGCGGCGATCCCATGGCCCAGGGCAATCGAGCATGGCGCCCGCGGGAGGAGCGGCGTAGGTGAACGGAGCGAGAGGCGCCGAATTTCTCCGGCCCAAGAGCCGGCCGAGCGTGTCGGAAGACGTCAGCGTTGCGCCAGAAGCGGACACTGACTGCTCGCCTGAAAGCAGACGCTCAGATGCGGTTTCACATCGGCATCAGAGCCGCCATCGGGCTGAGCTCCATCGCCACCATCCAGACCGCCATGGCGATCATCATCAGGTTCTCGGTCAGCGACAGGAAGCCCAGCGGCA
>JAIEQC010000033.1 GCA_019748055.1 Caulobacteraceae bacterium | reverse complement strand
CCGCGCCCCAACCTGCGCCGGTTCAGCCGCAGCGCCCGGCGCCGGTCGCGCCCGTCCCGGCCCAAACGGCCCCCCAGCCTGTCCGTCAGGCCGAAACGCCGCCCAGCGCGCCGGTCGCCCGTCTGGTCCAGCCCTCGCCCGTCGCGCCGCAGCCGCAGCCGAGTTCGCCCGCGTCGGTCGACGACCCCATGGCCCCGCGCCGCGACGCGCCCATCTTCCGGATCCAGGGCGCCCGCCAGCCGCAGGCCGCGCCTCCGGTCGAGACCCCGCCTGTCGCCGAACCGCCTCCGGAAGCCGCCGCCCCGATGCCCGCGCCGGTCGCCTCGACCCAGCCGTCGCCGCGCCAGCAGGGCGCCCGCTACTATTCCGTCCACCGCCAGAACGGCCGCGCCCCGGACCCCACGGTCCTGCCGGAGCCCGTCTGGCTGGACCGCATGCCCGTCCAGCTCGACTCCACCCCGCAGTCCGAGGACCTTGCCGCCCCGCCCGAGACGCCGCAGATGGTGCGCGGCGCCGACGGCCGCCTGCGTCCGGTCCAGGGCGCCCAGGACGATCCGATCCCGTGACCGCCGCCGTCGCCTCCCGCCTTCCCGACCTGATCGCGCTGGCCGAAGAGAGCTCCAGCGAGAAGCGGCGCATGCTGCTGCGCGAGCTCAGCGACCAGTTCTTCGGCCCCGTCGAACCCACCACCGTCGAGACCGCCCTGTACGGCGACGTGCTGGGCAAGCTGGCCGCCGACATGGAGACGGCCGTCCGCGCCGAGCTGTCGGCCCGCTTCTCGGCCAGCCCGAACGCGCCCCACTCCCTGATCCGCCGCCTGGCGTCGGACGAGGCGGAGGTGGCCGAGCCCGTGCTGCGCGCCTCGCCCGTGCTGACCGAGGCCGACCTGCTGCACGTGGTCCGCTCCAAGGGCCAGGCCCATCTGCGCGCCGTCTCGGCCCGCGAGACGGTGCCGGAGGCCGTGTCGGACGTCATCGTCGAACGCGGCGACGACGAGACCCTGGGCGCCCTTCTGGGCAACGAGGGCGCCTCCCTGTCCCGCCGCGCGTCCGAGGCCGCCGTCGAGCGGGCCAAGGCCAATCCGGCGCTGCACGCCGCGACGGTCGAACGCAAGACCCTGCCGCCCGACCTGCTGAACGAGATGTATTTCGTGGTCGAGGCCCGCCTGCGCGCCCGCATCCTGGAGCAGAACGCGCGCATGGATCCGGCCCTGCTGGAAAGCGCGCTGAGCGCCGGCCGCGCCCGCCTGGCCGAGGTCGACGGCGCCCTGCCCGCCGACTATTCGTCCTGCCTGGCCTACGTCGAGGAACTGCGCGCCGCAGGCCAGCTGACGCCCCAGATGCTGGCCCGCTTCCTGCGCTCGGGCTCGAAGACCAGCTTCCTGATCGCCCTGTCCCAGCTGTCCGACGTCGACTTCCACACCGCCGCCTCGATCGTGGAGCGCCAGGACCTGGACGCCCTGGCCGTCATCTGCCGCGCCGCCGACCTGGACCGCGCGCTGTTCCTGACCTACGCCGTCGTCCTGCTGAACACCGACGGCGACGCCATGGGCAAGGCCCACGCCTACGCCCGCATGTACGCCGACCTCAGCCGCGACGCCGCGCTGCGGACGCTGCGCTTCTGGAAGGCGAGGCGCGCCGCGCAGGCGGCTTAGGATCAGAATGCCGAAGGTACAGCGCCCTGGTAGCGCATTTTGCCTAGGAGCAGCAGCTGTCTGGCTGTCATACCAGCTCCATTGGAATGGCTGGCTGACGCTCGGGTTGGTCGTTGTGATCGGCTGGTTGCTGAATGAGGCTGAGGCAAGGTCGCGACGAGCCGAGTTCTAGGTGCTACCCCCAGCGTGCCGGCTTGTCATCACGCCCTTCAAGGCGTGCGGTCAGGTGTTCGATGGTGGCATCTTTCGTCCCAAGTCGATGGCTGTAAAGACGATCGATAACTAGCCAAATGACTACCGACACAATCGCGATGGCGATCACAAATGTTGTGGGCGCGGCTGAAATCACGGCCCACTCGTCGGCAAAAAACCTCAGCGCTTCCATCGCCGTCCTTGGGTCTCCTTGGCTTGGGGATACTGCCGTGCCCATCGCGCACTGAAAAGGCCCGCCGGATCGCTCCGGCGGGCCTCGTCCTTCCAGCTTTCGCCGGGCTTACTTCTTCGCGCGGCCGGCGCGGGCGGGTTTGCGGCCGCCCTGGCCCAGGCCCATCTGCTTGGCCAGGTCCGAGCGGGCCTTGGCATAGTTGGGGGCAACCATGGGATAGTCCTTGGCCAGGCCCCACTTGGACCGGTATTCCTCGGGCGACATGTCGTACTTCGTGCGCAGGTGGCGCTTCAGCGACTTGAACTTGCGGCCGTCTTCCAGACAGATCAGGTAGTCCGGCGTGATCGACTTGCGGATCGGCACCGCCGGTTCCTTGTTTTCCGGCTCCGGCTCGACCGCGCCGGTCGACAGTTGCGTCATCGTGGCATGGATCGTCCCGATCAGGGCGGCGACGCCGTCCGGCGAGACGGTGTTGTTGCTGACGTAGGCCGAGAACATGTCGGCCGTCATTTCCAGCAGGTTGGCGTTTTCTTCCATGCGCGGCAGTTCCTCGATCAAGATCACAGGGCGTTGCTGACCGGGAATCGGCCCAACTGAAAAGGGCCTTAGTCCGCGTCGCCACCGAAAGCAATGCGGCACGGCGATGCTGGCGCTTTTCAGATCAGACCTGCGCCATTGTGGAACAGAGTTTCAGCGGCCGAAGTCTTCCGCCAGGGCCAGCATGGCCGCCCGCTCCGGCGCCGAATATTCGTCCAGCGCCTCCATGTCGCCTTCGCGGATCGCCTTCATCAGGGCGGGCGTCAGGGCCGAGGACAGCGACCAGTTCCAGTAGCGCAGCACGGTCTGGGCCCGGTCGACCGCCAGCATGTCGAAGGTCGTCTGCACGCGCGCCAGATCTGGATGCAGCGCCCCGTCCGGCCCCGTCTCCGGCCGCCGGGTCGAGCGCCACAGGGCCAGCAGGTCCTCGCGTCCCATGCCGGTCGCCTTGCACAGGATGGCCAGCGGTTCGCCGCCCACGTCGCCCAGGATCTTGGCCCCGGTCAGCGGCTTGATCCCCGCCAGATAGGCGATCTCCGACGCCGTCTCGCGCGTGACGCCCGCGACGCCGGCCTGGGCCACGGCCTGTTCCAGGCTTTCGAACGGGCTCTTGTCGACCGCCGCGCGGTTGCGCTGGCGCCGCTCGATGAACTGCAGGGCCTTGCGCGACACCGGATCGCCCCAGCCCTCGGCCGCCGCCATGGGAAAGACGTCCTCCGACACCTCCTGCAGCGGCTCCCGCGACACGGCGAACCGTTGCAGGATCGTGCGCCGCTCCTCAGGCCCCGCCCACCAGAACATCACATAGGCGCCCGACGGCCGAAGCTCCGGCCTGCGCAGCAGGTGGGGCACCAGTTCGCGGTGGGTGCGGCTGAGGGCCGTCGCGTCCTCCAGCGCGGGCTGGCTGAAATGCGCGGTCGCATTGCGCAGCAGGCGCTCGACGTTCGCCGGCTCGGCGGCCCGCACCACGGCCTCGACCACGACCTCGGGAACCTCGCGCCGCCCGGCGATCAGCCAGCGGTGATCGGGCGTCGCGTCCAGAGCGCACGACAGCAGATCGCTGTCCGACAGGGCGGGACAGTTTTCGATCAGGATGGCCGCGACCTGGGGCTCGTCGCGCAGCAGAAGCCGCGTGATGCTGTTGGGCAGTTCCGCCAGCGGGGCCAGGCGCTGGGCCACCCGCATGCGGTCCTCGGGCGTCGCCAGCCGCAGCATGTCGACCAGCAGGTCGCCCGTCACCGCGCGCTCGAAGGCGTTGATCCGGCTGGCCGGCAGGGACACGACGTCGGCCAGTCGCTTCAGCAGCGCATGGCGCGCCCGCAGCGTCGGCTGGGGCGGGGCCTCGTCCGGCTGGATCGCGGGCTCCGACATCGCGCGGGAGTCTGGGGCCGGCGGGTTAACCGGGCGTGACGGACCGTGCCGTCAGGCCGCGTCATTTGACGCGGGCGAGCGCGCGCTCCACCCTCGCGGCGAACCGGAGATGCCGAACATGCGCGCCCTCGCCCTTCTCGCCCTGGCCGCCCTAGCGGCCTCCACAGGGGCACAGGCCCAGGAGACGCCGCCGACGGCGAACGGCCCCTTCCTGTATCTGCAGGAGCAGGGGCGAGACGTCATCATGCTCGCTTCGATGGCCGAACGCCGCACGACCGACGTCGGGGCCCGAACCACGACGGTCCTCTTCCTGCTCGCCGACGACCAGCTCATTCGCGGGGAGACCGTCACCGAGGCCGACTGCGCGCGCGGCCTGCGTCGCTCGGGGACGATCTTCCTTCAGTACGTTCCCGACGCCGACACCCGTACAGCCACCGTCGCGACCGCGCCCGGGATCGACTGGAGCCCGCCGGAAGCGCTCGACGGTCCGCTGATGGACTACCTCTGCCAGGACGGCCGGCACGATCCGGCGCAGGTAAGCCCCAGAGCCTCGACCTTCGTGACGCCGTGGCTCAACCGACGCTGACGCCCGTCAGTCGAACGCCGCCCAGGCGGCCGCGCTGTCGTCCGTCAGGGCGAAGTCGGCGGTGAGGGTACCGGCCGTGCGGAAGGTCAGGGTCAGGGGCACCCGGCCGTCGCGGGCCGTCGTGGGATCGTAGCCGATCAGCATGAAGTGCAGCGGGCTGCCCGGACGGACGGCCAGTTCGCCGCGGCCGGGGACGCCCCAGGCCGGGTCGGACACCATGTCGGGCTGGGGACCGGAGCGGTCGATGCGGTGCAGCTCCACCCGCTCGGCGCAGGCGCAGGAAACCGAGATCAGCTCGTCCGCCACCGGGTCGCCGTTTCGGATCAGGACATAGGCGGCCACGTCCTGGCCCGGCTCCTCGACGTGGCGCAGCACGCGGCGGGTCAGGTCCAGCGGCCCGGCGGAGGCGGCGGCTTCAATCCCGGCGGGCCGGGGCCCCAGCGGCGGCAGGACGACCTGGGCCGTCGGATCCTCTCGATAGTCGAAGCCGCCCTGCTCCACCCACTGCCCGTCCTTCTGCTGGAAGGTGCGCGCGCGGTGGACCCCGTCGGGGCCCATCGTCATGGTCGAGCGCAGGGTGGTGAAGCCGTCCAGGCCGTGCACCGTCTCCTCGGCCTCGAAGGCGCCCGGGCCCGTCGGGCGCATGACGCCCGAGGTGTGGAATCCGCCCGTCGTGAAATAGTGGAAGGCATAGGCGCCGGAGTCGCGGTCGCGGAAGATCAGGGTCTCGCCCGCATAGGCGCCGTCGGCGACCGAGTGGACCACCCGCACGGCGTGGCCGCCCACCGCCCACTCCCAGCGCTGGACGTCCTGCACGGCCTGAGGGCCCGTGCCCGTGCCGCGCCAGGTCTTGCCGACCAGATGCTCGAAAGGCGCATAGGCGGCGCGGCCCGCGCCCGGCGGCGGCAGGTCGGCGACCTGGGCGAAGGCGGGCGCGGCGCAGGCCAGCGACAGGGCGACGGCGGCGATCAGTCGGAACTTCATGGAAGCCTCCTCAGGCGAGCTCGGGCCGGCGCGCGGCGCGGGCCAGCAGCATGTCGAAATGGTCGCGCAGCATGGCCACGCCCCGGTCGAAGTAGGCCACGTCGCGATAGGTGCGGGCCTGCATGACGCCGCCCTCCATCGTCGTCAGCACGAACTCGGCCAGCGCCCGGCGGTCCAGGTCGGCCGGCAGGCGGTCGCCGGCGGCGTCCAGGCATTCGCGCACGGCCTCGGCCCAGTTGGTGAAGTTGATGGCCAGCAGATCGCGCACCACCGGATCGGCCTCATGCAGTTCCAGCGCCAGCGAGCCGATCGGGCAGCCGAAGGTGTGGTCGGTCTCCACGATCATCCAGTGATAGCGGTCCAGCAGGGCGAAGATGCGCTCGATCGGGTCGTCCACCCCCTCCCAGGCCAGGTCGAGCAGGTTCCCGCGGATGCCGTCGCGGTACCATTCCAAGACGGCGATCAGAACGTCCTGCTTGCCGGGAAAGACGTGATACAGGCTGCCCGCGTTCAGCTGGGTGCGGCTCAGGATGTCGGCGATGGACGTGGAATTGTAGCCCTTGGCGAAGAACAGCTCCATGGCGGCCATGACGATGCGGGTGCGGACGTCCTGGCGCTCGGTCGGGCTCATGCCGCCTCCCAGGCCCGGCGCAGCCAGCCTTCCAGTTCGGCGTCGACCTCGTCGGCCGAGCCCACGCGGACGCGGTGGGTGACCATGGCGTTCCACGAGCCGGCCTTTTCCAGACGACACTCGGGTTCGACGCCCTTCAGGTTGATGCCGACGTCCAGCCGGTCCTTGGTCGACGGTTGCAGCAGGGCGAACTGCTTGGAGCGGCGCAGGCTGACGTAGCCCTTCTTGGGCGCGAACTCGACCTCGCCGAGCGAGCGCACGAAGTCGGCCGCCTTGTCGTAGGCGGGCTTCATGGCCGCCTTCGGCCCCTCGAACATGGCCGCCATCAGGTCGTCCTCGCCGTGCGAGCCGGCGTCCGACGCCAGGGCCTTGTGCGCCACCAGATTGGCGTAGCCGTGGCCCAGGCCGTGGTCGCCCTTCAGCCAGGCGACGATCTGGCCGTGCTTCGAATGTCCTGACGCCTTCGTCGCCGCCACCCACTGTTCCAGCGACTTGCCGGTGTTGGCTTCCAGATTGGCGATCATCTTCGCCGTCGCCGCTTCCATGTCGGCCATGGCCGATCCTCCCCTGACAGGCTCCCCATCGCATTGAACGCTCGTTCAAGAGCTGGAGTCAACAAGAGTCTTGAACGGTCATTCAAGCCATTGCGGGGGCGAGGTTTCTTGGCGAACATCGGTCGCACCGACGGGGGACCGATGACCGAGCCGAACACCGAACCGAAACCACGGGCGGAGGACGACGGGCGCGGCCTGCATCATCTGGCCGAGGATTCCGTGGGCTTCGGCGAACGGGAACTGAGGACGGTCAAGGACGCCGTCCTGCGACCCAGGGCCATGCTCGAGGCCTATATGGACCGGGGACCGAGCGGCGGCGGGATCTATGCCCGCCCGTTGCGGTTCTATCTGAGCCTGTGCGGCATCATGATGCTGCAGCTGTTCCTGATGGGCGGAGCGACCCTGCTGCTGGCCGGACTGCCGCCAGAGGCGCTGGACCCGCTGATCGCCCAGTCGGGCAAGAGCCGCGACGCCTTCATGAGCGACGCCGACAACTGGATGTCGCTGGTCCTGGTCCCGCTCAACTCGCTATTCTACGCCCTGGTGTCGGCGCCGCTGCTCCGGTGGTGGGACACGGCGGACCTGGGCTGGCGCAAGTCGTTCCGCGCGACCTTTCACTATCTGAACGTCTGGACGCTGCCGTTCGTGCCGATCGCGTTCCTGTCCTACCTGCCGCAGACCGCCTTCTGGATGACCCCGGTCATGGTGGTGCTGTCGTTCGTCGCCTTCCTTAGGGTGGGCAAGGGGCGCTGGTACCGCACGACGGCCGGCGGGCTGGTGAAGGCCGCGATCATCACCCTGGTGACCTTCCTGGCCACCCTGCTGGCCACCTTCCCGCTCTGGGCCATCGGCATGGCGGCCGGCCTCTGGGCCTGATGGGCGTCAGAGCCCGTCGAACAGGGCCGTCGACAGGTAGCGCTCGGCGAAGCTGGGGATGATGGCGACTATCGTCTTGCCGGCGTTCTGATCCATCGAGGCCTGGCGGAAGGCCGCGACGAGGGCGGCGCCGGAGCTGATGCCGACGGGCAGGCCCTCCACCCGGGCGGCGCGGCGCGCCATGTCGAAGGCGTCCTCGTTGGACACCTGCTCGACGCCGTCGATCACCGAACGGTCGACGATGGACGGCACGAAGCCGGCGCCGATGCCCTGGATCTTGTGAGGTCCGGGCTCGCCGCCCGACAGCACGGGACTGGCCGTCGGCTCGACGGCGATCATCCGAACCGAGGGCTTGCGGGCCTTCAGCACCTAGCCGACTCCGGTGATGGTGCCGCCGGTGCCGACGCCGGCGATGACGACGTCGACCGCGCCTGCGGTGTCGTTCCAGATCTCCTCGGCGGTCGTCTTGCGGTGGATCTCAGGGTTGGCCGGGTTGTCGAACTGGGCGGGAGAGACGGCGCCCGGCGTGCGCTCAAGCAGATCCTGCGCCATCTGGATCGCGCCCTTCATGCCCTTCTCGGCCGGGGTCAGGACCAGTTCGGCGCCGAGAAGCGCCAGCATCTTGCGCCGCTCCATCGACATGCTCTCGGGCATGACCAGGATCAGCCGATAGCCCTTGGCCGCCGCCACGAAGGCCAGGGCGATGCCGGTGTTGCCGCTGGTCGGCTCGATCAGCACGCTGCCCTGGCCGATCTTGCCCGCCGCCTCCAGCGCCTCGATCATCGCGACGCCGATGCGGTCCTTCACCGAGGCGATCGGGTTGAAGAACTCCAGTTTCGCCAGAACTCGCGCCTTCGGCTTCAGCTCCGCCGACAGGCGCGGCAGCTCCACCAGCGGCGTGTCGCCGATCGTGTCGACGATCGAGGCGTACACCTTGCCCCGGCCGGACTTGGCGTGGCGGCTGGCGTCGTAGGCGGCGTCGGGCATGGGGAGGTCTCCGGGCTCAGGCGGGGCGACGGAAAAAACGAGTGCAAATGGTGCACATCCGGCCGTCCTTTTCGCGCTCAGACAGGAGATAGCGCGCGGGGCGTTCGGCACAAGCCACGGTTCGGCGATCGATCGGGGTTAAGCCGGGATTAACCACGATCCCGCATGCCTTGGGTTCAGTACCGGGGCCCCTCTTGCGCAATCTCGTCGCCGCCGTCGAAGCCGTCGATCCGCTGGTCGTGACCGGCAAGGTCGCGGGCGTGAACGGGCTGCTGATCGAAAGCCGGGGCGGGTTGTCCCGGTTGGCCGTCGGGGCGCGGGCGGAGATCGGGCGCGGGCGCGGGCTGGATCCCCTGCCCGCCGAGGTCGTCGGCTTCCGTGACGCCAAGGCGCTGCTGATGCCGTTCGGCCCGGTGGAGGGCGTGGCGCCCGGCGCCGACATCCGCATCGTCGACGCGGCCGCCGCCGTGCGCCCGACGACGGACTGGCTGGGCCGCATCGTCGACGCCTTCGGCCAACCCATCGACGGCAAGGGGCCGCTGCCGCGCGGACCCGCCGCCTATCCCCTGCGCGCGTCCCCGCCGCCGGCGCACTCCCGGGGAAGGGTGGGCGAGCGGCTGGACCTCGGCGTGCGGGCGATGGACGTCTTCACCACCACCTGTCGGGGTCAGCGCCTGGGCATCTTCGCCGGCTCGGGCGTGGGCAAATCCGTGCTGCTGTCCATGCTGGCCAAGCAGGCGACGTGCGACGTCGTGGTGGTCGGCCTGATCGGCGAACGCGGCCGCGAGGTGCGTGAGTTCGTCGAGGAGACGCTGGGCGAGGAAGGCCTGCGCCGCGCGGTCGTGGTCGTCGCCACCTCGGACGAGCCGGCGCTGAAGCGGCGCCAGTCCGCCTATATGACGCTGGCGCTGGCGGAATACTTCCGGGATCAGGACCTGGAGGTGCTGTGCCTGATGGACTCGGTCACCCGCTTCGCCATGGCCCAGCGAGAGATCGGCCTGGCCGCGGGCGAACCGCCGACGACCAAGGGGTACACCCCCACCGTCTTCACCGAACTGCCCAAGCTGCTGGAGCGCGCCGGGCCGGGTCCGCGCCGGCCGGACGGGACGACGGCGGCGCCCATCACCGCCCTGTTCACCGTGCTGGTGGACGGCGGAGACCACGACGAGCCGATCGCGGACGCCGTGCGAGGCATTCTGGACGGCCACATCGTCATGGACCGCAAGATCGCCGAGCGCGGGCGCTTTCCCGCCATCGACGTGCTGAAGTCCGTCAGCCGCACCATGCCGGGCAACCAGTCCGAGCCGGAGCGCGAGCTGAACCGCCGCGCCCGCCAGTGCCTGAGCGCCTATTCGAACATGGAAGAACTGATCCGCATCGGCGCCTATCGCGCCGGCGCCGACCCGATCGTCGACCGGGCCATCGCCCTGAACCCGGCGCTTGAGGCTTTCCTGAGCCAAAGGCCCGACGAAGCCACGCCCCTTACCGAATCCTTTACCCGGCTTGAGGGCATACTGAATCAGGGCATGATCCGGGAAATGGAGTGATCGCATGACCGCCTGGGCTCAGTCGCTGATCCGCATCTCCAACTATGAGGTCGAGACGCTGCAGAAGCGCCTCGCCGAAATCACCGCCCGCCGGGTTTCCGCCGAAATGCGCGTCGCTATGCTCGACGCCGAGGTCGAGGTCGAGCGCGAGCGCGCCCGCTCCGACGCCGAGGCCCGGATGCTGCTGGACGCCTACGTCGCCGGCTGGAAGGCCCGCCGCGGCGCGGCCGAGGCCGACGTGGCCCAGATCGACGCCGAGGAGGCCGGCGCCCGCGACGCCCTGACCGGCGCGTTCGAGGAGCTGAAGAAGTTCGAGCACGTCGCCGAGACCACCCGCCTGAACGCCCTCGTCGCCGCCGCGCGCAAGGAGACGGCGCGGTTCGACGAGCTAGGGCTGAGGCGTCGCGCGGGCTGAGGCCCATGCCGACACGCCGGACCGTTCTCTCCTCGTCGCTCGCCCTCGCGGCCTGCGCCGCCGCGCCGTCGGGGCCGGTCGCCGCGCGTCCGCTGAAGGACCTGTTCCCCTGCCCCGTGGGCGTCTGCGGCATGACGGGCCAGTTCGGCGACGCCGGCTGGCTTCAGGTCGTCACCCGCGAGTTCGACCAGTTCACCCCCGAGTGGGAGATGAAGATGGAGGCGATCCTGCGGCCCGACCGGTCGCTGGACTTCTCCCGCGCCGACGCCTGCGCCGACTTCGCGCGGGACCACGGGATGCGCCTGCACGGCCACGCCCTGGTCTGGTACTCGCAGGGCGCGGAGGCCTTCGCCGGCGTCGACAAGGCGACCTTCGCCCGGGACTACGACCGTTATGTCCGCGAGGTCGCCGCGCGTTATCGCGGCCGGGCCGTCAGCTGGGACGTGGTCAATGAGGCGGTGGCCGAGGACGGCGACGGCTTGCGGACGCATCACTGGGCGCAAACGCTGGGCGAGGTCGACCACATCCGCCGCGCCTTCGACGTCGCCCACGAGGCCGATCCGGACGCGATGCTGTTCCTGAACGACTACAATCTGGAGAACCTGCCTCGAAAGGGCGCGACCTTCCTGCGGCTGGTCGAGACGCTGATGAAGGCGGGCACGCCGATCCACGGCATCGGCACCCAGAGCCACCTCGACGTCGAAATCTCCGAGGGCCAGATCACCGCCTTCCTGCGTGAGGCGGCGGCGACGGGTCTGAAGATCCACGTGTCGGAGCTGGACGCGTCGCTGAAGTCCGACCGCCGCGTCGACCTGCGGCCGGACGGCCAGAGGCGGGCGCAGCAGGCCGCGCGCGTGACCGAACTGACCGAGGCCTTCATGGCTCTGCCCGAGGCTCAGCGCTTCGCCTTCACCGTCTGGGGCGCGCGCGATCCGGACAGCTGGCTGAACCGCGACGCCCGCGCCGGATCTGGAGATCAGCCCCTGCTGTTCGACGCGTCGGGAGCGCCGACGCCGATGCACGCGGCCGTGACGGCGGGACTGGCCTAGCCCGCCAGAAGCTCGAACTCGCCTTCCAGCCCCGTCTCGGCCGAAGGCGCGATCCAGACCGTGAACCGGCCCGGCTCCGCGATCCAGGTCAGGTCCGGGCCGACGAACGTCAGGTCCGCCCGGCACAGGGTGAAGGCCACACGCTCCGACGCGCCGGGCGCCAAGGAGACGCGCCGGAAGCCCTTCAGCTGGCGAATGGGCCGGGTCAGGCTGGCGGCGCGGTCATGGACATAGAGTTGGACCAGTTCTTCGGCGGCTCGGGCGCCGCGGTTCGTCACGGTCGCGGCGATCTGGATCGTGCCGTCCCAATCCATGCGGCCGGGGCCGACGTCGAGGTCGGCATAGGCGACGTCGCCATAGGTCAGGCCGTGGCCGAAGGGCCAGGCGGCGACGTTCAGGCTCTCGCGCCAGCGCGACTTGAACTCCTCGCCGTGCTGAAGCGTCAGCGGCGGGCGTCCCGTGACCTTGCGGTCGTAGTGGAAGGGCGACTGGCCGACGTGGCGGGGAAAGCTGACCGGCAGCCGGCCCGAAGGGGCGTGATCGCCGAACAGCACGTCGGCCAGCGCCGTGCCCGTCTCCACGCCCAGGAACCAGGCGACCATCAGGGCCTCCGATCCTTCGGAGACGGGATCCAGGGTCACCGCACGCCCGCACTTGAGGATCAGCACCGTCGGCTTGCCGACGGCGCGCACCGCCGCGACCAGCGCGCGCTGGGCCTCGGGCAGGCCGATGTCCAGGCGCGACTGGGCCTCGCCGGACATGCGCTCGCCCTCGCCCACGACCAGAACGACGACGTCGGCGGCGCGGGCGGCGGCCACGGCGTCGTCGATCCCGCCCGCGATCGCGGCTTCAGCCTCGCAGCCGGCGACGACGGTCAGACCCTGCGGATCGGCCATGGCCGCACGCAGGCCGTCCTCGACCGAGACGGCGCGGTGCGGATCGCCGAACAGCACCCACGGACCGTTCAGATGTTCATGCCCCGAAGCGAACGGCCCGATCAGGGCGATCCTGCGGTCGCGGGACAGCGGCAGCAGCCCGCCCTCGTTCTTGAGCAGGACCAGCGAACGCCGGGCCGCCTCGCGCGCCAGATCGCGATGGGCGGGGGCGTGATCGGTCTCCTCACGCTCGGGCTTCAGGCGGTTGAAGGGGTCGGCGAACAAACCCAGCGCCGCCTTCAGCCGCAGCACCCGGCGGACGGCGGCGTCGACCTCGGCCTCCGCCACATCGCCCGACCGGACGAGACCGGGCAGGAAGCGGGCGTAGAGTCCGCTGGACATGCTCATGTCCACCCCGCCGCTGAAGGCCAGGCGGGCGGCGTCGCGCTCGTCCTCGGCCAGACCGTGGGCGATCAATTCGAAGTCGCCGGTGTAGTCGGACACGACCAGGCCGTCGAAACCCCATTCGCCGCGCAGGACCGACTTCATCAGCCAGGCGTTGGCGTGGCACGGAACGCCCGCAACGTCGTTGAAGGCGGCCATGGTCGACGGAGCGCCCGCGCCGAAGGCGGCCTGGAAGGGCGGAAAATAGACTTCGCGCAGGGTCCGCTCGGACACATCGGCGCCGGCATAGTCCAGCCCGGCCGCGGCGGCGCCGTAGGCCGCCAGATGTTTGGGCGTCGCCATCATGGCGGAGGGATCGCCCAGGCCGGCGCCCTGGAACCCCTCGACGCGCGCGGCGGCGAGACGGGCGCCCAGCAGCACGTCCTCGCCCGCGCCTTCGACGCCGCGCCCCCAGCGGGCGTCGCGCGACACGTCGACCATCGGGGCGAAGTTCCAGGCCAGGCCGACGCGCGTGGCCTCGTCGGCCGCCGCCCGTGCCGTGCGTCGCGCCAGGTCGGGGTCGAAGGCGGCGGCCTCGGCCAGAGGCACGGGGAAGATGGTGCGGAAGCCGTGAATGACGTCGGCGGCGAACAGCAGCGGGACGCCCAGCCGGCTCTCGTGAACCGCGACCTGCTGCATGCGCCGGTGCCACGCCGCGTCGTCGCCGTTGAAGACCCCGCCCAGCAGACCGTCGCGCACGGCCTGTTCCTGATCCGCCATGCCGGCGGCCATGGCGGCGGGATTGGCGGCCTCGGCCAGGGCGGGGGCCTTGGCGGCCGGCATGATGGTCAGCTGGCCGGCTTTCTCCTCCAGCGTCATCGCCGCGATCAGCGCCTCGATCCCCTCCGGCGTCCCGGCCGCCGCGCCGCGCGGCACGTCGGCGACGGCGCGGACGTGCGGCGCTTCGGAACGGATCGGCACGGCCTGGGGCATGGGCGGAAGAGGTCTCGTGTAATCGGTTACAGACCGCACGATAGCCGACGTCGGCCGTGCGACACAGCCCCTTACGGCGCGCCGCCCACAAGGGAAAGCGCCGCGGGAGGCCCGGAACGAGAAACGCCCGCCGGTTTCCCGGCGGGCGTCTCTGGGTCAGGTCGCGGTGAAGGGGATCAGGCCGCGGCGCTGACGGAGTTCGAGCCCTCGGCCGGGTCGCGCAGGACGTAGCCGCGGCCCCAGACCGTTTCGATGTAGTGCTTGCCGTTCGCCGCCGTCGCCAGCTTCTTGCGCAGCTTGCAGATGAAGACGTCGATGATCTTCAGCTCGGGCTCGTCCATGCCGCCGTACAGGTGGTTCAGGAACATTTCCTTGGTCAGGGTCGTGCCCTTCCGGAGCGAGAGCAGCTCCAGCATCTGGTATTCCTTGCCGGTCAGGTGCACGCGGTGACCGTCCACCTCCACCGTCTTGGCGTCCAGGTTCACGGCGATCTCGCCGGTCGTGATGATCGCCTGGGCGTGACCCTTGGAACGGCGGACCACCGCATGAGTGCGGGCGATCAACTCGTCCTTGTGGAAGGGCTTGGTCAGATAGTCGTCGGCGCCGCCGCCGAAGGTCTTCACCTTGGTCTCGATCTCGGTCGAGCCCGACAGGATCATCACCGGCGTATTGACCTTGCCCACGCGAAGCTGACGCAGAACCTCGATGCCGTTCATGTCGGGCAGGTTGAGGTCAAGAAGGATCAGGTCGTAGTCGTAGATCTTGCCCAGATCGATGCCTTCCTCGCCGAGGTCGGTCGTGTAGACGTTGAAGCCTTCCGACTTCAGCATCAACTCGATGCTCTGCGCGGTCGCGTGATCGTCTTCAATGAGCAGGACGCGCATTCATGCCCCTCCAGGCAAAGCTTGGCCGTGATCGTTAGGCGCGAACGCCGGGTAACCTTGTTCGGACGTTAATCGTCGAAATGCTTAAGAACCCTTAACGCCCCGATCGAGACGAATCGTAGGCTGATTTGCGAATCGACGTCGAGAGTCCTCCGTCAAGCGCCTGCGACTTTCTTTCCATCCCGACCCGAGTGCGACCGATTCTGACGCACTTCAGGAACATTTTCCTACTCCGTGCCGGCGACGATGCGGCGGGAAGGATGAAGGAAGGACATGAAGGCAGTGGCGTATCGCGTGCCGGTGACGGGGGCCGATCGGGCCCGTGCGGGACTGGCGCTGCATCTGGCGGCCGCACTGGCCGGGATCGCGCCCGAGGCGGCGGCGCGCGGGAAAGGCGGGACGGCGGCGTGCAAGGCGCGCTGGCTGGCGCTGTATCTGGCTCACGTCGGACACGGCTGGACGCTGGACCGGGTGGCGCATGCGTTCGGCGTCACGCGCAGCACGGCGACGGCGGCGTGCCGCTGGGCCGAGGACGCCCGCGCGGCGCAGCGCTTCGACGACGTCGTGGATCGGCTCGAAGCCCTGATGCGCGAGGCCTTCGACGGCCCCGAACTGGAGATGGCGTGATGGGGAGCGTGACGCGGGCGCGGACCCTGGTGGTCCGGTCCGGCGGGTGGCTGGACGAGACGCCCGGCGGATATGCCCTTCGACTGGGGTCGGATCGACGGGCGCGGGTGCATCTGACGATCGACGAGGCGGCGTTTCGCGAACTGATCGCCGATCCGGGACTGAGGGTGCGCCCGGGCGGCGGCTGGACGGCCCGGTCGGGGCCGAAACCGACGGCAGGGAAGGCGGCGGGCCAGCCCGGAGCCGTCGAGGGCGACGTGGAGGTCATGGAGACGGACGGCAGATCACGCCGCCGTCGCGCCAACCTGACGCCGACCGCGATCGCCTGGCTGGCCACGCGGCGGGACGCCGAGGGGCGACCCTGGCTCAGCCCGGCCGAGCGGGCCGCGGGCGAGCGGCTGACGCGCGACGCGGAGATGGCCCAGGCCGGCCCCTCGCTGACGCTGCGCTGGGACGCGCTGCCGCGCTCGGGTTCGGGCTCGGCGGCCCGGTTCGAGCCCGAGGATCACGCCCACCGCGCCGGCCGCAGGGTGGAGGCGGCCCTGACCGCCGTCGACCCTCGCCTGCGCCCGCTAGTCGAGGCCGTCTGCGTGCGCGGATCGGCGCTGCAGGCCGCGGAGGGCCAGCTGGGCCTGCGCCGTCGCGGCGCCCGCGACCTGCTGAAGGTCGGCCTCCAGGCGCTGGCGCGGCATTACGGGATCGGGTGATCAGGCCGCCTGCGCCGCCTCCTCGCGGATTCGGCCCACCATGCTGTTCAGGCCGTTGGCGCGCTGGCGCGTCAGGGCCGACGGCAGGCCCAGCCGGTCCAGCGCGGCGCGGGCGTCGAAGGCCAGGATCTCGGCGGGCGTCCGGTCGGAATAGAGTTTCAGCAGCAGGGCGACGTTGCCTTTGGACAGGGCGCTGTCGCTGTCGGCATGGAAGGTCAGGCGGTCGCCATGGCGCGCGGACGTGAGCCAGACCTGGGCGGCGCAGCCCGGCACCTTGTTGGCCTCGATCCGCGCCTCTTCCGGCAGCGGCGGCAGCCCCTTGCCCAGGTCGATGACGTATTCGATCCGACCCTCCCAGTCGCCCAGCAGGTCGAACTCCTCCACCAGTTCGGCCAGGGTCGCGTCGATGGAGGATGTCGGTCCGGTCATGGCGCCGACATAGTCCGGGGGCCTGATCCCCACAATCGGACGGATCGTCCCCGCTTTCGGTTCCCCCGGCGCGGGAGCGCGGTCGCGGCGACTCGCGCCCTTCGCTAACGTCGACCCTTGCGCCTGCATTCCCGGCGTCCGCAGAGTCCCGCCCGTTTGACCCCCGACGTCGCCCCTCTCGACCGCAAGGCGCCCGACGACGGCGACCCCGCCCTGCCCGGCCTGGCGGCCTGGCACGCCGGCTGGGCCGTGGCCGTGGCCGTGCTGGCGCTGGGATTACGTTGGCTGGGCGGCGAGGGCGGGCCGGCGTTCTGGGGCCTGCTGGCCTCGGCCGTCCCCGGCTTGATGGGACTGACCCTGCTGTGGCGCGACGGTCAGGGGCACCGCCTGCTGATCCTGGGCGTATGGACGGCGGCGGCGGTGGTCGCGGCCCTGCTGGGCGGCGGCCTGGGCGGCGATCTGGCCGGCCTGATGGTCATGCCGGTGGCGGCGGGTCTGTCTTTGGGCGGCGGTCGTGGGTTCGGAGCCCGCATGGCGGCCATGGGAGCTGCGGGCTCGGCTCTGGCGGTGATCGTCGGCCTGGGCGCGGCGGTCTATGGCGTGAGCCCCGATCCGTCGCCGCTGGTGGCCGCCGGGGCCGGACTGATCGCGCTTTCGGCCTTCGTCCTGTCGTTGCGGCTGGGATGGCGCGCGCGGGAGGTGAGGCTGACGAGCGCGCGCGGCGGCGTGCGCCGGGCCGAGGCCGTGCTGGCCGGCCAGCCGGGCCTGACCCTGATCCTGGATCCCGCCGGCAAGCCGCTGGCCGCCTATGGCGCAGCGCCGGCCGCCCTGCCGATCGAGCCCCTGTTCGAAAGCGGCCTGTTCGCCGCCGTGCACGCGCCCGATCGCACCGCCGTGGTCGCCGCCATCGACCGCGCCCTGACCGGGACGGCCGCGGCCGTCCGCTTCGCGCCGCGCATGGCGCTGGACCGGCGGGTGACGCTGCTGCTGCGCCGGTTCGACGATCCGGGCGCGGGCGGCCCCCGACTGATCGCCCAGGCGTTCGAGACCACCGCCGACCACGCCCGCGAGGTCGCGCTGGACGCCGCCCGCGCCGAGGCCGAGGCCCAGAACCGCGCCAAGAGCCGCTTCCTGGCCAACATGTCCCATGAACTGCGCACGCCGCTGAACGCCGTGCTGGGCTTCGCCGACATCATGCGCCAGCGTCTGTTCGGCCCGCTGCCCGACCGCTACGCGGACTATGCCGCCTCCATCCACGAGGCGGGGGCGCACCTGCTGGACCTGATCAACGACGTGCTCGACGTGTCCAAGATCGAGGCCCAGAAATATCAGCTGAACCCCGAGGTGCTGGACGCACGCGATCCCGTGGCCGCCGCCATGGCGCTGGTCCGGCCGCTGGCCGACGACAAGGGCGTCAGCCTGACCGGCGTCCTGCCGCCCGAGCCACTGACGGTGACGGCCGACCGGCGCGCGCTGAAGCAGATGGCGCTGAACCTGCTGTCGAACGCGGTGAAATTCACCCCGCCGGAGGGCTCGGTGACCGTGACCCTGGGCGCGATCGGGCCCTATCTGGAGCTGGTCGTGGCCGACACCGGGTCGGGCATCGCGCCCGAAGATCTGAAGCGGCTGGGCCGCCCCTTCGAGCAGGCAGGCGACGGCGACCAGCGGGCGCGGGGCACGGGTCTGGGCCTGTCGCTGGTGCGGGCGCTGGCCGAACTGCACGGCGGGCGGCTGACGCTGGACTCGACGCTGGGCGAAGGCACCGCCGCCACGGTGCGCCTGCCCGTGGCCGCGCCGGTCTCGGCGCCCGCTCCGGACGGCGGGGCGGAGATCATCCCCATGCCGTCGAGAGCGGATCGGTGATCGGCGACCCTCTCCCAGAGGGAGAGGGAGACTAGAGCATTCCCAACTTCAAGAACGCCTCGGCCGCGGCCAGGTCGCCGACTTCGAAGGGGGCGCGGGCGACGCTGCCGTCGCGGAAGACGAACTCCACGGCGAAGGCCTCGCGCGGATCCAGCCCGGCCAGCAGGCGGGCGGCGTCCTCGGAGAAGGTCCAGACCTCGCCGGTCTTGGCGCCGGGACGCAGCAGGCTGCGCTCGGCCTCGGTCACGCCCGCGGCCCAGGCCGCACGGCGCTGAGCCTCCGGAGCCAGGGTCGGGCGGTCGCCGATCCAGGGGTGGGGGAAGCGGGCGGCGTCGCGCATGACGATCCGCGCCGACACCGGGCGCGGCTTGCCGACGAAGGACACGGTGACGCTCAAGCCCGGCCGGCTCCAGGCGCGGCCGACGGTCACGGGCGAGGCTCCGACGACGGAGGTCTGGGCCAGGTTCCAGCGCGGCGCGGCAAAGGCGGTGCGATCCACGCTCCAGCCCGCGGTCAGGCCGGGAAACTCCATGCGGGGCATGCGCGACCAGCCGGCGAAGGCCTGATCGACGCGGCCGGCGACCAGCTTCAGGTCGGGATGGGCACAGGCGACGGTCGCGGCGCGGGCGCGGGCGCGGCGGGCGGTTTCGGAGGCCTGCACGGCCGTGGCGCCGCCCCGCAGCTGGGCGCC
>JAIEQC010000021.1 GCA_019748055.1 Caulobacteraceae bacterium | reverse complement strand
CGGCCTCGGCTTCGGCGGCCTCGGCGCGGGCGCGCAGGGCCTCCAGTTCGGGGCGCAGGTCCTCGACGGGCTCGGACGGGGCCGGGTCGGCCGGAGCGTCCGCATCGGGCCCGGCGCGTTCGCCGGCGGCCAGCAAGGCTTCGACGACGCCGTCGTCCGAAAGGAGGGGCAGCAGGCGCCAGCGCGTCCCGGCGGCCCGGCCAGACCGCACGTCCAGCGGCTCCGCCTCGCCGACCGGGGCGGACATGGCGGCGTGCAGCGTCTGCCGCGCCTCGACGCGCTCGTCCTCGCCCAGGAACAGGTCGGCGAAGTCGCCCCCCAGGATCAGATCCTCGCGTCCGCTCAGCGACCGCGCCACCGGATTGGCCTCGCGCACCCGCCCGTCCGGGTCGAGGACCACCAGGGCGCTGGAGGCCGAGTCGAACACGCGCCGCACCAGGCCGTCGGACGCGGAAGTCTCGGCGGCGATGGGCGCCTCCGGCTCCATGACCGGCTGGGTCAGGCCGTCGGTCTCGACGATGGCGGCGGTGGAGCCGACGATCTCGCCGGTCGCCGTCTCGATCGGCATGGCGGTGACCGAGACCAGCATCTTGCGCCGCGTGGCCGGGTTGGCCAGCAGGTGCTGGAACCCCTTGACCGTCTGGCCGCGCAGGGCCCGCGCGCTGGGCAGCAGGTCGGGCGGAATGGGACGGCCGTCGGGATAGGTGATGCCCCAGGTCGCCGAGTGGAAGCGCAGGCCCAGCAACTCGGCGTCACGGCGGCCCAGCAGCTGGTGCGCGGCGCGGTTGGCGAAGACGAACTTGCCCTGCTTGTCGGTCTCGACCAGGGCCACGGGAATGGCATTCAGGATTTCCAGCAGACGGGTCTCGGCGGTCTCGGCGCGGCGCACGGCGGCGTCCAGCGCGCCGCCCGTCGCCTCGGTCCGCGTCTTGCGGGTCAGGGCCCAGATCCAGGCCAGAAGCGCCACGACGTGACCGGCCACCGCCAGCACGGCGAACACCAGGGTCCAGTCGATCTGACCTTCCATGACCATGACGTCGCGCGCTCCATCCCGAAATGAGGCGCCCGGCGGCGCCTCGCGGGCTTCTTGCAAGAGGCGAACCGCTCGCCCCGAAGGCGACTAGAACGACGCCGCCGCGCGGTCCAGCGCCGCCGTCCCGTTTCGGCACGAAGAAGGGGCCGAACGTCGCCGCCCGGCCCCTTCGACCGCCCCCGGGTCGCCCCGGATCAGGCTTAGAACGCGACGCGCATCACCAGCTGATAGACGGGCCCGGCGCTCTCGGTTTCGAGCTCGTACTCGTCGTAGTCACGCGCGGTCTGGTCGGCGACGTTGGCGAACTTGTCGAAAGTCTCGTCCTTGGACGAGTCCAGCAGGTTCGACCCCGTCAGACGCACCACGACGTTCGACCCGAACTGCTTCTCGACGAAGACTTCGAGATCCGCGCCGTAGCTGGTGGTCACCTCCTCGGCCAGCACGCGGCTGAAGGCGTCGCCCTGTTTGCGGTAGGTGGCGCCGAAGGCCGCCCCCCAGGTCGGCAGATCCTGGGTGAAGCCGGTGTTGAAGACATAGTCCGACTGGCTGTTGAAACGGCGCTCGCTGAGGAAGTCGGTGATCTCGGAGTCCAGCCAGGAGTAGTTCAGGAACACGCCGGTGGCGTCCATGCCGATGAAGTCCAGCGGGGTCGAAAGGTCGAACTCCACGCCGTACACCTTGCCGTCGCCGACGTTGTCCACGGTGTAGACGAAGGTGCCCGCGCCGCCCGAGCCGACCGCCCCGGTGTTGGTCTCCTCGATCAGATCCTGGACGTCGCGATAGAAGACGTTGATCCCGGCCACGCCGCGCCGGCCCAGACGACGCTCGAAGCCCAGATCGAAGCCGATGGCGACTTCCGGCTTCAGGTCCGGATTGCCGACGAAGTCGCTGTCGCCGAATTCCTCTTCCAGCACCGCCGGCGACAGGAAGTTGAAATTGGGGCGGCGGACCGTGCGGGCGGCGGAGAAGATGATCCGGTCGTCCTCGCTCAGCGCCCAGCGGAAGCTGGCGGAGGGCAGAAGCTCGGCCTCTTCGCTTTCGTTGACGCGGTCGGCCGGGGCCGCCGTCCGGTCCGTGATCGTGGTGTCGGTGGTCTCGTAGCGCAGCCCGGCTTCCCAGGTCAGGGCGCCGTTCTCGCCGGAGAGCATGACGTAGGGGTCGAGGCGGGTCTCCTCGATCGTCACGTCGCCGCCCGGAACCGGGGCGAAGGCGCCGAAGGCCGGGACCGCCGGCCGCGGGGCGGGGGCGTTCGGCACGTTGAAGCGGATGCGCGGCGTTTCAGTGATCAAGCTGTCGCGGGTCTTCCAGTTGCCCTGCAGGCCGAACTCAAGCTCAACGCCGTTCGACAGATCGATCTCGTGTTCGATCGCCGCCTTCCATTCTTCATCCTGTATGTCGACGCGGGTCGAATCGAGCGTGAACCGGTCCTCGTCGGGGAAGATGACGGCGTCGCGCAGGTACTCGGACTCGCTCTCGAACTCGTACTGTTCGTCGCTGATCGAGGCGTAGGCCAGTTTGAACTCGGTCTCCCCGCCAAGCATGTCGCGCTCGTAGCTGGAACGAATCGACAGGTTGTCGGTGCGGATGTCGAGGTCGTTGTCGTTGATCGTCAGCAGGTTCGCCGCGTTCTCCACGCCGCCGCGGTACTCGATCGAATCCTCGTCCTGATAGCGGTCGGTGCGCACGAAGACGCCGGCGATGTCGAATACGCCGCCGCCGATCTCGGTCTCATAGGCGACGTTGAAGGCGTAATCCGTGCCGTCGCGCACGTCCGTCTGCACCTCGGTGTTGTCGAGCGTGCCGCCCGGCTCGTCGAAGCGCTGGCTGTACTTGTCCTTCGGATTGCGACGGTCCTGCACGTTGGCGCCGAGCAGCAGGCGGCCGCCCAGGGCTTCACCGCCCCACACCGCGCCGTAGGTGCCGCCGAACTGACCGTATTCGCTGTCCGGGAAGGCGATCGCGCCCAGACGGACGTAGCCGCCGTCAAGCGAGACGGCGTCGCGCAGGACGATGTTGATCGTGCCCGCCACGGCGTCGCCGGAGCGGTTGGCCGAGGACGAGCGCACCACCTCGACCCGCTCGATCAGCTCTGCGGGAATGCGGTCGACGAAGAACGAGCGATCCACGCCGGCGCCGGGGACCTCCTCGCCGTCGATCAGGATCTTGGTGTAGCCCGGATCCAGGCCGCGCAGGCGCGCGCCGTCGGATTCCAGCACGTCCGAGAGGAAGGTGACGGACGGCACGCGCTTCAGGGCGTCGCCGACGGTAAGCGGCTCGAAACGCTGGAAGTAGTCGAGATCATAGGAAAGGGTCGGAACGACGTCGTCGGTCCGGTTCCGCAGCGCGGGTTGGCCGGTGACGATGACGTCCTCGACGGCGGTGACCGGACCGTCCTGTTCGGCGTCTTGGGCGATGACGGCCGTGGCGAAGGCGAGCGGCGCGAGCGCGGCGCCCATGAACAGCTTGATGCGCATGTGATGGAATTCCCCCGAGGCGCCGGGCGACCTTTCGTCCCGACGTCGGAAATCGCCTCTAGGCCCGCTCCGCGACGCTCCGGCGACGTCTGCGTGACGGCTGATCTGCGGAAAGATCATCGTTTGGTGACGGACGCTCCGCACGCTTGACGAGGTCATGCGGGCGATGCGACCCGGCGCCTTGCCGGGGAGAAAATCACCATGCGCCTGTTCGTCCTGACCGCCTCAGCCGTGCTGCTGGCCGCCTGCGCGACCGTCGAGGATCGGGGTCCCCAGGGCATGATGGCGCCGGGCGATCCGGCCAGGGCCGTGATGGCGTCGGTGGAGACGGTGGTGACCACCGATCCGGAGGTCGACGCGGACGATCCGGCCTTCTGGGCGGATCCTCGCGACCCGTCGCGCGCGGTCATGTTCGGGACCGACAAGTCGGACGGCCTTTACGTCCACAACATGGACGGCTCGGTGCGGGAATTTCTGCCGTCCGGCCCGGTGAACAATGTCGATTTGCGCCCGGGTTACCGGGTCTGGGCCGGCGAGCGTGTTCTGGTGGGGGCCAGCAACGACGCGCCCGGAGCCAACGGCGTGAACCTCTATCTGTTCGACCCGGCGACCCTGTCGACCACCAACTACTGGTTCATGCCGACCGCCTACGAGCCCTATGGGTTCTGCATGGGGCGACGCGGCGAGGTGTTCTTCCTGGTCGTCACCACCAAGGCGGGCACGGTGCACCAGATGACGATCGAGGCGGGACCTACCGGGCCGGTGATCGGCGCGCCGCGCGTCTTGACACTGGGCGGCCAGTTGGAAGGCTGCGTCGTCAACGACGCCGCCGACGCCCTTTATGTCGGCGAGGAGGACGTCGGCGTATGGCGCTTCGACTTCGACCCCGCCGGCCCGACCACGCCGACGGAGATCGCCCGCGTCGACCGGATCCGCATCAAGGACGACGTCGAGGGCCTGACCATCATGCGCGACCGGGGGGTCGAGTATTTGATCGTCTCCAGCCAGGGCGACAGCACCTATCCGGTGTTCCGGATCGAGGGCGACCAACACGGCTACGTCGGCCGCTTCGCCATCGTAGACGGCCCGACCATCGACGGCGTCACCCAGACCGACGGCCTGGACGCCATCTCCGGGCCGATCGGCTCCTTCCCGGAGGGCGCTCTGGCCTTCCACGACCACGAGGACGCGCCCAATCCGGGACAGCAGAACTTCAAGATGGTCGATTGGCGCGACGTGAAGGCGGCGCTGGGCCTCTAGGCGGCGGGCTCGGGCTCCGTCGCGGGCTTGCGCTTCAGGCCGTAGTACAGGCCGATGCCGGCCGGGATCAGCCAATAGGCGAAGCCGGGCGCCCAGGGTGCGACGGCCAGCACGGGCGACGCCGCCAGTCCGGCCGAGACCAGTCCCGCCGCCACGCACATCAGCCAGACGTCCCGCGCCGCGCTAAGCGCCGCGCGCGCCGCCGCGTCATGTGCGTGCGGGCGGCCCACGTGGTTCAACAGGACGAACAGGCCGCTCAGGAAGGCGAAGCCGATCCCGTAGGAGACGAAGATGCCCCGGAGGTCACCGATCTCCTGGATCAGTTCCGCGCCCGGCAGCAGTCCTCCGGAAATCCAGCCCATGCCCGTCTCGGTCAGCAGGCGCAGCGGGAAGACGTAGACCAGGACAGTGAACACGATGGCCAGGCTGATCAGGCCGATCGCCCCGCCCCGCGCGGACGTCAGCCGCCCGAAGCCGCGGTGGGCGGACCAGAACATGGTCACCAGAGCGAAGCCGGCGGCGAAGGCGGGCACGTGCGACAGCGCCCGCCCCAGATCGGCGAACCCGGTCAGCGGCTCGGCGCCCGCGATGATCAACAGGGTGACGGCGAAGGCGAAGGCGGCGTCGACGAAGGCGTCCAGCCGCTTGCCCGCCTCGCGCTCGATCGCCTCGGAGTGATCCATTCCCGCCTCCCGTCTCCGGGAAAGGCTGACGCATGAGGGGGCCGAAAACAAGAAAGGCCCCGCCGGAGCGGAGCCTTCTTCGGTCTCTGACTGGAGCGGGCGAGGCGATTCGAACGCCCGACCCTCACCTTGGCAAGGTGATGCTCTACCCCTGAGCTACGCCCGCGCTCTCAGTCGAGAGCGGGGCGTATAGCGGACCCGCCACACGCCCCGCAAGGGCCTTTTTGGACCTATTCGCGGTTGCCCAGGAAGGCGAGCAGAAACTGGAACAGGTTCACGAAGTTGATGAACAGGCTCAGGGCGCCGAAGCCCGTCGCCACGCCCAGCGCCGCCTGGTTTCCGCCCAGGGCGTAGTAAGTCATCTTCAGCCGCTGGGTATCGTAGGCGATCAAGCCCGAGAAGATCAGCACGCCCGCGCCCGAGATGATCAGGTACAGCATGCCCGACTGCATGAACATGTTGACCACCGAGGCGATGATCAGACCGATCACAGCCATGATCAGGAAGGTCCCGATCGGGGCCAGATCCTTCTTGGTGGTGTAGCCGAACAGGCTCAGGCCCCCGAAAGCCGCCGCCGTGATGAAGAAGGTCGAGGCGATCGAGGCGTCGGTGTAGATCAGGAACAGCAGGCCCATCGAGGCGCCGATCGAGGCGACCACGGCCCAGTACAGCAGGTTCACCCCGCCGGCAGTCGGATTCTTCATGAAGAACATCGAACCGAACAGCAGGACCAGCGGCGCGAACTGCACGATCATGCCCAGCATGGTCAGGCCCACGCGGCCGTCGGCCGTCTGGGCGAAGAAGAGCTGCTGCACTTCCGGCACGTTGCCGGTGACGTAGGCCAGCGCACCGGCCACGACGAGACCCAGCGCCAGCTTGTTGTAGACGCCCAGCATGAAGGCGCGCAGGCCGGCGTCGACGGACATGTCGGCCGTCTGCGGCAGCGGGCGGGCGTATCCGTTGTTGAAGTCGCTCATCGCGAGTTCGATCTCCCAAAACTCCCCGGAGGCTCCGGGTTCGCCCGCGAATATCGGGGCGGTGCGGGATTGACGCAAGGAAAACCGGACTTGGGGCCGGCCGTTCCGGGCGCTACGAAAGGCCGCATGATCCGGCTGTTCGCCGCCCTCGCCCTGCCCTTCGACCTGGCCGAGCCGCTGACGCGGCGCCAGACCGGCCTGCCCGGCGCGCGCTGGCGCCCGGTCGAGGCCCTGCACGTGACTTTGGCCTTCTATGGCGAAGTCGGCGAACGGGCGGCGGACGATCTGGCCGCCGAGCTGGAGCGCGCCGCGACGGGCGGACCTTTCGATCTGGCGCTGTCGGGCGTCGGCGCCTTCGGCGAGGGGCATCGGACCCACGCGATCTGGGCCGGGGTCGCGGCGAACGAGCGACTGAACGTGCTGGCCGGGCGCTGCCGCGCGGCGGGCGAGCGGGCGGGGTTGAAGCTGGAGGCGCGCGCCTACAGGCCGCACGTCACCCTCGCCTATCTGAAGCCGCAGGCGGACCCGGCGCGGATCGGGGCCTGGATCACCAATCACAACCTGCTGGCCTCGCCGCCCGCGCGGGTCGACCGGTTCGGCCTGTACTCCAGCGTCCTGACGCAGGACGGCAGCCACTATGAGCTGGAGCGGGAGTATCTGCTGTGACCGACGGGTTCGCGCCCGGACCGACGCTGGAGACGGAGCGCCTGATCCTGCGCCCCACGGCGATGGCCGACTTCCCGCGGTGGGCAGAGATGATGGCGGATCCGGAGGCCTCCCGCTTCATCGGCGGGGTCCAGCCGCCCGAGACGGCGTGGCGCGGCTTCATGACCATGGCCGGGGCGTGGACCCTGACCGGCGTGGCGATGTTCAGCCTGATCGAGAAGGCGTCCGGCCTGTGGGTCGGGCGGATCGGGCCATGGACGCCGCTGGGCTGGCCGGGGACCGAGGTCGGCTGGGGCCTGCATCCCGACGCGCAAGGCAAGGGCTACGGCGTTGAGGCGGCGAGGGCGGCGCTGGACCACGCCTTCGACGTGCTGGGCTGGACCGAGGTCATCCACTGCATCGATCCGGACAACGTGCCGTCCCAGCGGCTGGCCGAACGGCTGGGCTCGACCAACCTCGGCCCCACGCGCCTGCCGCCGCCGTTCCAGGACGCGCGGGTCGACAGGTGGGGCCAAACGCGGGACCAGTGGCGGGGGCGCCGGGGCAACCGCTGACCGCTTCTCCGCGTATCTGACGGATCGATCCACCTCGGGAGACCGCCCTTGCGACACGCCCTCGCCGCCGCCGCCGCGCTGACGCTGACGCTGACGCTGACCCTCGCGGCCCCCGCCGCCCGGGCCCAGGTCTCGGGCCTGGACCTGAACCGCTTCGACGGCACCTGGTTCGAGATCGCCCGCAGCCCGAACGACGTGCAGAAGGACTGCAGCCGCGCCCAGATCGACTTCACGGCCACGAACCGCGCCGACCGCTATGGTCTGACGGTCACCTGCACCCGCAGGGCGGACGGCCGGAACGAGACCCTGCGGGCCACCGCCCGCATCGACGCCGACAACAACGCCAAGTTCCGCTTCACCCTGCGCGGCGCGCTCAGCTTCGGCGGTCTGGCCGGCCAGAACTACTGGGTCTACGCCCACGCCCCCGACTACAGCTGGGCCATCCTGGCCCTGCCCAACAAGTCCGACTGGTGGATCTGGCACCGCAGCCAGAGCCCGTCCGCCGCCGTCCGCAGCCAGACCCTGGCCCGCGCGCGCCAGCTGGGTCTGGACACCTCGCGGGTGGTGACGACGGGCGGCTGAGGCGGCTTGCAGGAGCAAGGGGGCGAAGTCTTAAGCTCCCAAAGCCGCACGGCAGGAGACTTTTTGCCAGTTTTCGCACGCACCGCCTGATTCAGGCGCGCTCTTCAAAGGAAGAGCGCTCGGATTTCGCGACGCCTTTGGGCGAGCGCTTTTTCATGCCTGAAATCAAACAGCGAGAACTGCGTTGAACACACTGATCATCCGGCCGCTTCTGGCCGAAGACCTGATCGCCGCAAAAGCCGTCGTCGATTCGACCGGCCTCTTTCCGGGCGAGATGCTCCACGACATGACGGCGGCCTACCTGGGCGCCGACCCCGGCGGTGAACTCTGGTTCGTCGCGTCACGGAACGACACGATCATCGGCCTGGTCTATTGCGCCCCAGAGCGACTGACCGACCAGACTTGGAATCTCCTGCTGATCGCCGTGCATGAAACGGAGCAGGGCAAAGGCGTCGGGTCACGCCTGACCCGTCATCTGGAGGCGGCGCTTGCCGCTCGCGGAGGACGGATCTTGTTGGTCGAAACTTCCGGCCTGCCGGAGTTCGACCGCACGCGGGCCGTTTACCGCAGTCTTGATTACGTCGAGGTCGCGCGCATTCCGGCCTTCTATTCGCCCGGCGAGGACAAGGTCGTGTTCTGGAAAGCGCTGCCGGGATGACGTCGTAGGGGGACGGGGTCTCGGCCCCGTCCCCGTTCGTCGGCCGGCCGCTTGACCTCTGGAACACAACCGGAACATATGCGGGCATGGCGGCCGCGGCTCTGCAGATCGATCTCGTCTTCTCCCGGCCGGAGACGACGCTGGCGGTGACGCGCGGGGCGGCGCGGCTGCTGGGCGACATGGGCCATGCGCCGCTGCTGGAGGTGGGTCTGCCCAACGGCCGGCGCGCCGACGTCATGGCGCTGGGCCCGCGCGGCGAGATCGTCATCGTCGAGGTGAAGTCCGGGCTCGAGGACTTCCGCTGCGACCACAAATGGCGCGAGTACGGCCCCTTCTGCGACGCCTTCTACTTCGCCGTCGACCCCGGCTTTCCGCACGACCTGATCGACGGCGACTGCGGCCTTATGGTCGCCGACGGCTTCGGCGGCGCGGTCATTCGAGAAGCGACGCCGATGCCGCTGGCCCCGGCACGCAGAAAGGCCCTGACCTTGGCGTTCGGACGTCTGGCCGCGATGCGCGCGCTCAGACCCTAGCGGGGCGCCCGCTTGGCCAGGATTCGCTGCAGCGTGCGTCGGTGCATGCCGAGGCGTCGCGCCGTCTCCGAGACGTTGTGGTCGCAAAGCTCATAGACGCGCTGGATGTGCTCCCACCGCACGCGGTCGGCGCTCATGGGGTTCTCAGGCGGCTCGGGCGCCTCGCCGGTCATCAGCAAGGCCTTGACCACGTCGTCGGCGTCGGCGGGCTTCTGCAGATAGTCGACCGCCCCGGCCTTCACCGCCGCCACGGCCGTGGCGATCGCGCCATAGCCGGTCAGCATGACGATGCGGGCGTCCTCGCGCCGGTCGCGGATCATCTCGACGACCTTCAGCCCGTTGCCGTCCTCTAGCCGCATGTCCAGCACGGCGAAAGCCGGCACGCGCTGGGCCAGGGCCACGCCCGCCTCGGCCACCGAGGCGGCGGTCACGACCTCGAACCCGCGACTTTCCAGCGCGCGGCCCATGCGGTTGCGGAGCGCCTGATCGTCGTCGAGCAGCAGCAGGGACTTGTCGGCGAGCGCGGCCACGCGGGCGTCGGCGTCGGTCATGGAGAACTCCTTTGAACCGTTCATGTCGGAGCGTCCGCGTTCGGACGAAAGCGCGTCAAGCCGCCTGCGACGATTCGAGCGCAGGTCGCGGCCATCGCACGGTGACGCGGGCTCCCTTCATGGGCGGATCGGCCTGTTCGGCGGAACCCACCGACACCTCCCCGCCGCTGCGTTCCAGAAGGGTGCGCGCGATGAAGAAGCCCAGTCCCATCCCGCCCTGGCTGGGCGCGACCGCGGCTGCGGCCGCCGGCGCGCCCTTGCGGTTGCGGCGGCCCGACGCCGCCTGTGCCGCCGCGGCGATCTGGGCCGTCAGGGCGCGCCGCGCCTTGCCCTGCGGGCGGCTCGTCACATAGGGCTCGCCCAGCCGCGGCAGGATGTCGGCGGCGAACCCAGGACCGTCGTCCAGGACGGAGACTTCGATCCACCCCGCGTCCACCACCGCCTCGACCCGCACGGCGGCGGCGGCGAAGTCGGCGGCGTTTTCCACCAAGGTCGACAGGCCGTGCACCACCTCCGGCAGGCGGCGTACGTGCGGCGGCCGGTCGCCCGACCGGGTGCGCACCGCGGCCTCGAAGTCCAGGTCGAAGCCGCGGTGCGGCTGGATCACCTCTTCCAGCAGGGCGCGCAGACTGACCGCGCCCGACAGGGCTCCGTCGTCCTCCGGGGCCTGGCTGAGGCGTTTCAGGATGTCGCGGCACCGCTCGGCCTGCTCCAGGATCAGCTGGGCGTCCTCCAGCAGCGCCGGATCTGACGAAGCGGCGCGCCGCATCTCCTTGGCCACGACCTGGATGGTCGCCAGCGGTGTGCCCAGTTCGTGCGCCGCCGCCGCCGCCAGACCGCCCAGCGCCGCCAGCCGCTGCTCGCGCTGCAGCACGTCCTGGGTGGTGGCCAGCGCCAGCTCCAGCTTCTCCGCGTCGGCCGCGACCCGCCAGGCGTAGGTGGCGGTGAAGACCACGCCGGTCACCAGCGCCAGGCCGATGCCGAATCGATAGAGAGGCGGCAGGTCCAGCTCCGTCCCCTTGGCCCACGGCAGGGGCATGGACCAGTGGAAAAGGGCGACCGCCGCCAGCAGGGCCAGTGTGCCCAGCGCCAGCGCCTGCCGCGCCGGCAGCGACGCCGCCGCCACCGTCACCGGCGCGACCAGCAGCAGGCAGAAGGGGTTCTGAAGCCCCCCTGTCAGCGCCAGCAGCACCGTCAGCTGCATCATGTCGAAGCCGAGATGCAGCGCCGTGCGCCGCCCGTCCGCCGGATGGGGGTCCAGCGTCTTCAGCTCGGAGGTGGCGTACAGGTTGAAGCCGGCACCCGCCGCGATCGCCGCCATGCACGCCATCAGGGGCAAATCGAAGTGCAGGACGGCAGTGGCCACGAAGATGGTCGCGCTCTGCCCCGTCACCGCCATCCAGCGCAGGATGATCAGGGTGCGCAGCGACAGCCCCCGTCCGCGGCGCGGCAGGTCGGTCCAGCCCGGGCGGGCGGCGTGCGGCGCGGAGTCGGCTTCCAGAGGGCTCACCCGGTCCCTATAGACGCCCCGACTTCCCTTCACGACCCGTCCCGGAGGCCTGCGTTGCCGCGCCGCACCGTCATTCTGTTCGCCGCCGCCGTGTCCGGCATCGCCCTGGCCTTGGCGCTGGTCACCCTCCTGGTCGTGGGCGCACGCGAAAAGGCCGCGCCGGCCGCCGGCGCGGCGGGCATGTCGATCCAGGCCGGCGGCACGGGCCAGCCCCAGGTCGGCGGTCCCTTCGTCCTTACCGACCAGGACGGGCGACAGGTGACCGAGGACATCCTGAAGGACCGCTGGAGCCTGGTCTTCTTCGGCTTCACCTACTGCCCCGACTACTGTCCCACGACCCTGGCCATGATCGACGCCACCAAGCGCGAGCTGGGCGCCCAGGGCGAGGATCTGCAGGTGATCTTCGTTTCCGTGGACCCCGAGCGCGACACGCCCCAGATGCTCAAGAACTACCTCTCCAGCGAGGGCTTCCCGCCCGGCGTCATCGGACTGACCGGCACGCCGGACCAGATCGCCTCGGTCGCGCGGGCCTACGGCGCCTATTACGAGAAGGTCGGAGAGGGGGAGGGCTACACCATGAACCACTCTCTCGCGATCTGGCTTATGGGCCCGGATGGGAAGTCGCGCATCAGCCTGAACCACCAGCTGGGGCCGGAACGCACGGCGCAACTGATCCGGAGCGCGCGTGCGCGCGGCTGAGCGGGCGGCTTGCACATATAAGGATATCTTTATATGGCTTCGGCCCTCGCCTTTCGCAGGAGCCGCCCGTGAGCCGTTCGACCTTCCACTTCACGTCCGAGAGCGTTTCGGAGGGCCATCCCGACAAGGTCGCGGACCGGATCTCCGACACCATCGTGGACCTGTTCCTAGCCAAGGATCCCGAGGCCCGTGTGGCCTGCGAAACCCTGACCACCACCAACCGCGTCGTCCTGGCCGGAGAAATCCGCGGCAAGGGCATCTGGGAGAACGGCGGCTGGGTTGGGAACATCGAGGGCGAGATCGAGGACGCCGTCCGCGCCGCGGTGCGCGACATCGGCTATGAACAGGACGGCTTCCACTGGAGGACGTTCGAGTTCTCGAACCACCTGCATGGCCAGTCGGTCGACATTGCCGTCGGCGTCGACGCGACCGACGACAAGGACGAGGGCGCCGGCGACCAGGGCATCATGTTCGGCTACGCCTCGAACGAGACGCCGGAACTGATGCCGGCCACCCTGGCCTACAGCCACGAGATCCTGCGCCGCCTCGCCGCCCTGCGTCACGCCGGCGAGAAGGCGCTGGAGCCCGACGCCAAGAGCCAGGTCACCCTGTTCTACGAGAACGGCAAGCCGGTGCGCGCGACCTCGATCGTCGTCTCGACGCAGCACGCGAAGGGGCTGACCCAGGCCGACGTGCGCAAGGTCGTGGAGCCCGTCGTTCGCGACGTCCTGCCCGCCGACTTCATCACCGACGAGACCGTCTGGCACATCAATCCGACCGGCATCTTCGAGATCGGCGGACCGGACGGCGACACCGGTCTGACGGGCCGCAAGATCATCGTCGACACCTATGGCGGCGCGGCCCCGCACGGCGGCGGCGCCTTCTCGGGCAAGGACCCGACCAAGGTGGACCGCTCGGCCGCCTACGCCGCACGCTATCTGGCCAAGAACGTCGTCGCCGCCGGCCTCGCCGACCGCTGCACCATCCAGCTGTCCTACGCCATCGGCGTGGCCCAGCCCCAGTCGGTCCATGTCGACCTGCACGGCACCGGCAGGATCGCCGAAGAGGTGCTGGAGCGCGAGCTGCCGGCCCTGATCGGCGGCGCCACGCCGCGCGCGATCCGCACGCACCTGGGCCTGAACAAGCCGATCTACGCCCGCACCGCCGCCTACGGCCACTTCGGCCAGAAACCTGACACAGACGGCGGCTTCAGCTGGGAAAAGACCGATCTGGTCGAGAAGCTGAAGGCGCTGGCCTGATATGACGCCCTTCTCCCCTTGCGGGAGAAGGTGGCCTCGCGAAGCGAGGTCGGATGAGGGGTCGCTCAGGCGGCCCCTTTTTTCTCTTGATATGGCCACACCGGCGGCATGCGCGATCCCTCATCCGTCGGCCTTCGGCCGCCACCTTCTCCCGCAAGGGGAGAAAGGTTAGGAAGCGCCCCCATGTCCGCCCCCGCCCACCCGCCCCTCCGCTCGTTCGGCCGCATCAAGTCGCGGGCGGTGAAGCCGCGGCAGGCGGCGCTGTTAGACACCCTGCTGCCGTCCATTCGCGTGCCCGACCCCAAGGCCGGCCCGGTCGATCCGGCGACCCTCATGCCCGGCGCGGCCGAGGCGTGGCTGGAAATCGGCTTCGGCGGCGGCGAGCACATGGCGGCCCAGGCCGAGCGCCGGCCGGACGTGCTGGTCATCGGCTGCGAGCCCTTTGTCAACGGCGTGGCGTCGGCCCTGCGCTACGTGGACGAGGGCGGGCTGACGAACGTCCGAATCCACCCCGACGATGGCCGCGATGTGGTCGCCGCCCTGCCGGACGCGTCGCTGGACCGGGTCTTCATCCTGTTCCCCGACCCCTGGCAGAAGGCGCGGCACAACAAGCGTCGCCTGATCCAGCCGGAGTTCACGGCCGAACTGGTGCGCGTGCTGAAGCCCGGCGGGCGTCTGAGGTTCGTGACCGACTGGAAGGACTATGCCGACTGGGCGCTGGAGCGCCTTCAGGCGACGCCAGGCCTGACGTGGCAGGCGGAAGGTCCCAACGACTGGCGCATCGCCCCGGCCGATCACGTCGTCACCCGCTATGAGGAGAAGCGGCTGGGCGACACCCCGCCGATCTTTCTGGAGTTCGTGCGCGCGTGACCTTGATAGACCTCAGCCACGTCATCGAGGACGGCATGGTGACCTACAAGGGTCTGCCCGCGCCGCACGTCTGCGACTGGCTGAGCCGCGAGGCCTCGCGCGCCGCCTATGATCCGGGCACGGAGTTCCAGATCGGCCAGATCACAATGGTCGGCAACACGGGGACCTATCTGGACACGCCTTTTCATCGCTACGCTGATGGCGAAGACCTTTCGCAGGTGGGTCTGGAGCGCGTCGCCGATCTGCCGGGACTTGTGGTTCGCGCCGGCGACCGTATGGCGGTGGACGCCGACCTGTTCGAGGGGCTCGACCTCGCCGGAAAGGCCGTTCTGGTCCACACGGGATGGAGCCGACACTGGCGGACCGAGGCCTATTACGAAGGGCACCCGTTCCTGACGGCCACCGCGGCGGAACGGCTGGTTGCGGCCGGTGCGGCGCTGGTGGGGATCGATTCCCACAACATCGACGACACGCGGACCCGCGCCCGGCCGGTTCATTCCCGCCTGCTGGGCGCCGGCGTTCCCATCGTGGAGCACATGCGCGGGCTGGAGCTGTTGCCCGACGCCGGCTTCCGCTTCACCGCCGCCCCGCCCAAGGTGAAGGGGTTCGGCACTTTCCCGGTGCGCGCGTTCGCGACGATTCAGGTCGGGGGCTGACAAGGCCGGGCGAGAGGTCTATATGCGGCCCCACATCGTTAGACCGGCGTCCTAACGGCGCCGTGTGAAGCGGCGGCCCGGACGGTCCGCCGCTTTTGTTTTGGATCGCGCCCGCCTTGAAGGCCAAGACCGCCGAAGATCGCCAGCTGCTGGAGCTGATCGAGCCCGTCGCCGAGACGCTGGGCCTGGCGGTCGTGCGCGTGCGGCTGATGGGCGGGACCCAGCGGCGGCGCCTGCAGATCATGGCCGAGCGTCCGTCGGATCACGACATCTCGGTCGAGGAATGCGCCCGGCTGAGCCGCGCGGTGTCGGAGGTGTTCGACGCCGCCGACCCGATCGCCGGCGAATATCTGCTGGAGGTGTCGTCGCCCGGCATCGACCGGCCCCTGACCCGTATGGAGGACTTCGACACCTTCGAGGGCTTCGAGGCGCGGCTGGAGACCGACCGCATGGTCGAGGGCCGCAAGCGCTTCAAGGGCGTGCTGGCCGGCGTCGAGGACGACAACGTCCTCATCGACCTGGAGGGCGAGGAGGACACCGCCCTTCTGCCCTTCGCCTGGCTGGCCGACGCCAAGCTGGTGCTGACCGACGAACTCATGAAGGCGGGGGCCGAGAAGCGCGCCGCCCGTCAAGAAACCGAAGAAGACTGAGGACCGAACATGGCCGTTGGCGTTTCCGCGAACCGTCTCGAACTTCTCCAGATCGCCGACGCGGTCGCGCGCGAGAAGAACATCGACAAGGAGATCGTCATCGAGGCGATCGAGGAGGCCGTGCAGAAGGGCGCCAAGTCCCGCTACGGCGCCCACCACGACATCCGCGCCAAGATGGACCCCAAGACGGGCGAGATGTCCCTGACGCGCCACGTCACCATCGTCGAGGACGACTGGCAGCCGGAAGACGAGCTGGAAGAGTTCAACGACAGCGCCATGGTGCGCCTGAAGGACGCCCTGAAGCGCGACCCGGAGGCTGTGGTCGGCAAGGAGTACGTCGAGGACCTGCCGCCGTTCGAGTTCGGCCGCGTCCAGACCCAGATGGCCCGTCAGGTCGTGATGGGGAAGGTCCGCGACGCCGAGCGCGCCAACCAGTACGAAGAGTTCAAGGACCGCGTGGGCGAGATCGTCAACGGCACGGTCAAGCGCGTCGAATACGGCAACACCATCGTCGATCTGGGCCGCGGCGAGGGCATCATGCGCCGCAACGACTCCATCCCGCGCGAGGTGTTCAACATCGGCGACCGGATCCGCACCTACATCTACGACGTCCGGCCCGAGGCCAAGGGTCCGCAGGTCATGCTCAGCCGCGCGCACCCGGGCTTCATGGCCAAGCTGTTCGCCCAGGAGGTGCCCGAGGTCTATGACGGCGTGATCGAGATCCGCGCCGCCGCCCGCGACGCCGGCTCGCGCGCCAAGATGGCGGTGCTGTCGAACGACAGCTCGATCGATCCGGTCGGCGCCTGCGTCGGCATGCGCGGCTCGCGCGTGCAGGCGGTGGTCGCCGAGCTGCAGGGCGAGAAGATCGACATCATCCAGTGGAACAACGACGAGCCGACCTTCATCGTGAACGCGCTCGCTCCGGCCGAAGTGTCCAAGGTGGTGCTGGACGAGGAGGCCGACCGCGTCGAGGTCGTCGTGCCGGACGAACAGCTGTCTCTCGCCATCGGCCGTCGCGGCCAGAACGTGCGCCTGGCCAGCCAGCTGACCGGCTGGCAGATCGACATCATCACGGAATCTCAGGACTCCGAGCGTCGTCAGCGCGAGTTCGCCGAGCGGACCGCCCTGTTCCAGGAGGCCCTGGACGTCGACGAGGTCATCGCCCAGCTGCTGGTCACCGAAGGCTTCGCCACCGTCGAGGACCTGGCCTACGTCGAGGCCTACGAAATCTCGGACATCGAGGGCTTCGACGAGGAGACCGCGGAAGAGCTGCAGGCCCGGGCCCGCGACTGGCTGGACAAGCTGGCCGCCGAGCAGGACGCCAAGCGCAAGGAGCTGGGCGTCGAGGACGGCGTGCTGGAAGTTCCCGGCGTGACCCTGCCCATCGCCGTGGCGCTGGGCGAGGGCGGCGTGAAGACCGTCGAGGACCTGGCCGACCTGGCCACCGACGAGATCCGCGGCGGCTATGAGATGAAGAACGGCGAGCGGGTGAAGGTCCCCGGCGTGCTCGAGTCCTTCAACCTGGCGCAGGAAGACGCCGAGATGCTGATCCTGCAGGCCCGCGTGGCCGCCGGCTGGATCGACGCCTCTGAACTGCCGCAGCCCGAGCCGGAATATGAGGAAGAGTACGCCGAGGGCGAATACGACCCCGACGTGGTCTTCGGCGGCGGCGACGCCGAAGCGGGCGAAGCGGAGGCCCCGGAAGAGGCCGACGATCAGCCCCAAGACGCGTGATGGAGGCCCGGACCGTCCATGGGGCTGCGCGACGCCACGGCAGATAGGGAACGCCGGGACCTGGTCACCCGCCAGGTCATGGACGAGTCTCGTCTGATCCGCTTCGTCGCCGCCCCGGACGGTTCGGTCGCCCCCGACCTGGCGCGCAAGCTGCCGGGCCGCGGCATGTGGGTGGAGGCCACCCGCGACGCCGTCGCCCATGCCGCGTCCAAGAACCTGTTCGCCAAGGCGGCCAAGGCGCCGCTGAAGCCCGCCGCCGACCTGGCGGAGACGGTCGAGACCCTGCTGTTCCGGCGCTGTCTGGACCAGCTGGGGCTTGCCCGGCGCGAGGGCGTGCTTATCTCCGGCTTCGAAAAGGCGGCGGCCGCGATCCGGTCGGGCCGGGCCGCCTGGCTGGTCGAGGCGGCGGAGGGGTCCGCCGACGGGCGCGGCAAGCTTCTGGCGCTGGCGAAGCATCAGCAGCCGCAGCCCAAGGTCTGCGGCGTTTTCAGCGCGGACGATTTGAGTTTGGCCCTGGGGCTGGAAAATGCGATACACGCCGTCCTGCTTGAGGGCGGGCGGGCCGATCGCTGGACCACCGAGGTCGAACGACTGGCGGGATTTCGACCGTTGACGCCGCCCGCATGGCGCGGCGACGCGGCTGAGGACCCGGATGGATTTTCAGACGGGCGGGGTTTCGCTCCCTAGCGGGGCGGGGCGCCGCACGGCTTTTTGTGTTTGAGGACGGCGACTTTTCCGCCGTCATGATGAAGCGACCGGATGACTGACGAGAACGACAAGACCAACGACGGCAAGACGACCCCGACCCCCTCGGGCACGGGTCCGCGTGCGCCGCTGAGCCTCAAGCCGCGCCAGGCCGGCGCGGTGGCGGCCGGCACGGTGAAGCAGAGCTTCAGCCACGGCCGCTCCAAGACCGTGGTGGTCGAGACCAAGCGCCGCGTCGGGGCCCCTCCGGGCGGCGGTCACCAGCGCCCGCAGGGCTTCGACGTCGCCCGTCCGCGCACCGAGGCTCCGGCTCCGCAGGCACCGCGTCCGTCCGCCCCGGCCGACGCCGGCGGCCTGTCGCAGTCCGAGCAGGAGGCGCGCCGCCGCGCCATCGAACTGGCCACCCGCCAGCAGGCCGAGCGCGAGCGTCAGGCCGCCGAGGAACGCGCCCGTCGAGACGCGGCCCAGAAGGAACAGGCCGCCCGCGCCGCCGAGGCCGCCCAGGCCGCCCAGGCCGAGGCCGCCGCCGCCAAGGCCGCCGCTGAAGCCGCGCGTCAGGAAGCCGCCAAGCTGGGCGCCGCCGTCCCCCCGCCG
>JAIEQC010000034.1 GCA_019748055.1 Caulobacteraceae bacterium | reverse complement strand
CGCCTGGCGGGCGACGCGCCCCCGCCGCCCGACCCGGCCCCGTCGGAACAGGAGGCCGCCGACCGCGCCGCCGCGCGCGAGGCCGCCACGCGCGAATGGTGGGAGGAGCTGCGCCTCCTCATCCAGCAGGAGGCCGATCTGCTGGCGCGCAGGATGATCGCCGGCGAATGGCCCGGCGTGGCCCACAACCTGTTCGCCCAGCACTGGCGGGCGGCGGTGCTGGGCCCGGAGGTCGCGGCCGCCGACCTGGCCGAGGCGCGCAAATGGTCGTCCCACCCGCGCGGCTACGACGCCGAGGGCAGGCTGCTCCCGCCGGGCTCCGACGCCGACTGGAATTGGGACTATGCGCGGCCGGTGGTGATGCAGATGTGGAGGACGAGCTGAGAGGGGGAGTGAGGCCGACGAGGGCTCAGGCGGCGGCGTCCAGCCGGGCGGCCTCGGCGTCGATGCGGGCGCGCCAGTCGGCGGCTTCCCCGGGCGGCAGGACGGCCAGCATCCTGGGCACGTTCCGCTCCATGCGTGCGGCCTTCATGTCCGGGTCCCAGGGCCAGCGCTGGGCGGCCCGGAGCATCTCCAGCGTGCGGGTGAGGGTGTTCACCGCGATGGGGTAGGGGACGACGTAGACGGGCGGGGCCGAGGGGGCGCCGAAGAGGTCGGGTTGGTCAGAAATCGGCGAAGGCGGCTTCATTGACCGTGACTTCCTCCACCATACGCACCGTCACGCCCAAGCCGCGGTCCTTGAGCAGGTCGCACAGGGCGTCGCCGTCCACCAGGTCGATCGCGGGCGCGCCGTCGCGGGTCGCCTCGCGTCGAGCGTCGGCGGTGAAGGTGCCTGTTGTGATGATCAGGCCCTTGTCGGTGCGCCCGACCATGGCGCCCCGGAAATCGCGCACCGCCCCCGCCCCGACCGAACCGGAATAGCGCTTGCACTGGAACAGGACGTGGAAGGACAACAGGTTCACGCGCAGGACGCCGGTGCCGTCGATGCCGCCATCGCCAGACTTGCCGGTGACCTCGACCTTGATGAAGCCGTACTCGCGTAGGAGGCGCTGGCTAAGGCGCTCGAACGCAGCGGGGTCAAGTGCCAGCAACTGCGCCATTAGCTGGTCTTTCCAGTCCCCGGCCGCCTCTTCAGCCGCGACGGGTCCGATGTCAGGGCCATCCCCAGCGGGCGTCTTTGTCTTGCGGACGTAGGTGCGTTGGACCTGTTTGATCGCTTCCGCAACATCGGCGGGCGTCATCTCCGCGCCTTTCGGCGTCAGCGTCCACACGCCCCGCTGGCTGTTGTCGAGCGCGCCTGCCAACTTCAGCCAGCTACGGGCGAACCCCATGCGCTGGGCGACCGCAAGCTCATTGAATTTGCCCACGCGGACGGTGAGGACATCGTCGCTCAGCCCCATGTGCTGGCTCACGTCCTCGACCATCTCAGCGATGCTCATTGATCGGCCATGCGCCTTCAGTCGCTCGATGATCGGCCACATGAACGCTTCGTGTGTAGGAACGTCGGTGACGGAGGCCATCAGGCGTCGGCTTTCTTTCGGCGTTTGGGCTTGCCAGATGCGGCGAACAGGCCCGCCGTCATCTTTTCGTAGAGGCCGAACAGGTGTTCGGCGCGGTCGCGGTCGGAGGCGAAGGGCTGGGGCCGGTAGAGGCGGTCGACCGCCTCGTCCAGCGCGCGGTGGGCCTTTCGCAGGTCCGGCGGCATCAGGTCGGGATCGTAGAGGTCGGCCAGCGTCGCGCCCTCATGCGCCGCGCGCGCGTCCAGCACGGCCTGGGCCAGCCGCTCCACGGCGGCGCGCTTGGCGCCCTCGGCGCGGGGCCAAGGGAAGGTGTTGTAGGTGAACTTGGCGGAATAGCGGATGCGGCTCTCCAAACGCCCCGCAGTCACGCGCGCCCAAGCGTTATGCATGGCAGAGTGCAGAACGCCGAACTGCAAGGGTGTCGCGCCCGGCACGATCTGGAGGTCGTTCGCGGCAATGACGGTGTGGTCAAGGAAGCCGAGCGGCAGATAGTCCCGACGTTCCGAGCTTGTCCGTGGCAGTGCGAGATAGCGGCCGGACTCAGGTTGACGACGCTCGGTGAAGAGGGCGGCCGTGTCGGCTCGTTCCTGCGTAGCGACCTTCTTGCTGGCGAGCCGCATCTCCCTCACAGCCACGATGACCTCGCGCAGCACCTTGCTCTCGACGATTGTTTTGTGCGGGACGTCCACCAGCCACAGGCAGTAGCGGGTAGTGCCATGCAGTAGGTCCTCGGCCCCGATGAAGGGCCGGATCAGTCCGGCAAGATTGGGCTCCTGCCGAAGAATGGCGTCGTTCCGAGCCTCGTCGAAGACCAGGTTCCCGCCATCCGCTGCGACGTTGCCATTGTCCATTTGTGCCACGCCGGGCGAAATCGGACGGGCTCGGCCCACGACGATGTTGTGCCTCAGCTGCGGCCGTTCAGGCTCGAACAGATACGCCGTCAGCGCCTTGTGCCCGCTCTCGGTTGGGTCGCCATTGATGTGGTCGTAGCTGAAAAGCCGCTTCGTTTCCGGCTCCTGCCCGCGCCGGGCCAGCCCGATGATGACGACGTGGACGTGGGCGGCGCCGCGCGCCTCGGACTTCCAGGCGAAGGTGCGGTGGGCGAAGGCGATTTCCAGCCGACAGCGACGGAACAGGATGGGCCAGAGCTGGGCCACCTGTTCGCCCTGGGTGATGGAGTTGGTCGAGACGAAGGCGATGCGGGGGGCGGGGGACTCCTTTGGCGCCTCCGCCGTGGCCGCCCCCTCCACCGCTGCGCGGTCCCCCTCCCCCGCAGGCGGGGGAGGAGACGGTGATCCGAGATCGAGGTCTTCGCCCAGCAGGCTGCCGGTCTGGGCGGCGTTCCAGCGGCGGGCCTCGTCGTCGGTCATATCCGGCGGCGGAGCGAGGTGGGCGCGGGCAGCCTGGGCCGCATAGTCCCCGGCCTTGATGAACCAGGCGGCGACGTAGTCGAGGGTGCCGCCGGAACCACCGAGGCCCGCGATCCGGCGCACCTGGGCGCGCTGATCGTCGGATTGATACTTGGCCCCAATGAAGGGCGGATTGCCGAGGACGTAGCTGCACGCCTCGGGCCGCAGGACGGTGGTCCAGTCCACCTCCAGCGCGTCGCCATGGACGATGTGGGGCGCGGTCTTCAGCGGGATGCGGGCGTAGGGTTCGCCGAACTCGACCGACAGGCGGTTGTTCTCGATGTGGTCGGTCATCCACAGCGCAACCTCGGCGATGCGGGCCGGGAATTCCTCCAGTTCGATGCCGTAGAAGCGATCGACGTTGAGTTTCGACAGGGCGCCGACGTCGAAGCCGCGCGCCTCGCCCGCGCTGAGTTCCTCGGCCTTGAAGCGCGCGATCAGGATTTCGGTCTCCAGCCGCCGCAACTCGCGATAGGTGACGACCAGAAAGTTGCCGCAGCCGCAAGCCGGGTCGAGGAATGTCAGGGTCGCCATGTGCGCCTGCAGCCCATCGAGGGCAGCGCGACGGCGGGTGACTGGCAGTTTCTTCGCTCGCTCGAACTCGGCGCGCAGGTCGTCGAGGAAGAGGGGCTCGACCACCTTCAGGATATTGGTTTCGGAGGTGTAGTGAGCGCCCTTCTTGCGACGCGCCTTGGTGTCCATGACACCCTGGAACAGGGAGCCGAAGATGGCGGGGCTGATTTTTTCCCAGGCGAAGCCGCAGGCCTCCAGCAGGGTCTCGCGGCCTTTGGCCGTGAAGTCGGCGGTCGGCAGGCGTTTCTGGAACAGTTCGCCGTTGATGTAGGGAAAGCCGTTGAGTTCCTCGTCCAGCGAGCGGGGGCGCTTGTCCTCGGGCGTGTCGAGGACTTCCCACAGACGGTTCAGCCACAGGCCGAGGTCCGAGCCGTCCTCGCGCGTGCGCCCCTCGATCAGCAGCTGGAAGGCGCCCCGGTCGAAGATGCCGGTGTCGTCGGCGAACAGGCAGAACAGCAGGCGGACCAGATAGCGTTCGAGATCGGAGCCCTCGTAGCCGCCCTCCAGCAGGCCGTCGTGGACCTTGGCCATCAGTTCCGAAGCCAGGATGTTGGCCGGGTCCTGATCGCGGAAGGTGCGCTTCTCCACCCCCATGATGAAGCCGAAGGCTTCTACGTGTTTGGGCAGGTCGGCGAGATTGAAGCGGAGCGGTTCCGGGTCGCTCGATTCCAGATCGGTGAGGGCGAAGGTCTGGAAGTCGCAGACGAGGATGTGGCGGGGGATCTCGTCGCTCTTGAGACCCGGTAGGTAGTCGACCGCCTGGTTCCACGCCTTGATCATGTCGGCGCCTGCCGACTTGTGCTCGGCCAGAAGAACGCCGGGCCAGAACAGGTCGATGCGGCCGTTGCGGGCGTCCGCCAGCTTCACCCTGCGTTCGAAGGCGGCCCGGCCCCGACGCTTGTTGCCGAAGACCTCGAACAGTTCGTTGTAGAAGGTCTGGGCCTCGCCCTGCTCATAGGTGTCGTCGGCCCACCGCTCCGCGAACGCGGCGGCGCGCAATCGAACTTCCTGCCAGCTGAGACGCATGGGCCCTCCCCCTCCCACTTGGCCCCGTTCGCGCGGGGGTGGCAAGGGCCCCTCGCCTCGACATCGCGGCGCGGCGCGATCATGGTGAACGTCGGTGTTCCAGCGGGAGCGGCGGCATGGTCGGGATCGGGCATCTGAAGCGGCGGGCCGGGCAGTATGCGGGCCTGTGGGTCGGGGCGTTCCTGCTGGCGCTGGTGATCATCCTGGCGCTGACGACGCAGGTCGATCTGATGGAGGCGGCCGACATGGTGCTGCCCGGGCTGCTGCTGGCGGCGGGGATCGGGCTGGGGGCCGGGGTGGTGATCAGCTTCTTCTCCGACGAGACGCCGATGACCAAGATCCTGGTGCTGGTCGGGGCGGTGGTGCTGCTGCTGCCGCTGCTGTGGGCGCCGGTGGCGGCGGCGGTGGCGATCGCCTGGTTCGCCGACCGGCCGATCGAATATTCCCAGGCCTACGTCGCCTTCCGCCTGGGGGTGTCGGACGTGCTGTGGGCGGGGTCGCAGGTCGTGGGATACGGCGGGTTTCTGGACGCGCTGTGGAGCGCGTTCCAGTGGGTGGCCAGCGTGGTGGGCTTCATCTCGGCCTGGGTGAACGCCTGGCCGGTGATCAAGCGGCTGCTGGGGCAGGAGCCGAGCCCCGCCTGAGGGGGTTCGCTTTCTTGTTGGCCCTATCGCTCGGCCCGCGGGGCCTCGCTGCTTGAGGGCATTCTTGGCGCCCTGACGCTCGCGACGCGGTCGCTCGCTGCTTTAGGGCGGGCGTCAGGCCCCGGCGATGCCCTCGAACCCCGCATAGATCATGCGCTTGCCGTTGAAGGCGGGGGCCATGTCGGCCATGCGCGGGTCCTTCATCAGCGCCTCCCAGCCGGCGTCGCGGGTCGCCTTGTCGGGCCAGGCGATCCAGCCGACCGCGACGGTCTCGCCCGCCTCCAGAGCCACGGCCTTCTTGAAGTCCGTGACCTTGCCGTCCGGCACCTCCGCCCCCCAGCAGTCGGTGACGGCGGTCGCGCCGTGTTCGCGGAACAGCGCTGCGACGCGGGTCGAATGGTCGATGTGCGCGTCCTTGCGGTCGGTCGGGACGGGCATCACGGTGACGTCGTAGAAGGCCATGGCGGGTTCCTTTTTGGGGGCCCTGACGCTTGGCCCGCGGGGCCTCGCTGCTTGAGGGCGGGGTTCAGCCGGCGGCGTCGGCCGCGGCCAGGATGGTCGCGACGTCGATCTTCCTCATCGACATCATGGCCTGAAAGCCGGCGCGCGTGCGGGCGGGGTTCGGGTCCTTGTGCAGGTCCATCAGGGCGCGCGGCGTGATCTGCCAGTTCACGCCCCAGCGGTCCTTGCACCAGCCGCACATGCTCTCCTGCCCGCCGGCGCCCACGATGGCGTCCCACAGGCGGTCGGTCTCGGCCTGGCCCTCGGTGACGATCTGGAACGAGACCGCCTCGGTCTGCGGAAAGGTGGGGCCGCCGTTCAGCCCCATGAACGACCGCCCGGCCAGGGTGAACTCGACCACCAGCTCCTCGCCTTCGGGGGCGGAGGGATTGTCGGCGGGGCTGACCGCGACATGGTCGATGCGGCTGTCGGGCAGGCCCAGCGACACGTAGAACTCCGCTGCCTTCCGCGCCTGGCCGCGGTCGTACCAGAGGCAGGGGGTGATCTTGTCGGCCATCGGAGGTCTCCTTCACTTCGCGGAGACTGCGCCCCATCAAGCCATTAGTCAACCGTTGGGTTGAATACAGGGTCGAAGCATGCCGCTCGGCCTTGCGGGCGCCGTCGCCTCGAGTCATCGTCGCCGCATGAGCCCCCAGCCCGCATCCGGCCAGCGTTTCGCCTCGTTCGACGAGTTCTACCCCTTCTACATCAACGAGCATTCGAACCGGACGTGCCGGCGGATCCATGTGGTGGGATCGGGACTGGTGCTGGTCGCCCTGGCCGCGGCGATCGTGACGCGGAACCCGTGGTGGCTGCTGGCCATGCCGCTGATCGGCTACGGCTTCGCCTGGGTGGGGCACTTCTTCTTCGAGAAGAACCGCCCGGCCACGTTCAAATATCCGCTGTGGAGCCTGATGGGCGACTGGCGGATGTTCTTCGAGACGGTTTCCGGCAAGCGGCGGTTCTAGTCGCCCAGGATCAGACGCGTCGCGGCCGTGATCTGCGGATCGCGACCGAGGCGGATGTCCTCGGCGGTGGTCGGGACGGGCACGTCGGGCTCGATGCCGGCGTCGGGCTGGGGCGTCGAGGGGAAGCTGGCGATCAGCGGCAGATCGACCACGATCCCCGACGCCGGCAGCTTCAGGAAGAAGAAGGCGCCGCCGTTGATGCCGCGCAGGTTTCCGCCGGTCGTCTGGCCCACCAGCGTGGCGACGCCCGCGCGCCGGACCTTTTCGGCGAAGCCAAAGGTCGCCGAGCTGTTCGAGGCGTCGCACAGGACGCAAACCTTCCCGGTGAAGCGTCGTCCGGCCGCCGCGATCCGCAGGTCCGCCGCCTCCGCCGCCCGGTCCGCCCGCTGGTAGAAGCCGCGTTCGTCGGGGCCGTCGACCTGCCGGCCCCAGTCGTAGAAACTCTGGTCCCACGTCGAAAGGTAGGGACGCAGGGAGTCCGGCACGCGCCGATAGCGGACGAACCTCTGGGTCCGCTCCAGTTCCAGATCCCGCGAGATCAGCCGGCTCAGGATCACGTCGCCGCAGTCCAGCCCGCCCTCGTTGCCGCGCAGATCGACGATCAGTCCGCGCGCGCCGTCGCCGGTCAGGTCGTCCATCGCGCCGGCGAGCCAGCGCCTCCAGTCGAAGCGGGAATTGTAGAGCGCCCATCCCGGCATGGTCAGGCGCGCGATCCCGTCGTCGCCCGTCTCCAGCGTCCAGGGGTTGGCGTCCTCGGGGCCCTCGACGGCCGCGGGTCGGGCGGCCTGCCGCTCGGCCAGGGTCAGCAGCTGGGCCTCGATCCGCCGCCCGTCGGCCAAGCCGAAAACGGCCCGGTCGTTGAGCGGCAGGACCAGGGGCAGATGGACGTCGAAGGTTTCGAACCGATCGTCGCCGCGCATCTCCATCAGGCTGATCCGCTTGGCGTCGTTCGACCCGTCGGCCCGGGCCAGGGGGATCAGGTCCAGCAGCAGCGACTCCGTCGTGCGCCCGTCGATCCTCTCGACCACGTCGCCCGCCCGGAACAGACCGGCGCCGGACTGATCGGCCGTCACCACCATGCGCCGGTTGAGCCAGCGGAAGGCGAAGGGGACCAGGCTGTGGTCCGGGAACATGAGTCGTCGGATCGGATCGCCGCCGTTGTAGGGACTGGGATAGGTGTGGCCGCAGCGGACGGCGGCGGTGACGCGTGTCAGGGCCAGCAGCCGCTCACGGAATGTGCCGGGGGTCGCCCACTGCGAGCGCAGGCGCGTCAGGCGCGCGTCCAGCTCTTCCCGAGTCTGATACCGGAACAGGCCGGGATGCAGGGTCGACCAGGCGTCGTTCAGGACGTCGACGTCGCCGCTCCAGTCGGCGTCACCGGCAAAGGCGGGCAAGGGCAGGGCGGCGGAAAGCGCGGCGGCGCCCGTTAGGCTGAGAAAACCGCGGCGGCTGGAGGCGATCATGGGGCGGGGCTCCGGTGGCGACGCCTTACCCTGTCGCTTCGGCCCCGGCGTCGCGCCTCAAATCCGGTTCGGACCGTGAATAGTCGGAATCTGAGACGCCGCGTCGCCACTCCGACGGTGCCATTCCGAACCGGGCGCGGAAGGCGCGGTTGAAGCTGGCCTTGGACGCGAACCCCATCTCCAGCGCCAGGTCCAGCAGGTCGGCGCGCGGCCGGTCCTTCAGCGCCCCCGCCACCGCCTCGGCCCTGATGCCGTTGATGAAGACCGAGAAGTTCACGCCCAGGCCCAGGTTGATCGCCCGCGAAAGCCGTCCGGTGTTGGTCCCCAGGCGGCGGGCCAGGTCGGCCAGAGACAGCTCCGGTTCACGCCACCATTCCCCCTCCCGCACCCGACGCTCGACCTCGGCCCCGACGGCGGCCCAGTCGGGCGTCGCCCGCTCGTTCGACTTCTGCTCGTCCGCTTCGACCTCGGACGGGATGGCCTGCGGCAAGGCCGCGTGGCGCCAGCCGCCCACGCCAAGCCAGAGGCCCAGAAGTCCGAGCCCGAGGTAGAGCCCCGTCTGCTGAAAGAAGTCGATGCCGCCGCTCACCAGCGACCAGGCGGAGAAGCCGAGATTCAGGGCCAGGCCGATCACGAGGACGGCAAGCACGCCCTTCAGCCACCCCGCCGAGAACCGGTCGTCGTCGCTGCGGGCTTCCGCCAGGCGGGCGCCCCGTCGCCTGAGCACGCCCGCGACCCCCCAGGCATAGCCCGCCAGGGAGACCAGCGTCGCGACCTCAAGGACCGGGTCGACCCAATCCCCATGGCTGCCCGTATACCAGGCCCACTTCGCGTCGAGCGGCAGCAGAAAGCCGGCGGTGAAGTATGCGAACTGGAGAGCGGGCGGCAGAAGGTGAAGCCGCAACGTTCTCGGAGGGCGTCCGTCGTCGAGCGTCGAGGCATAGGCCCACAGCAGAGGTCCGATCGCGAGGGAGATCGCGACCGGCAAGAAGGTCAGCCCGCGCCAGGCGTCGTAGAAGCCGGCGAATCCGATCGCGTAAGGGACCAGCATCCCCGCGATGACGATCAGCAGGGCGGCCAGCAGCCGGTTCGCCGCCCGAACGCCCTCGCTGAACGTCAAGGCCGCCGCGAGCGCCAGAAGCTGCAGGATCGTCGCGCCGAGCAGCGCGGTGCGCCAGCCGAGATTGAGATCCGCCTCCCCCATGGGGGCAGGCTAGTCCTGGCGGCGTCGGCCGGGAAGGGTCAGTCCCAGGCGGGCGGGCAGCCGTCGAACCGACCGGCCTCGACGACCGTCAGCGTGGTCATGTTCAGCGGCATGGCCGGACGCATCGAGCCGCGGCCATGGCCGGTGTAGAGGTCGATCTTGTTGCCCTTGATCGCCCCGCCGGTGTCGGAAGCGTACCAGTAGCCGTCGTGGATCGTGCCGTCGGGCATCTGCATGCCGACGGTTTCCTTGATGAACAGGCGCGTGCGGCGCGGGACCACGCGCGGGTCGGTGGCCACGGTCCGCATGGCGATCGGCCGGCATCCGAGCGAGTCGTTGCCGGTCGCTCCGCCGCCGCCCGCATGATAGAGCCGCGCCGACAGCCGCCAGTCCGCCTCGGCCGCCATGTGCTCCGCCTGTTCCGCGCTGAGCGCGGCCGCCGCCGTGGTCGCCGCCGCCGCTTCCGCCGCGATCAGCTGGTCGTAGGGGACCGGATCCGCGGGGGCATTGGGGGAGAAGGTCATGGCCCAGACGAGAGCCAGCACGGCGGCTGCGGTGGACATCCGGCGACTCGCGGAAACGCCGGACCTGGCCGCCGGCAGCGGGCTTTTCCCGTCGAAATGGGGCGAAAACCGGGCGCGCGGCCGCTGGAGGCGCCGGCGCGGCCGGGGTAAGTCTGCGCCATGCGCGATCATCCCAGCCGACTTCTCGAAGGATATCCAGACCTTTCCGACGCCGAGAGAACGGCGCGGGCCGAGGCGTTTCTGGCGCTGATGGCCAAACGCCGCACGGTGCGCGACTTCGCCCCGGACCCGGTGCCGCGCGCCGTGGTCGAGGCGGCGATCCTGGCTGCGGGGTCGGCCCCGTCGGGCGCCAATCACCAGCCCTGGACCTTCGCCGTCGTCGAGGGCGCGGAGGCGCGCCGCCGCATCCGCGAGGCGGCCGAGGCGGAAGAGCGCGCCTTCTATGCCGAGAAGGCCCCGCAGGAGTGGCTGGATGCGCTCGCGCCCCTGGGCACCGACCCGGACAAGGGTTTCCTCAAGGTCGCTCCCGTACTGATCGCCGTCTTCGCCCAGAAACGCGGAGGGCCTAAGCCCGGGGACGCCAAGAAGAACTATTACGTCGCCGAATCCGTCGGCATCGCCACGGGCTTCCTGATCGCGGCGCTGCATTCGGCCGGTCTGGCCACCTTGACGCACACCCCGGCGCCGATGGGGTTTCTGAACGACATCTGCGGCCGGCCGGCGGACGAGAAGCCGTTTCTGCTGCTGGTCGCGGGCAAGCCGGCCGCCGGGGCGACGGTTCCGGTCGCGGCGCTGGACAAGAAGCCACTGGACCGGATCGCCGTCTGGATCGATTAAGGCGTCCCCGTCGATCCGCGAGCCCGTCCGATGAAGCGTCTTCTGATTTCCGCCGCCGCCCTGGCCCTGGTCGCCCTGCCGGCCGCCGACGTCTCCGCCTGGGGCGCGACGGGGCACCGGATCGTCGGCATGGCGGCCATGCGGGCCCTGCCGGACGAGTTGCCGGCCTTCCTGCGCGATCCCGCCGCCGTCGCCGAGGTCGGCGAGCTGTCGCGCGAGCCCGATCGCTGGAAGGGGGCCGGCCAGCCGCACGACCGCGAGCGGGACACCGCCCATTTCGTCGACATGATCGAGGACGGCCGGATCATGACCGAGGCGGGCATGTCGATCGACGACCTGCCCCGGCTGAAGTCCGAGTACGACGCGGCCCTGCTGGCCGCGGGGATCAAGGTCGACGACGCGGGGTATCTGCCCTACGCCCTGATGGACGCGCACCAGCAGCTGCTCGTGGACCTGGCCCACTGGCGCGTGCTGAACGCGGCGGAGGCCCGCGAGACGGACCTTGGCAAGCGCGCCTGGTACCGCGAGGACCGCATCCGGCGCGAGGGGCTGATCCTGAAGACCATCGGCGAGCTGAGCCACTACGTCGGCGACGGGGCCCAGCCGCATCACACGACGATCCATTACAACGGCTGGTCCTCCAGCGTCCCGAACCCGGAGGGGTTCACGACCTCGCGGCGGACGCACGGCATGTTCGAGGGCGACTTCGTGCGCGATCACGTCCGCCTGCAGGAGGTCGAGGCCGCCCTGCCCGCGCCGCGGCTGGACGGGTTCGAACTGCGGCCGCGCATCGCCGGCTATCTGAGGACCACGCTCGCCGAGGTCGTACCCTTCTACCGGCTGGAGAAGGCGGGCGGCTTCGCCTCGGGCGACCGTCGGGGCATCGACTTCGCCACCGCGCGACTGGCGGCGGGGGCGGGCGAGCTGCGCGACCTGATCGTCATCGCCTGGCGCCTGGCCGGTCAGGCCGAGGTCGGCTGGCCCAAGGTCAAGGTCGCCGAGGTCGAGGCCGGCACGGCGGACCCCTGGATCGCCATGGTGGGCCAGGACTGAGCCCCCTTGACCCCGCCCTGCGTCATCCTCGATCGACCCCAGCTGGCCGACAACATCGGCGCCGTGGCCCGCGTCATGGCCAATTTCGGCCTGACCGACCTGAGGCTGGTCAGCCCCCGGGACGGCTGGCCGCAGGACCGGGCCTGGGCCACGGCCTCGGGCGCCGACTGGGTGCTGGAGGGCGTCCGCACCTATGAGGACGTCGCCGCCGCCGTGGCGGACCTGCAGACCGTCTATGCCACCACGGCCCGCCCGCGCGAGACGCGCCAGCCGGTCCTCACCCCCCGGCAGGCGGCGCAGGCCCTGCACGGCGCGGCCGGCGAGGGCCAGTCCGTCGGCCTGCTGTTCGGCGGCGAGCGCGCGGGGCTGGAGACCCAGGACGTGGTCCGCTGCACCGGCATCGTCACCATCCCGATCGACCCCCGCCATCACAGCCTCAACCTGGCCCAGGCCGTGGCCGTCACGGCCTACGAGTGGCGGACCACGGTGCTGGACGCCCCGCCGCCCCGCTTCCGCGAGGCCGACCCGCCGGCCTCGGCCGAGCTGGTCGAGGGCTTCATCGGCCATCTGGAGGCCGAGCTGGAGGCCGGCGGCTTCTTCCATCCGCCGGACAAGAAGCCGTCGATGATGCGCAACCTGCGCGCCCTGTTCGCCCGCGCCCAGCTGAGCGAGCAGGAGGTGGCCACCCTGCGCGGCGCCGTCCACGCCCTGGCCAGGGGGCGGGGCCGGGTGCTGGCCAAACTGGCGGCCCAGCAGGCGCGGGGCGCGGACCCCGCCTAAGCAGCACTCCCGCCCGGATGCTGACAAGCCTCTGATCCCGAACGTCTTTTCATTGCGCGTTCACGAATCCGGCGGCACCCTCGGGTCGTCGGCGCCGTCCTTCGCGCCGGGCCCGTCAGGGGGCGGGCGTCGGCCGGGCGGGGGCGTCGGCGCACGTGACGACGACGCTATCTGGAAGGACCGCCCCATGCCCGACCCGGGCCACCCCGAACTGGAGCTGCAGCTGAAGGGCTACGGCCTGACCACGGCCGAGATCACCTACCGCATGCCCGACCGCCCCTCCCTGCTTCAGACCTACGTCTGGCAGGCCTACGACCTGGCGCCTCATTTCCCGGAGCTGGAGAAGTTCCTCGCCTTCTGGCGCCGCACGCTGGACGGACCGCTGCACAGCGTCCGCTACGCCCACCAGCGCCTGATCGGCCCCAGCGAATGGCGGAACCTGAGCGGGATCTGGCGCCTGCACTGAGGGTCACTGCGGCCGGCCCCGCTCACGGCACGTCCGGCGCCGCCCCGTCCGGCAGGCCCTGCGCCGCGCGCCAGTCGTCGCGGAACCGCCGCATCAGGGCGCGATCGATCGTGGCCAGCGGCCTCAGCCGCCCGTCCGCGTCCCACACGTCCTCGACCCAGTCGTCGCCGCGCGCACGCGCCTTGTCCCGGTCCGCCGCCGACGTCTCCGGCCCCAGCCGCTCGGCCCGCTGATGGAACAGAAAGCCCAGGTGCCAGGCGTTCACGTTCTCGATCGGCCGCCCGGCCAGGGTGTCGGTCAGATGCCGCGCCAGCTCCCGCACCTCGTCCAGCCGGTCCTCCCACGCCGCAAGCAATTGCGCCGCGTGCCGGTCCCAGCCGATCGCCGGCTCCGGCGCCGGGTCGTCCGGCCGGTCCCGGCTCCAGTTCTCCTTCGCGCGGCGCCGCCACAGATTGTCCAGCCCGACGTCGAACCGTCGCGCGCACGACTGCGCCGTCTCGCCCGCCTCCCACGCCCGCCGCACCTGCCGCCAGGTGTCGCCGTCCCGCACCTTCTGCCCCCGCCCGACCGGCGGACCCACGTCCCAGCTCATCAGGGCAGGATCGGCGGCAGCGCCTGCAACCGCTCCAGCATCGCCTCCGCCCGCGCCCAGGCCCGCCGCGCGCGCGGCGTCTCCGACGTCATCCGCCCCGCCTCCCGCGCCATCTCCGCGATCCGCGTGATCAGCCTCAGCCGCGCGTTCACGCGGTCATAAACGTCAGGTCTGGTCGTCCTCATGTGCTCCCTCGCTCTTTTCCCTCCCTCGGCGAGGGAGGGTGGTCGCGCAGCGACCGGGTGGGAGGGACGCGGCGCCCCACGCCCCGTCCCCCGTTTGACGCTCCACGGCGCCTTCGACGCCGCTCCGCGCCGCCCTCCGCCTCCGCTGCGCGGCGGCTTCGGGTCGGCTTCGCGTGACGCTCCGCGCGCGGGGTTTGACGGCAGCTTGCGGCGGGTGGCGCTCTTAGCGCCTTACCGCAGTCGCCCCCGGCGGGCAGGGGGCGCCGGCGGCGCCCTCCTGGAACGGTCCGGGTATCCCCCCCCGACCCTTGCCCGGGATCATCTCTTGGTGACCCCGATCGGCTTCGCCGAAGGCGTGGCCCTATCGCTCGCGACGCGGTCGCTCGCTGCTTGAGGGCCGAAAAGGCCGCCAAACCCCGAACGCCGCATCGTGGACGAAAGCGCCGGCGCCCGCGCCGAACCCCGCTCCCCACGCTCCCGCCGCCGCCTCGGAACGCCGGCCGAGCGCACCTCCCCGAGCGACGGGACGGGCACAGCCTGCGCCGCCCCGGAACCGACGTCGGCGAAAAGGCGAAAAAAAGGGGAGGGGCGTTGAAGGGAAAGGGGAAACGGGGAGGAGTTGGTATAATATGTGCGGGGAAGCCGGCGCATCGACCCCTCTCCCACCGGGAGAGGGGACCTGTGAGGCGATACGTCCCCCGCCGCGCGGTGAACTCCAGCCAGCCCCGGTCGCGGAGCACCTGAAGCTGCTGCCTGATCTTGGGGCGGACGTTGTGGTTGTCGGGATAGAGGGCCGACAGCGCCGCCTCGTGGGCATAGACGTCGTTCAGGGTGAACTCGGGCCGGCCCACGGCCTCGACCGCCTTCATCACGGCCAGCAGCCAGCCGCGCGCGTTCAGGCTGGCGTCCTTCAGGATGGAGGAGACGCGCACCGCGCGGCGACGACGGGTGGCGCGCCAGCGGTCCAGCACCTCGCCCTTGGGCACGTGCGCCCCGCGCGCAATCAGGGGGATGCGGCCCGACGGGGGCACCTGGCCGATCAGGATGTTGCACCCCTGCCAGCCCGCGCGCCGCGCGGTCGGCGACAGCGGCTTGCGGGCCTGGATGATGTCGGCGGTGAAGAAGTGACGGGGCACCACGATCAGGCCGGTCACAGTGCGCGCGCCCGGGTCATAGCTCATGGCGAACAGGCTGGGATTGTTGCGCTCCGACAGCCGCCGCATCATCGCGCCATAGGCGCCGTTGGGGATCGACCGGCCCAGCCCGCCGGCCTTGGCCTTCAGCTCGAACTCCTCGGCGCAGGCGTCGCAGACGAAGTCGCCGACGGGCGAGTTGTTCGGCAGCTGCCGCAGCCGCTCCGCGCCGCAGGCCGGACAGAACAGATGCGCGGCGGCCCAGCCCTCGGACAGGGCGCGGACGTTTTGGGTCGGGCCGCGATAGACGGCCTGCTCCTCGGCGAAGCCGAGCGGGCTCGGAAATGATCGTCTTCAGCCATGCGGCCAGGAAAGTGTGTGTCCCCATTTCCGGCACGGACACCGCCCCCCTTGGGGCTACTGCGCATTTGGTGATATTCGCGAAGCAGCACATCCTCGCACCGTCCTAGCCAAGCCTCCTGCACAGAGAGCCCAATGGTCGAATATCTCCCTGCTATAAGGGACATAGCCATCAGCTTCGCGGCGATCGCGTTACCGATTGGTGCTCTATTTTACCTGGCGCGCAGTGCCATGGTACAGAACAGGACCTTACACTACGTCGAAGAGTTTCGATTTCGAGATCGAGACTCTGACTCTTACAACCGCGAAATACTCTCAGAAATTTTGAGAAGACTTGAAGCATCTGAGTCTTTTCAAGAGCGGCGGCTTCAAGCTTCGCTTAGAGATTTTATCGGGGTCATTTCAGAAGCAATCGATTCAAGGTTGAGCGCGCAAGCGGGGTCTCTGGCCGCCAGCCTCGCCAAAATCGAACAAATACAGAAACCTGATCGGCCTCAGATCGAGAGCCGGGATCAATCCAGCGAACGTCTGGCTGTAGCCAGAGAGATTGCTCACGCCCTGCTGACGCCCCTAGCGAGAATAGATGCAATATCGCGAAAGGCCAAAGGCACCAGTGGTTACGCCCGTGAGCTCGAAAGCGTCGGCGTCGCTGTTCGCATCTGCTTCAACTATTTGAATGCTTTTAGGAATGTGTCCCACTCGGATACGCCGAGTGATCAAAGCGCACCATTCACAACGGCGCTTGAAAGAGCAGCGACGATTTACGTCGAACAGGCCGCAAAGGACGTAAAAGTTCGCACCGTTGGCACCCCCAGCGTTACTGGCATAGCCGACTACTTCGTTATGGCCAGCGTGCTGCCGCTGATTGAAAATGCGATTGATGCCTCCCAAGCAGGAGACGAGGTGGTAATCGACGTATCTGAGGACCCTGGTCATATCTTCGTAGACGTAACCAACAATATATATGCGAAGTTTCCCGGAAAGAAAGCCTTTGAGCTGGGGTACACGACGAAGAGCGGGCACGGATCTCACGAGGGATTGGGGCTCGGGATTGTCAAAAGCCTCGTGAGCTCGGTGGGTGGAGAAGTCAGCTTCGAAACCAAGGCTGGTAAAATCACATTCTCTGTTCGACTGCCGAGGCGAAAATGACGGAAACTGTAGAGGTCCTTTTTGTCGATGATGATTTGGACGCAGCTCGTGCATTTGCCGATCTGATAAATCGTGACGGAATACGCACATCAGTTGCAAACAACCGAGCGAGAGCGCTTGAGATTGTCGACCAGCGCCCGATTGCTGTGGCTGTCCTAGATCAGAGAATGCCCGATATATCAGGCACAGAGCTCTACGCGTTGCTGAAAGTGAAAAGACCTTATCTTAAGGCGATAATGCTTTCTGGCGAAGCTGAAAGAAACGATGTTAGCTCAGCCCTTGAGGCTGGATATATTGCCGATGTATCTAAGACAAACCTAGATGGACTTTTTCCAGCAATCTTGCGTGCTTATCGAGAATATAAGAAAGATATGGGTAGGTCGATTGATCGTCCGATCCTTCTTCACACTGTCGGCTTGAACCTACCATATATGCCTCGTGCCGAGTACTGGCTCATGGGGATAGAGCAGTTGCGAGAACCGCACGTCCCCGATACCCTTTGGCGAGTAGTCGGCGAAGTGAATGCGGGGGAATCTCTTGAGATAGAGATGCGAGTAGAAGTTACCAGTGGCATCAAGTTCGAGAAAACTCTTGAGCATGAGGGGTCGCTCGAGTTTAGTGCCAAGGCTAAGCTTCACGCCGAGATTTCCGGGAAAATCAGGGAGACATTAAAAACTAAGGTTACAGCCGGTGAGCACTACGCACAATCTTACTCAAAGTCAGTCAAAAAGACCATATCTCTTCCAGCAGAACCTGTTAACCCGCGAGAGGAGGCTGTAAAGGCAAGGATATTCCGCTCCGGACCTGAGTTCGCGATCTTTCGTTTGGCTCTGCGAAAAAAGGTCTTCCCCATAAGGGCTGAAATGGACGAGTGGGTTGACGTCAGTATTTTCACAGGGCGGATAGCGCACAAGCAGCAAGACGTCCTTACTGATGGCACCGTATTAGAAAGGGCCACCTACACGGAGTGAGTGACGCCCCATCATGAGACTATCGAGGTCGGATAGTCTGGTCAGACAGACTCAGGTGACTTGTAGAACACCCCCCTCCTACCGCCCCTTCCTGAACGCCGCCGCCTTCTCCGCCGCCGCCTCCGCCCGCCACTTCTTCGGCGCGGCCTTGTCGGCCGTCTCGCCCTCGGCGGTGAGGATGTCGTTGGCGAATTCCAGGTCCATCAGCTTCATGCGCTTGATCTCGTCGCGCAGGCGGGCGGCTTCCTCGAACTCCAGGTTGGAGGCGGCCTCGCGCATGCGCGCTTCCAGATCCTTCAGCGCGGCCTGGAAGTTGGAGCCGACGAAGGGCCGGGCGTCCTCCTTGACGCCGTCGGGGCGGGTCAGCTGGTCCAGCGCGCGGCTTTCATAGGGGCTGGCCAGGATCTCCTTGATGTCGCGCTTGACGCTTTCGGGCGTGATGCCGTGTTCGGCGTTGTAGGCCTGCTGCTTCTCGCGCCGGCGGTTGGTCTCGGCGATGGCGCGCTCCATCGAGCCGGTCATGCGGTCGGCGTAGAGGATGACGCGGCCGTCGACGTTGCGGGCGGCGCGGCCGATGGTCTGGAT
>JAIEQC010000061.1 GCA_019748055.1 Caulobacteraceae bacterium | reverse complement strand
TGCCGCTGGGCTTCCTGTCGCTGACCGAGAACCTGATGATGATCGCCATGGCGGTCTGGATGGTGGCGATGGAGCTCGACGGAGGCCGCGCGGCTATGCCGATGTGACCCGGGAAATGTCTGGAACGGGCAGCCATCCAATGACCGCTCCTGGCACGAGGCCGGCTCCGACGCCCACGCTGGGGCGGTGCTTGCTCGAATGTCCGTTACGGGTCGCGAGCGGACCTTCAGTCCGAGTTGGCCGAAGGTCCGTTTCTAGGCCCACCCTGCATGTCCGCAACTGGCGCGGCACCGCCCCCACTTCCCGCGTACCAGCGGCATTCTCGGAAGTGCGCATAAGACGCCTTCTAAGCAGCCGTGCCGCGAGCCAAAACCTGACCCGCCCCCCCCCCGTGGCTCTCCGTTCGTGAAACCGCTTGGGCGATGGACGCCTCCGAACAGAAGGGCCGGTTGAACAGTGGGCAAACAAGGAAGATTGGTGCGGCATGGCCGGACCCATGCCGCACCGGACCGGATCAGGGACGAACGTCTCTTTCGCGATCGCCCGTCGACGGATCGTTGAGGGGACGCTGGCGCTCCACTCGACGACGGTCCCAACGGCTGACCATGACGACCCCCGTCGCGTTAGCCTGAACGTCGGCCGAGGCGGCCGGGACGGAGCGGACAGCGCCGTCGGCCGTACGGATGAGGACGGTTTGGACATAACCGCGTGCGTTGCGCGTAGTGCCCACCACGGAGCCGATCAGGTCGCCGTTCCGTGCTCTGACCTCAGTCCCAACCGCGACCTCCGTCTGGGTCGAGACCCGGCTCGGTCGCGCCGACAGCGTCGTGCCGCCGCGAGCGTCCACACCGACTTGCGCGCCAGGCAGGGCGTCGCGGGTGGAGCGGATCGTATCGCGGCCGAACTGGCGACCTTCGCGGACCGTCTCGCCGACGCCCAGATCGGGGCGAGACATGCCCACGCCGACGTTGCCGGACACGTTGCCCCCGACACCTCCGCCCAGAACCTGGGCCGCCGCCGGGGCCGCCGACACGGCCAAAGCCGCGCCGGTGAGAAGCAGAAGTTTACGCATGGGATATCTCCCCACTGACACCGGTCAGGGAGGCGACCGGCACAGCGTTAACACACGGCTCGGCCAAGCGTTTCAGCGTAGCGGCAGCAGCGTCACCGTCTCAGACACCATTCTGCGCTGTGCAACAGCTTGCCGCCGATCCGCCCCGGAGGACGGAACGAACCCCTTTCATGGCCGGTTATCAGGTCCAGTTATCGAAGGAACGAAGTCATGAACGTCAACGAACTCATCCCCAGTCTCGGGCTCTTTACCCTCGTCGCCGTCGCGCTTGCCGCTGGCGTGGGTCTGGCGCTGTTCAAGCGCAAACGCTCCAATCGCCACCCCATGGCGCGCTCACCCGACGGCGCCATCATGCGCAGCGGCGAAGACCAGACGCCGCGTCCTCTGCTGCACGCGAGCGGCGAACCCATTAACCCCTCTCCGACCCGTGCAGAAAAGTCTCCGGGCGCGTGAGCGGATTGCCGCTCTGTGATCGACCTCAGGTGGCCGAAGGAAAGAGCGCGGCGCTCTGCAGCTGATGGAAGCTCCGGCTGGGATCGTAGGGCCGTTGCCTCGCCCCCGACCCCGTCTCGAGAACCCACCCGGGAGCGCCGCCCGCGAGGGCAAACTTCCACCGCCACCCCGCCTCGCTGCGCTCGGGAAACCACGCCCACCATGTTGGGCCTTGATCTCCCGCCGGTCGGCCAAACACGCCTGCCGCAGGGATTGCTGACCAAGCGGGGTCGGAACGAGACGATGAGCTGACATCCGCTCGACCGGTGCACAAAGCGATCCCTTGCCGACCCTCACTCACTTGCCAGCCGCCGAGGTGCAGGAGACGGTGCGACAGTGCTGGAATGGCCGGCTCGTCCACTGTCCATCGATAACGGATCCGAAGTCTGGGGAGCCGCGGGAAGGCTTTGGCGTTCCTGCTCCATGGCCGACGTCGCATCGCAGAATCGACGCTACGCCCGCGAACTGGCGGGCGCGTTTGCAGGCGCGTTGATCTTCGCATTTCCCTTGCTGATGACCATGGAGATGTGGTGGCTCGGCTCCACCATCACGCCCCTGAGACTGTCCGCGTTCCTGATCTTCAGTCTGCCGCTGCTCTTCGGCCTCTCGTACTACGCGGGCTTCCGCAAGACCTATGGTCCGCTCGATGACCTGTTGGATGCGCTGACGGCTCTCTCAGTAGGCTTCGTCACGTCGGCCGTGCTGCTTTTGGTGTTCGGCGTGCTGGGTCCGGAGCAGCCAGTAGGCGAGGTGCTCGGCAAGGTCAGCCTGCAGGCGGTTCCGGCGGCCATCGGCGCGCTCCTGGCGCGCCGGCAGCTGGCGTCCGGCGACGATCCGAGCTCTGAGCCTGAGAAGGCGAATGACCGGGACACCTATGGTTCGGAGCTTTTCCTCATGACCGCGGGCGCCCTGTTCTTGGCCCTCAACGTCGCGCCGACTGAGGAAATGATCCTGATCGCCTTCAAGATGACGCCGTGGCACGCGCTGGCGCTGATAGTCCTGTCGATCGGCCTGCTACATGCCATCGTCTATTCTCTGGGTTTCGCCGGCCAGCATCCGCACGAGCGGCCATGGCTTGCCTTCGCCCACTTCACCCTGCCGGGCTATGCGATCGCGCTGTTCATCGGGCTCTATGCTCAGTGGACCTTTGGCCACCTGGATGGGAAGGCAGGGGGACAACTGGCGATGACGACGGTCGTCCTGGCCTTTCCAGGCGCGCTTGGCGCGGGCGCTGCCCGCCTGCTGGTGTAGGAATGGCCGCTGGGCAGAAGACCCCCGTCCCGAAGACGCCGCTGCGCCGCCCGGTGCTGGAATGGGTCACGGCCGGGTTCGGACTGCTTGTCGTGCTGGCGGCGCTCGGCCAGATCCTCTCCGAGGCCCTCAGCGGTCCGGACGGCCCCCCGGACCTCAGCCTGACCGCCGGCGCTGCGCGCCAGACCGCCGCCGGGTGGGTCATCGAGGTACGGGCCTTCAATGACGGAGACGAGACTGCCGCCGGCGTCAAGATTGAGGGGCGGCTGGGCCAGGAGACCGCGACGGCGGAGCTCGACTACGTTCCAGCCCACGGAGAGGCCTTGGCCAGTATGCGTTTCGACGGTGACCCGCGGGATGCGGTGGAGTTGACGCTGCAAGGCTGGCGCGAGCCCTAGTCAGTGGGTGAAGGATAACGAGCAACTGGAGAGGCGGCTGGATCACGCGGTTGCTCGAGAGACATTTGCGTAGCGGGGCCGAGCAACGTCAGCTTTTGCGTCTGTTCAGGCGAAGGACCGTGAGGTCAAATCCGACACGTCCGCCGCCCACCTGCGTCGCCAAAGGGAACGAGGAGCCATTCGCTCCAGCCCGCCAAACGGAGCCCGAGCCCATGAAGCCTCTGCCGACACTCGCGATGCTCGTCGTCGCGATCTTCTCCGCCCCGCCGTCCCTGGCTCAGTCCATCTCGCCCGGACACGCGCAGTTCGGCAGCCTGACCTCGGACGACGCCGTCGATCACCGGCAGGCCTATTTCCAATGCCGGGATTTCGTCGGCGTCGCAGGCCAGTCGATCGAGATCGTCATGCGCTCGATCGACGTCGATCCCTGGATCGCACTTCACCGGGGAGCCGGCTGTCAGGGGGACTGGGAGGATTCCGACAACGACGGCGGCTTCGGATTTGAAGAGGCGTTGCTGGAGGCCACGCTGGACCGGGGAGGAACCTGGTCCTTTCGCGCCAGCACTGCGGAGCCCCAGGCCACGGGAGACTACATGGTCGGCCTGGCTGTGGCCGGCACACCGGAGGCCGCGAGCCTCAGAGGCGAACCTCGGGTGATCGGCCTCGACGGTCAGGTGGCCGGTGAACTGTCGCCTGCGGATCCCGCCCGCCCCCCGGGGCGATACTTCGACTGCTATGAAGTCACGGCGCCCGGTCCCGTCGAGCTTGCGCTCGACCTCCGGTCGACGGCGTTCAAACCCACGGCGCACGTATATATGGACTCCTCCTGCCGGCGAGGGCGCTATGTCGAACTGGTCGTGGAGAGTTCTGCGAACGAGGCCGACGCAGCGGCCTTTCGCGCTAAAGGGCTTCTCCCCAGTGGGGGAAGATACTTCATCGCAGTGACGAGCGACGGCCTTCGTCAGACGGGAGACTATTTGTTGGACATTTCCGCCACGCCCTGAGTCCGACCCTAAGACCATTCCTCCGTCCGGCTCCAACCGCAGCGTCGGTTCCAGGGGTGAGAGTGAGCGAGAGGATGACGCCATCTGACGGTGACGGCTCTCAGCCTTGACGGTTCCAAAACGCCGGTTTCAGTTGCGATCCTGCGAGGTGATCGATGTCGATGGGACGCACGGTTCTGGCTTTTTCAGCGGCTCCCGTCGCGTCGAGTGTGGCGCTGGGGGCCGCCCTCAGCGCATCGTCGGGCGCCGACGCGACGTCGTGGATTTTCGGAACGCTGGCCATAGGTGTCTTCGGACTGCTTTTCACGCTCCCCGCCACTCTCGTCGGCGGGACGTTGTCCTTTCTCGTCCTCAAGGCCATCGGACGAGACAGTCCGCCGTGGTTCGTGGGAGCCGGAGCGACCGTCGGACTCATTTGCGGGGCGCTCCTTCTGTCGACGGGCGGGACTCCCGACGACCAGAGAGAGCCGGTCTGGGTGTTGTTGGTGACGACCGCTTTCGCGGGGACGGTCGGCGGAGCGGTCTTCGGCCTGGTCCGGGGGCAGTCCAGGCCCAAGAACGAGGCATCCCATGTTCTTTGAGCTGATCGCGCAATCTCCGGCCATCGTCCGTCAGGAGCAGGATCCCGTCGAATGCCGCGTGGCGTCCCCCGAACAGATCGCGCGTCTTGAAGCGGTCCGCACCGATCCTGCCTACGCCGAATCCCGAGCCCGCAATGCCGCCTATGAAGACGAGCTCTTTGCGGCGTTCCTCATACCCGAGGGGCCATGGCGCTCGCCGCCTTCTGACGCGCGCGTGCTGTTCCGCACCATCGCCCCGCCGGGAGGCATGTACGGAAACACCATCTGGACGGCGGTCTGGCAGGAGCAGGACGGTTCGTGGTGGTTCTGGAAACAGGACCGTGACCCCCGCATGGTCCAGCGCCCGCCCGAACCCGGCGCGGCATCCCGGGTCGCATCGGACACCGACCGCTGGAAGCCTGTCGGCGGTCGCCTCGGGACACGGGACGCACTGGCGATCGAAACGGCACTGACCGACCCCTGTCGTGCCGCGGCCGGACCTTTCTGGCCGGGGGAGGTTCCTTATGTGCCGCCTCCGCCGCCTCCGGGCGTGCCCATGATGCCCCCTCCGCCTCCGGCGCCGCCCGTTCCGGACTCCACCGTCGTCTACGTTCAGATGACGGAGCAGGGGCAACCGACGCGGCGGCTCGGCGCGTGGCGAACCGGACATGGCAATCGGCTCATCGGAGCCGTCGCCTGGCCCCAGCCGGACCGGGAATGAGCGATGATCCGCACCGCTCTCGCCCTGGCTCTCGCCCACGTCACGCCCTCCACCCCACCCCACGCTTCGAACGTTCCTGAAGCCGAGATCGTCGTGCTGGCGACCGCTGGCCCTGCCGACCCGCTTGCCGGACTGACGATGCGGCTGCTCGAGACGCTCGAAGCCGACGGAAGGCTCGTTTACGTCCGGCCCTCATTCGACGGCGAAGTGGTACGGCACTGTCTGACTGAAGACCCGAACCCCACCGCGGAACGCCGCGACTGCGTGCGTACCTCCATCCCCGCGCGCGACTCTGCAACGCCGCTGGTGGTGGTCCTTCTCGGCCACACGCGAGAGCGCGGCTCCTATCAGAGGATGGAATGCATCGGCCCCGCTGGAGAAGGTCACCTCCGGTCGATCTACGTCCGAGACTTCGACCACCCGAGGCCCGACGTCTCGGGCGGCACCCGAAACTCGGCTCTCCAGTGCATCGAACAGGCGCTTGCGCCGCGTGAGCGTCTCGACCCCATCAACTGAACGGAGCTTTCCAATATGCGAACGATCACGGCCGCTTTCCTCCTTTCAGCTGTGATGGCGCCCGGATACGCCACGGCTCAGTCGGACTGCATGAGCACGACGATATACTTCGAGCTTGCCTCCTCGACCTTGCCGCGACTGGGCATCGACACCCTCGACGCGCTGGGTCGGAGCGTCGAGGGAGGGGCGGTTGTCGAGATCGTAGGACATTCCGACGCTGCGGAAGCCGGCAGCGGTCTCACCAACCTTGATGTTCAGCGAGCGGCCGCCGTGGCGGCGGGTTTCGCGGCCGATCCGGCGCGGTCGGGCTGGAGCTATCGCCTGTCCGGCGCCGACGCGTCCCGGCCTGCCCAGGCCACGCCCACGCGCGTCTCAGAGCCTTTGAATCGACGCGCAGACATCTCGATCTGCAGGAACTGAGCCGGCGGATGCGCTTCTGTTTTCATCCGACGTCGAGCGGGAGACAGCCTTGAGAGGCAACCGCGCAATCGTCTGGCTGGCCGGGTGTCCGGCCATGCTCCTGGCCGCCCCGGCGGTCGGCCAGGCCCCAGCTGACGGGTTTGGGCCCGCCCCGACCGAAACGGAGTTCTATGAGGCCGCTGACCGATCCGTTCACAGGGTTTTCGGGCCAAGGGCGGAGAAGACCGACTGGCGCGAGCCGAGGCGAGGCTTCCTTGCGGGCAATCGTGGCTACTCCATGTGCGGACATGTCCGCCTGACCGACAGGGATGCGGCCATAGCCATGATCGTTACCTGGGACCGTGGCGACGTGCATGCGGTTCAGCTGAGCTGGAATTCCCACGGTGACCGACCTTTCGAAAGTACCTGGGACCTTCCTTCATGGGTGAACCCTTCCCCTTACGTCGATTTTCTCTGTGCCGTCTGGACCGGTGATGCGCCTCCCGAGGAGGCGGCGCGCCTCGACGGGCCTCGGGAAGGTGAGAGGTTCGCCTGGAGCCCTCCGGCGTCCTCGCCTTCGGGTTGGCGCATCGTGCAGCACGATCGACGCTGGGCGGAGACGAACGACTTCGGACAGCTGGAAGACTGCGTCAGGATCCGAACTCGTCCGGGGCGGCGTTATCGCATCACCGTCGAAGCCGTCGGCGATACGAGGCTGTCCATCCTGAAGAGCCGCGACTGCGCCGGAGACGACGGCCTGATCACGTGGAACGACGACATGAGCGTCGACAGCCGAAACTCCCGAGTGGAGATTGCGGGCGCGGGAAACGTCTATGCTTTCGTGAGGGTGGGGTCAGGGTCCGAACGTCGGCAGTATGCCTTGATCGTGGAGGAAGGGATTGAGGACCGCCCGAGGCCCTGACGGACTGCACGCATCTGACTGATCTGCCTCTAGGTGCCGTCCCGTCATCGATGGTTGTAACCCGAGTAGGTTTCGCTGATCAGCTGGTCGAGCGATGCTGCGTGCCGAGCTCGACGAGCCGATCGCGCCTCTGGAGAGTCCACATCAGCGGAGGCGCCGATCGCCGCCGCCACCACCGCCTCTTCTTTTTCCGCGCACGCCGCGAAGACGGACGGCGACGTCGGTGGCGCGGCGCCGGCGTCCACGGCCCGAAGCGTCTGGCGAAGCGCCTGGTCCTGCAGGCAGCTGATCCAGTCCGCTTCTGCCGTAGCTGCGGCCTGATCCAGCGCCGCACGGGAGAAAGATGGCGTCGCGGACCCGGCGTCACCTGCGGCTGACTGGCTCTGGGCGACCGCCGGAGAGGCGGCACCCAGGAAGACCGAACAGAGGGCAAACTTCATCAAGCGGAGGTCTATCATCGCGTTAAGCCTCAGCGTGGAGGAAGGAGTGGGGCGGCGAACCGAGGTGCGCTCCGGATTGTGCGTGCGTCGAGCAGTAGCAGGACGACGCCGCAGGCGCAGCATCGTGTTCGGCGGATTCACGAGGAACGATCGGGCAAAGACTGAGCAGTCGGAACCGGCGGCGGCGCTTCGCGCTGCCTCCCTCGCTTCGGGAGGGATGCATGCGTCGGGTCCGCGTCGTCGGGAGTGTGGTGGCTTCGGTGGCGGGTCTGACCGCCGGTGTCGCCTCTGCTCAACAGGTGGACGACCCGGCCGGAGACGTGACCCGGCTGTCTCTGGAGGAGTTGGCCGCGGTGGAAACGACCTCGGTGTCGCGCCGCCCTGAACAGCTCAATCAGGCTGCAGCCTCCGTGTTCGTGATCACCGCCGACGACATCCGTCGATCAGGCGCGATCAGCCTGCCGGGGGTTCTGCGTCTCGCCCCAAACCTCGACGTCCAGCAGGTCAACGCCGTCGATTACGCGATCTCCGCGCGCGGTTTCAATGGCTTCGAGACGCCGAACAAGCTGCTGGTTCTGATCGACGGGCGAAGCGTCCACTCGACCCTCAGCTCCGGCGTCTTCTGGGACGCGCGGGATCTGCCGTTGAAGAACATCGAGCGGATCGAGGTGATCAGCGGACCGGGGGGCGCCCTGGCGTGCGGCCTATCGCCATGCCTGACATGGCTGAGCTCGCTCGAGCGGGCAATTGAGAGACGCACACTGCAAAGAGGTGCTCCCGCTCCTGAACCGCCGTCCGCTGCACGCGTTCGGGTTCCTGACGAGGCTGAGCCTCAAAGCGGAGTTGAACCATGGTCGCGCGGCCCACATGGCAGGGTCACCTGAAGCTCTCTCTCGTGACGTGTCCCGTCGCGCTCTACACGGCGACGACCAGCAGCAACGACGTACGCTTTCACCTGATCAATCCGGACACCAACAACCGCATCCGCATGGTCCCGACCGATCCGGACACCGGTCCGGTGGAACGGTCGGATCTGGTGCGCGGCTATGAAGTGTCGAAGGACGAGTACGTCCTGTTCGACGACGCCGACTTCGATCAGGTGAAGCTGGAGAGCACCAGGACCATCTCCATCGACAAGTTCGTGGACGAGGCCGAAATCGATCGCCTGTACTGGGACGCCCCACATTACGTCGTGCCGGAAAAGGGCGCGGGCGTCGAAGCCTTCGCCGTCATCCGCGACGCAATGAAGAAACAGGGAAAGGTGGCGCTGGGGTGCCTGGTGCTGCGAGGGAAGGAGCGCCAAGTCGCCATCGAGGTGCGGGACAAGGGATTGGTCGCCTATACCCTGCGCGCCCATGACGAGGTGCGCGAGGCGGCGGATTATTTCGACGACATCCCTGCGGTGAAGGCCGACGCCGACATGGTCGAGATCGCCGCCCGGATCATCGCCCAGAAGGAAGCAGACTTCGACCCGGCCGACTTCAAGGATCGTTATGACGCGGCCCTGCGCGAGCTGATCAAGGTCAAGACCAAGGGCGGCAAGGGGCTGGTCGCCGCGCCGGAGCCGGAGGACACGAACGTCGTCGACCTTATGGCCGCGCTGAAGAAGAGCCTTCAGGGATCCGCCGGGTCGGGCGGCAAGGCCCCGGTCAGAAAGGCGGACACGAAGAAGCCGACCGCCCGCAAGTCGGCCGCGAAGGGGAAGAAGGCCGCCTGATCGGCTGCCTCGTCGTCACTCCACGCCCATCTTCCGCAAGGCCGGTCTCAGGCCGGTCGCCGAGGCGCGGAAGTCCGCCCATGGGTCGGCCTTCTTCAGCAGAGCCGGGTAAGTCCACAGGTTGAAGGCCGCCGGGTCCAGTCCCGTCTTCACCTGCCCCCACGACAGGGGCGTGGCGATGCCTGCGCCCGGCCTCGCGCGCGGCGACCAGGGCGCCACCGCCGTCGCCATGCGCCCGTTGCGCAGGTAGTCGATGAAGATCTTTCCGCCCCGCGCCTTCTTGGACAGCGTCGTCGTGAAGCGGTCGGAGGCATCGGCACGGATGGCCTCGGCCACCGCCTTGGCGAACCCCTTGGCCTGGTCCCATGTCACGGCGCTGCGGCCGTCGGCCTTGATCGGCGCGACGACGTGCAGACCCTTGCCCCCCGTCGTCTTGGCGAAGGCGGCCAGCCCCAAGGCCTCCAACCGCGCCTTCACCTCCTTGGCGGCGGCGACGACGTCGGCGAAGTCCAGTCCCTCGTCCGGGTCCAGGTCGAAGGTGATCTGGTCCGGCGTTTCCGGATCGCCCGGCGCGCATCCCCAGGGGTGAAGCTCCAACCCGCCCGACTGCGCCACCGCCGCCAGGCCGCCCACGTCCGTCACCGCGACGTACGGCTTTCGCTCGTGCACGTCGATCAGCTTCAGCCGCGGACTGGACCCGGCCATGGCGTGGCGCTGGAAGAATTTCTGCCCGCCGATCCCGTCCGGCGCGCGGATGATCGAAATCGGCCGGTCGCCGACGTGCGCCAGCAGCCGGTCGGACGCCGCCTCGTAATACCGCGCCAGATCCGCCTTGGTGATCCCAGGACGCCCTTCCGTGCCGGGCCACAGCACCTTGTCCGGGTGGCTCAGCGTCACTTCGGCGACGGCGATCCTGCCCTTCGAAGCGGCCGTCACCGCCGTCGGCGCCTGTGGACGCTCCGTCACTTCCCGGGCCGTCTTGTCCTCGCGCAGACCCTTGAACGCCGCCTGACGCAACGCGCCGCTTTCAGTGTAGCCGCCGTGCTCGATCTCGGCGACCAGCACGGGCTTGACCCAATGCACGTCGCGGGCGCCCTTGGGGATCGCGCGGCCTACGAACGGGCTCTCGTCCGCGCCTTGAGCCTTCAGCGCCGGGACCAGTGTCTTCGTCACCGCCGCGCTGTATCCAGTGCCGACCCGGCCCAGATACCGCAGCCCCGCCTTCTCGCGGACCCCGACCAGCAGTGAGCGGAACCGCGTCCCGCCCTCGGACGACCAGCCGCCGATCACCACTTCGTCGCGCCCCCGGCACTTGGACTTGACCCAGCTCGTCGAGCGCCCCGCTTTGTAGGCCGCGTCCAGCTTCTTGGAGATCACGCCCTCCAGATCCATGCGGCAGGCGCTCTCCAGCACCGCCTGGCCGGTCGATCCGAAATGCTCGACGTAACGCAGCCTCGAGGCAGCCTTCGCCGGCGTCCGCTCGACCCAGGCCTGCAGTCGTGCCTTGCGATGGGACAGCGGGAGGGCGCGCAGGTCCTCCTTGCCCTCGAACAGCAGGTCGAAGGCGAAATAGATCAGCTCGCGCGCGTCGCCCTCGGAAATCGCCGCCTGCAGGGCTGAGAAGTCCGGCATGTGTTCGCCGTCCAGCGCGCACAGCTCCCCGTCGACCACCCCGTCGGGCCAGGATGCGGCGTCCTGAGCCAGCTCCGGGAACCGATCGGTCCAGTCCAAGCCCTTGCGCGTCCGCAAAGTCGCCCGGCCGCCGCCGACCGCGATCTGGAGGCGGTAGCCGTCGAACTTGATCTCATGAGCCCAGCCTGGGCCGCCCGGAGGGTGATCGACCACCGTGCACAGCTGGATCGGCACGAAGGCGTGCGGTCTCGCCGTAGCCGCGCGCGCGGGAGAGGGCGTCGGCGTCTTCGGGCCCTTACGCCCCGTCGGCCTGGAGGACGTCCACTCCGTGTCGCCTTCCGCGATCTCTGCCAGTGACCGGCCCGTGGTGACGGAGGCGTCGATTTCGGCCAGGGCGTCGCCCTCGCCCGGCACGGCGTGATCGTCCTTTTCCTTGATCAGCAGCCAATTCGCTCGCTTCGACGGCCTGCCGCGATCCGACTTCAGCCGCACCAGCGCCCAGCCGCCCTTCAGCCGCTCGCCGTCCAGACGCATCTTTATCGACCCCCTGGCGAAGTCGGCCGCCAGCGTCTCCGGATGTTGCGGCGTCCACGTGCCGACGTCCCACAGCTGGACCGTGCCGGCGCCGTAGTTGCCGTCCGGGATCGTGCCTTCGAAATCGCCGTAGTCCAGCGGATGGTCTTCGACCTCCACGGCCAGCCGCTTGATCGCCGGGTCCCGCGAAGGCACCTTAGTCACCGCCCACGACTTGAGCACGCCGTCGTGCTCGATGCGGAAGTCGTAGTGCAGCCGTGTGGCCGCGTGCCGCTGTACAAGAAAGCGTAGCGGGCGCGAGCCGGCGGACCGCTCTTTGCGGCCTCTGGGCTCGGGTGTCGCGTCGAACTGCCTCTTCGATCTGTAGCTCTTGAGGTCTCCACGCATGGCCGCAAAACGGCCGGATCGGCCGTCGGTTCAGAGGCCTCGGTCCAGAAGCCGGGATCCACGGGCAGCTTGACCATAACCATCTGAATGTTGGTCGAAAGTGGTGGTTCCGAGGGAACGGATGAGAAGGGCCGCGTCTTATAGCCTCGGCGCGATTCGGCGCCCGGACGACCCTCATGAAAATCGCCCAGGTCACCCCCCTGTACGAAGCGGTGCCGCCCAGGCTGTACGGCGGGACGGAGCGCGTGGTGGCCCACCTGACCGATGCCCTGGTGGATCTGGGGCACGACGTCACCCTGTTCGCCTCGGCCGACGCGGAGACGAAGGCGCGGCTGGTGCCGGTGCGCGATCAGGCCATCCGTCTGGACCCGGCGCCGCTTAAGTCGGATCTGGCCGCGCACATGACCATGCTGTCGGAAGTGCTGGCCCGCGCGGACCAGTTCGACCTGATCCACTTCCACACCGACATGATCCACTTCCCCTTCTTCTCGACGTGCGCGGACAAGACGCTGACAACGCTGCACGGGCGGCTGGATCTGAAGGATCTGCCCGGCGTCTATTCGCGCTGGAACGAGTTCTCGCTGGTGTCGATCTCGGACGACCAGCGCCGTCCCCTGCCCTTCGCCAACTGGGCCGCGACCGTGCACCACGGCATGCCGTCCGAGCTGTACGTGCACGCGCCGCAGAGCCAGGGCTATTTCGCCTTCCTGGGCCGCATCTCTCCGGAGAAGCGTCCCGACCGGGCCATCGAGATCGCCACCCGTCTGGGCCGTCCGCTGAAGATGGCGGCCAAGGTCGACGCCGCCGACAAGGTCTATTGGGAGACGGTCATCAAGCCGATGGTGGACGCCAATCCGCTGGTCGAGTTCGTCGGCGAGATCGGCGACCATCAGAAGTCGGCCTTCCTGGGCGGCGCCGAAGCCCTGCTGTTCCCCATCGACTGGCCGGAGCCCTTCGGCCTGGTGATGATCGAGGCCATGGCTTGCGGCACGCCGGTGATCGCCTTCCGCTGCGGCTCGACGCCCGAGGTGATCGAGGACGGAGCCACGGGCTTCATCGTCGACACGATGGAGGAGGCGGTGTCCGCCGCCGGGCGCGCCCACCTGCTGGACCGCGACGCGATCCGCGCCCGGTTCGAACTGCGCTGGTCGGCCACGGCCATGGCGCGGCGCTATCTGGACGTCTATGGCGAGCTTCTGGCGCGCCGGCCGTTCGGCAAGCCCGTGCCGGCGCCCGACGCCTTCATGCTGAACGGCGCCGCCGCGCCCGGAATGCTGGCCACGGCCTGAAACCGACCAAGCTTCGCCGCATTCTTTCGAAGGTCGCCTCACGACCTCCGCAATGTGCGGTGAAGACGCGCCGCTCGCGCCAGCAGTCGGGAAGCCCATGGACGACGCCTATACGGTACAGACGACCGCCCTGGACGCCGGCGAGCCCCAGCCGGTGGAGCAGCTTCAGGCGCTGAAGTCCGGCGACGCTTTTCTGGTTGCCGACGCCTTCGGCGACCTGAGGTCCGGGGCCGACGGCCTGTTCGACGACGACACGCGCATCCTGTCGCGGCTGGTCCTGACGATGGGCGGCAAGCGGCCCAGCCGGCTGTCGTCGGGCGTCAGCCAGGACAACGTCTTCTTCACCTTCCACGGCACGAACCGGCCCCTGCCGCCGATGGGCGGCCGTACCGCGCCGGCGGGCATCCTGCACGTTGAGCGGCGGCGCTTCCTGCACGACCGCCGCCTGTTCGAACGCGTCCGCGTGACGAACCACGGCGGCGAGGACGTGATGCTGCCGCTGGAGATCGACTATGCGGCGGACTTCGTCGACATCTTCCAGGTGCGCGGCACGGTCCGGGCGAAGATGGGGCAGATGCGGCCGATCCGGACCGACGGCCGCCACGCGCGGTTCGCCTATGAGGGGCTGGACGGCGTCACGCGGACCTCCTGCCTGTCCTTCTCCGAGCCGCCGCACCGCATGACCGACCACCGCGCCGAGTTCATGCTGACCCTGCGCACCGGCCGGACGATGGACCTGTTCGTCGAGTGCGGCGCCGTGGCCTGCGACTCCCCGTCGGAAGACCGCTTTCGTCGGAACGCCGTGGAGGCCCGGATGGCCATGCGCGCCAAGCGTCGGCGCGGCGCCTCGGTGCGCGGCCCGCGCAGTCCGCGCTTCAACGACTGGCTGGACCAGAGCCGGGCGGACGTCGCCCTGCTGACCACCGACCTGCTGACTGGGCCGTATCCCTATGCGGGCACGCCGTGGTTCTCGACGCCTTTCGGGCGCGACGGCATCATCACGGCCTGGCAGATGCTGTGGCTGGACCCCAGCCTGGCCAAGGGCGTGCTGACCTATCTGGCCGCGCGTCAGGCGACCGAGCGCTCGGCCTTCCAGGACGCCGAGCCCGGCAAGATCATGCACGAGACCCGGCGCGGCGAGATGAGCGCCCTGGGAGAGGTGCCCTTCGGCCTTTACTACGGCGGGGTCGACACCACCTGCCTGTTCGTGGCCCTGGCCGGCGCCTATGCCCGGCGGACCGGCGACTTGGACCTGATCCGCGCCATCTGGCCGAACCTGATCGCCGCCGCCGGCTGGATCACCGGCCCGGCCAACATGACCGGCGACGGCTTCGTCCGCTACGCCCGGGCGGCGGAAACGGGGCTGTCGAACCAGGGCTGGAAGGACAGTTTCGACTCCATCTTCGACGCCGACGGCCGCTTTCCGGAAGGACCGGTCGCCCTGGTCGAGGTTCAGGGCTACGCCTTCGCCGCCTTCCAGGCCCTCACCGAACTGTCGAATGCGCTGGGGCAGCCCGACGCCGTGCAGTGGGCGGACCGGGCCGAGGCGATGCGCGAGGCGGTGGAGGATCGCTTCTGGCAGGAGGATCTGGGCTTCTATGCCGTCGCGCTGGACGGACAGGGCGCGCCCTATCGCGCGGTGGGATCCAACCCGGGACATCTGCTGTTCTGCGGCCTGCCGTCCGCGGAACGGGCCAAGGCGGTGTCGCGCCGGCTGATGAGCGCGCGGTTCCGCTCGGGCTGGGGCCTGCGGACGCTGGCGACGGGCCAGCCGCGCTACAATCCGATGAGCTATCACAACGGCTCGGTCTGGCCCCACGACACCTCGCTGTGCGCCGCCGGCATGGCGCGATACGGCGAGCGGGAGGCGGTGGCCCTGCTGCTGTCGGAACTCTACGCCGCCGCCACGCACTTCCACCTGCGCCTGCCCGAGCTGTTCTGCGGCTTCGAGCGACAGACGGGCGAGCCGCCCATCGCCTATCCGGTCGCCTGCCTGCCCCAGGCCTGGGCTGCCGGATCCGTGTTCCTGATGCTTCAGGCCGCGCTGGGCGTGTCGATCGACGCCTTCGACGGCCGGGTGGACGTGGACGATCCGATGCTGCCGCCGGGGATCGACCGTTTGTGCGTCTCCAATCTCAGGGTGGGGCCGACGTCGGTGAACCTGGATTTCGAGCGCCTCCAGGGCGCCGACGTGGCCGTGCGGTCGACGTCGATCGGCGGCGTTTCAAAAGGTTCGGCCGGCATCGCCTGAGCAGGACCCCGGGCGCGGCCTGCCGCCGCTGCCCGGGGCCGTCGCCTGAACCAGAGCGATCAGGCTGCCTGCGGCTGAAGGGCTTCCGCGTTCACGGCAGCGTCGGCGATCGCCGTGAGGTCCTCATCCGTCTGGGCCTCCGCCTGACCGCGCCACGCCGCACGTGCCTGGGCCGTCTGGCCCGCCTCACCCTGACCGGCGGCCTCGCCGCGACGCTCGGCGGCTGCGCCCTCCTGGACCGCGACCCGCCCATCGCTCCCGCGACCGTCGCCCCATCGACCCTCGCGGCGATCGCACCCGTCCCCCTCGAGACACCCGAGCCGGCGCCCGACGACACGAGCCGACCGTATCTGGAGGCGGCACCTCCGGACGAACCGGTGATCACCGGCCGCGAGGCCCTGGCCCGGGCCAATGCCGACGCCCGCGCAGAATCCCGCTCAAGCGCCTTCGTCGGCGGCCTTCAGGTCTTCGACTGGGCCCCCGGCCGGGTCTATGAGATCTGGACCGCGCCGCTCAGGGTCACCACCCTGACCCTGCCGCCCGGCGAGACGGTCACGGCTCTGGCGGCCGGCGACACGGTGCGCTGGCAGATCGCCGAAAGCGCCTCGGGCGAGGCCGGCGCGGCGGCCGGTCGGGCCCACGTCCTGATCAAGCCGCTCGAGACCGGGCTGGAGACCAATCTGGTGCTCACCACCTCGAGCCGCGTCTATCTGATCCATCTCCGGAGCGGACGCGCCGCCGACGGCTTCAACACCGCCGTGACCTGGGACGCCCCGACCGGCGCCACCCCCGACCAGACCGCCGCGACCCCGCGCGCCGCCCCGACCCCGGCGGGTCCCGAGGGACCGGTGCACGCCGACTACCGCATCGAGCCGCGCGGCCGCGCTCCGGTCTGGACCCCGGTCTCGGTCTTCGACGACGGGGTGCGCACCTTCGTCGTCCTCCCGCCCGCCGCCCGCCAGACCGAAACCCCGGTCCTCTTCGTTCTCTCCCCGAACGGCGAGGCCGAGGTCGCCAACGGCCGTCAGGTCGACGGCCTGATCATCGTCGACCGCCTGTTCGAACGCGCCGAGCTGCGCCGCGGCGACCGCCGTCCCGAGGTCGTGCGCCTCACCCGGGAGGCCGCCCGATGACCGCCGCGCCGCCGCCTGATCCGACCACCCCCCAGCCCAAGGCCCCGCCGCCGCTCGACCTGCGCGCCCCGCGTCCCCAGGCCGTGCGCATCCGTGCCCCCGTCATCCGCGCGGTCGTGATCGGGGCCGGGGCCCTGGTCGCCGGGGCCCTGACCTGGGCCTTCGTCATCCAGCCCGAGATGCGCGCCGCCGCCTTCGAGCGCCGCGCCGAGGCGACCGACGCGCCCGCTTCCGGCGACGCCCGCCCCTCCGACCTCATCCGCGAGCGGCCCGCCCGCTACGACGGCCTCGCCGCCGAAGACGCCCTCCCGCCCCCTCGCGGC
>JAIEQC010000038.1 GCA_019748055.1 Caulobacteraceae bacterium | reverse complement strand
CGCCGCGCGGCTCGCTGGCGGCCGCCGAGGCGCGCTCGCGGGCGGTCCTGAAGGCGCACCGCAACGCCGCCAGCGTCGAGGGCGGCGTGGCCGGGGCCGGCGGCTTCCTGCTGGCGGCCGCCGATTTTCCCGCCCTGATGGCGATCAAGGTGCGGATGCTGGCCGAGATCGTCGCCGCTCACGGCTGGGGCGGCGACTCGGCGCGCGAGCGGCTGTTCCTGCTGCACGTCTTCCACCTGGCCTTCGCCAGCGCGCGCCGACGGCCAGAGGCTCTGCAAGCTCTGGACGACTGGATCGCGGGCGTGAACCAGCCCGACCTGGTGGCCGACTACGACTGGCGCACCTTCCAGATCGAGTACCGCGACCACATCGACCTGGCCAAGCTGGCGCAGCTGTTGCCCGTGGTCGGCGCGCCCGTGGGGGCCGTGGTCAACTGGCGGCTGACGGAGCGCTTGGGCGAGACCGCGATCATGGCCTGCCGGATGCGGTGGCTGGCGGAGGGTTAGTCGGCCTCGGGCGGTGGAGCCCAGTTCGGGTCGGTGACCGGAAACCAATCGGCCGCCAGATCGCGCCACTCCGGATTCTCCCGCTCGATCAACGCCAACTTCCAGTCCCGCAGCCACTTCTTGATTCGGCGCTCCCGGCGGATCGCATCGACGACCCAGGCGTGCCGTTCGAACCAGACCAACTCCGTGCAATCGTTCTCGTCCGTGAAGCCCGGAAAGACTCGCGCCTTGTGCTTCCAGACGCGACTTTCGAGGTTGGAGGTCGAGCCGGTGTAGATCGTGCCGTTACGGCCGCTCGCCATCATGTAGGTCGCGATGAACGTGCGGTGCGTGACCATGTGACGAGGCTAGCCGTCGCTTTTGTTTTCGTCATCCTCCGGCGAGCGCAGCGAGACCGGGGGACCCAGCGGCGCCGAAGGCGACCTGTCCGCTCCGGCGTTGGAGGTTGTGGTTTCGACGCTTCGCGTCGCCGCTGGGTGGCCCGGTCGAGCCGGGCCATGACGAAAGGAAAGGGGTCAGTCCCGCTCGTCGACCTCGGCGGGGCGCATCGCGCGCAGCCAGCGGTCGGCCAGGCGGATCTCGGGCACTGCCTGGCGGGTAAATGGCAGGTACCAGGTGGGGCCGCCCCCGGCCGGGGCGATCTCCAGCATGTCGCCGGCGCCGAAGTTGGGAACCGACTTCACCGTGCCGATCACCGTGTCGTCCGCGTCGCGGGCGGTCAGGCCGATCAGGTCGGCAAGATAGAACTCATCCTCGTCCTCCGGCGGCGGCAGGCGGTCACGCGGCACGAACAGCTTCAGCCCGCGCAGCGCGTCGGCCTGTTCCTTGGTGGCGATCTCCTTCGCCCGGCCGACGATCGCGGTCTTCTCGGGCCGGCCGGAGGTCAGGGTCAGGCCGATCGAGCCGTCGGCGCGCAGCAGGGGGCCATAGGCCAGCAGCGCCATGGGATCCGCCGTCCAGGCGGTGACGCGCACCTCGCCCTTCACGCCGAACCCGCCGGCGACCTGGGCGACGAGAATGAGATTCTGATCAGTCATGCGACGCGCCGGATAGCAGAAAGGGCGACGCCGAACGACGCCGCCCCTTCGAGCATTGGAGAAGATGAGGCGATCAGGCCTCGGTCTTCTCTTCTTCGGTCGCTTCCGCAGCCGGGGCTTCCTCGGCGGCGGCTTCGGCCGGGGCTTCTTCCGACGCGGCTTCGGCGGCCGGGGCATCTTCGGTCACTTCCGGCTCGGGCTCGGGAGCCGGAGCGTTCTTGGCGGCCTCGGCGGCTGCGGCGGCTTCTTCCTTGGCGCGGGCGGCGGCTTCGGCGGCTTCGGCCTTCGCGGCGGCTTCGGCTTCCAGACGGTCGGCCTCACGCTGGGCGCGCTCGGCGGCGCGTTCCTGGGCCTTCTTGCCCGGCTCGGCCTTCTTCATGTTCTGGCCCTGGGTCCACTTGACCTTGGCACCGAGCGTCTCGTCCTGCGACAGGAAGCGCGCGACGCGGTCGGTCGGCTGGGCGCCCTTGCCCAGCCATTCGGCGATGCGGTCCACCTTCAGGTTGACGCGCTTCTGCTCGCCGTCGCGCGGCAGCATCGGGTTGTAGGTGCCGACGCGCTCAATGAACTTGCCGTCCCGGGGAGAATGGGAGTCGGCGACGACGATGTAGTAGTAGGGGCGCTTCTTGGCGCCGCCGCGGGCCAGACGGATCTTCAGCATTTCGGTCTTCTTTCTCTAGTCGGTCTTATTTCTTGGGAGGGAAGCCCGGCAGGCCCGGAAGCCCCCCCGGCAGTTGTCCGCCGCCCAGCCCGGCGAGCCGGTCCTGGATGGCTTTCAGGTCGTCGGCGGAGGGTTCCGGCATCTTGCCGCCGCCCATCGCCTTGAGGCGCGCCATGTCGGGGCCGCCCATGCCGCCGGGGCCGCCGCCGAGGCCGCCCAGCATGGCGGCCATCTGTTGCATCTTCTTCGGTCCGCCGCGCGACAGGGACTTCACCATGCCGGCCATCTGGCGGTGCTGCTTCAGCACGCGGTTGACCTCCTGCACCTCCACGCCCGCGCCGGCGGCGATGCGGCGCTTGCGGCTGGCGTTCAGCAGGTCGGGCTTCTTGCGCTCCAGCTTGGTCATGGACGAGATGATGGCTTCCTGGCGCGCGATCATGCGGTCGTCGACGCCGCTGTCGGCCATCTGGGCCTTCATCTTGGCCACGCCCGGCAGCATGCCCATGATGCCCTGCAGACCGCCCATGCGCTTCATCTGCTGCAGCTGGCCCATCAGGTCGTCCAGGTCGAACTGACCTTTGGCCAGCTTTCTGGCCATCTTCTCGGCCTTGGCCTGGTCGAGCTCCTGGCTGGCCTTTTCGACCAGGGCCACGATGTCGCCCTGGCCCAGGATGCGGCCGGCGACGCGGCGGGCGTCGAACACGTCCAGCGCATCGACCTTTTCGCCGGCGCCCAGATATTTGATCGGCAGGCCGGTGACGGCCCGCATCGACAGCATCGCCCCGCCGCGCCCGTCGCCGTCGGCGCGGGTCAGGACCAGACCGGTCAGCGGCAGCCGCTCATGGAAGGCCTTGGCGGTCCGCACCGCGTCCTGGCCGGTCAGGCTGTCGGCGACCAGCAGGGTCTCGACCGGCTTGGCGATGGCGGCGACCTCGGCCACCTCGGCCATCAACCCTTCGTCCAGCGTGATGCGGCCGGCGGTGTCCAGGATCAGGACGTCGAAGCCCTGAAGCTTCGCCGACTGCAGGGCGCGCTTGGTGATCTGGACCGCGCTCTCGCCCGCCACGATCGGCAGGGTCGCGACCTCGATCTGCTTGCCCAGCGTGGCCAGCTGCTCCATCGCCGCCGGACGCCGCGTGTCCAGCGAGGCCATCATGACCTTCTTGCGGTCGAACTTCGTCAGGCGCAGCGCCAGCTTGGCCGAGGTCGTCGTCTTGCCCGAGCCCTGCAGGCCGGCCATCAGCACGACGGCGGGCGGGGTGGCGTTCGTGTTGAGCGGGACCGGCTCCTCGCCGCCCAGCATCTCGATCAGGCCGTCGTAGACGATCTTGACCACCTGATCGGCCGGCTTGACCGAGCGGATGACCTCCTCGCCCGTGGCGCGCTCGGTGGCGAAGGCGATGAAGTCCTTGACGACGGGCAGGGCGACGTCGGCCTCGAGCAGGGCCACGCGCACCTCGCGCATCGCCTCGGCCACGTCCTTTTCGGACAGGGCTCCGCGGCCGGTGATCCGGTCGAAGACGCCTGTCAGCCGCTCGTTCAGAGCCTCGAACATTCAATCCCTTTCGGGGCGCAAAACGACCTCAGCCCCAGTGGACGTATGACGTCGACTGGGGTCCTCCCCATCCTCGTCCCGATGATGATCGGGGGTCGTGATGGGGGAGGCGCGAGGAAAATTGCGCCGGAAGCGGCGGCTTATGGCGGAAAAGGCGGGCGAAGACAAGGCGACGGGCCGGTCGCGCCTGATCGCCGTTCAGCTTTCGCGGAATTCACGCGGCGTCACGGTTCCGCCTTGGGTTTCGCAACGTGCTGCAACGAAGCGGAGCCATTAGGGCGGGGTCGCCGGCAAGAGCGACGCTTCCTCCTCAGGAGACCCCGATGAAGACGCTGATCCTCGCCGCCGCCGCGGCCCTTTCTCTGACGGCTCCGGCCGTCGCCGCCGACCCGCTGCGCATCTCTCTCGCCGACATCGATCTGGGCACCGTCCAGGGCGCGGCCGAACTGGACGCCCGCATCGACGCCGCCGCCGACGCCCTGTGCCGCGACGCCCGCCGCCCCGGCAGCCGCCTTTCGGACCGCGCCTGGTGCGAGGCCGGCGTGCGCGCCGAGGTCATGGACGCCCTGCCGCGCCGCGCCCGCGCCGATTACGTGCGGGCCACCGACCTGCTGACCGTCCGCGTGCCGACCGCCGAACGGTGATCCCGTCGCCGGACGCGGCTCCCGTCTCCTCCCCGTCGCGGAGCGATGGGGAGGGGGACCGCGAAGGGGTGGAGGGGCTCTGACCGCGTGTGCGGCAGGAACCCCTCCGTCTCGTCCGCTGCGCCGCCGATCCACCTCCCCGTCGCACGGCGACGGGGAGGAGACGATGCGTCAGCTCGTCGGGAAGCCCCGCACCTTAAGCAGGGCCGTCACGTCCGGGTCGCGGCCGCGGAAGCGGCGGTAGGCCTCGGCGCGGTCGGTGGTGTTGCCCTCCGCCAGGATGATCTCCTTGTAGCGGCGGCCGATTTCCGGATTGAAGACGTCGCCCGACTCCTCGAAGTAGGCCCAGGTGTCGGCGTCCATGACCTCGGACCACAGATAGCTGTAGTAGCCGGCCGAATAGGCGTCCGACGTGAACAGGTGATTGAACTGCGGCAGGCGGTGCCGCATCACGATCTCCTTGGGCATGCCGTAGCGAGCCAGGCTCTCGCGCTCGAAGGCGTCGATGTCGGTCGGCGGCACAGCCTGGGTGTGCAGGTCCATGTCGACCAGCGCCGACGACAGATAGCTGACCGTCGCATAGCCCTGGTTGAAGGTGGCCGCCGCCTCGATCTTGTCGACCAGCGATTGCGGCATCGGCTGGCCGGTCTCCACGTGCTTCATGTAGGCGTCGAGGATCGGGCGGCTGAGCACCCAGTGCTCGTGCACCTGTGACGGATACTCGACGTAGTCGCGCGGCGTGCCCGCCAGCGCCGGATAGGTCACCTTGGACGACAGGCTGTGCAGGGCGTGGCCGAACTCGTGGAACAGCGTCTCGGCGTCGTCCAGCGAGATCAGCAGCGGCGCCCCGCCCTCGGCCTTGTTGAAGTTGTTGTTGTTCGACGACAGCACGTTCCTGGCGCCGTCATAGGTCGAATAGCTGCGATAGGTCGTGGCCCAGGCGCCCGAGCGCTTCCCGGTGCGGTTGAAGTCGTCGGAGTAGAACAGGCCGACGTGACGGCCGTCCGACTTGGTCTTGACCTCGAACACCTCGACGTCCGGATGGAAGGTCGGCACCGACCCGGCCGGCACCGGCGTGAACTCGAAGTCGTACAGCCGGCCCGCCATGTAGAAGGCGCCCTGCTTGACGGCGTTCAGCTCGAAGTACGGTTTGATCTCGTTCTGATCGAGATCGTACTTCGCCTTCCGGACCTTCTCGGCGTAATAGAGATAATCCCACGGCTCGATGTCATGGCCGGCGATGGCGCGCATGTCGGACACTTCTTCCGCCACGCGTGCGACGGCCGGGCGCCAGACGCGCATCATCAGATCCATGGCCGCCGCGGGCGTCTTGGCCATGGTGTCCTGCATCCGCCATTCGGCATGGTTGGCGTATCCCAGCAGCTTGGCCCGCTGCGCCCGCAGGCGCACGATCTCGGCGATCGTGGCATTGGTGTCGTTGGCGTCGCCGTTGTCGCCGCGGTTGACGAACTTGCGCCAGACCTGCTCGCGCAGAGCCCGGTCGTCGGCCATGGTCAGGAAGGGGTCGACGCTGGAGCGGGTGTTGACGATCGCCCAACCTTCCAGATTGCGGGCCCGCGCCGCCGCCGCCGCTCCGGCCTTGTCGGACGCGGGCAAGCCCGCGACGCCGGATTCATTGGGGATGTGGGTCCAGGCGTTCTCGTCGGCCACGACCTTCTGTCCGAAGCTGGTGAAGGCCTGGGAAAGGGCGGTGTTGATGCGGCCCAATTCGGCCTTGCCGGCGGCGTCCAGCGCGGCGCCGTTGCGGACGAAGCCGTCGCGGCTGCGTTCGGCCAGGCGCTTCTGCTCGGCCGTCAGGCCCAGGGCGTCGGCGTTGTCTGCAACCGTCTTGATCCGCTGAAACAGCTTTTCATCGAAGGTGATTTCGTTCGACGCCTGGGTGAGGATCGGCGCGACCTCGCGCTGGACGGCCTGATAGTCCGCCGAGCCGATGTTGCTGGTCATCACCCCGAACAGGGCAAGGGCGCGGCCCAGGGGTTCGCCCGCCATCTGGTTGGCGACCAGGGTGTTGCCGAAGGTCGGCGGGGCCGGATTGTTCGCGATGGCGAGATACTCGGCGCGCTGAAGCTCGATGCCCTCGAGGATCGCGGTCTTCAGCTTCTCGGCGGTGACCTTGTCCCACGGGGGCACGCCTTCATAAGGCCCGGTCCATTCCTGAAGCAGTTCGGCGCGCGGCGTCTGGACCGGCAGGATCGCGCGGGCCTCGGCGGCGTCGGCCTCCAGCGCCGCGGCCGGGACGGAGCCCGAAGCCCCCGCCGTGGCGCAGCCGGCCAGGGCGAACAGGCTGCCGCCGGCGATCAGGAAATGGCGTCTTTGCATGACTTAGGGTCTCCGCGTCTCGAAATCGGTCGCGGACCTTGGACCGAAGCCGCCTGACTGTCACCTGAACGGGCCGTAATGTTCGGCCATGGCGCCTGCGGCCGTCGGTCGCTAAAGGGGCGGCCATGGCCATGGGCGTATTCGATTCCGGCGTGGGCGGGCTGACCGTCCATCGTGAGCTGACGCGGCGGTTTCCTACCGCCGACTTCGTCTATCTGGCCGACCAGGCCATGGCGCCCTACGGCGGGCGAGGCGGCGAGGAGATCGTCGACCTGACCCGCGCGGGTTGCGAGCGGCTGGTCGAGGCCGGGGCCAGCCTGATCGTGCTGGCCTGCAACACCGCCTCGGCCATCGCGCTCCGTCGTCTGCAGCAGACGTGGGTGCCGGGCGTGCGCGAGCGGACCGGCCGGCCGGTCAACGTGCTGGGCATCATCGTGCCGACGATCGAGGCGGCGACCGGCCTGCCCTGGAGCTATGAGGCCGAGCGACTGCGCGAGGAGGGCGAGAAGCGCGAGGCGATCGAGATCACCGGCGTCTTCTGCACCGCCGCGACGGCCATGAGCCGGGTCTACGAGATCGAGATCGACAAGCGCCGGGACGACCTTGCGGTCTTCTCCGAGCCCTGCCCGGGTCTGGCCGGCCTTATCGAGCTGGGGGCCCCGGACGAAGAGCTCGAGGTGGTGGTGCGAGATCACGTCGACGCCCTGCGCCGTCGCGTCGGCCGCTATCCGGACAAGGCCATTCTGGGCTGCACCCATTATGAGATCGTCGCCGACGTCTTCGCCCGCGCCCTGCCGGAGGGGACGCCGCTGATCCATCAGCCGTCGGCGGTCGCGGATGCGCTGCAGCGCTATGTGGCCCACCATCCGGAGTACGACCTGGGCACGGGCGCCCGTCGCGTCTTCCTGACGACGGGACAGGCGGGACCGCAAAGCGACCGCGTCGCCCGCTTCTGGGGCGCGCCGTTGACGTTCGATCCGGCTTGACGGCTCGCCTCGCCGGGCGCTGGATCGAGATCCATATCGAAGGGAGGTCGCCATGCGCGCCATTCTGATCGCCGCCGCGCTCGTTCTGACGGCCCAGCCGGCGGCGGCCGAGGTCGTCGCCCGGTCCGAGAACGGGTTCACCCTGCGCTTCGTCTCCCAGGTGGCGGCCGACGCAGACCGCATCCCCGCCTCTCTCGAGGCCCTGCCGCACTGGTGGGACGGCGCACACAGCTATACCGGCGAGGCGGCGAACCTCAGCCTCGACCTGAAGCCAGGCGGCTGCTGGTGCGAGAAGATGCCCGACGGCACGAGTTTCGATCATGGTCGAACTACGTCGGTTCAGCCCGACCGAATGCTCTTCCATGCGCCGTTCGGCCCCTTGCGCGGACGTGCGACGCGGTCCGATCTGGAGATGACCTGGCGTCGGGAGCCGACGGGCCTGACTCTCGTCTGGACCATGACGGTCGAGGGCGTAGGAGTGGGCGCCATGGCCGATCCGGTCGACGCCGTGATGGCGGCCGGTTTCCGACGTTGGGCCACCTACCTGGAAACGTTCGCAGCATAAGCTGAACCGTCGCAGACGACAAAGTTTATCGATTTTCCTTTTGGGTCGTTCGGGCCTAGAAGGCGGGCCTCACCTTTCACAATGAGGCCAGTCATGGACGGAAACGACCGCAGCCCGCTCAGCGATCCGAGCAAGAAGTCCGCCGCCTTGCGCTCCCTTCTGGGCCGCACCAACCGCGACTGGTGGCCCAACAGCCTGTCCGTCGACATCCTGCACCAGCAGGGCCGCACCGGCGACCCGATGGGCGACGGCTTCGACTATGCCGAGGCGTTCAAGAAGCTGGACTACGCCGCGGTCAAGCGCGACCTGCACGCCCTGATGACCGACAGCCAGCCGTGGTGGCCGGCGGACTATGGCCACTACGGCCCCTTCTTCATCCGCATGGCCTGGCACGCGGCGGGCACCTATCGCACCGGCGACGGCCGCGGCGGCGCCAACTCGGGCCAGCAGCGCTTCGCCCCGCTGAACTCGTGGCCGGACAACGGCAACCTGGACAAGGCGCGCCGCCTGCTGTGGCCGATCAAGGCCAAGTACGGCGCGAACCTGAGCTGGGCCGACCTGTTCATCCTGGCCGGCAATGTGGCCATCGAATCGATGGGCGGGCCGGTGTTCGGCTTTGGCGGCGGCCGCGCCGACGTCTGGGAGCCGGAGAAGGACGTCTACTGGGGCACTGAAGAAAAGTGGGTCAGCGAGGGTGCCGAGACCCGCATCCAGCCCGACAAGGAGATGGCCCTGGAAGAGCCGCTGGCGGCGATCCAAATGGGTCTGATCTACGTCAACCCGGAAGGCCCCGGCGGTCATCCCGACGCCCTTCAGTCCGCCCGTGACATCCGCGAGACCTTCGCCCGCATGGGCATGAACGACGTCGAGACGGTCGCCCTGACCGTCGGCGGTCACACCTTCGGCAAGGCCCACGGCGCCGGCGACGCCTCCAAGGTTGGCGTGAGCCCCGAAGGCGCCGACATCGCCCAGCAGGGCTTCGGCTGGCAGTCGGGCCACGAGAGCGGCATGGGCGACCACACCATCACCTCGGGCATCGAGGGGTCGTGGACGCCGACGCCCATCACCTGGGACATGACCTATTTCGACATGCTGCTGGACCATGAGTACGAGCTGGTCCGCTCGCCCGCGGGCGCCAAGCAGTGGCAGCCGGTCGGCAACCCGCCGGAAACCCTGGCCCCGGCCGCGCACACGCCGGGCAAGAAGGTCCCGACGATGATGACCACCGCCGACATGGCGATGAAGGTCGACCCGTCGTACCGCAAGATCATGGAGCAGTTCCGCGCCGATCCGGCCTACTTCGCCGATCAGTTCGCCCGCGCCTGGTTCAAGTTGTGCCACCGCGACATGGGCCCCAAGGCCCGCTACCTGGGCCCGGACGTCCCGGCCGAGGACCTGATCTGGCAGGATCCGATCCCCGCCCACACTGGCCCGGCTCTGACCGACGCGGACGTGAAGGTCCTGAAGGACAAGATCGCGGCGTCCGGCCTGTCGGTGGCGGACCTCGTCCGCACGGCCTGGGCCTCGGCCGCCACCTGGCGCGGGTCGGACCACCGCGGCGGCGCCAACGGCGCACGCATCCGCCTGGCCCCGCAGAAGGACTGGGACGTCAACGAACCGGCCAAGCTGGCCAAGGTTCTGGCCGTCTATGAGGACATCAAGGCGTCCTCGGGCCTGAACGTCTCGATCGCCGACCTGATCGTGCTGGGCGGCGGCGTGGGCGTCGAGCAGGCGGCCAGGGCCGCCGGTCACGACGTCACCGTGCCCTTCACACCGGGCCGCACCGACGCCACTGCCGAGCAGACCGACGTCGACAGTTTCAAGGTGCTGGAGCCCCGCGCCGACGGCTTCCGCAACTATCTCCAGGTCAAGTTCAACGTTCCGACCGAGGAACTGCTGATCGATCGCGCCCAGCTGCTGGGCCTCAGCGCCCCGCAGATGACCGTGCTTGTCGGCGGCCTGCGCGTTCTGGGCGTCAACCACGGCGACAGCGCCCACGGCGTCTTCACCGACCGCAAGGGCCAGCTGACGAACGACTTCTTCGTCAACCTGCTCGACATGCGGACCGGCTGGAAACAGGTCGACGGCTCGGGCGACGAGACCTTCGTCGGCACGGACCGCGTCACAGGCGAGCAGCGCTGGACCGCGACGCGGACCGACCTGGTGTTCGGTTCGAACTCCCTGCTGCGCGCCCTGGCCGAGGTCTACGCCTCGTCCGACGCGACCGAGAAGTTCGTGCGCGACTTCGTGGCCGCCTGGGTCAAGGTCATGGAGAACGACCGCTACGACCTGCCGCGCGCCCGCAAGGCCGCCAAGGAAGCGGGTCAGGTCTGATCGCCCGACCTGAACGATCGGTGTGGCGCCGGGCATAGGCCAAGCTTATGTCCGGCGCCATGCTGCCCACCCTCCGACAGCTGCAATACCTCAAGCTGCTGGCTGAGCATGGCTCTTTCAGCCGTGCGGCCGAGGCTGCGCACGTCAGTCAACCCGCACTTTCCAGCGGGGTGCAGGAACTGGAGCGCATCCTGGGCGCGCCTGTGGTGGAGCGCACGCGCGGGCGCGTCACCCTGACCGCCGTCGGGGCCGAGGCCGTGCGCCGGGCCGAGGATGTGCTGGCCCGCACCGAGGATCTGGTCGAGGCCGCGCGAAACGCTGGCAAGCCGCTGTCGGGCCGCTTTCGGCTTGGCGTCATTCCGACCGTCGCGCCGTTCCTTCTGCCCACGCGTCTGCCCGCGCTGAAGGCGGCGCATCCGGAACTGAAGCTGTTCATCCGAGAGGACCTGACGCCCCGTCTGGTCGGCGAGCTCAAGGGCGGGCGACTGGACGCCGCAGTGATCGCCCTGCCGTATTCCGCGTCGGGACTGGACCACGCGCGCATCGGCGATGACGCCATCTTGGCCGCCGCGCCGGCGGGGCATCGGCTGGCGGGCGAGGGGCCGGTGCGGTCCGGCGCCCTGACGTCCGACGATCTGATCCTTCTGGAGGATGGACACTGCCTGCGCGATCAGGCGCTGGCGGCCCTGTCGCTGGAGGCGCCGAAGGGCGACGACGTCTTCGCCGCGACCAGCCTGCACACCCTGGTGCAGATGATCTCGTCCGGCCTCGGCGTCAGCTTTCTGCCCGAAATGGCGGTGCGCGCGGGCCTGGCCGACATGCCGGGCGTGGTGGTGCGGCCGCTGGCCGGCGGGGAGGGCCGCGCCCCCAGCCGCGAGATCGTGGTCGCCTGGCGCAAGGGCTCCAGCCGGGCGGCCGAGGCGCGGCTGCTGGCCGAGGAACTGCGGCTGGACTGAGCTTACGGCGAGTTCACGCGCATTGCGGAAATGTCACTAGGCTGTGGCGGATCGGCACGGCATCTCTGGCGCAACCTCGTTTTCGGGACGCCGCAATGAAGCCCTTCGCCCCCGCCCTGATCGCCGCCGCCCTGCTGGGAGCCGCCGCCTGCGCGCCCGTGGTCCAGGGCGGGCCGCCCATGGCCCTGCCGCCCGGCCTGGCCGAAACCGCCCAGATCGGGACCGTCTACATGTCCAGCGACTGGCTTCAGGTCGAGGACGACTTCTCGGACACCTTTGTGGAGGAGGTCGACGAGGAGATGCAGATGTGCGCCTACGGCACCTATCCTCTGGATCTGCGCCTGCACGTGGAGGACGTGCGTCGCGCCGGCCGCGTCGAGGTCGCGCTGAACGGCGACGGCGTCCACACCATCCGCGCCGTGGCCGAGCTGACCGATCCGCGCCGGGAAAATGAGGTGGTCGGCCGCTATCCGCTGATCGTGGACGTGCCGGCCGGCGGTCGCGTCGCCGGCGTGTTCGGCGACCGCCAGATGATCGCGTCGGAGGCCTTCGGCCGCGCCCTGTGCGACGCCGCCTTCGCCCGTAACCCCCGCCGCCCCGGCCCGCATAACGCCACGCCGGGCTGATGCGCGCGCTGATCTGGCTCGCCGCCCTGTTCGGCACAGGGTGCTCGGCGGATTTCTGGGACATGAACCCGCCGACGCGCATCGAAGGCGATCCGGCCGTCCTCGCGGATCTGCAGATCGACCGCGTCGAGGTGCGGAGCGCCTTCTACAATCCGCCGGACGCCTTCTCCCAGGCCTTCGTGCCCGCCTTGATGGCGCGGACGGACGCCTGTCTGGGCGGCGATCGCGGGGCGACGGCCGCCATCTTCATCCACGAGCTCGATCGCAGGTCTGACTTGGCGGACGGTGGCGACAGACTGATCTTGCCAGGCAGTGTGGACGTCAGGTCCGGCAGCCGCGTGGTCGCGCGGCTGCCGGTGCGCGTGGATGTTCCGATGCCGACCGGCGACGTCGACGCTCGCCGCAGGGCGGCTGGCGACGCCTTCGGTCAGGCGATCTGCGCCGCGCTGACGCGACGCTGACATGAAAAAGGCCGGGGCGGACCCCGGCCCTTTCCGATCCTTGAATCGACGCCTCACCCCGCCGCGAGGTTCCTCAGCACGTAGGGCATGACGCCGCCGGCGCGGAAGTAGTCGAGCTCGGTCTGGTTGTCGATGCGGCAGCGGACCGGGAAGCGGGCCATCTTGCCGTCCGAGGCGCGGAACAGCTCGACCCACAGATCCTGGCGGGGCTTCAGCTTGCCGACGTTGGCGTCGGAAAGGCCGCGGATCGTGACGATCTCCTCGCCGGTCAGGCCCAGGCGGGTCCAGCCCTCCTGCTTGAACTGCAGAGGGACGACGCCCATGCCGATCAGGTTGGAGCGGTGGATGCGCTCATAGCTCTCGGCGATGACGGCGCGGACGCCCAGCAGGCGCGTGCCCTTGGCGGCCCAGTCGCGCGACGAGCCCGTGCCGTATTCCTTGCCTGCGAACACGACCAGCGGACGCCCCTCGGCCTGGTAGCGCATGGCCGCGTCGTAGATCGACATGACCTCGCCCGACGGGAAATGCTTCGTCACCCCGCCCTCGATCTCGGGCGTGATCTTGTTGCGGATGCGGATGTTGGCGAAGGTGCCGCGCATCATGACTTCGTGGTTGCCGCGGCGCGCGCCGTAGCTGTTGAAGTCCAGCGGGTCGACGCCGTGTTCGACCAGATATTTGCCGGCCGGCGACGACGCCTTGATCGAGCCCGCGGGGCTGATGTGGTCGGTGGTGATGCTGTCGCCGAAGATGCCCAGAATGCGCGCCTCGACCACGTCCTTCACCGGCGCGGCCTCCATCGACATGCCGTCGAAGTAGGGCGGGTTCTGAACATAGGTGGAGGCGCCGTCCCACTGATAGGTCTGGCCGCCCTCGACGGCGATGGCCTGCCAGTGCTTGTCGCCCTTGAAGACGTCCTTGTAGCGCTTGGCGAACATGGCCGGGGTGACCGACTTCTTCTGGATGTCGGCGATTTCCTGCGACGTCGGCCAGACGTCCTTCAGGAAGACGTCCTTGCCCTTCTTGTCCTGGCCGATCGGCTGGGTGGCCAGGTCGATCCGCATGGAGCCGGCGAGCGCATAGGCGACCACCAGCGGCGGCGAGGCCAGGTAGTTGGCCTGCACGTCCGGGTTCACCCGGCCCTCGAAGTTCCGGTTGCCCGACAGCACCGAGGTGGCGACCAGCCCGTTCTCGTTGATGGCCTTCGAGATGGCCGGATCCAGCGGGCCAGAGTTGCCGATGCAGGTGGTGCAGCCGTAGCCCACCAGGTTGAAGCCCAGCGCGTCCAGGTCCTTGGTCAGGCCGGCGTCGGTCAGATAGTCGGTGACGACCTGCGAGCCGGGGGCCAGCGAGGTCTTGACCCAAGGCTTGGGCTTCAGGCCCAGGGCGTTGGCCTTGCGCGCCACCAGACCGGCGGCGATCAGGACCGAGGGGTTGGACGTGTTGGTGCAGCTGGTGATGGCGGCGATGACCACGTCGCCGTCGCCGACGTCGAACTTCTGGCCTTCCACCGCGACGCGGGCGGCGTCGGCGGGGCGGGCGAAGGTCCCGGTCAGGTGCGCCTCGAACTCGGCGGCGGCGGAGGTCAGCTCGACCTTGTCCTGCGGGCGCTTGGGACCGGCCAGCGACGGCACGACGGAGCCCAGGTCCAGTTCCAGCACGTCGCTGAACACCGGCTCTTCAGAACCGGGCTCGATCCACAGCCCCTGCGCCTTGGCATAGGCTTCGACCAGGGCCACGCGCGCCTTGTCGCGGCCGGTGGCGGTCAGATAGTCGATCGTCGCTTGGGAGGTCGGGAAGAAGCCGCAGGTGGCGCCGTATTCCGGGGCCATGTTGGCGATGGTCGCCTGGTCTTCCAGCGTCATGCCGGCGAGGGCGTCGCCGAAGAACTCCACGAACTTGCCGACCACGCCCTTCTTGCGCAGCATCTGGGTGACGGTCAGCACCAGGTCGGTGGCGGTGGCGCCCTCGGGCAGCCTGCCGGTCAGTTTGAAGCCGACGACTTCCGGGATCAGCATCGGGATCGGCTGGCCCAGCATGGCGGCCTCGGCCTCGATGCCGCCGACGCCCCAGCCCAGAACGGCAAGGCCGTTGATCATCGTGGTGTGGCTGTCGGTGCCCACGACGGTGTCGGGATAGGCGATCGTCGCCTTGCCCTCGGCGTCGGTCCAGACGGTCTGGGCCAGGTTCTCCAGGTTCACCTGGTGGCAGATGCCGGTGCCGGGGGGCACGACGCGGAAATTGTTGAATGCCGACGAGCCCCAGCGCAGGAACTTGTACCGCTCGATGTTGCGCTCGTACTCGCGCTCGACGTTGGCTTCGAATGCGCCCGGCGTGCCGAAGTGGTCGACCATGACGGAGTGGTCGATGACCAGGTCGACGGGGTTCAGCGGATTGATCTTCGAAGGATCGGCGCCAAGGCCGGTCATGGCGTCGCGCATGGCGGCCAGATCGACCACGGCGGGCACGCCGGTGAAGTCCTGCATCAGGACGCGCGCCGGACGGAAGGCGATCTCGTGCTCGACCGAGCCCTTGTTTTCGATCCAGGCGGCCACGGCCTTAAGGTCGGCCTCGGTCACCGAGACGCCATCCTCGTTGCGCAGCAGGTTCTCCAGCAGCACCTTCATGGAACGCGGCAGGCGCGAGATGCCGGTCAGACCGGCTTCCTCGGCGGCGGGAAGGCTGTAATAGGCGTATTTCTTGCGCCCGACGGTCAGGTCCCGGCGGGTTTTCAGGCTGTCCAATGACGGCATGGGAGTGCTTCCTCTGGTCCTCGCCGCCCGAACATCCGGTCGCACCCTCCCGCGCATATCGACGGGGCGCACAGGTCCCCGCCGCGCGCGCTCAGGGCCTGCTGCGGCTGGGGCGGTCATAATCCCCCCGCGCCCGCCCGTCCATGAGTCCCCGACGCCGTCGTGGACATTGAGAACGGGTCGCACATGATCGCGGCGCTTCAGGTTTCCGACCTCTCCATCTCGCGCGGCGAGCGGCGGCTGTTCGAGGGGCTGTCGTTCACCCTGAACGCGGGCGAGGCGGCGCAGCTGACGGGGGCGAACGGGGCGGGGAAGACGTCTCTCCTGCGCGCCGTCGCGGGTCTGCTGCGGCCGGACGCGGGGCAGGTGAGGTTCGACGGCGCCGCCGGTCCGATCGACCCCGGCACGGCGCGGTCGTCGGCCGTCCAGATGCTGGCCCACCAGGAGGGATTCCGGCCCGGCCGCACCGCTCGGGCCGAGCTGACGTTTCAGGCGCGGTGGTTCGGCGCGACTGAAGCCGCGGTGACGGCGGCGGCGAAGCGGCTGGATCTGATCCCCCTGCTGGATCTGGAAGTCCGCGTGCTGTCCGCGGGGCAGCGGCGCCGACTGGCGCTGGCCTCGCTGGTGGCGGCGAACCGGCCGCTGTGGCTGCTGGACGAACCGCTGGCGCCGCTGGACGGGCGCCGTCGCGCCCAGGCTGCGGAGATCATGGCCGAACACCTGAACGGCGGCGGCATGGTCCTGGCCGCAGTTCACGACCCCCTGCCCGTCGCGGCGCGGGAGATCGTCGTGGGGGCGCCGGCATGAGCGCGCTCATGCTGCTGTATCGGCGCGAGGTGTCGCTGCTGTGGGCCGGGGGCGGGGGGCCGCTCCTGGCCTGCGGCTTCGCCCTGGCGGTGACCGCGGCCCTGCCGTTGGCGATCGGATCGGAGCCGGTGCGGCTGGTCCCGATCGCGGCGGGAGCGACGTGGATCGTGCTGGCGCTGGCGTCGCTGCTGTCCCTCGAACGCCTGTTCGAGCGGGATCACGAGGACGGGGCGCTGGACCTGCTGGCGCTGGGCCCGCTGACGCTGGAAGCTGTGTTCGCGCTCAAGACGGCCGCGCAGTGGACGGCCGTCGGCCTGCCGCTGGCGCTGGCGGCGCCGGTCGCGGCCCTGTCGCTGGGGCTGGACCCCGCGCTGGCGCCCCTGACGGCCGGGGCGGCGGCGCTTGCGGGG
>JAIEQC010000045.1 GCA_019748055.1 Caulobacteraceae bacterium | reverse complement strand
GGCCGGCGGAGGCCGCGACGACGACCGCGATCGCCGCTTCTCGGAAGCCGGCCCCGGCAAGGCCGTCAGCCGCACGCGCGGCGAGCCCAAGCGCCGTGAAGGCCGCCTGACCATCCAGGCCGTGGCCGGAGGAGACGAGGACGCCGCCGAGCGCATGCGCTCGCTGGCCTCGGTCCGCCGCGCCCGCGAACGCGAGAAGGAAAAGCGCAAGGGCGGCTCCACCGACGCGCCGAACCGTCCGCGCGAAGTGGTCATCCCGGACACCATCACGGTCGGCGAACTGGCCAACCGAATGGCGATCCGCGGCGCCGACGTCGTCAAGTTCCTGATGCGTCAGGGCCTGATGATGAAGATCAACGACGTCATCGATTCCGACACCGCCGAGCTGGTGGCCGAGGAATACGGCATGGCGGTCAAGCGCGTGTCGGAAAGCGACATCGAGACGGGCTTCCTGTCCGAGGCCGACGACGCCGACGCCACCGAGGTCCGCGCCCCTGTCGTGGCCATCATGGGCCATGTCGACCACGGCAAGACCTCGCTTCTGGACGCGCTGCGCACCACCGACGTGGCGGGCGGCGAGGCCGGCGGCATCACCCAGCACATCGGCGCCTATCAGGTGCGCCTGGGCGACGGCCAGCGGATCACCTTCCTGGACACGCCGGGCCACGCGGCCTTCAGCGCCATGCGCGCGCGCGGGGCCAACGTGACCGACATCGTGGTTCTGGTCGTGGCGGCGGACGACGGCGTCATGCCGCAGACGATCGAGGCCATCCAGCATGCCAAGGCGGCCAACGCGCCCCTGATCGTGGCGGTCAACAAGATCGACAAGCCCGGTGCGGACTCGACCAAGGTCGTGAACGAGCTGCTGCAGTACGAAGTCATCGCGGAATCGCTGGGCGGCGAGACGCAGATCATCGAGGTCTCCGCCAAGGAGAAGACCAACCTCAACGGTCTGACCGACGCCATCCTGCTGCAGGCCGAGGTCATGGACCTGCGCGCCAACCCCGACCGCTCGGCCGAGGGCGTGGTCATCGAGGCCAAGCTGGACAAGGGCCGCGGCCCCGTCGCGACCGTCCTGGTCAAGCGCGGCACGCTGAAGCGCGGCGACATCGTCGTGGCCGGCTCCGCCTGGGGCAAGGTCCGCGCCCTGCTGAACGAGCGCAACGAACAGCTCAAGGACGCCGGCCCGTCAGTGCCGGTCGAGATACTGGGTCTGGACGAGGCGCCGTCTCCGGGCGACGTCTTCGCCACCGTGGAGAACGAGGCCCGCGCCCGCGAGCTGACCGAGTTCCGCGCCCGTCAGAAGCGCGAGAAGGCGGCCGGAACCGGCGTCTCGGGCGCCTCGCTGGCCGACATGATGGCCAAGCTGGGCTCCAAGAAGATCTCGGAGCTGCCGGTCGTCATCAAGTCCGACGTCCAGGGCTCGGGCGAGGCCATCGCCGCGTCGCTGGAAAAGATGGGCAACGACGAGGTCCGCGCCCGCATCGTCATGCAGGGCGCCGGCGGCATCACCGAAAGCGACGTCAACCTGGCCAAGTCGGCCGGCGCGCCGATCCTGGGCTTCAACGTCCGCGCCTCGAAACAGGCGCGCGATCTGGCCGAGCGCGAGGGCGTGGAGATCCGCTACTACTCGATCATCTACGACCTGCTGGACGACATGAAGGGCGTGCTCTCGGGCATGCTGGCGCCGATCCAGCGCGAGACCTTCCTGGGCAACGCCCAGGTGCTGCAGGTCTTCGACATCTCCAAGGTCGGCAAGATCGCCGGCTGCCGCGTGTCGGAAGGCGTGGTCCGCAAGGGCGCCAAGGTCCGCATCATCCGCGACGACGTGGTGGTGCTGGAGCTGGGCACGCTGCAGACGCTCAAGCGCTTCAAGGACGAGGTCAACGAGGTGCCGTCGGGCCAGGAGTGCGGCATGCACTTCCAGGGCTTCACCGACATCAAGGAAGGCGACTACATCGAGTGCTTCACGGTCGAAGAGATCAAGCGGTCTCTTTGATGTGGGGCGCTGCCGCGCGCGACGCGGCCGCTCGCAGCTTGAGCGCGGTTTGACTTAGGCCCTACCGCTCGGCACGCGGCGCCTCGCTGCTTGAGGGCGAGCTGAGCGTGTGGTGACAATCTGCGGCGGGATCGGGTCAGCCCCGGTTCCGCCGCAGTCGTTTCGGAGGAAGGCCGCATGAAGAAGGCGATCATCGCATTCCTGGCCGTCGTGCTGGCCGCCGGACCGGCCCTGGCGGACGTCAGGCTGTGGTCCTACGACGCCGCCGACCGGGTCACGCGGGCCCTGACGCAGGGCATCACCCTGCAGGTTCGGCGCGGCCTGTTCGGCGCCGTCTCGGTCGAGAAGCTGTACGCCACCACCAGCCGCGGCTCGGCCGAGGTGCGCTGGGGCGGGCCTCCAGATGCCGTTCGTGCGCTGCCGCAGGGCGCCCGCGAACGCGACGTCTATGAAGTGGTCAATGAAGGCGAGGGCCGCGGCCTCGTTCGGGCGCTGTGCCCCTCAGCCGACGCCGCCTGGCTGATCATGGGCCGGGTCCGCGCCGGCCGGCCGCTGACGATCCATGCCGTCGGTCGCTGGCCGGACGGCGTCTACCGTCACTGCGTCGCCCTGTCCTACACGTTCCGCGGCGACTGGACCGCGCCTGACGGCCGGGCCCCGGCGATCGACTGACGTTCGCCCGGAACGCGACGCCCCTATCGCCGTTCGCTCCGCGCGATTAGTTTTGCGCGGATGGGGAGGACGGGGCCGCCGACATGCTGAAGCGACTGGCGGCCTCTCTGGGCTTCCTCTGTCTCGTCCTGCTTCTGCTGGCCTTCGACGAGGGCCAGGTGGAGCGCGGCGTGGACGTGGTGCGCGCCCGCATCGAGCCCGCGGTCCAGCGCTGGCGCGGCCGCGCCCCGGTGGTGCGCCCGCCGCCTGTGGAGGCGCGGGGCCATGCGATATTCGGCGCCTTCCGGCCCGTCGAAGCCGACGCACCGGGCGGCGAACTGACGTTTGAGGGCGCGGTTCTGGTGTTCGGGGAAGCCCCGGCGCTGCGCACCCGCCCGCACAGCATCGCCCTGGGCCAAGAGAGCGTGGTGCGCGACATGAACCTGCCGCCCAAGCGCCAGGTCGAGCTGCGCGAGGTCGTGCCGCTGGACGCGCGGACGCCGGTCGCGGCGTCGCCGCTGTGCGGGGGACGGGTTCCGGGCTGGCTGGCGGTGGTGCGCGACGGACGGTCCCTGAGGCTGCAGGTCTGGGCGGCAGGGGCAGCGCCGGACCAGCCGGGCGCCGTCGTCTGCGGGCGCGTCGCCTATGAGGGGTCCGGCAGGTGAGGGCGATCCTGGCCGCCGGCCTGCTGGGCCTGATCGCGGCCCTGTGGACCTGGACTCTCCCCGGCGATCCCGCCTTGGCGGACGACCCGACCGGCGTGCCGGTGCGGGTCCTGGACAACGGCTTCCATATCGACCTGGCCGTGCCCCGCGCGGCGCTGGAGACGCGGCCCGGCCCGCTGGCCGAGGCGGTGCGCGCCCTGGCGCCGGGCGACTGGGTCCTGATCGGCTGGGGCGACGCCGTCTTCTATGTGGACCAGAGCCCGATCGAGGCTCGCCTGCTGGACGGCGCGCGCGCCTTCTTCCGGCCGGGCAACTCCTCGGTCCTGATGCTGGACCCCCACGCCGGGGATCCCGCCGCCAGATTGCCGCCCATGCGCCGTCGCACCCTGCGTCTGCCGCCCGAGGCATTCGAGCGGCTGGCGGCCCGCATCGAGGGGACGCTGGCGCTGGAGGACGGCCGGGCCCGGGTGGTGACGGCTCGGGCGGGCGACGACGCCCGCTTCCATGCCGCGACCGGCCACTTCTGGATCCTGAACCTGTGCAACAGCTGGGCGTCGCGGACGTTGAACGCGGCGGGCGTGCCGGTACGGCCGTTACGGTCCGTCGTGTCGCCGGAGGTGCTGGCCGCCGTGGACCGTGCGAAACTGGACACCCGCCCGCTCGAGGACTAGACCGCGCCCCTTCGCTTTCCGAGCCGGGTCCGAGCCCCGGCGGGCGATGTGACGAGGAACGCCCCATGGGCCGCAAGCAACACACCCGAAACGCCTCCGGCCCCCAGGGGCCCAGCCAGCGCCAGCTGCGCGCCGGCGAGCTGATCCGCCACGCCCTGGTCGAGGTCCTGCGCGAGGAGGAGATCCACGACGAGGCGCTGCAGGGCGTGTCGGTCACGGTCACCGAGGTTCGCCTCAGCCCCGACCTGAAGCACGCCACCTGCTTCGTCGAACCGCTGGGCGCCGGCGTCGAGGCCGCGCCGACGGCGGGTCACACAGACGAGATCGTCAAGGCGCTGAACACCCATGCAAAGTTCCTGCGCGGCGTGCTGGGCAAGCACATCGACATGAAGTTCACGCCCGACCTGCGCTTCCGCCATGACGAGAGCTTCGACGCCGCCGGCCGCATCGACCGCCTGTTCGACGACCCCCGCGTCCGCGCGGATCTGGAGCGGGACGAGGATCGCGAGGCGTGAGCCGCCGCAAGCGCGGCCTGCCGGTTCACGGCTGGGTCTGCCTCGACAAGCCGCTGGGCATGGCATCGACCCAGGCCGTGTCGGCCGTCCGCCGCCTGTTCGACGCCAACAAGGCGGGCCACGCCGGCACGCTGGACCCCCTGGCCTCGGGCATCCTGCCGATCGCCCTGGGCGAGGCGACCAAGACCGTGCCCTTCATGATGGAGGCGCGGAAGGTCTATCGCTTCGCCGTCGAATGGGGCGTCTCGACCGACAGCGTGGACCGCGAGGGGGCTGTGATCGCGCGCTCGGACGTGCGCCCGACGCCGGAACAGGTGTTGGCCGCGCTGCCGGGCTTCGTCGGCGATATCGAGCAGACGCCTCCGGCCTTCTCGGCCATCAAGGTGGACGGACGTCGCGCCTATGATCTGGCGCGCGAAGGCGTCGAGGTGGAGCTGAAGTCCCGCCCCGTCGTCATCCATTCGGCAGAGGTCGTCGCCGCGCCCGACGCCGACCACGTCGAGATCCGCATCGAGACCGGGAAAGGCGTCTACGTCCGCTCCCTCGCACGCGACCTGGCCGCGGCGCTGGGCGCCGAAGGGCACGTGTCGCTGCTGCGGCGCGAGCGGGTGGGGCCGTTCGACCTCGAAAACGCGGTGACGCTGGATTCTCTGGAGCAAATGGTGCATAGGGGCGCCGCCTCGGAAGGTTTGCTTCCCGTGGCGACCGCCCTGGACGACATCCCGGAGCTGGCCGTCACGGATCAGGACGCCTTCTCGCTTCGGCAGGGACGGCCGATCGTTCTGCTCCCCAGACAGGTCGAAACGCTCAAGAGCCGCCTTCGGGAGGGCTCCAGAACCGTTTCAGCCTCTCAGGGCGGGACGCTCGTCGCTCTCGGTCAGTTGCGGGCCGGCCGGTTTGAACCCGACCGCGTTTTCAATCTCTCCTGACTCCGGTCGGGGGACTCCAGATGGAGCACACCGATGTCGATCACTCCCGAGCGCAAGGCTCAGGTCATCAACGACAACGCCCGCGGCGCGGGCGACACCGGCTCGGCCGAGGTCCAGGTCGCGATCCTTTCGGAACGCATCGCCAACCTGACCGAGCACTTCAAGACCCACAAGAAGGACAACCACTCGCGTCGCGGCCTGCTCAAGATGGTCTCGCAGCGTCGTCGCCTTCTGGACCACCTCAGCAAGGTCGACCGCGAGCGCTACACGGCGCTGATCGGCAAGCTGAACCTGCGTCGCTGAGGCGCTGGACCGCGGAAAGAGTTTTCGAGGCGCGCGACGGTCACGTCCGCGCCTCGTTCCGCATTTGAAGAACCCGGCGCGCCGCCGGACGTACGGCGCAGACTGAAGAGGGCCACGACGGTCCTCGCCACACCCGCCCGCCGTCATCCGGACGCCGGGTCCACTGGGACCGACGGACTGAACCCCTGACCGCCCGCCCCCGACGGCAATACGGCCGCGGGATGAGAGAAAAGAAAAATGTTCGACATCAAACGCAAGACGATCGACTGGGCCGGCCGCCCGCTGACCCTGGAGACGGGGCGCATCGCCCGCCAGGCCGACGGCGCCGTTCTGGCCACCTATGGCGAGACCGTGGTTCTGGCCACCGTCGTCTACGGCCGCGCGCCGAAGCCGGGGCTGGATTTCTTCCCCCTGACCGTCAACTACCAGGAAAAGACCTTCGCCGCGGGCCGCATCCCCGGCGGCTACTTCAAGCGTGAAGGCCGTCCGACCGAGAAGGAGACGCTGGTCTCCCGCCTGATCGACCGCCCGATCCGCCCGCTGTTCGTCAAGGGCTTCAAGAACGAGACCCAGGTCGTCGCCACGGTTCTCCAGCACGACATGGAGAACGATCCGGACATCGTCGCCATGGTCGCCGCCTCGGCCGCGCTCACGATCTCGGGCGTGCCCTTCATGGGCCCCATCGCCGGCGCCCGCGTCGGCTACGTCGACGGCGAGCTGGTGCTGAACCCGACGCTGGACCAGATGCCGGATTCGGCTCTGGACCTGGTCGTGGCCGGTACAGCCGACGCCCTGATGATGGTCGAGTCCGAAGCCAAGGAGCTGTCGGAAGAGACCTTCCTCGAAGCCCTGATGTTCGCCCACAAGGGCATGCAGCCGGTCATCGACGCCATCATCGAATTGGCCGAGCATGCCGCTAAGGAGCCCTTCGACTTCCAGGCCGAGGACCACTCCGACGTCGTCGCCGCGATCCAGAAGCTGGTGGGCGACGACATCAAGGCCGCCTATGCCCACGCCGGCAAGTACGAGCGCCGCACCGGCGTCGACGTGGCCAAGAAGAAGGCCGCCGAGGCCTTGGTGAAGACCGACGAGAACCCCGACGGCGTCGATTCCGCCAAGTTCGCCGCCGCCTTCAAGGAGTGCGAGGCCCACGTCCTGCGTCGCGACATCATCGACAACGGCCACCGCGTCGACGGCCGCGCCCTGGACAAGGTCCGTCCGATCGTCTCGGAAGTCGGCGTCTTCCCGCGCACCCACGGCTCGGCCCTGTTCACCCGCGGTGAGACCCAGGCCATCGTCGTCGCCACACTCGGCACCGGCGAGGACGAGCAGTACATCGACGCCCTGACCGGGACGTACAAGGAGAAGTTCCTCCTGCACTACAACTTCCCTCCCTACTCGGTCGGCGAGACCGGTCGTATGGGCGGCGCGGGCCGTCGGGAAATCGGTCACGGCAAGCTGGCGTGGCGGGCGATCCGTCCGATGCTGCCGTCGTCGGAGGAGTTCCCCTACACGATCCGCCTGGTGTCGGAGATCACCGAGTCCAACGGCTCCTCCTCGATGGCCACGGTCTGCGGTTCCTCGCTGGCGCTGATGGACGCGGGCGTTCCCCTGAAGAAGCCGGTCTCGGGCATCGCCATGGGCCTGATTCTGGAGCCGTCGGGCGAGTTCGCCATCCTGTCGGACATCCTGGGCGACGAGGATCACCTCGGCGACATGGACTTCAAGGTCGCCGGCACGCGTGACGGCATCACCTCGCTGCAGATGGACATCAAGGTCGCCGGCATCACCGAGGAGATCATGAAGAAGGCGATCGCCCAGGCGACCGCCGGACGCCTGCACATCCTCGACGAGATGGACAAGGCCATCGACGGCGCCCGCACCGAGCTGGGCGAGTTCGCGCCCAAGATCGAGTCGATCAAGATCCCGGTCGACAAGATCCGCGACGTGATCGGCACCGGCGGCAAGGTGATCCGCGAGATCGTCGAGAAGACCGGCGCCAAGATCAACGTCGAGGACGACGGCACCATCAAGATCGCCGCCTCCGACCAGGAAAAGATCGACGCCGCCCGCAACTGGATCCAGTCGATCACCTCGGAGCCGGAGGTCGGCACGATCTACACCGGCAAGGTCGTGAAGGTCGTCGACTTCGGCGCCTTCGTGAACTTCTTCGGCGCCAAGGACGGCCTGGTCCACGTCTCGCAGATGGCCCTGGAACGCGTCGCCAATCCGGCCGACGTCGTCTCGGAAGGCCAGGAGGTCAAGGTCAAGTTCCTGGGCATGGACGACCGCGGCAAGACCAAGCTGTCGATGAAGGTCGTCGATCAGGCCACGGGCGAGGACCTGACCGACAAGATCAACGCCGAGCGCGCCGAACGCGGCGAGCCCCCGATGTCGGAAGACACCGGCGGCCGTCCCAAGCGCGACGGCGACGGCGGTGGCCGCGGCGGCGACCGCGGCCGTCGTCGCCGGGACTGATCGGTCTCATCCGCCGCTGAATGAAGAAGGCCTCGCCGGTTTCCGCCGGCGAGGCCATTTTTCTGGTCGCCTACCGCGCCGGCTTATGAAAAAATCTGTCTTTCAGGACGTGAGGGAACCGGCCTCGAGTCGTCGCGGAAGGGATCGCCGCATGCCGCAGCTGGAACAACTGGCCTACGTCAGTCGGGCGACCGTCCCCATGGACGCCCTGCAGAACATCGCCGAAATCCTGGCCGCGTCCCAGCGCAACAACTGGCGCGACGGAATCACCGGGGCTCTGGCGTTCGCCGACGGCGAGTTTCTGCAGGTGGTGGAGGGCCCGCCCGAGGCGGTGAAGCGTCTGCTGGCGCGGGTCAGCGCCGACCCGCGTCACGCCGATCTGGAGATCGTGTCGCGCGAGACCGCGGACGAGCGTCAGTTTCCCGACTGGTCCATGGCCATGCCGCGTCTGAGCCCGGAGTCCGAGCCCCTGATGCGCGAGGCCGTCCATTCCGCCAGATCGGATCCCAAGAAGGCGCTGCAGCAGCTGCGCCGCCTCACCGAGATCGACGCGCTGCACACCTGACGGCCCGCGTCACTCGCCCTCGTCGAACCGTCTCTGGACCAGATCGGCCAGGGCCTCGACCGCGTCGGCGGCGTCGGGCCCCTGGGCGGCGATCTCGACCCCGCAGCCGTTTCCGGCGCCCAGCATCAGCAGGCCCATGATCGACAGGGCGTTCACCGTCGTGCCGTCGCGCGTCACGCGGATCTCGCTCTCATAGGCCGAGGCCAGCTTCACGAACTTGGCGCTGGCGCGCGCGTGCAGGCCGCGCTGGTTGCAGATGTCGACGGTGCGCCGCACCCAGGTCTCGTCCTTGGCCGCCGCGCTCATTTTTCGCCCGCCAGCACCCAAGAGGCGACGGAGATGTACTTGCGCCCTGCGTCCTGGGCGTGGGCCACGCAGGCCTCGATCGTCTCACGCCCGCGCACGCCCGCCAGCTTGATCAACATGGGCAGGTTCAGCCCGGCGATCACTTCCGCGCCGGTCTGCTCCATAACCGAAATGGCCAGGTTGGACGGCGTGCCTCCGAACATGTCGGTCAGCAGGATGACCCCGTGACCGTCGTCCACGGCGCGCGCGGCGTCGACGATGTCGCGACGGCGCCGCTCCATGTCGTCCTCGGGACCGATGCAGATGGCCGCGACCCCGCGCTGCGGACCCACCACGTGCTCCATCGCGGCCAGAAACTCGGACGCCAGCCCGCCGTGGGTGATGATCACCAGTCCGATCATGAAGGGAGCGATCCCCGCAGCCGGGCCCGATCTGGCCCGCAAGCGGCGCTTGATAGGCCAAAGCGGCGGAGGATTAAAGCCATCCAAGCGCCTCTCGGACCACCGCCGTCGCCGACGGCGCGCGCGCGTCAAGCCGCACCTGCGGAACCTCCAGTCCGGCATGCGGCCACGTCTCCGGCTCGGGCAGCCGCTCGGGCGTCTGGTCCTGGCAGTGGACCACGAGGCGAAGGGTCGCGGTCGGGCGCGTGGCGGCGTCGACGATGCCCAGTCCGCGCACTTCGATCCGCCCGGCGATCGTGTCGGGACAGGCCAGATGCAGCGCTCCGTCCTGCGCCCAGACCAGCGTCGCGTCGTCGGCGATCAGCCGCGCTCCCTCGGCCATGAGACGCAGCGCCAGATCGCTCTTTCCCGCCCCCGGCCGCCCGGCCAGAAGCACGCCCGACCATCCCGTCGGTCCGAACAGGGCGACGGCCGTGCCGTGCACCGGCTGCATTCCGGTCACCCCCGCGTGCCCGCGACCGGCAGCACGACGGTGAACCGCGCCCCGGTGGTCCGGGCCTCGTCGTCGACCCGATTCTCGGCCCAGACCCTGCCGCCGTGCGCCTCCACGATCTGGCGCACGATCGACAGACCCAGACCCGAGTTGCCGCCGAAGGCCGTGCCCTTGGGCCGCGAGGTGTAGAAGCGCTCGAACACGGTCTCCAGATTGTCGGCCGGGATGCCGGGGCCGTCGTCCTCCACGACCACGCGCCAGCCGCCGCCTTCGTCGTCGCGGGACAGGGCCACCCGCACCGAACCGCCGGCCGGGCTGAACGACAGGGCGTTGTCGATCAGGTTGCGGAACACCTGGCCCAGTGGGCCGTCCCGCCCGGCCATGCGTGCGGGCGACGGCGCGCCCGGCGCGAAGACGACCGGGGCCGCGTCGCGCCGCGGCGCGTCGCGATAGACGCCGATCACCTCGCTCAGCAGCACATTCAGATCCAGCGGCCTCAGCCGATCGCGCGCCAGTTCCGCGTCCAGTCGCGAGGCGTTGGAGATGTCGGTGATCAGCCGGTCCAGCCGCCGCACGTCGTTCTGCAGCAGGGCGGTCAGTCGGTCCCGTTGCTCTGGCGTCTTGACCAGATCCAGCGTCTCCAGCGCCGAGCGGATGGACGTCAGCGGGTTCTTGATCTCGTGGCTGACGTCGGCGGCGAACCGCTCGATCGCGTCCATCCGCTCCGACAGGGTCGTGGTCATGGTCTCCAACGACCGGGCCAGGTCGCCGATCTCGTCGCGGCGCCCTTCCAGATCGGGAAACGAGATGGCGCGCGCCCGCTGCATCCGCACCTGGTCCGCCGCCGCCGACAGCCGCATGATCGGCCGCGCCACGAACAGATGCAGCATCAGCGACGACAGCAGCGACACCGCCAAGGCCACCAGGGCGAAGGGCATCAGCGCCGCCCGCTGCGCCGCCAGGATGGCGTCGACGTCGGCCGCCTCCAGCGTCAGCACCCCCAGCACCTGGCGCACGTGGCGAATGGGCACCGACACGGAGACCAGCCTTTCTCCCGTTTCCGATCGACGCAGATTGACCTGCGGCTCACCGCCGAGCGCCGCCTCGACCTCGCGCGCCAGCTCGGCGCGCGCCCGTTCGACGTCCGGATCCGACGCCGGATCGGCCGCTTCCATCCGCTCCATCTCGCGTGAGCCGATCGGCGGCAGCGGCCGGCCGGGAATCTGGTCGGACACCTGATAGCTGTCGGCCACGAACAGGCCGTCGGCGTTGTGCACGCTGGCGCGCTGCCCGGACGGTATGAAGGTGTCGCGGAGCCACTTCGGCACCTCCAGCTCGTCGAGGATCGGCCTCGGCTCGCCCTGGGTGATCTCCAGCTCGCCCAGCACATTGGCCAACAGTTCGGCCTGCGACAGCAGCGATTCCTGCCGCGCCTCCACCAGCCCGCGTCGCCACTCGTTCAGCGCCAGCGCTCCGCCGAACAGGATCAGCAGGCTGAGCAGGTTCAGGATCAGGATCAGCGCGCCGAGGCGCGACCCGACCAGCCTCAGGCGGGGTCGGGGACGGTCCTCGGTCGCCGGCGTTCCGGCCTCAGCTCTCGCGGTATCGATAGCCGACGCCATACAGGGTCTCGATGGCGTCGAACTCCGGGTCGACCATCCGGAACTTCTTGCGCATCCGCTTGACGTGACTGTCGATGGTCCGGTCGTCGACGTAGACCTGGTCGTCGTAGGCCGCGTCCATCAGGTTGTCGCGCGACTTCACGAAGCCGGGCCGTTGGGCCAGCGCCTGCAGCAGCAGGAACTCCGTGACGGTCAGCTTCACCGGCTTGCCGTCCCAGGTGCTCTCGTGCCGGGCCGGGTCCATGGTCAGCTTGCCGCGCTTGATGGCGCGAGACGCGGAATCGCCCGCGCTTTCCGGCTCCGCCCCGTCTGCGCCGGTGCGGCGCAGCAAGGCCTTCACCCGCTCGATCAGCAGGCGCTGGCTGAAGGGTTTGTGGATGTAGTCGTCGGCGCCCAGGTTGAAGCCCAGGATCTCGTCGATCTCCTCGTCCTTCGACGTCAGGATGATCACCGGCAGGCTGGACGTCTGGCGCAGGCGACGCAGCACCTCCATGCCGTCCATGCGGGGCATCTTCACGTCCAGGATCGCCAGGTCGGGCGGGCTGGTCTCCAGCGCCTCCAGACCCGTGGCGCCGTCGTGGTGCGCCGTCACCTTGTGACCATGGCTTTCAAGCGCCAGCGACACCGACGCCACGATGTTCTCGTCGTCGTCCACCAGGGTGATGTTGGCCAAATCCGTCTCCTTGTGGGCCGTGCCCGGATCGTCTCCGGCAACGTCAACGCACGGGAAGCGTAACCGTTCTGGCGCGTCGCGGCGAGAGCAAGGCCGAACCTAGTCGGGACCGCGGCGGATCGAAACCCCGCCTTAAGCCGCATCGGGCAGGATGGCCCTCCACGAAAGAAGGCGTTCATGTCCGGGGCCGTCCACTACGAGGTCTTCATCCGCAAGACGGCGCCCGCGCCGTGGACCCTGCTGATGGCGACCGAGGACCGCAAGATCGCCGTCGAAACGGCCGAGGACACGCTGCGCGACGACCGGGCCGCCGCCGTCCGCGTGACCAAGGAAACCCTGGATCCGGAGACGCTGGAGTTCACCAGCCTGACCCTGCTCACCAAGGGCGCGCCCGAGGTCCAGAGAAAGCGTCTGGTGCCTGAGGCCGAAGCCGGGCCGCGCTGCGCTGCGCCCCAGGACCTCTACGCCCCGCAGGCGCGCGAAACCGTCGCCCAGGTTCTGGAGGACTGGCTGCAGCGTCAGGGCGTCACCGCCTTCGAACTGCTGCATCGTCCCGACCTCGCCGAGCGGCTGGAGGCCGCCGGCGTCGAGCTGCAGCACGCGGTCCAGAAGGTCGCCGTGCCGGAAAGCCAGGCGGTGGGACAGCCCGTCCATGACCTGATGCGCCACTATCAGAAGCTGGCGGATCAGACGATCGAGCGGCTGGTGTCGGCGGGGCGCCGCAATCTCTTTCCCTCGCTGGACGACCGCAGTCTCGCCGACGTCGCCCATCGGCTCGCCGGAACGCCGGATCGCGGATTCGTCATGGGCGGCGTGGTCGCGAGTGCGCTCAAGGGGATCAAGGGCGCCCGGGCCCGCCTGGACCGTCTCATGACCCTGGCCGAGGCGGCCCCGATGGAGGGCTCGCCCCGCGCGCTCGTCATGGTGCCGATCGAGCAGATCCTTTGCGAAATGATGGCCGCCCGCACCGGTCTGGCCGAAATTCTCGGTCCTTCCCTGGATCAGGGCGCCAGCCTGGCCGCGGTGGTCCGCATGGTGGCGCCGCGCGAGATCGGCCTGCTGGTCGCCCAGGACCCCAAGCTGGAACTGCTGATCCCCACCGTCGACGGCCCGGCCGAACGCCTCGGCCGCCGTCTGCAGGCGGGCGAGTTCCCGATCCTCAGCGCGTCGCTGGCGCGCATGGTCCTGCGCGAGCTCATGAGCCCGCGGCGGCTGCGTCCGCGCGACGCGCCGGGCGAAATCGACATCCTGCGCGCGCTCGCCATGACGCTGACGGCCACGGCCGGGCGCCTGCTGACGCTTGAAGAGATTCAGAACGCCTTCACGGAGCGTTCCCGCAGCATCGTCACGGCCGACTTCGTCGCCGCCTATGTGAAGCACTGCGACACCGTCCTGTGCGAGGCCGAACAGCTGGCCCGGCTGTGCGAGAACGTCACCGGCGTCGCCAACAAGCGTTCCGCCGCGCGCTGGCTCTCCGCCTGCGTCGGTTCCCTCAGGTTCGAAAGCGAGATGCGACGCCACTCGGGCGGCCATTCTCACGCCCTGGCCTCGCTCGCCGCCCTGCAACGCTCGGTGCGCGCCTGCGCCCTGTCGGAATCCGACGAGGAACAGATCCTGACCGCCGTCGGCACGGTGGGCGGAGCGGTCGAGGCTGAGGCGAAGATCGTCGCCCAGCTGGTCCGTTCGCCCGCGCCCGTTCCGGCCCGTCTGCGCGTCCTGCTGAAGCTGGCGGCGGGCGAGACCGGTCCGACCGGCCCCTGCGCCGATCGCGCCAAGGCCGAGGTCATGCGCCTGCTGCGCGCACCCGAGGTCCGCGGCGCCCTGTCGTCCGCTCCCGAAGAGGTCGGCGCCCTCAGGGGTCTGATGCGCCAGGCCGGCCTCGCGGCCTGACGGAGGCCGTCAGTCGAAGATGTCGAAGATCGAGCCGCGCTTCTTGCGGTAGCCGTATTCGCCGCGCTCTCCATACTCGCCGCGTTCGCCGTATTCCCCGCGCTCGCCATAGCCCCAGGGCGCCTGCTGGGGCGGCGGGGCCTGGCGATAGGGCTGGGGTTGCGGCGGCGCGGCGGCGGGCTGCGGCGGGGCGGCCGGGCCGGCGTCGGCCACGGCGGCCTGCATCAGCTTCTCCAGCTCGCCGCGGTCCAGCCAGACGCCGCGGCAGGTCGGGCACATGTCGAACTGGACGCCGGACCGGTCGACGGTCTGCATCGGCGCATTGTCGTTGGGGCACATCAGAAGGGGCATGGGGCTCCGCCGGGGTCAGGACCAGAAAGGGGGTCGGGCGCCCGGCGTCCACGGTTGGGGGCCGGTCGAACGCCAGGGCGCCCGAAGCGGTCCGACATCGCATGCCCGGGCGGCGGCTGGAGGGGGGGGAGCCTGCCCGGACGTGCCAGAGGGGCCCGTCCCGCGCTCCGACACTTGGGGATGCCGCGACGGAAAGCAAGTGACGGATCAGCACACCTGCCCCGCCGCCCAGCCCGACGACCACGCCCACTGGAAATTGTAGCCCCCCAGCCACCCCGTCACGTCCACCGCCTCGCCGATCACGAACAGGCCCGGCACGGCCTTCGCCATCATCGTCTGCTGGTCCAGCTGGTCCGTCGCCACGCCGCCCAGCGTCACCTCGGCCGTTCGGTAACCCTCCGACCCCGTGGGCTTCACCCGCCAGGCGTTGATCGCCGCATCCAGCGCCGCCAGCCGCTTGTCGCCGATCTCGGCCAGCTTGCCGCCCAGCCCCTCGTGCGCCGCCACCGCCTCGGCCAGGCGCCGCGGCACGACCTGCCCCAGGGCGGTGTGCAGCATCTGTTTCCCGTTCCCGACCTTGGCCGCGCGCATCTCGGCCCCCACGTCCCGGTCCGGCGCCAGGCTCAGGGTGATCGCCTCCCCCTCGCGCCACCAGCTGCTGATCTGCAGGATCGACGGCCCGCTCAGCCCCCGGTGGGTGAACAGAAGCCCCTCCCGGAACCGCGCCCCGCCGCCCTCGACCACCGCGTCGACCGACAGCCCGCTCAGCGGCGCCCAGCGCGCCAGCCAGTCCGGATCGAACGTCAGCGGCACCAGCGCCGGCCGCGTCTCCGTCACCCTCAGCCCGAACCGCCGCGCCACGTCCCAGGCCCAGCCCGTGGCCCCCATCTTGGGGATCGACTTGCCGCCCGTGGCCAGCACCACCGAGGCCGGGCGCAGGGTCGTCCCGTCCGACAGCGCGACCTCGAACCGCTCGCCCGCCCGCTCCAGCCGCTCGACCGAGACCCCCAGCGACAGCTGCGCCCCCGCCTCCGCCATGTCGTCCGTCAGCATGCGGACGATCTGCTTGGCCGAGTCGTCGCAGAACAGCTGGCCCAGCGTCTTCTCGTGCCAGCCGATCCCGGCCTTATCCACCCGCGCGATGAAGTCGCGCGGCCCGAACCGCTTCAGCGCCGAGGTCGCGAACCGCGGGTTCGCCCCCAGATACCGCTCGACCCGGTCGCCCTCCAGATTGGTGAAGTTGCACCGCCCCCCGCCGGAGATGCGGATCTTCTCCCCCGGCGCCCGGGCATGATCCACCACGCGCACCGACCGCCCGCGCCGCCCGGCCTCCACCGCGCACATCATCCCCGCCGCGCCCGCGCCGACGATCAGGACGTCCAGCTCATTCGTTCCCATCCGCCGCCCCTACCAGCCCGCGCCCCGTCCCGCGAGCCCGCCGCGTCCCCAGCCCGCCCCCACGTCCAGCGCCCGCACCCGCGGCGCCGCGCCCCCGCCCCGCCCGTCGATCAGCAGGTCCGTCACCGCCCACACCAGGGCGTCGGCCCGATCCAGGCTGCCCGCCCCCTCGTCCCCCAGCCCCATCAGCTCCTCCTCCAGCGGCTCCAGCCCCGGCGCGTGCGCCACCCGCCCCTGGTCGTACAGCGCCGCCACCGGCTCGGCCCGCATCCGCTTGCCGCGCGTGGCCCGCACCTCCCGCACCGGCACGGCGCAGCCGCAGGCCTTCAGGACGGCGCGCACCATGTCCCCGCCCTGGTTCACCTCCGCCACGATCCGCGCGGCGCCGAACTCCGCCGCCGCCTCGGCCACGCGCCGGGCCCAGCGTTCGGGCCCCACC
>JAIEQC010000020.1 GCA_019748055.1 Caulobacteraceae bacterium | reverse complement strand
TCATCGCCTAAGCGACGACCTGAAAGACCGAAAGACCACGAACCCCCGCCGGAGCGATCCGGCGGGGGTTCTGCTTTGTGGCTCAGGCGTTCGGTTCGCCCGTGGCGGGGTCCGTGACCGTCTTTCCGCTGTTGGACGACCCTTCGGATCCTTTGGGTTCCTGGGCCGGGTGGGGCGGTTCGCCGTCGCGGACGGGCTTTTCCTGTTCGTATTCGTTCTGGCGGCCGGGCTGGCGGGCGGTCATCTGTGAGCTCCGTGGTTTCGGAACGGCAACGCTCCGCCGCGGCGGCAGGTTTCGTTCACCATGCCCCTAAACCGTGCCGCAAGGGCGGAGGAGGCAGGGTGGCGGACGGCCCGACGTGCGTTCGGGCGGACGGAGCCCGCCGATGAGCCTGACGGTCGATCTGATCTCGCCGGACGAGCTGGACGCGTCGCTGATCGACGCCTGGCGCGGCATGGTCGATGCGAACCCGGACCTTGTGTCGCCCTATTTCCAGCCTGAGTTCACTGAGGTCGCGGGCGCAGTGACGCCCGGCGCGCGTGTGGCTGTGTTCCTGCGCGGCGGGGACGTCGTCGGCTTCTTTCCGCACCAGAGGCGCGGCGGGGCCATCCAGCCCTTGGCAGCCCCGCTGAACGACTATCACGGCGTGATCGCCGCTTCCGGCGAGACGATCGGCCTGGAGCAGGCGGCGGAGCTTCTGAAGGCGCCGCGTCTTAGCGTGGGCGGCTGGGTGGGCCCGTCGACCGGCGGCGAGCGCCGCGCCACGGTGCAGGCGGCCCTCCCGGACGGATACGACGCTTGGTACGCCGAGCGGCGCGCGACCTTTGGAAAACACTTCAAGGACAAGGAGCGCGCCCGGCGCAGCCTGGAGACCGAGCTGGGGCCGATCCGCGTCGAGCGGGGTCTGACCGATCCGGCGCTGCTGGATCACCTGATCGGGCTGAAACGCGAGCAGTACCGGCGCACCGGTCGGCACGACGTCTTCGCCTGCGGGTGGACGCGAGACGTTTTGCATGCCCTGACCCGGGATCATCGCGGCCGCTTCGGGGCGTCGATGGCGGCGCTGTGGGGTGGGGCCCGGCTGGCGGCGCTGGAGATCTCGCTGCACGCCACGGACCAGTATCACTTCTGGTTCCCGGCCTATGATCCGGGAGTGGCGCGGTGTTCGCCCGGCATCCTGCTGAGCATGGACACCATGCGGCTGGCGGCGGCCGAGGGGTATCGGGTCTTCGACTACGGGTTCCAGGGCGAGAGCTACAAAAAGTACTTCTGCAACGCCGAGCGGCGGATCGTGGAGGCGGTGATCGAGCGGCCGGGCCTGATGCGCAGCGCGGGCCGAGCGGCGGTCGGCCTGTTGAACGCGACGGGGGAGGGCCGGGGCAGCCGGCTGGGCGCCAGCGTGCGGCGCCGCTGGGCCGCGATCGAGGCCTGCGAGGTCACGACGGGGGCGCGGCTGAAGGGCGCCCTGTCGGCTGTGGGCGCCGCCGCCGCCAAACTGTCGCCGTCACCCGCCGCCGCGAGGGCCTGATCCATGACCACCCGCTATGCCGGTCCGATCCGCGAGGCCGCCGTCCATGCCCATTCGCTGAACGCCCAGGGCTTCGCCGAGGACGCCTGGCTGGCGGCCCTGCTGGACCGGTGTCCGGCCGACCTGTTCGACATCAACCTGTACGACTACGACGCCGAAGGTCAGGTCTCATTACGCACCGGGGCTCGGGGGCGGCTGTCGGGGGCTGAACTGCTGGAGGCCATCAAGGCCGGCCGGCTGTGGGTCAACATCCGCGACGCCGCGAACGCCGCGCCGGACCTGTGGGACGCGGCGATGGCGGAGTTCGCCCGCATCCAGAAGTCCTACCCGGGAATGAAGGCGGTCACCAACGCCGGTCAGCTGATCCTGTCGTCGCCCAAGGCGCGGGTCCCATATCACTTCGATCCGGCGGGAGTGGTGCTGTTCCACCTGCGGGGGCGCAAGCGGGTCTTCGTCTATCCGGGCGACGAGGCGCACCTGCCGGAGCGGTGCATGGAGCAGGTGGTGGCGCGTCAGACGACGGAAGAGCTGCCTTACGTCCGCGCCTTCGAGGGCGACGCGACCGTCGTCGATCTCGAGCCGGGACAGGCGCTGACCTGGCCGCTGTACGCGCCGCACCGGGTGGAGAACCTCGATCGGTTCTGCGTCAGCCTGTCGATGGACTTCCAGACCTGGCCGTCGCGCTGGCGGAACGGGGCGCTTTATACGAACGCGTTCCTGCGGAACCGGGGCCTGACCCCGCGCCTCACCGACGCCATGACGACGCCCGAGCTTGCGGCGCGTTGGATGGCCTCTCTGGCTCTGAAGCGGGCAGGGGCGCTGAAGAGCCGGATCGCGCTTTTCGAACGCGATTTCGTGCCGGACGTCGATGCGGAGGATGGGGCCGCACCCCTGCGCGCCTGAGCCCTGCCGATCGAGAGCGAATTCGACGACGTTTCGAGCGATACTCCGACTACACAGACGACTACAATGACGACAAGGATGAATTCGGCGTCATGACGTCGAGTTAAAGTGACTTCCTCCCTCGCGGGGATCAGGTTCCGCTCCAGAGATTTTGGAGAGGGAGCTCCCACCATGAAGACCGTTTTCGCCGTTTCCGCCGCTGCCCTGGCGCTGGTCGCCGCCGCACCCGCCATGGCGCAGTCCGTCGAGATCGAGGACGCCGTGGCCCGTGTGGTCGTGATCGTGGAGGACCGCACGGACGTCGCCGTGTCGGTGGAGGCGGGCCGCGCCGATCTGCCGCCGCTGCGGGTGCGCCGGGAGGGGTCCAAGACCGTGGTCGAGGGCGGCCTGGCCCAGCGCCGCTTCATGATGCGCCGGAGCCGCATCCGCGACTGCCGCTCCGGTCCCGCGGGCGCGACCCAGCCCGGGCAGGGGGCCAGCGTCGAGGTGCGCGGCGTGGGTAGGGTGAATCTGGCCGACGCGCCGCTGATCATCATCCGCGCCCCGCGCGAGGTGAAGGTGGCGGCGGGCGGCGGGGTCTACGGCACCGTGGGGCAGGGCGCGCGCGAGCTGGATTTGAAAATTGGGGGCTGCGGCGACTGGACCGTTCCCAACGTGTCGGGCGAGGTCCGACTGAAGATAGGAGGTTCCGGCTCGGCGCTCATCGGCAACACGCGCGAGCTGGAGATCGACATCGGCGGTTCGGGAGAGGTGCGCGCCGGTACGACCGGCGGGTTCGAGATCAACATCGGCGGTTCGGGCGACGTGATCCTGGCCGGCGCGACAGGCGGTCGGGGCGAGGTCAACATCGGCGGTTCGGGCGATGTCGCGGTGCGCGGCGGGCGGCTGTCGGACCTGGGCGTCAACATCGCCGGATCGGGCGACGTGGTCTTCGACGGCACGGTCGGCGATCTGGACGTCTCGATCATGGGCGGGGGCGACGTGCGGGTGGCCGAGGTCACCGGACGCACAGAACGAAACATCATGGGCTCCGGGGAGGTGCGTGTGGGCCGCTGAGGCCCGCCCCGCCACCTTTTCGCCGCTTGACGACGGGCGAGTCACCCGTCATAAGCCCCCACTCTTGTTGGACCGGCTGTGCAGCTCGCTGCAGACGCGGTTCGCAGGAACGCCTCAAGACCCTGTTCTTTGCAGACTCTTGGGTTCATTCGGCCTCACGGCTCGCCGTGCAGGCCGATCGTTTTTGCGGATTGCGTACCCTGAGGGCTTCGGCCCGAAGGCTTCGGTCTTTGAAATGGTTCACAGGGACGCGGTCCACCGACCGCTTGGGATAAGCACCGATATGGATCAAAGCATCCGCATCAGGCTCAAGGCCTTCGATCATCGCGTCCTCGACTTTTCGACGCGCGAGATCGTCAACACCGCCAAGCGCACGGGCGCGACCGTTCGCGGTCCGATCCCGCTGCCGACCCTGATCGAAAAGTTCACCGTGAACCGTTCGCCGCACGTCGACAAGAAGTCGCGCGAGCAGTTCGAAATCCGCACGCACAAGCGCGTGCTCGACATCGTCGACCCCACCCCGCAGACCGTGGACGCGCTCATGAAGCTCGACCTGTCCGCCGGCGTGGACGTCGAGATCAAGATCTAAGAAGAGAAGGCGGGATCCGATGCGCACGGGCGTGATCGCCAAGAAGCTGGGCATGACCCGCGTGTTCGCCGAAGACGGCGCGCACGTTCCGGTCACTGTGCTTCAACTCGACGGCTGCCAGGTCGTCGGCCAGCGCACCCAGGAGCGGGACGGCTACGTCGCCCTGCAGCTGGGCGCCGGCACGAAGAAGGCCAAGAACACCAACAAGGCCCAGCGCGAAGTCTTCGCCAAGGCCGAGGTTGAGCCGAAGGCCTACGTCACCGAGTTCCGCGTCGACGCGGACGGCCTGCTGGACGTGGGCGCCGAGTTCACCGCCGATCACTTCGTGGTCGGGCAGAAGGTGGACGTCCAGGCGCCGACCGTCGGCAAGGGCTTCGCCGGCGCCATGAAGCGCTGGAACTTCGGCGGCCTGCGCGCCACGCACGGCGTCTCGGTCTCGCACCGTTCGCACGGCTCGACCGGCAACCGCCAGGATCCGGGCCGCACCTTCCCGGGCAAGAAGATGGCCGGTCACCTGGGTCAGGAGATCGTCTCGGTCCAGAACCTGACCGTCGTCCGCATCGACAGCGAGCGCGGCCTGATCCTGGTCAAGGGCGCGGTCCCGGGCCACGACGGCACCTATGTGAAGGTCCGCGACGCCATCAAGAAGGCCCGTCCGGCCGACGCCCCCTTCCCGGGCGGCATCAAGTCCAAGTCGGCCCCGGCCGCCGCCGAGCAGCCCGCCGAGACCCCGGCGGAAGAGACCGCTCCGGCCGCCGAAGCCGTTGAAGGCGGTGAAGCGTAATGAAACTCTCGGTCATCAAACTGGACGGCAAGGCCTCGGGCGACGTCGAGCTGTCGGACGCCGTGTTCGGCATCACCGACATCCGCGGCGACCTGCTGGCCCGCTACGTCAACTGGCAGCTGGCCAAGCGCCGCGCCGGCACGCACAAGGTTCAGACCCGGAACGAGAACTCTCGCACCGGCAAGAAGATGTACAAGCAGAAGGGCACCGGCGGCGCCCGTCACGGTTCGCGCCGTGCGCCGCAGTTCGTCGGCGGCTCGCGCGCCTTCGGCCCAGTCGTCCGCGACCACGGCTTCTCGCTGCCGAAGAAGGTCCGCGCCCTGGCCCTGCGCCACGCCCTGTCGTCCAAGGTCGTCTCGGGCGATCTGGTCGTCGTGGACTCGGTGGACGTCAAGGAAGCCAAGACCGCCAAGCTGCGTGAGCAGTTCGGCAAGCTGGGCTGGACCAAGACCCTGATCATCGCCGGCCCGGAAGTGAACGAGAACTTCGGCCTGGCCGCCCGCAACATCCCGCACGTGGACGTGCTGCCGAACGCCGGCCTGAACGTCTACGACATCCTGCGGGCCGACAAGCTGGTGCTGACCAAGGCCGCCGTCGACGCGATCGAGGCCCGCTTCGCCAAGAAGGAGGCCGCGTGATGGCCGGCGCCCAACCCACCGCCAAGCACTACGACACCATCCTGGCTCCGGTGATCACCGAGAAGGCCACGATCCTGTCCGAGCAGAACAAGGTCGTCTTCCGCGTCGCCGACAAGGCGACCAAGGACGAGATCGCCGCGGCGGTCGAAAGCCTGTTCAAAGTCAACGTCGTCAAGGTCAACACCCTGGTTCAGAAGGGCAAGACCAAGCGGTTCCGGGGCATCCAGGGCCGTCGCGTCGACATCAAGAAAGCGATCGTGACGCTGGCCGCCGGCCAGTCGATCGACGTCACCACGGGGCTCTGATCCGATGGCGCTGAAGACCTACAATCCGACCTCGCCGGGCCGTCGCGCCCTGGTGCTGGTCGACCGCTCGGAGCTGCACAAGGGCCGCCCCGAGAAGTCGCTGACCGAGGGCCTGACCAAGTCGGGCGGCCGCGGCCAGGGCGGCCGGATCGCCGTGCGCTTCCGCGGCGGCGGGGCCAAGACCCTGTACCGCAAGATCGACTTCAAGCGTCGCAAGTTCGACGCGGTCGGCACGGTCGAGCGTCTGGAGTACGACCCGAACCGCACCGCCTTCATCGCCCTGGTGACCTATGCCGACGGCGAGAAGACCTACATCATCGCGCCGCAGCGCCTGAAGGCCGGCGACACGGTGGTCGCGGGCGAGAAGGTCGACGTGAAGCCGGGCAACGCCATGCCGCTGCGCTCGATGCCGGTCGGCACGATCATCCACAACATCGAGATGAAGCCGGGCAAGGGCGCCCAGCTGGCCCGTTCGGCCGGCGCCTATGCCCAGCTGGTCGGCCGCGACGCCGGCTACGCCCAGATCCGTCTGGGCTCGGGCGAGCTTCGCATGGTGCTGGACGGCTGCATGGCCACGGTGGGCGCGGTTTCGAACCCCGACCACATGAACCAGAACCTGGGCAAGGCCGGTCGCGTCCGCCACATGGGCTTCCGCCCGCACGTCCGCGGCGTGGCCATGAACCCGATCGACCACCCGCACGGCGGCGGTGAAGGCCGCACCTCGGGCGGCCGGACGCCGGTCACGCCCTGGGGCAAGGACACCAAGGGCACCCGCACCCGCAAGAACAAGGCGACGGACAAGTTCATCATCCGCAGCCGCCACGCCAAGAAGGCCCGCTAAGACATGGCTCGCTCATCCTGGAAAGGCCCGTTCGTCGACGGGTATCTGCTCAAGAAGGCCGACGCCGTTCAGTCGTCGGGCCGCAAGGACGTGATCAAGACCTGGTCGCGCCGCTCCACCATCCTGCCGCAGTTCGTCGGCCTGACGTTCGGCGTCCACAACGGCCAGAAGCACGTGCCGGTGTCGGTCTCCGAGGAGATGGTCGGCATGAAGTTCGGCGAGTTCGCCCCGACCCGGAACTTCCCCGGGCACGCGGCGGACAAGAAGGCCAAGAGGAAGTAACCGATGGCCCAGACCAAGAACCCCCGTCGGGTCGCCCCGACCGAAGCCCGCGCCAAGCTGGTGAACGTGCGGATCAGCCCGCAGAAGCTGAACCTGGTCGCCCAGTCGATCCGCGGCCTGCCGGTCCAGAAGGCGCTGAACGAGCTGGAGTTCAGCCGCAAGCGCATCGCGACCGACGTCCGCAAGGTGCTCTACAGCGCCGTGTCGAACGCCGAGAACAACCACAACCTCGACATCGACAACCTGGTCGTCGCCGAGGCGTTCGTGGGCAAGAACCTGGTGATGAAGCGTTTCGCGAGCCGCGCTCGTGGCCGCTCGTCGCGCATCCTGAAACCGTTCAGCGAGATCACCATCGTGGTCCGCGAAGCCGGCGAGGCCGCCTGATGGGTCAGAAAGTCAATCCGATCGGTCTGCGCCTCGGCGTCAACCGCACCTGGGACAGCCGCTGGTTCGCCGGCGGTCAGGAATACGCCAAGCTGCTGCACCAGGACCTGAAGCTGCGCGAGTGGCTGAAGGAGCGCCTATCGGCCGCCGGCGTGTCGCGCATCATCATCGAGCGTCCGCACAAGAAGTGCCGCGTGACGATCTATGCCGCCCGTCCGGGCGTCGTGATCGGCAAGAAGGGCGCCGACATCGAGAAGCTGCGCAAGGACATCGCGGCCCAGACCGAAGGCGAGGTTCACCTGAACATCGTCGAGGTCCGCAAGCCGGAAGTCGACGCCCAGCTGGTCGCCGAGAACATCGCCCAGCAGCTGGAGCGCCGCGTCGCGTTCCGTCGCGCCATGAAGCGCGCCATGCAGTCGGCCATGCGTCTGGGCGCCAAGGGCATCCGGATGAACGTGTCGGGCCGTCTGGGCGGCGCGGAAATCGCCCGCATGGAGTGGTACCGCGAAGGCCGCGTGCCGCTGCACACCCTGCGCGCCGACATCGACTACGGCTTCTACGAAGCCAAGACGACCTACGGCATCATCGGCGTGAAGGTCTGGGTGTTCAAAGGCGAGGTGCTGGAGCACGACCCGATGGCCCAGGACAAGCGCTGGGCCCAGGAAGCTTCCGGTCCGTCGTCGAACGAAGGCCGCGAGCGCGGCCCCCGCGGCGACCGCGGTCCGCGTCGCGATCGCGGGCGTGAGGGCTAAGTCATGCTGCAACCGAAGAAGACCAAGTTCCGCAAGGCCTTCAAGGGCCGCATTCACGGCTCGGCCAAGGGCGGCTTCTCGCTGAACTTCGGCTCGTACGGCCTGAAGACGCTGGAGCCGGAACGCATCACCGCGCGTCAGATCGAGGCGGCCCGCCGCGCGATCACCCGCCAGATGAAGCGTCAGGGCCGCGTGTGGATCCGCGTGTTCCCCGACCTGCCGGTCACCGGCAAGCCGGCGGAAGTCCGCATGGGCAAGGGCAAGGGCGCCGTGGACCACTGGGCCGCGCGCTGCCACCCGGGCCGCATTCTGTTCGAAATCGACGGCGTGCCGGACGACATCGCCCGCGAGGCGCTGCGCCTGGGCGCCGCCAAGCTGCCGGTCCGCACCAAGGTGGTCACCCGCCTGGACGCCGGCGTCGCCCATACGGAGGCCGCCGCCTGATGACCAAGATCGCCGATCTCCGGTCGCAAACCGTCGACCAGCTGTCCGACGAGCTGCTGAAGCTCAAGAAGGAGCAGTTCAACCTGCGCTTCCAGGCCGCCACCGGCCAGATGGAAAAGACCCACCGGGTCTCGGAAGTGCGCAAGGACATCGCCCGCATCTCCACGCTGCTGCGTGAGAAGCGCGTGAACGCGTAAGGAAACGAAGATGCCGAAGCGAATTCTCGAAGGCGTGGTCGTCTCCGACAAGGGCGACAAGACCGTCGTCGTCAAGGTCGAGCGCACCCTGCTGCACCCGGTCCTGAAAAAGACCGTCCGCCGCTCCAAGAAGTACCACGCCCACGACGAAAGCAACGCGCTGAAGGTCGGCGACGTGGCCCGCATCGTCGAGTGCGCCCCCAAGTCCAAGCTGAAGACGTGGGAAGTCCTTTCCCCGGCCTCGGCCTCGTAACCGGAAGGATCTGACCTAATGATCCAGATGCAAACTAACCTGGAAGTGGCCGACAATTCGGGCGCCCGCCGGGTCATGTGCATCAAGGTGCTGGGCGGCTCGAAGCGCCGCTACGCCTCGATCGGCGACACCATCGTCGCCTCCGTGAAGGAAGCCATCCCGCGCGGCCGCGTGAAGAAGGGCGACGTCGTGCGCGCCATCGTCGTGCGCACCGCCAAGGACATCAACCGCAAGGACGGTTCGGTGATCCGCTTCGACAAGTCGGCCGCCGTGATCGTCAACAAGCAGAACGAGCCGGTCGGCACCCGCATCTTCGGCCCGGTTCCGCGCGAGCTGCGCGCCAAGAACCACATGAAGATCATCTCTCTCGCGCCTGAGGTGCTGTGACCATGGCCGCCAAGATCAAATCGGGCGACACCGTCGTCGTCCTGACCGGCAAGGACAAGGGCCGCACCGGCAAGGTGACCAAGGTTCTGCCGACCGAAAACCGCGTCGTCGTGCAAGGCGTCAACATGGTTCAGCGCCACACGCGCCCGACCCAGGCTGACCCGCAGGGCGGCATCAAGAACAAGGAAGCGTCGATCCACGTCTCGAACGTCGCGATCGCGGACTCCAACGGCAAGGCCACCCGCGTGGGCTTCCGCATGGAAGGCGACAAGAAGGTGCGCTTCGCCAAGACCACGGGAGACGCCCTGTAATGGCCGCGACCGAAGACAAATACATCCCGCGCCTGAAGACGGACTATCAGTCCCGCATCCGCACGGCGATGAAGGAAAAGTTCGGCTACACGAACGAGATGCAGGTGCCCAAGCTGGACAAGATCGTCCTGAACATGGGCATCGGCGAAGCCGTGGCCGACTCCAAGAAGGCCACCGCGGCCCTCAAGGACCTGACGCAGATCGCCGGCCAGAAGGCCGTGCCGACCAAGGCCCGCAACTCCATCGCCGGCTTCAAGCTGCGCGAGGGCATGGTCGTGGGCGGCAAGGTCACCCTGCGCGGCGACCGCATGTACGAGTTCCTGGACCGCTTCATCACGATCGCCCTGCCGCGCGTGAAGGACTTCCGCGGCCTGAAGGGCACCTCGTTCGACGGTCGCGGCAACTACGCCACCGGTCTGAAGGAGCACATCGTGTTCCCGGAGATCAACTACGACCAGATCGACCAGATGTGGGGCATGGACATCATCGTCTGCACCACGGCCAAGACCGATGAGGAGGCCAAGGCCCTCCTCACCGAGTTCAAGTTCCCGTTCGTGAACTGATCGGGAAGGAAAGAGCACAATGGCTAAGAAGAGCGCCGTAAACCGCAACGAAGCCGTCAAGGCCCTGGTTGCGAAGTATGCCGCGAAGCGCGCCGCCCTGAAGGCGATCGCGAACGACGAATCCCTGCCGCTGGAGGAGCGCTTCGAGGCGCGCCTGAAGCTGGCCGCCCTGCCGCGCAACTCGGCTCCGACCCGGATCCGGAGCCGCTGCGAGGTGACGGGCCGTCCGCGCGCCTACTATCGCAAGCTGAAGATGAGCCGGATCGCGCTGCGCGAGCTGGGCAACAAGGGCCAGATCCCCGGCCTGACGAAGTCGAGCTGGTAAGGGGAACACGACCATGATGATCAACGATCCCCTGAGCGACATGATCGCCCGCATCAAGAACGCCGCGACCCGCAAGCGTTCGAAGGTGCTGACCCCCGCCAGCCGCCTGCGCCAGCGCGTCCTCGACGTGCTGCAGGACGAAGGCTACATCCGCGGCTACTCCCTGGTTCAGAACCCGGGCGAGTTCCCGCAGTTCGAGATCGAGCTGAAGTACTTCGACGGCCAGCCGGTGATCGCCGAGATCGCCCGCGTGTCGAAGCCGGGCCGCCGCGTCTACTCGGCGATTTCGGACCTGAAGCCGGTCAAGAACGGCCTCGGCATCTCCATCCTCTCGACTTCGAAGGGCGTCATGTCGGACGCCGCCGCTCGCGACCAGAACGTCGGCGGCGAAGTCCTCTGCAGGGTCTACTAAGATGTCCCGTATCGGCAAGAAAACCATCGCCGTGCCGAAGGGCGTGACGGTCACGCTCGACGGTCAGACCGTCTTGGTCAAAGGCCCCAAGGGCGAACGCTCCTGGACCGTGGCCGACGAGATCGAGGTCAAGCACGAGGGCGACGAGCTGTCGCTGGGCCTGAAGGCGGACACGCCGCGCGCCCGCGCCATGTGGGGCCTGTCGCGCACCCTGGTCGACAACATGGTGACCGGCGTCACCACGGGCTTTGAGAAGACCCTGGAGCTGGTCGGTGTGGGCTATCGCGCCGCCATGAAGGGCAATGCCCTGTCGCTCCAACTGGGCTTCAGCCACGAAGTCGACGTGCCCGCCCCGGCCGGCATCACCTTCGCGGTGCCGAAGCAGACCGAGATCAAGATCTCGGGCCCGGACAAGCAGGCCGTCGGCCAGGTCGCGGCCGTCATCCGCAAGCTGCGTCCGCCGGAGCCCTACAAGGGCAAGGGCGTCCGCTACGCCGGCGAGAAGGTCCGCCGCAAGGAAGGCAAGAAGAAGTAAGCCATGGCCACGACTCTCAAGCAAAACGCCAAGCGTCGCGCCGAGCGCACCCGTCGCCGCCTCAAGGCTGTGGCCAACGGCCGCCTGCGCCTGTCGGTTCACCGTTCGGACAAGAACATCTCGGCCCAGATCATCGACGACGCCCAGGGCGTCACGGTGGCCGCCGCCTCGTCGCTGGAAGGCGGCAAGGGGTCGAAGGGCTCCGACACGGCTTCCGCCGCGAAGATCGGCAAGCTGATCGCCGAGCGCGCCATCGAGAAGGGCGTCAAGGACGTCGTCTTCGATCGGGGCGGTTACATCTATCACGGCCGGGTCAAGGCCCTGGCGGAGGCCGCGCGTGAAGCCGGCCTGAACTTCTAAGGGACGAGAAGCATGGCTCGTGAACCCAACCGCGGCGGCGGCGACCGCAATCGCCGCGACAACCGCAACGGCCCCGCCGTCGACGAAGCCGACTCGGACATCGTCGAGAAGCTGGTCCACATCAACCGCGTCGCCGCCACCGTGAAGGGCGGCCGCCGGTTCTCGTTCGCCGCCCTGATGGTCGTCGGCGACGGCAAGGGCCGCGTCGGCTTCGGTCACGGCAAGGCGCGCGAAGTGCCGGAAGCCATCCGCAAGGCGACCGAAGAAGCCAAGAAGACCATGATCAAGGTTCCGCTGCGCGAGAACCGCACCCTGCATCACGACGGCGCCGGCCGTTGGGGCGCCGGCAAGATCATGATGCGCGCGGCCCCTCCGGGCACCGGCGTCATCGCCGGCGGTCCGATGCGCGCCGTGCTGGAAACCCTGGGCGTTCAGGACGTGGTGGGCAAGTCGACGGGTTCGTCGAACCCCTACAACATGATCCGCGCCACCTTCGAGGCGCTGAAGGTTCAGTCGTCGCCCCGCATGGTCGCCTCCAAGCGCGGCAAGAAGGTCTCCGACCTGATGGGCCGCCGCAACGACGGCGCCTCGTCGCCGGAAGCCGTGGAGTCCTGATCATGGCCAAGAAAGACGCCAAGACCGTCACCGTGCGCCAGACCGGCAGCCCGATCCGCCGCAAGGCCGATCAGCGCGCCACCCTGGTGGGCCTGGGCCTGAACCGCGTCGGCCGCGAAGCCACCCTGGAGGACACCCCTTCGGTGCGCGGTATGATCGCCAAGGTCGCCCACATGGTGGAAGTGGTCGAGAAGTAACCGCCCCCCAGCTTGCAGGGACGAGGAGGGCCGCCTATAGGCGGCCCTTCGATTTTCACAGCCGAGTCCGCTCCCGCAGCGGGCGCTAGCACCCGAAAGGATCAGGCACATGAAACTGAATGAAATCCGCGACAACGAAGGCGCGCACAAGAAGCGCATGCGCGTCGGCCGGGGCCCCGGCTCGGGCAAGGGCAAGACCTCGGGCCGCGGCGTCAAGGGTCAGAAGTCCCGCACCGGCGTGTCGCTGCTGGGCTTCGAAGGCGGCCAGATGCCGCTGTACATGCGCATGCCCAAGCGCGGCTTCAACAATCCGAACGCCCTGAAGCTGGCCGAGGTTAACCTGTGGCGTCTGCAGGACGCCGTGGACGCCAAGAAGCTGGACGTGAAGTCGGAGATCACGGGCGAGGCCCTGGTGGCCGCCGGCGTCATCCGTCGCGTTAAGGACGGCGTGCGCATCCTGGGCACGGGCGAGCTGAAGGCCAAGCTGAACCTGGTCGTCTGGTCGGCCTCGGCCGGCGCCGTGAAGGCCATCGAAGCCGCCGGCGGTTCGGTGACCCAACAGCGCGTCGCGGCGGAGGCCAAGGCCGCAGCCCGCGTCGAGAAGCGCAACGCCGCCAAGGGCAAGGCTCCGGCCCCCAAGGCGCCGAAGGGCGACGCCAACAAGATCTCGGCCCGCGCCAAGCGCACCGCCAAGGCCGGCAAGTAACTAAAAGGGCGGGGCGGTCTGGTTGACGGACCGCCCTTCGCCTATCTGGACGAGGGCGCGCGATCGCCGTTTCGATGCGCCGCGTTCTGATCAGTCGGGGTGACGACACATGGCTTCGGCCGCCGAACAACTCGCAGCCAACATGAACATGGGCTCGTTCGCCAGGGCGACCGAGCTTCACAAGCGTCTGCTTTTCACGCTGATGGCCTTGTTGGTCTACCGCATCGGCACCTTCGTGCCGATCCCGGGGATCAACTCCGCGGCCTTCCTGCAGTTCTTCGCCGACCCTGACGGCCAGCGCGGCATCCTGGACATGTTCAACATGTTCTCGGGCGGCGCGGTCGAGCGGATGGCCGTCTTCGCCCTGAACGTGATGCCGTACATCTCGGCGTCGATCATCGTGCAGCTGATGGCCGCGGTGTACGGACCGTGGGAGAAGCTGCGCAAGGAAGGCGGCGAGGCCGGCCGCAAGCAGCTGAATCAGTACACCCGCTATCTGACCGTGGCGCTGGCGCTGATGCAGTCGTTCGGCATCGCCGTGGGCCTGAACGCCCAGCCCGGCCTGGTCGACCAGCCCGGTCTCTTCTTCATCATCTCGACCGTCACCGTGCTGACCGGCGGCACCATGTTCCTGATGTGGCTGGGTGAGCAGGTGACGGCGCGCGGCGTCGGCAACGGCATCTCGCTGATCATCTTCGCCGGCATCGTGGCGGTGCTGCCGTCCACGACGGCGCGCCTGCTGGGCCTGGCCCAGCAGGGCCAGCTGTCGGCCTTCGTCCTGCTGCTGATCGGCGCCCTGGCGATCGCCACCGTCGTCTTCATCGTCTTCATGGAGCGGGCCCAGCGTCGTCTGCTGATCCAGTATCCGAAGCGTCAGGAGGGCAACCGGATGGCGGGCGGCGAACGCAGCTTCCTGCCTCTGAAGGTGAACACCGCCGGCGTCATCCCCGCCATCTTCGCGTCGTCGCTTCTGCTGTTGCCGGCCACGGTGGCGCAGATGACGGCCAACGCCGACCTGCCGACCTGGGTCTCGTCCTGGCTGCCGACGCTGACGGCCCAGCTCCAGAACGGCCAGCCGCTGTTCATGGTGCTGTATGCCGGCCTGATCATCTTCTTCTGCTTCTTCTACACCTCGATCACCTTCAACCCCGAGGACACGGCCGAGAACCTGCGCAAGTACGGCGGCTTCCTGCCGGGCATCCGTCCGGGCAAACGGACGGCGGAGTATCTGGACTACGTCCTGACCCGCCTGACGGTGATCGGCGCGGCCTACATCACGCTGGTCTGCCTGATCCCGGAATTCCTGGTGGCCGGCATAGGCAACGCCGTCTATTTCGGCGGCACCTCGATCCTGATCGTGGTCTCGGTGACCATGGACACGGTCTCGCAGATCCAGTCGCACCTGCTGGCGCACCAGTACGAAGGCCTTATCAAGAAGGCCAAGCTGCGGGGTCGCGGCGGGCGGGGCGCGCCTGCGCCGGTCCGGCGCTGATCCGGTCCTGAAGGGGAGGGCGCGATGAATCTGATCCTGTTCGGCCCTCCCGCCGCGGGCAAGGGCACCCAGGCCAAGCGCCTGGTCGAGACGCGGGGCATGGTCCAGCTGTCGACCGGAGACATGCTGCGCGCCGCCATCGCCTCGGGCTCGGATTTGGGCCTGAAGGTCAAGGACATCATGGCGCGCGGCGATCTGGTCACCGACGAGATCGTCATCGCCCTGATCGAGGACCGCCTGCCGGAGGCCGAAGCCGCCGGCGGCGCCATCTTCGACGGCTTCCCCCGAACGGTTCCCCAGGCCGAGGCGCTGGACGCCATGCTGGCCAAGCGCGGCTCGCAGATCGATCGGGTCGTCCGGCTCAAGGTCGACGACGCGGCCCTGACGGCGCGCATCACCCGACGGTTCGAGGACCAGGGGCGTCCGGACGACAATCCGGAGACATTCAAGGACCGCCTGGCGGTCTATAACCGCAACACCGCGCCGCTGCTGCCCTACTACGAAAAGCAGGGGCTGCTGACCGAGATCGACGGCATGGGCTCGATCGATCAGGTCGCCGCCGCCATGGACGCGGCGCTGGACGCCTGAACCCAGCCTGACCGTTCGGCCTTTCGTGCGTTAAGCGCGGATGTGGCAGAACAGACGCATGACCGGAGCCGGAACCTCGCGTTCGACCCCGCGCTGGCGCAAGCCCGCGATCTACGCCGCCGTGATCGCGGCGCACGCGGCCGTGCTGGCGGTCGTTGCGAGCACGGCCCCGACGCCGATGCCGCCGCTGCCCTCGCCGCCGTTCCAGATCACCCTGTTGCGCCCGCCGCCGCCCTCTCCGCCTCCGCCGCCGCCTGAGCCCGCCGTGGAAGTGGGCGGCGGCGCGCCGGCCGCGCCGTCCGTCGTGCGGCCCGCCCGGATCCCTCCGCCGCGGCCCGAGGTCGTGGCTCCGCCC
>JAIEQC010000059.1 GCA_019748055.1 Caulobacteraceae bacterium | reverse complement strand
ATCATGATCGGCACGAACCAGTTGCCGAAGCCGCCGATCATCGCCGGCATGACCATGAAGAAGATCATGATCAGGGCATGGGCGGTGACGGTGACGTTATAGCCGTGCTTGGACTGTTCGATCAGGCCCAGCAGGCTGATCGACGAGTTCTCGGCGAACACCTGCATGCCCGGCTCGGCCAGTTCCCAGCGGATCAGGCCGGACAGGGCGCCGCCCACGATCCCCGCCATGATGGCGAAGATCAGGTACAGCGTGCCGATGTCCTTGTGGTTGGTGGACAGGAACCAGCGGGTGAAGAAGCCCGGCTTGTGGTCGTGGTCGTCGTGACCGTGGGCGGCGGCGGTGGCCATGTCTTTCGGCTCTCTCGCGTCTCTTTACTGGGCGGCGGCCGGCGCGGCGGCCGGAGCGGAAGCGGGGTCGGTCTGGGTCGGCGCCGGGGCGGCCGCGTCGGTCGTGGTCGCCACGGTCGGGGCGGCGGCCGGAGCGGTCGCGGCGGGCACGGCGGCGGGGGCCGCCGGGGTCATGGAGCCGCCCTTGGAGGCGACCCAGGCGGCGAACTCGGCCTCGGTCACGACGCGGATCTCCAGCGGCATGAAGGCGTGGTCGACGCCGCACAGCTCCGAGCACTGACCATAGTAAGTGCCCACACGGTCGGCACGGAACCAGGTCTCGTTGGTGCGGCCCGGAATGGCGTCGGTCTTGAGGCCGAAGGCCGGCAGAGCGACGGCGTGGATCACATCGGAGGCGGTGACCAGAAGCTTCACGGTCTGGCCGACCGGCACGACCATCGGCTCGTCGGCGGCCAGGCGATACGGAACGCCGCGGGCGCGGGCCTCGTCTTCCGGCAGCATGCTGGAGATGTATTCGGCCACGCCCTGGTCCGGGTACTCATAGGCCCAGTTCCACTGGTTGCCGGTGACCTTAACCGTCAGGTCCGGCTCGGGCATGTTCTCGTAGGCGAACAGCAGGCGGAACGAGAACAGCGCGATCCCCACCAGGATGAACACTGGGACGATCGTCCAGATCACCTCGACCAAGGTGTTGTGGCTCCACTTTGCCGGGACCGGGTTGGACTTCTTGTTGTAGCGGATCACGACCCAGATCAGCAGGCCCAGAACCAGCAGGCTGATGCCGGTGATGATCGGCATCAGAACCCAGTCGTGGAACCAGGTGGCCTGCTCCTTCAGCGGCGAAGCGCTGTCCTGCAGACCGATGCCGCCCGGCGTGGGCTGGCCCAGATACTCCTGAGCCTGCGACGCCCCGGTCGCCATGACCGAGCCGATGAAGGCCGAAATCGCCAGGGCGGAAGTGCCCAGTTTCATGCGTGGTTTCCCTAGTCGTGGCCCCGCCGAATCCCCGGCGCGGAGCGGTCGCCGAACGGCCCCCGGAACATCGCTCCGACGGCATTGCGGCGGTCCTTATCGCCCGCGGAGCCCTTTGCCAAGGCGGCGGGGCGCGACCTGATCCCGCACCGCGTCCGGCCGCCGCATGAATTCGGCGTCATGTTTCGCAAGCTACCTTGCGTAACAAGCTACCTTGTCATATCGATCGTCTCGTCAAGGGAGACCCAAACCGTGCCCGAGCACATCGACACGCAGCTGAAGAAAGGGGTGCTGACGCTCTGCGTCCTCGCCCTCCTGAACCGGCGCGACGGCTACGCCTACGACATCGCCGCGGACCTCTCGAAGGCCATCGGCATGGGCGAAGGCACCATCTATCCGCTGATGCGGCGGATGCAGACCGACGGACTGGTCGAGACCTATCTGGTCGAGTCCGCCGCCGGGCCCTCGCGCAAATACTATCGCCTGACCGCCGCCGGTCGTCGGGCGCTCGAAGCCCAGACCGCGGAATGGCGCACCTTCGCCGACGCGGTCGAGGCCGTCCTGGCCGAGCCCGTTCCGGGGCCGGCCGAAACCCAAGGGGAGCTGACCACATGACCCGCGCGGAATTCATCTCGCGCCTGAAGAAGGGGCTGGTGGGCCTGTCCGCCCCCGCCGCCGACGAGATCGTCCAGGACTATGAGGCGCACTTCGACGCCGGCGCGGCCGACGGCCGCTCCGAAGCCGAGGTGGCGGCCGCCTTGGGCGACCCCGACCGTCTGGCCCGCGAGCTGCGGGCCGAGGCCGGCGCCCGCGCCTGGAACCAGCAGCCGGGCGCCTCGTCCGCCGCCGGCGCCATCTTCGCCATCATCGGCCTGGGCGCCATCGACATCCTGATCCTGCTGCCGATCGTCCTGCCGGTCTTCGGCAGCCTGATCGCCGTGCTGGTGTCGGGCATCGGCGTCTTCCTGGCCGGGGGCTTCACCCTGGTGGCCGGGCCGTTCCTGGACCCGCCCGGCGGACCCGCCGTGGCGCTGCTGGGCGGCATCGGAATCATGGGCCTGGGCGTCTTCATGACCGCGCTGTGCGCCGTGGTCGTCAAATGGCTGATCGACGCCACGGTCTGGTACGCGCGCCTGCACTATCGCGTGCTGAAGCCCGCGCTCGACCAGGGCCGGATCTGAGGGAGGGACTGACATGATCCGCAATCTTCTCATCATAATGGGCGTGGGCCTGGTCATGGCCGTGGTCGGCATCGGCGGCGCCTTCGCCGTCGGCGGGCAGACCCTCATCCGCGACGGCTGGAGCTGGACCTGGAACCACGACGGCGAATGGGTCCGCGTCAGCCACGACGGCCGCGGCGATCGCGGCCCGGAGATCACCCGCACCCTAGAATGGACCGGCGGCGACCGCCTGATCGTCGACGCTCCGGTCGACGTCGTCTTCACGCAAGGCGATGTGGCCTCCGTGACCGCCGTCGGTCCCCAGGGCCGTGTGGACCGGCTGCGCCTCGAGAACGGCCGCCTGTCCATGGACGAGCAGGTCGGCTTCGGCGGCTGGCGTGACCAGGTCCGCGTGACGATCACCGCGCCGGGCGTCTCGGCGTTCGAGGTCGACGGCTCACAAAGCCTCAGCCTCCGGTCCATCGACGTGCCGACCCTGCGTCTCTCCGTCTCCGGCTCGGGCGACATCGACGCCTCGGGCCAGGCGCAGTCGGTGAACGTGGACGTCTCCGGCTCCGGCGAGGTCGATCTGACCGCCCTGACGGTCGCCGACGCGGACGTCACCGTCTCCGGTTCGGGCGAGGTGGACGTGGGGCCGACCGGCCGTGCGACCATCGACATCTCCGGCTCGGGCGACGTTGATCTGACGCGCCGTCCGGCGTCGGTCCAGTCGAACGTCTCCGGCTCCGGGGACGTCAACGACGCGTGGTGACCAAAGCGGCGGAAGGGGTGACGCGCCCCTTCCGCCGTCCTATCTGCAGGGCATGACCGCGCACGTTCCCCCGCCGCCCCTGCTCGAAACCGCCGGGGTCGATCCCGAAGAGGCCCTGTCGATCCTCCGCGGCGCCCTGGCCGGGGCCGACGACGGCGAGCTGTTCCTTGAGCGGTCGGAGCTCGAGTCGCTGGTCTTCGACGACGGTCGGCTGAAGGGGGCGAACTACGACGCCACCGAGGGCTTCGGCCTGCGCGTCGTGGCGGGCGAGACCGCCGGCTATGCCCACGCCAACGAGATCACGGCCGACGCCATTGGCCGCGCGGCCGAGGCGGCGTCGTTGGCCAAGGCGGGCCATGCCGGCACGAGCGCCGAAGGCCCGCGCGCCACCAACCAGTCGCTGTATCCGCCGCTGGATCCGCTGGCCGCCCCCGGCTTTTCCGACAAGATCGCCCTGCTGCAGGAGATCGACGCCTGGGCCCGCGCCCGCGATCCGCGCGTGGTGCAGGTCTCGGCCAGCCTGATCGGAGAGCGGCGCTCGATCGAGATCGTCCGCGCCGAGGGACGTTCGGTGCGCGACGTGCGGCCCCTGGTGCGCTTCAACGTCTCGGTCACGGTGGAAAAGGACGGCCGGCGCGAGACGGCGTCCGCCGGCGCCGGCGGCCGCGCGGGCTTCGAGGAATGGACCGCGCCGGAGCGCTGGCAGGCCCAGGTCGACGAATGCCTGCGTCAGGCTCTGGTGAACCTTGAGGCGGTCGACTGCCCAGCGGGCGAGATGGACGTGGTCATGGGCGCCGGCTGGCCCGGCGTGTTGCTGCACGAGGCGGTGGGCCACGGCTTCGAGGGCGACTTTCACCGCAAGGGCTCGTCGGTCTTCACCGGCATGATGGGCAAGCGCGTGGCCGCCCCCGGCGTCACCGTGGTCGACGACGGCTCCATCGCGGGCCGCCGCGGCTCGCTGACGGTGGACGATGAGGGCACGCCGACCTCGCGCACCGTGCTGATCGAGGATGGGATCATGGTCGGTCTGATGCACGACCGTCTGTCCGCGCGGCAGATGGGCCAGCAGGCGACCGGCAACGGGCGGCGCCAGTCCTTCGCCCACATCCCCATGCCGCGTATGACCAACACCTTCATGGAAGGCGGAAGGGACAGCCGCGCCGACATGATCGCCTCGACCAGGCGCGGCATCTACGCCGCCAACTTCGGCGGGGGGCAGGTGGACATCACCAACGGCAAGTTCGTCTTCCAGTGCACCGAGGCCTATCTGATCGAAGACGGGAAGATCACGTCTCCGGTGCGCGGCGCGACCTTGATCGGCGACGGCGCCACGGCGCTGAAGGGCGTTACCATGATCGGCGACGATTTCGCCTTCGACCCCGGCGTCGGCACCTGCGGCAAGGCGGGGCAGGGCGTTCCGGTCGGCATCGGCCAGCCCAGCCTGAAGATCAGCGGCCTGACCGTCGGCGGCACGGCGGTCTGAGACGGCCCCTCAGCGCTTCCAGCCCGGGCCGACGATCTCGAACCCGCGCGCCTTCAGCGTGTCCAGAAGCCCGCCGGGCTCGGCCAGGACGCGCAGGGGCGCGACCGCCAGCGTCGTGCCGTCTTGGGCCAGGGCGCTTTCGGCGCTGGCCAGCCATTGGCTGCGCAGCAGGGCGCCCCACTCGGGATCGCCCCATGGCCAGCATTCGGTCATGGCGATCTCAAGGGGCGACTCCATGACGGCCGGCACATCGAATCGCCGCCATGCCGCAGCGCGTTCCAGCATGCCGGCCTCGCCCGCCTCCGCCGCCACGATGCCCAGCTGAATGCAGGTCACCCAGCTCTCCGGCGACAGGGTCAGCAGGGCGTCGATGATTTCGTCGCCCCGCACCTCGCTGACGCGCTGGCTGGGCGTGCGGCCGCGGCGCGCGGCGCGGCGAACCGCGTCCTCGACCGAGGCGCCCTGGTCACGGTTCAGCTTGGTGATGCCGAACAGCAGCTCGGTGCGGGTCAGAAAGAAGCTCTGGCGGGTCAGGTCGTCCCGCGTCAGGGCGTCCAGCGCCACCAGACGCTGGTTCCACTCGGGCGACAGATAGTCGGCGCTGGTCTTGCCGCGCGGCATGCGGGTCAGGGTGCCCGACCGCCAGATCAGCCGCAGGATGTCCGCCGGCGACACGTTGGCGATGTGGGAATATAGGACCCGGTCCGCCCGCTCCGCCGCCCGCTCGAGGGCGTCGGCCCGCCACTCCAAGCTCTTGGGCAGGGCCTGGATCGTGCCGACCAGCAGCAAGGTCGATCCGCCGCGCGTCACCTCCCATGTCGGCGCGCCCGAGCGACGGACCTCAACGATCACCTCGTCCACCTCGGTCGGCTCGACCTCCTGAGCGCAGACGAAACCGGGCGCCGCGAACAAGGAAAGACAGAAATATATTACGCCGAATACACGCATAGACGTCTTTTCGCCCTAATGATTACAGACTGGAAACAATCAACATCTTATTTATGGCGGTCATTTAACCTACCTGTCCAGCTTGTAACTGGAAACGGACATTTCGCCTCGTCAGGTTCCCGCCATCGAAAGTGAGGGAACCCCAGTGAAGAAGTCGATCCTGCTCGCCGGCTCAGCCGCGCTCGCCCTGGCCGCCACGGCCGCTCAGGCCCAGGAAGCCGCTCCGGCCGCCGTGGCCTCGGCCACCGAGACGGCGTCGGGCGTCATCGTCTATCAGCCCGACTTCTTCGCCCAGGCGCGACCGAACACAGCGCTGGAGATGGTCCAGCGCGTGCCCGGCTTCGGCATCGTCGACGGCGACGGCAGCCGCGGCTTCGAGGGCGCCGTCGGCAACGTCCTGATCAACGGCGCCCGCCCGGCGTCCAAGACCGACACCGGGTCGTCGGTCCTGTCGCGTACGCCGGCCTCCCAGGTCGAGCGCATTGAGCTGGTCCGCGGCGGCGCGCCGGGCGTGGACATGCAGGGCTTCCCCCTGGTCGTGAACGTGATCCTCAAGAGCCAGGCCACGATCCAGCACGTCGTCAACGCCAACGCCTTCTTCTTCGAGGGCGGGAACGACCTGTACGGCGGCAGCTACCAGGTGACCGCCCGCGACGGCGACACCAACTGGAGCCTGACCCTGGCCGACGGCGTCAGCATGAGCGACAGCTTCGGTCCCGGCACGGTGACGCGTACGAACGGCGGCGGCGTGGTCACCCGCGAGGAGACGGTGGACGGCTTCGCCAAGGGGGGCGGCCAGTCGGCGCGCGCCACCTGGGCCGGCCCCTTCGCCGGCGGCCGCATCGACCTGACCGGCCGCTATGGCGTCAACGACTGGTTTCAGGAGAGCGTCCAGGAATCCGCCACGGCCCTGCGGACCAACCGCAACGTCAACGACGGCGACGGCGGCGAGGTGGGCGTGGTCTATGAACGTCCCCTTTCCTCCTCGTTGAAGTTCGAAGGGCGTCTGATCCACCAGTTCAGCTCGTCGGAAGGAGCCTCCAGCGGCGACGCCCGGCTGGGCGGCGTGGATCAGCCCCAGCAGGTCTTCAGCTACGCCAACGACGCGTCGGAGACGATCGTCCGCGGCCAGTTGCGCCACGAAAACGGCTCCGTCACCACGGAGTTCGGCGCCGAGGCGGCCTACAACGCTCTGGACACCTCCCAGGCCTTCACGGTCGGCGGCGTGCCGATCCCCCTGCCTTCCGACCAGGTCAAGGTCGAGGAGACGCGGATGGAGGCCTTCGCCCGCTCGACGTGGCGCATGACCGACACCCTCACTCTGGAGACCGGCCTGCGGCTGGAAAGCTCGACCATCAGCCAGTCCGGCGACAGCGACGCCGAGAAGGACCTGTTCTATGCCAAACCGCGCGCGCAGCTGACCTGGACGCCGGGCCAGGGCAACCAGTTCCGCTTCCGCGTCGAGCGCGACGTCGGCCAGCTGGACTTCGGCGACTTCGCCGCCTCGGCCGATCTCCAGGCCGATCAGGTCTTCGGTGGCAACGCCGATCTGGAGCCGGACCAGCGCTGGATCTTCGAGGCCGCCTATGAGCGCCGCTTCTGGGGCGACGGCGTCGTCAGCCTGACCCTGCGCCACGACGAGATCTCGGACGTCATCGACCGCATCCCCCTGGTCGGCGGCTTCTCGGCCGTCGGCAACATCGGCAACGGGACCTATGATTCCGCCCGCGTCTCACTGACCCTGCCGACCGATCGACTGGGCATCTCGGGCGGCCGTCTGCGGACCTCGGCCACCTGGCAGGAATCCAGCGTCACCGATCCGACCACGGGCCGCCAGCGCGAGATCTCCGGCATCCGCCCGTTCGACGCCAACGTCGCCTTCACCCAGGACATCCAGTCCATCAAGACGCAGTGGGGCTTCGAATGGCTGCGCGGCTTCGACGAGGCGCGGTTCGATCCCGACAGCCGCACCGACGTGCGCCTGCGGAACTATCGGGTCCTGTTCGTGGAGTGGAAGCCGACCGACGACCTGTCGATCCGGGGCCAGGTCAACATCTGGGACGACTTCACCGTCAGCCGCACCCAGTATGCGAACCGCACTACCCAGGCCGTCGACTACGTCGAGGTGCGCGACGTCGATCCGCGCACCTTCTTCCAGCTGCGTCTGCGCAAGACGTTCTGATCCCGAGGCTCAGCCCAGGCGCGCGATCAGCGCCTGGGCGGCCGCCGGATTGCGCACCTTCGCCCCGGCGATGAAGTAGGCGAAGACGTCGCCGCGCTTCGCCCAGTCGCGGCACCTGCCGGCGACGGCGTCCAGCTCCGTCGCCGTCATGCCGGTCGGCTGGTCCTCGCGGCTGGACATCAGCCGCGCATAGGTGAAGTCGGCCGTCGGCCGGTCGATGCGCGGCCACTCCGGCGCCTCGTCGTCCTCGGCATAGACGATGGCCACGCCGTATTTGGCCGCGAGGTCATGGAACTGCGGCACGTCGAACGTCGGGTTCCGCACCTCCAGCGCATGTCTCAGCCGCACCCCGTCGCGCTCGGCCGGCAGCAGCTTCAGGAACCCCTCGAAGTCCCCGGCGTCGAATTTCTTCGTGCCCATGAACTGCCAGTTGATCGGCCCCAGCTTGTCGCCCAGCGCCGTCAGGCCCTGGCTCAGAAAGCGGTCCATCGACTCGCCCATGTCCGATAGGACCTTGCGGTTGGTGCAGTACCGGCTGGCCTTGACCGAGAAGACGAAGCCGTCGGGCGTCTCGTCCCGCCACTTCATCCAGCTGTCGGGCTTGAAGGTCGAATAGTAGGTGCCGTTGATCTCGATGGAGGTCAGGGCGCGGCTGGCGAACTCCAGCTCCTTCTTCTGGCTCAGCTTGTCCGGATAGAAGACGCCGCGCCACGGCTCATAGGTCCAGCCGCCGACGCCGACGCGGACGACGCCGCTCACCGGCGCTGACGGCGCAGCCGTTCCATCTCGCGCTCGACGGCGGCTTCGTGGCTTCCGGACAGGGCCATCCAGACCGAGGCCATGTGCGAGGCGAGGCCTATGCCCCAGCCCAGCAGCGGCCAGAAGGCCCAGTTGATGCCGTCCCCGGTCCACCAGTCGATGGCGAACAGGCCGGCGTTGACGATGACGAAGACCAGCAGGTGCGAGACCACGCTGCGTTTGGCCTCCACGCGGCGCTCGGCCTGTTCCCTCAGCTTGGCGTCGGCGTCGGTCATGTCATGTCCCTCCCTGAACGGCCGGACGATGCCATGGCGCGGGCCGGGCGGGTAGGGGCCATTGCCTTCGCCGCCGGGATGATCGACCGTCCCGCCGATGGCCCCCGTCCGCTTCGACCGCTTCCTTCTGGACCCGCAGGACCGCCGCCTGACGCGCGACGGCGAGACGGTGGAGATCAGCGGCCGGTATCTGGACGCCTTGGCCCTGCTGGTCGCCGAGCGCGGGCGGCTGGTGACCAAGGACCGGTTCATGGGCGAGGTCTGGAAGGGCGTGCCCGTCACCGACGAGGCGCTGACCCAGTGCGTGCGCGCGCTCCGGCGCGAGTTGGGAGACGACGCGGCGCGGCCCCGGTTCATCGAGACCGTGCCCAAGCACGGCTATCGCTTCATCGCCGAGGTGCTCGAGAGCGAGGCGCCGACGGGGGGCCCTGCGATCGCCGCTATGGTCGAGACCCCGACGGAGCCGGTCTGGCGCCGCCTGGTCCCGGATGCGGGCGCGGGGATGACGGGCGGCGGGCTGGCCGGGGTGATCGGCGGCCTGTTCTACGGCCTGGCCGCCGCGCCGCAGGGCATGGGCGGCGCGTCGAGCCTGATCGTGCTGGTCTGTGCGACCACCCTGCTGGCGCTGGTCGGCGGGGCCGCCGTGGGGCTGGGCGTGGCCCTGGGCCGATGGTGGCGCGCCGAGGTCTGGGGGCCGGTCGTCGGCGGCGCCCTGGGCGGCGCGCTGGTGGGCGGGGCGACCCGCCTGATCGGGCTGGACGCCTTCCGCCTGCTGACGGGCGTCGCGCCGGCCGACATGACCGGCGCGGGCGAGGGGCTGGTTCTGGGAGCGGCCGCAGGGCTGGGCGCCTGGCTGGCGACGCGGCCGGGGCTGAAGGCGCGCACCGCCGCCGCGTTGGGGGGCGTGGCAGGCGCGGCGGCCGGGCTGCTGATCACCCTCGTCGGCGGACGGCTGCTTGGCGGCAGTCTGGACCTTCTGCTACGGGCCTTTCCCGAGGCCCCGCTGAGCCTCGCGCCCGTGGGGCGTCTGGTGGGAGAGGCGGGGTTCGGGCCCCTCGCGGCGACCGTGACGGCGACGCTGGAAGGCGCCCTGTTCGCCGCCTGTGTGGCGCTGGCGACGGCGCTGGTCCGGCGTCAGCCCGCGGGCTGAGGCTGGGCGGGCAGGGTCGGTGTCGGCCGCTCCGGCAGGGGCTGGGCGGCTTCCAGCGACGTCGCCGCCGCCTCGGTGCGGTCCTCGGCGGCGTCCAGTCCTGGACGGAAGGCGAACCAGATCACCGCGAAGGCGATCGCCACCAGCGTCGCCGACACGATCAGGATCGTCAGCACGTGCATCCCTCCGCGCCCCTGCTTGGCACGGGTGTCGGAGACGACGGGTCCGTCGCCGTGGGGGTCGGGCTGGGTGTGCGGCAGGATCGGATCGGTCATGCCGCTTGAATGCTCAAGCTGGGCCGCGCGTTCCCGTCAGTAGGCGAAGTCGCGATACAGACGCGACAGATCGCGCTCCCACGCGCCGTGGTAAAGGTCCAGCAGGCGCTCGGCCGGGGTGACGCCGGAATCGGCGATGTCTTCCAGCTCCGACAGATAGCCGCGCTCGTCGACCATGCCGCCGCTGAAGCGCGCGCGCGCCTTCAGCCCCTGTTTGGCGATGGCGACCATGTCGACGGCGACGTCGCGGACGGTGCGGCCCGCGACCTCGGCCTTCAGGCCCAGGCGGGTCACGTCGCGGCGCAGGCGCTCGTGGTCGGCAATGTCCCAGCCCTTGCACAGGTCCCATGCGGCCGACAGCGCGGCGTCGTCGTAGAGCACGCCGACCCACAGCGCCTGAAGGGCGCAGATGCGGCTCCACGGACCCCCGTCCGCGCCGCGCATCTCCAGATACGACTTCAGCCGCACCTCGGGGAACAGGGTGGTCAGATGGTCGGCCCAGTCCTTCTTCGTCGCCCGGTCGCCCGGCAGGTCGTCGAGGCCCTGCTCCATGAAGCGCCGGAACGACCGGCCGGACAGGTCGACGTATTTCCCATCGCGCTTGGCGAAGTACATCGGCACGTCCAGCGCATAGTCGACGTAGCGCTCGAACCCGAAGCCGTCCTGGAAGACGAAGTCCAGCATGCCGGTGCGGTCCGGATCGGTGTCGGTCCAGACGTTGGCGCGGGCGCTCAGGAAGCCGTTGGGCCGGCCCTCCGTGAAGGGCGAACAGGCGAACAGGGCCGTGGCGATCGGTTGCAGCGCCAGCGAGGTGCGGAACTTGCGCACCATGTCGGCCTCGCCGTCGAAGTCCAGGTTCGACTGGATGGTGCAGGTGCGCAGCATCATGTCGAGGCCGAGCGAGCCCCGCTTGGGCATGTAGGCGCGCATGATGTCGTAGCGGCCCTTGGGCATGACCGGCACGTCTTCGCGCGTCCACATCGGATCGAAGCCGACGCCCAGGAACCCCAGGCCCAGCTGGTCGGCGACCTGCTTGACCTCCATCAGGTGGCGGCCGGTCTCGTCGCAGATCTCGTGCACATCCTTCAGCGGGGCGCCGGACAGTTCGAACTGGCCGCCGGGCTCCAGAGAGATGGAGGAGGTCAGCCCCTCGGGCGTGGTGCGCTCAAGGGCGATGACGTGGTCGCCCTCATAGACCTCGGCCCAGCCGAAACGGGTCAGGCCCTCCAGCATGGCCTTGATGCCGTTCGGCCCGTCATAGGCCGGGCGGCGCAGGGTCTCGCGGTCGAAGCCGAACTTCTCGTGCTCGGCGCCGATCCGCCAGCGGTCGCGCGGCTTGATGCCCTTGGACAGGGCCTCGATCAGGTCCGTCCGGTTCAGCGGCGCGTCGGTCATGCGGCAGTGGTTCCCAGCCCCTCGGTCGCCGCGAGATGGGCGGTCGCGCGGGGGCGCACAAGGCCCGGTCGGAGCGGCGAAATGTGCACTCTGAAAAAACAGGGTGCACATAGTGCACATTTCTCCGGATCCGGCCTCGACGACCCGCAGAACAGCACGGGCCTGCGTCGGATTCGGTCGCAGGCGGTCAGCGGTCCCAGTCGCCCACGGCCGCCTGCCACAGCGTGAGCGCGGTCGTCGCCGCGGTGTCGGCGCGCAGGACGCGCGGGCCCAACGACACGGCCAGAGTGAAGGGAAGGGCGCGCAGGCGGTCGCGCTCATCCTGGGTGAAGCCGCCCTCCGGCCCGATCAGGATGGCCCAGGGGCCGCCGCCGGCCTCGGTCAAGGCGCGCGTCGCCGGTTCGCCCCCCGTTTCATCGCAGAACATGAGGCGGCGCGTCGGATCCCAGTCGGCCAGAAGGGCGTCCAGCTTCTGCGGCGCGTCGACGGGCGGGACGTCCAGCCGGCCGGTCTGTTCCGCGCTTTCCTCGGCGATGGCCGCCAGCCGGTCCAGGCGGAGGTGCTGGGGCTGGGTGCGGGTCGTGGTGACCAGGCGAATGCGCGCGGCGCCCAGTTCGGTCGCCTTCTCGACCGCGAACTCCAGCGCGGACTTCTTCACGACGGCGATCAGCAGGTGGACGTCCGGCGGCGTGATCTGGTCGCGGACGCGTTCTTCGGCGCGCAGGACCACGCCCTTCTTCAGCACCTCGGCGACGACGCAGCGCCACTCGCCCTCGACGCCGTTGAAGACGTGGACGGCGTCGCCGGCCTTCAGCCGCATGACCTGGGTCAGGTAGCGCGACTGGTCGAGCGTCGGGGCGAGCGCCGCGCCCTCAGACAGAGGTTGGGGGATGTGTAATCTCACCATATCCGTTCATCCCCGCGGAAGCGGGGACCCAGTGAGAGCTTCAGCAAAGGTCCTCGAAAAAGGTCGCGCCAGCCCGGATTGGCTTTCTCGATCAGTTCCAGCTTCCACGCCCTGTTCCTCCGAAAGGACTGGGTCCCCGCTTTCGCGGGGATGAGCGGAACTCTTTACATCCCCTACAACGTCCGCGCGATCAGCAGCTTCATGATCTCGTTGGTGCCGCCGTAGATGCGCTGGACGCGCGCGTCCTTGTACAGCTGGGCGATCGGATACTCGGTCATGTAGCCGTAGCCGCCGTGCAGCTGGAGCATCTCGTCGATGGTCTCGCCCTGGATGTCCGTGACCCAGTACTTGGCCATGGAGGCGGTGGCGGCGTCGAGCTGACCCTTCAGGTGCAGGCCGATGCACCAGTCGCAGAAGACCTTGGCGACGGTCAGCTTGGTCTTCACCTCGGCCAGTTTGAACTGGGTGTTCTGGAAGTCGATGACGCGCTTGCCGAAGGCCTTGCGCTCCTTGACGTAGGCCAGCGTCTCCTGAAGCCCGCGCTCGGCGGCGGCCACGCCCTGGATGGCGATGTTCAGGCGCTCCTGCGGCAGCTGCTGCATAAGCTGGACGAAGCCCTGGCCCTCGCCCCCGCCGATGACGTTTTCGACCGGCACCTTCACGTCGTTGAAGAACAGCTCGGAGGTGTCGTTCGCCTCCATGCCGATCTTGTGCAGGTTCCGCCCCCGCTCGAAGCCAGCCAGTCCGTCGGTCTCGACGACGATCAGGCTGGTGCCCTTTGCCCCTTCGGCCGGGTCGGTCTTGGCCACCACGATGATGAAGTTGGCCAGCTGGCCGTTGGTGATGAAGGTCTTGGAGCCGTTGACGACATAGTGGTCGCCCTGGCGGATCGCCGTGGTCTTGACCCCCTGCAGGTCGGACCCCGCGCCCGGCTCGGTCATGGCGATGGCGCCGACCAGTTCGCCGGACACCAGACGCGGCAGCCAGCGCGCCTTCTGCTCCTCGGTGCCGTAGTGCCAGACGTAGGGCATGACGATGGCGTTGTGCAGGCTGATGCCGAAGTGGTCCGCGCCCTTCCAGCCCAGCTGGCGCATCAGCACGACCTCATGGCGATAATCCCCGCCGAAGCCGCCGTCGGCCTCGGGCATGGACAGGCCCAGCAGACCGGCCTCGCCCGCGTCGTTCCACAGCGAGCGCGGCACCGAGGAGTCGGCGATCCACGACTGCACCTTCTCCGGCGGGGCGTGTTCGTCGATCCATTTGGAGACCGAGTCGGAGAAGAGGGTGATCTCCTCTTCCTGCATGAAATCGGGATCGGGGGCGGCGAGGACGTTCATGGAGATTCCGGACAGTTCTGAAGCTGGGCTTTGGCGTCCCAGCCGACTGGAGCAGGAGTATTGGAGGACCACCAGGGCATCCCTGTGGACACCCAGCGGTCACGCAGCTCGGCGTGGCTCGTTCGCGCGTCATGGTAGCCGAACTGGACGCCGCAGCAGGGGCAGATTTCCTGATATCGGGCGTCGCCGGTCAAGCCATCGTGAAAACAGCAGACAGGGCAATACCCGTCAGGCAACGCAGAACGCCTCCGCCGGCACGCTCATGAGCACGTCGGCGCCTGTCTTGAGCTTGGCGAGGTGGGCCTGCGCGTCGGGGAGGATGCGCTCCACGAAGTAGCGGCCGGTGGCCAGCTTGCCAGCATAGAAGGGATCGTCGGAGCCCGCGTCGATCTTCGCCTGCGCCGCCTTGGCCATCTGGGCCCACATGTAGGCGAGCGCCGTCAGGCCGAAGACGTTGAGGTAGTCGGTGGACGCGGCGCCGGCGTTGTCCGGGTTCTGCATGCCGTTCTGCATCAGCCACATGGTGGCCTCCTGCAGCTTCTTCTTGGAGTCGGCCAGACCGTCGACGAAGGGCTTGATGGCCTCGTTTCCGGCGTTCTCCGACACGAAGCCGTCGATCTCTCCGAACCAGGTCATGATGGCGCGGCCGCCGTTGGCGGGCAGCTTGCGGCCCACCAGATCCAGCGCCTGGATGCCGTTGGCGCCCTCGTAGATCATGGTGATGCGGGCGTCGCGCAGGTACTGCGAGGCCGGGAAGTGCTCGGTGTAGCCCGAGCCGCCGTGCACCTGCATGGCCAGCGAGGCGACGTGGAAGCCCTTGTCGGTCAGATAGGCCTTCAGCACGGGGGTGATCAGGCCCATGTAGTCGCGCGCCTTGGTCGCGGTCGCCTCGTCCTCGGACTTCTGCAGGTCGGCCTGCAGCGCGGTCCACAGGATGAAGGCCTGGCCGCCCTCGACGAAGGCCTTGGCCTCCAGCAGCATGCGGCGCACGTCGGGGTGGACGATGATCGGGTCGGCCGGACCGTCCGGGTTCTTGGGCCCCGTCAGCGAGCGGCCCTGGACGCGGTCCTTGGCGAACTCCACGGCGGCCTGATAGGCGGCCGTGCCGATCGACAGGCCCTGAAGGCCGGTGCCCAGACGCGCCTCGTTCATCATGACGAACATGGCCGCCATGCCCTTGTTTTCCTGGCCCACCAGCCAGCCCTTGGCGTTCTCATAGGCCATGACGCAGGTGGCGTTGCCGTGGATGCCCATCTTGTGCTCCAGGCCCGCGCACTGGACGCCCGCGTT
>JAIEQC010000066.1 GCA_019748055.1 Caulobacteraceae bacterium | reverse complement strand
CCCGGCGGGCGGGGTTCCGGGCAAGCTGGCGGCCATCGGACGGCTGGACCTGTCGCCGCGCGCGGTGGTGATCTCCATCGCCGCGGGCGTGGCCGTGCTGGCGCTGGTCATGGCGACCGGTTCGCGCGCCGAGAAGCTGGGCGAAGCGGCGTCGGGCGCCTATGGCGACGCCACGGCGGCCATGGGCCTGAAACTGAAGCGCGTGCGGATCGAGGGCGCCAGCGAGGCCGTGCGGCCCCAGGTGCAGGCGGCGCTGGACCTGGCGCTGGACGCGCCGATGACGACGCTGGACCTGGACGCCGTCGCGGACCGCGTCCGCACCGTCGGCTGGGTGCGCGACGTGCGCGTGGTGCGGCTGTATCCCGACCTGCTGATGGTTCAGGTCGCCGAGCACGACCGTCTGGCCGTCTGGCAGGACGGAGAGCGGGCCTGGGTCATCGACGGCTCCGGCCGGCCGATCCCCGGCGCCGACGCGGGCGCCCATGCCGAGCTGCCGCTGGTGGTGGGGCAGGGCGCGGACGTCGCCGCCCCGTCCATCCTGCCCCTGATCGCCGAGCGTCCCCGGCTGGCCGCGCGCGTCGACGCCCTGATCCGGGTCGACGAGCGTCGCTGGGACGTGCGGCTGAAGGACGGCGCCCTGATCCGCCTGCCCGCGCAGGACGAAGAGGCGGCGCTCATCGCGCTGGACGGACTGGACGCGCGGCGCGGCCTGTTCGAGCGGGGCTTCGATCTGGTGGATCTGCGCACGGCGGGCGCGGTGGTGGTTCGCGACGGAGCGGCGGGGGCCGTTCCGCCGGAAGAGGGAGCGACGGGTGCGTCCGCGTAAGGGTCTGGAACTCGAGGGAACGGCCGGCCGCGCGCCGGTGACGGCGGCGCTGGACCTGGGCCAGTCGAAGGTCGCCTGCTTCATCATGAAGCCCGAGGGCGCGCGCCATGCCGACCGCACGGTCCGCGTCGCCGGCTTCGGCCATGTGCAGTCGCGCGGCGTTCAGGGCGGCGCCCTGATCAACATGGAAGAGGCGGCCCAGGCCGTCTGCCGGGCCGTGGAGCGGGCCGAGCGCGCCGCCGCGGCGCCGGTGTCGGGCGTGGTGGTGACCACCTCGATCGGCCAGATGCGCAGCCGCCGGGTCCAGACCCGCGTCTCGCTGGGCGCGCATCCGGTCGGCGACGCCGACCTGGCGCGGGCCATCGCCCTGGCGCTGGACGAAATCCACATGCCGGATCGGCGGCCGATCCACGTCATGCCGGTGGCCTGGTCCGTCGACGGCGCGCGCGGCCTGCGCGATCCGCGCAACATGAAGGGTCGGACCCTGGGCCTGGACCTGCTGGTCGTGTCGATGGCCGAGGCGACCTTCGCGGCGCTGAGCCACTGCATGGAGCTGGCGCACCTGGACCTGCAAGGCGTGGTGGCCGCGCCGCTGGCGTCGTCACTGGCCGCTCTGGAAGAAGACGAGATGGACCTGGGCTGCGTCTGCATCGACATGGGTGCGGGCGTCACGTCTGCAGCCGTGTGGGGCGGGCGCAGCCTGCTGCACGTCGACGGGCTGAACGTCGGCGGCGACCACGTGACGGCGGACGTGGCGCGCGGCCTGTCCACGTCTCGGGCGGGAGCCGAGCGCCTGAAGACCCTGCACGGCTCGGCCATGGCCTCGGCCAACGAAGACCGCGAGATGCTGGAGGCGCCCCAGCGGGGCGAGGATCCCGACGCCGCCACAGTCCATGTGCCGCGCGCCATGCTCAAGACCGTCATCGCCCCGCGAGTGGAAGAGACGCTGGAGCTGATCCGCGACCGGCTGAAGGCTGCGGGCGTGGGTCCCGAGCCGGGGGCCGGCGTCGTCCTGACCGGCGGCGCCAGCCAGCTGAACGGCGTGCGCGAACTGGCCTTGCGCGTCTTCGATCGTCCGGTGCGCCTCGCCCGGCCGTTCCGCGCCCCCCACCTGGCCGACGCCGCGTCAGGGCCGGCCTTCTGCGCCGCCGCCGGCGTGCTGCTGCGCGCCGCCTATGGCCCGCGCGAGTCGGTTTCCGCCCGCAAGCTCATGGCGCGGCGTATTGGCGCAGGCGACGCCCCCCGCGCCCAAGCCGGCGGGTTCACCGCCCGGGTCGCCGGCTGGCTGCGCGACAACCTCTGACGCGACGCCCGCGTGGCGGCTGGAAAGTTTCCCCCACGTGGCGAGAGTGTGTCCGGATTGTAACATCGCAGGCGCTCAATGGTCATGTTCGGGCCACAAACCCTTGTGGTGCGGTTCGTTGCTGCTAGCGTGGCCGGTGGGGACGTAGCCTGTGGGAGCAGGTCTGCGTCGTTGCATTTTCATTGCTGATTGGGGCCAGACACATGCTGTTGAAGCGCAAGCATCTCTTCGGAACGACGATCCTCGCGGGCGTCATGGCAATCGCGGCGGCTCCGGCCTACGCGCAGGACGCTCAGGATCCCGAGGCCACTGAGGTCGAGGAAATCGTCGTCACCGGTTCGCGCATCCGGCGTGACCCGACCACGGCGCCGACCCCGCTGATCCAGGTTCAGCGCGAGCAGCTGCTGGAAACCGGTCTGGCGACGGTCGTCGACTACCTGGCCACCATCCCGGCCCTGTCGAACTCGCTGGTTCCGTCGGACACGACGGGTTCCAACCTGAACGACGGCGGTCTTGAGTTCGCCAACCTGCGCTCGCTGGGTTCGGGCCGCACGCTGACGCTGGTCGACGGTCGCCGTCACGTCGGCTCGGCCGCGGGCAACCTGGCCGTCGACGTCTCGGTCATCCCCCGTCTGCTGATCGAGAACATTGAAATCATCACCGGCGGCGGTTCGTCGGTCTACGGCGCCGACGCCGTGTCGGGCGTCGTCAACTACATCCTGCGCAAGGACTTCGAAGGCCTCGAAATCGACGCCAACTACGGCCAGCTGGTCCAGGGCGGCGCCGCCGACACCCGCCGCGTCTCGGTCCTGGCCGGCGCGAACTTCCTGGACGACCGCCTGAACGTCTACGTCCACGGCGAGTACGAGCGCATCGAGGAAGTCTACGCCGAGCACATCAACTGGCTGCGCGACGGCCGCATCCGTCTGGGCATCGACGCCGATCCGACCAACCCGGCCTTCGGTCCGCGCTCGGACGGCATCTTCGACATCGGTCAGTTCTACGGCGCCCGTCGTCTGGATCGTCCGGTCTGGGGTTCGACCACCCTGGCCAACATGCAGCGTCCCAGCCCGAACAACGACCCGGACGTTCCGTTCGGCGACTGCCCGGGCCTGTCGACCGCAGCCAACTGCTTCAACGTCGATCCGGCCTACACCTACTGGTATACCGGTCCGACGGCGCGTCTCGCCGACTTCGGCCAGCGCATCGGCAACACCGGTCTGAACCGTCCGTGGAACATCGGCGGCGACGGCGAGCCGGCCAACCTGACCAGCTTCGATCAGCGCTCGCGTAACCCCTTCCAGGAAGCCGAGCGCTTCCAGGCGGGCCTGAACTTCGACGTGACGGACAACGTCCGCCTGTCGCTCGAGGCCAAGTACACCACCGAAGACGCCTATGACGTCGGCCAGCGCTCGTTCTGGGACATCTACATCACCAACGCGGGCTTCGGCGGCACGATCAACACCGGCGTCGGTCCGGGCCTGATCAACGGCACGGCGACCTTCTCCACGCGTCTGGACAACGCCTTCCTGCCGGCCAACGTGGCCGCCGCGATCGCGGCCAACACGTTCCAGCGCTACGGTCAGCCCAGTACGGTGAACCCGTCGCTGCCGGGTGCGCCGACCACCGTTGTGGCGGCTGCGATCGCCAACCACCGCGGCTTCGGCATCCAGCGTGACCAGACCAACAACCGCGAGATCACCCGCTACGTCGCGGCCCTCGACGGCGGCATGGATCGCCTGGCCTTCATCGAAAACTTCAACTGGAACGTGTCGTACGTCTACGGCGAGATGAACAACGTCAACCGGGAAGCCGGCCCTGACGCCATCCGCTTCGGTCATGCGATGGACTCCGTCGTCGACGCCGCCGGCATCGTGAACGGCCGCCCGGGCGAGATCGTCTGCCGCGTGCAGCTGCTGCGCGCCCAAGGTCTGGCCGTCGCCGAACAGAACCCGTTCACCACCCGCACCACCTACGGCACGGGCGCCGCGATCAACGATCCGGAAGTCAACGGCTGCGTGCCGCTGAATGTCTTCGGCGCGGGCAACCAGAGCCAGGCCGGCCTCGACTACATCTCGACCGCGATCCGCGTGTTCGAGACCAACGAGCAGGAAGCGGCCATCGCCTCCTTCGGCGGCGATCTGTGGGACTTCTGGGGCGCCGGCCCGATCGGCTTCGCCCTCGGCGCCGAATATCGCCGCGAGTACACCGAAGGCGTGGGCCGCAGCCGCGACACCAACAACCGGGTGCTGCAGCTGAACACCGGCGCGGACTTCCTGGGCGCCGAGTACGAGTCGGAAGAGTTCTTCGCCGAGGTCGCCATCCCGCTGCTGCGTGACAGCTGGCTGGGCGAGTTCGCGGAACTGTCGGGCTCCTACCGGACCTTCGACTACACCACCGCCGGCTCGGGCGACGTCTACGGCGTGAACCTGGTCTACCGTCCGATCCAGGACATCACCTTCAAGACCAGCTTCAACACCTCGTTCCGCGCCCCGAACCTGACGGAAAACTTCCGTCCGTTCGCGCAGACCTTCGTCAACGGGTTCGTGGATCCCTGCGACACCCGTCAGATCGCGGCCCAGACCAACACGGTCATCCGCAACAACCGTATCTCGAGCTGCACGGCCTTGGCCGCGGCCAAGGGGCTGAGCTTCGACTTCGCCCAGGCCACGGTCTCTACGGCGGACGACTTCCTGCCGACCTACGGATCGGGCATCGCCTCGGTGCTGGGGGGCAACCCGAACCTGCGGCCGGAAACGTCGGAATCGTTCACCTTCTCGACGGTGCTCCAGCCGCGCTGGTTCCCGGATCTGTCGATCATCCTCGACTACTACGAGATCACCATCGAGGACGTGATCATCACTCCGGGCGGTCAGTTCCTGGCCGACGACTGCGTGTCCTCGGGCTCCACGCCGAACCCGGTGACCTGCGCCCTGGTCTTCCGTCGCGATCCGAACAACGGCGTCGATCCGTTCAACAACTTCAAGGTCGGCGCCCCCGGTGGTGACCCGATCGGCGGCTTCATCCTGGCGGGCATCAACAACGCCAAGCTGGAAACGCGCGGTCTGGACTTCACCATCAACTACCGTCTGGACGCCTACGAGGCCTTCGGTTGGGACATCGGCACCTTCGCCTGGAGCCTGGGCGGCCTGTGGTTGATCGACCAGAAGAACTTCACCAACCCCGCCAACCCGACGCAGTTCACGGACTCGACCACGGGCGTCTTCTTCCCGCGGGTGGAGTTCGTGTCCCGCCTGACCTGGTCGCCGACCGACCGGTTCGCCGTCACCTGGACGGCCGACTGGCAGGCGTCTCAGGACCTGCGTGAAGCTCGCGATCAGGTCGCCGCCCGCGAGTTCGACGTCGATCCGGTCGAGACCTGGACGACCGGCAACTTCATCCGCAACGACCTGTCGTTCCGGTATGACGTGCGCGACGACCTGACCCTGCGTCTGGGCGTGACCAACGTGTTCGACGCCGAGCCGCCGCCCTACCTGGGCTTCGCCTCGAGCTTCGACCCTTACGGCCGTCGCTTCAACATCGGCCTGAACTACCGTCCGTACTGATCGGTCCGGACATCGACGAAACGGGAAGGGCGGCTCGAAAGAGCCGTCCTTTCTGCATTTCGGCCCCGGCCCCGCTTGGCGCGGACGCGACTCGCGCTATGCGGAGTAACCCTCCGTTAACGGCTCGGGGTGTTTCCTTAACGCGCTCATAACCAATGCGAATCGGCGGGGATCGCTTGGCGGGTCGGGCAGGGTCCAAGAGGTCGGAAGAAACAACATGTCGCTGTCGCTGGTTCGCCCCCAAACCACGGAACTGAAGCCCCGGATCGTCGTCTTCGGCGTCGGCGGCGCCGGCGGAAACGCCGTGAACAACATGATCGACGCGGGGCTTGAGGGCGTCGAGTTCGTGGTGGCGAACACCGACGCCCAGCACCTCGGCTTCGCCAAGACCGACCGCCGCATCCAGCTCGGCGAAACGATCACCCAGGGTCTGGGCGCCGGCGCCCATCCCGAGGTCGGCATGAACGCCGCCGAGGAATCCGCCGAGACGATCGCCGGGCACCTCGAAGGTGCCCACATGGTCTTCATCACCGCCGGCATGGGCGGCGGCACCGGCACCGGCGCCGCGCCGGTCATCGCCAAGGCGGCGCGCGACCGCGGCATCCTGACCGTCGGCGTCGTGACCAAGCCCTTCACCTTCGAGGGCCGTCACCGCATGCGCCTGGCCGACGCCGGCATCGCCGAGCTGCAGCGCTACGTCGACACCCTGATCGTCATTCCGAACCAGAACCTGTTCCGCGTAGCCAACGAGCGGACCACCTTCGCCGACGCCTTCGGCATGGCCGATCAGGTCCTGCACTCGGGCGTCCGTTCGATCACCGACCTGATGATCCTGCCGGGCCTGATCAACCTGGACTTCGCCGACGTCCGCGCCGTCATGTCCGAGATGGGCAAGGCCATGATGGGCACCGGCGAGGCCGAGGGCGACGACCGCGCCCTGATGGCCGCCCAGAACGCCATCGCCAACCCCCTGCTGGACGAGACCAGCCTGAAGGGCGCCAAGGCCGTGCTGGTGAACATCACCGGCGGCATGGACATGACCCTGCTGGAGGTCGACGAGGCCGCCAACGCGATCAGCGCCGAGGTGGATGCCGACGCGAACATCATCTTCGGCGCCGCCTTCGACCCGGCCCTGGACGGCAAGATCCGCGTCTCGGTCGTCGCCACCGGCATGGACGAGGCGGTCAAGCAGACCATCGAGCCCACCGGCGCCCGCGGCGGCCTCGGCCTCGGCCGCAGCCAGCCGGTTCAGCCGCCGCGCATGGAGGCCCCGGCGCCGCGCGTCGAGCCGCGTCCCGAACCGATCATCCGCCCGGCCGAGCCGCGGCGCGAGCCGATCGTCCCGACCTTCGCCGCTGCCCCGGCGCCGCAGCCGACGCCCGTCGCGCGGCACGAAGCTCCGCGCGAGCTGGAGCCGATCGTCGATCCTTGGGTGGAAGAGTATGAGGCCCGCCCCGCCGTGGCCCAGGCCGCGCCGACCTCCGCCGCGGTCGCCCAGGGCGACCTGTACATGGACGCCCCGGCCCCGCAGGCCCGCCCGGAGCCGCAGCCCGAACCGCAGGCTCGGGACGAGGATGACTGGGACGACCGCGATCACCACCGCAAGTCGGGCTGGAGCCTGTTCGGCAAGAAGCGCGCCCAGCCCCAGACCTCGAGCTACGGCGCCCCGACCCGCACGACGTCGCAGTACGCCGACGCGCCGACCCGCGGGGCCACGGCGATGCAGCCGGCCTATGAGCCGGAGCCTGAGAGCGACGACGACCTGCAGATCCCGTCCTTCCTGCGGCGGCTGGCGAACTAGGTCGCAGGCAGCAGGCATCAGGCAGTGGGGGCCGTCCGAAAGGGCGGCCCTTTCCGCATTCGGGGCGGCGCCTTCCCCACTGCCCACTGCCTGCTGCCTCCCTCCCGAAACAATCCGAAACCGGACTTTGGTTACCGGCTGGACCCGCTTCGACTAGGAAGGCTTGGGGCGAAATTCCGCACGCAGAGGCGGAAGCGCGAAGTCGAAGAGAAACCTGGTGGCGGTCGTCGAGGACCATAGCGAAAAGACCCTGGTGGGCCCCGCGATCATCGCGGGCGTGGGCGTGCACACCGGCCGCCGCGTGCGCCTGGCCGTGCGTCCCGCGCCGACCGGAACCGGCATCGTCTTCGTGCGCACCGACGTGTCCGACGTCGACAACCGCATCCCCGTGTCGGGCGAGGCCGTGATCGACGCCCGCCTGAACACCATGATCGCCAACGCGGCCGGCACGACCCTGTCGACCATCGAGCACCTGATGGCCGCCTTCGCCGCCCTGGGCGTGTCGAACGCTGTTGTGGAGGTCGACGGGCCGGAGCTGCCGATCCTCGACGGATCGGCCCTGCCGTTCGTTCAGCTGCTGGACCGGGCGGGCTTCCGCCGCCAGCCGCGCGCCGTGCGCTACGTCGAGATCCTGGAACCGGTGCGGGTGATTGAGGGCGACAAGTCGGCCGCCCTCCTGCCCTGCGACCGCTATGAAATGCGGTTCGAGATCGACTTTCCGTCGAAGGTCATCGGCAATCAGGTCGTCGATTTCGTCGTCAACGAAGAGACCTTCCGCCGCGACATCATGGCCGCCCGCACCTTCGGCTTCGCCCACGAGGTCGAGGCCCTGCGTCAGGCCGGTCTGGCCCGCGGCGGCAGCCTGGAGAACGCGGTCGTCATCGACGGCGACCAGATCCTGAACCCCGGCGGCCTGCGCATGGACCGCGAGTTCGTGAAGCACAAGGCCCTGGACGCCATCGGCGACCTGTACGTGCTCGGCGCGCCGCTTCTGGGCCGCTACGAGGGCGTGAAGGCGGGCCACGCCATCAACAACAAACTGGTCCGCGCCCTCCTGGCCACACCCCACGCCTGGCGCGAGGTCGAACTCGTGCCCGAAATGGCGATGGCGGGGTGACTCGCGAGAAATCTCGGCTAGTTCAGCTTGGGTAAGCGCGGCTGCTGGCGGCGGCTACAGGCGACCGATAAACAGACATGCCAAGTGTCCGCATGGGGCAGTGAGCGGACGTTCGGTTCACCTAGCTGAATCGCATGCGACGCTCATAAGTCGGTCGATGAAGGCGCTCAAACTCGGACCTAAATCAGCTGCCGACTGAACAGAGATCGATTCTGGATACCATCCGCCCACGTCGTAGCCGATCCCAATCGCCCCAATTTGGATTTGCCCTTCCCGCCGGATGCTCTCCAGAACCGACTGCAGATGAGCATCTAGATACTCTGGGCCATTCGCCTGCTGAGTAGAGTCGTCGACGGGCGATCCGTCGGAGAGAACCACCAAAGTTCTTGCGGTCTCTGGCCGCGCCAGAAGGCGACCAGCGGCCCAGGCAACAGCCTCACCGTCGACATTCTCTTTGGGGAGGTCCGGCCTAAGCATTGACCTGATCGACGCGCCGGACATGTCGGTGCCTTCATCGTCGCCATGGCGATAGATGATGTGGAGGAGTTCGCAGAGGCGGCCCGGCTGACGCGGCTTCAGTCGCCATTTCCATAACTTGCGTGGTTCGCCACCCCTCCACGAAGTCGTAGTGAACCCGAGGACTTCGACGCGACAGCCGGTAGACCGCAACTTCCGAACGGCCTGGACGATTGCCGCAGCGGCGAGTGCCATAGGCTGGCCCCGCATTGAGCCCGATTGGTCCAACAGGAGAGTGATCGCCCTCTGAGGCCCGCCGAGTTCCAAGCCAGTGGGCAGTGCGCGACCTGTGGGAATTTCGAGCGGATCAGGCAGCACAGCTGCGAACTCTGCAAAGGACGAGGCCAAGGTTTCCGCGTCCTGCGCGGAGAGCGGGCCAAGAACATGATCAAGCTCTTCCCAACCGACCTCCCGGTCGAACCTACTCGTGAAGACTCGATAGTCAGACGCGGGGTGGTTAGGCATGAGCGACAATAACTGCTCCTCGGTCGCAGCCAATGGGAGGTTGAATGTCCGCAATGAGTAGGGAGCCGAAAATGGCGATCGGAAAGAAGGCGAAGAAGACGGCCGCGGTGTCGTTCACCCTAGCCTGATCGCGCTCATCATCCGGCCGAAATCCGGCTCGCCGTTCAAGAAGGCGCGGCGGTTGGAGTAGAAGCGGGCGGCGTCCGGGCGGGTGTCGTGGCCGGTCCACGCGGCTTGTTCGACGCCGGCCTGTTCCAGCCGCCAGAGGACGAAGCCGGGCAGGTCGAACATCCGCCGGTCCTCGCGGACGCCGAGCCGGAAGAACCGGCCGCTGCCCGGCGCCTCGACCAGGAACCGGCGCTCGAACGCCTCGTCCACCTCATAGCTGTCCTGCGCGATGCAGGGCCCCACGACGGCGACGATGCGGGCGGGATCGGCGTCGGCGGTCTTCATCAGATCGACGGTGGACTGGATCACGCCGCCCAGCGCGCCCTTCCACCCCGCGTGGGCGGCGGCGACGACGCCCGCCACAGTATCCGCCAGCAGAACGGGGGCGCAGTCGGCGGTCAGGACGCCGCAGATCACGCCGGGCGTGGTCGTGACCACCCCGTCGGCCCGGGGCCGGTCGTCCGGCCAGCCGCTCTCGGCCAGAACCGCCTCGGCCGAATGGATCTGATACGGCCCGGCCAGGTCGTCAGGCTGGCCGCCCAGCGCGCGGGCCACGCGGGCGCGGTTCTCGCGCACCTTGTCCGCATCGTCCGACGAGCCCATGCCGCAGTTCAGGCCTTCGTAGATGCCGGTCGAGACCCCGCCCTCGCGCGTGAAGAAGCCGTGCCGGACGCCGGCCCGGTCGAGCAGGGGGTGGGTGATGGGGATGGGCACGGTCACGCCTCAAACCCCGGCACGGCCAGGCTGCGCGGCGCGAAGATGGCGCAGGCCTTGAACAGTTCGCCCATCTGGTCGGGCGCGGTCAGGCGGGCCAGCTGACGCGCGACGACGGGCGCCGCTTCCGGGCGCGCGGCCGACAGAGATCGGGCCCGGGCCTCGATGCCCAGTCGGCGCAGGAACTCGCCCTGGGGCAGGCAGCCGGTGACGTCGGCGCCGGCGTGCAGCGCGGCCTCCAGCACGGTCGGGAAGTCGGCCCACTGGGTGACGTCGGCAGCGCCGGGCTCGGCCAGCGGATCGACCTTCTGGTGTCGCGACAGGGCCTGCAGCGTGTCGCCGGGGCCGGGCCGGTCGCGGCCATAGTCGATCAGCAGGGCGGCGCCGGTCGCGGCGGCGACCAGTTCGGCCACCGCACGGCCGAAGCCCTCCTGCGCCGCCGAAATCTCCACCGTCTGCCCGTCGGCCACGTCGAAGGCCGGCCGGCGGAAGCCGCCGGTGATCGCCGACAGGGTGAAGCCCAGGTCGCCGTCCTCCGCCGCCGCCACGCAGCGCTCGCGCCACGCCTCGCCGTCGCGCACGAACTGGCGTGCGGGCAGGCAGTCCAGCACCTCGTTGGCGATCAGGATCACCGGCGCGTCCGTCTCGACCCGGCCCAGATCGGCGACCCAGCGGGGATGGACGTCCGCCTCGGCCAGCATGCGCGCCTGCACCTGACGCAGCGGCGCGCTGGGCTCGATCAGCACCAGGTCGACCGCCTCCAGAAACGCCGGATCCAGCCGCGCGGCGCGCAGGGCGTCGGCCATCAGGGTTCCGTCGCCGGGGCCCACCTCGACCAGCCGCAGCCGCTCCGGCGCGCCCAGCCGCCGCCAGGTCTCGACCGCCCACAGGCCGATCAGTTCGCCGAACATCTGGCTGACCATGGGCGCGGTGATGAAGTCGCCGGTCGCCCCCAGCGCGGGCCTCGTGGCGTAATAGCCGTCCTGCGGATCGTGCAGGCAGCGGGTGACGAAGGCGTCGATCGGCATGGGCCCGGCAAGCGAGATCTCGCGCGCCAGCCGGGCCTTCAGCGTGTCGGTCATTCGACCGGGGCGACCACCGGCGGCCGCGACCGCGCCCGCCAGATCAGCCAGACGCCGATCAGGATCATCGGGATCGACAGCAGCATGCCCATGGTCACCGTCCCGCGCAGCAGCTCCGGCATGTGCGAATCCGGCTCCCTCACCGTCTCCAGCACGGCGCGGCTCAGCCCGTACCCGGTCAGGAACAGGCCCGTGACGTACCCGGGCTTGGACAGCAGCCGCCACTTCCAGACCGCCAGCCAGAGGATGGCGAACAGCAGCAGACCCTCCAGCCCCGCCTCGTACAGCTGGCTGGGATGACGCGGCACGTCGCCGGCGGGGCAGAACCCATAGGTCTGCAGGATGCGCTCGTTGCAGAAGCGGACGGCCCACGGCACGTCGGTGGGCCGGCCCCACAGCTCGCCGTTGATGAAGTTGGCCATTCGGCCGAAGAACAGGCCGATCGGCACGGCCGGCGCGACCAGATCGCCGACGCTCAGCAGCGGCGCCTTGATCGCCCGCGAATGGAAGAAGATGGCCAGGCAGACCCCGATCAGCCCGCCGTGGAAGCTCATGCCGCCGTCCCACAGACGGAACAGGGCCAGGTTGTCCGGCCCCGTGAACAGCTGGGCGTAAAGCTCGGGCTTGTAGAACAGGGCGAAGCCCAGACGGCCGCCGCCGATGACGCCCAGCGCCACCCACATCACCAGATCGTCCAGCTGCGTTGAGGTCAGCGGCGGGCGGTTCGGCGCCCAGGCCGCCACGCTCTTCGCCAGCCGCGCGGCGTACCACCAGCCCAGGCCGAGCCCGGCGACGTAAGCCAGCGCGTACCAGCGGATCGGCAGGGGGCCGATGTTGATCAGGACCGGGTCGAACTCGGGAAAGACCAAGGGAAGCCTCCGCTGCGGTGTCTGGTCCGGCCTTTAGCAAGCGGCGCGGGCGGCGTCGCCTGCCGATCGACGTGCGGCGTCACGCCGCCGCCATCTTCGGCTGGGAACACCCGTGTGCGGCAAGGTTTCGTTTACCATATGGCAACCGACGCGCCGGACCTTTGAGGGCAGGAGACATCATATGCAGACCCGCAATCCCCTGCTGGACGAGTTCGCCAAGCTGACCACCGGCGCCATGGGCCTGGCCCAGGCCGCGGGCGAGGAGGCGAAATCCGCCATGCGCGCCCAGACCGACCGCATGGTGGCCGAGCTGGATCTGGTCCGCCGCGACGAGTTCGACGTGCTGAAGGCCGAGATCGCCGCGCTGCGTGCAGAGCTGGCCGCGATGAAGACGCCGTCCGGCGCCGGACGAAAGAAGCCTGAGACGGGAAGGTCCACAGGCGCGGTTCCCCCTGAGGACGCAGCCGGTTGAGCCGAATCCGACGCCCCGCCTACGGTCCCCCTGTCGGGCGTGAGTCGCGCCCGTCGCCGCAGATGATCGGAAACGCCTGAATGGACGCCGCAAGACCCGACGAGGTCGACGTCGCCTTCGACCCGCTGGACGTGGTCGAGCACGTGCTGAACGCGGAGAACCTGCCGTTCGACCGGACGGACGAGGGTGATCTGGCCTTCTCCCTGGCCGGCGACTGGCGGGACTATGAGCTGTGGTTCGCCTGGCGGCCCGAGGGCGACTGCCTGCAGCTGTGCTGTTCGCTGGATCTGCGCGCGTCCAAGAGCCGGCGCAACGCCGCCAACGAGCTGATCGGCCTGGTCAACCAGCGCACCTGGATCGGCCATTTCGAGCTGTGGCCCGAGGACGGGGAGATCGTGTTCCGCACGGCCCTGGCCCTGCCCATGGGCGACCGCCCGACGCTGGCCCAGGCGGCGACCATGATCGACGCGGCCGTCGAAGCCGCCGACCGATACTTCCCCGCCTTCGACTTCATGATCCGCGGGATGAAGAAGCCGGCCGACGCCATTGCGGCCTGCATGTTCGAGACCGTCGGCTCGGCCTGATGGGCCGTCCGGTCGTCCTGGTCGGCTGCGGCCGTCTGGGCTCGGCCCTGGTCGAGGGCTGGATGCGGGCGGGCCCCGTGACGCCCTCCGACCTGATCATCCTGACGCCCTCGTCGAAGCCGATCGCCGAAGCGGCGCAGGCCGCGGGCGCCCGGGTCAACCCCGACCTGGAAGCACTGAATACGGCCCGCGCGGTCGTGCTGGCCGTGAAGCCCGCGGTCTGGCGCGCGGCGGCGGCTCCTCTTGCCGGAACGCTGTCGGAGGACACCGTCGTGATCTCGCTGATGGCCGGCGTCGGCGCGGGAGCGATCTCCGATGCCTTGGATCGACCCGTCGCGCGGGTGATGCCGACCACGGGAGTCGCGCAGGCGCAGGGCGTGGCCGCCGTCTGGTCGGACGACGCGCGGGCGCGGTTCGTGGCAGCGGAGCTGTTCGGATCGGTAGCCGAGGTCGTGGATCTGGACGACGAGGGTCTGATGGACGCGGCAACCGCCACGGCCGGATCGGCGCCGGCGTTCATTCTGGATTTCGTGCAGGCCCTGGCGGAGGCGGGCGCCGCGCGGGGGCTGGCGCCGGAGGCGGCCCTGACGCTGGCGCGCGGCGCGCTGAGGTCGGCGGCGGC
>JAIEQC010000065.1 GCA_019748055.1 Caulobacteraceae bacterium | reverse complement strand
GTCGGCGGCGGCGGACTGGCGGGCCTTGGTCTGGGCCTGACCGTTGAGGGTGACCAGCGGAGTCTGGGCCTGCGGCAAATTCCCGGCGTGTTCCCCGAGCATGTAGACGTCGAACGCCGCCGGGTCGGCCACGTCGATCACGGCGGTCAGGCCACGCGGCGCACGCCAGGCCTCGCCCGCGGCCATCTGGCGCGCGAACACCACGCGCTCGCCGCTGCGCACCACGACGTAGGCCGGACGGCGCGCCTGGATGATGACGTCCGACGATCCGGCGGCGGCGCCGTGCACCGCGCCGCGAGGGTTGAAGGCGCGGGCGACGGGACCGGTCGAGACCTCGACCGCGCCCTCGGTCGGGGCGACGCCGGTCAGCTGTTCCTCGAGGCCCGGCGTGACGTAGAGCACGGGCACGGTCTGATCGGCCGGGGCCGGCTGGGGGGCGCTGAGCGTCGCTGGCGCGTTCTGGCCCAGCACGCCGCCCAGACGCCAGGTCTCGGGCACCTCGACAAGGTCCGCGCGCGACGGGGCGTCCATCAGGTTGACGCGCTGGAACACGTTCCAGCCCAGCACGGCGACCACCACCACGGCCACGGCTGCGATGACGCGCGGCGAATGGCGCCGCACCTCCTCGAAGGCCACGCCGACCGGCGGCTGAAGCGGCACGGAGCCGTCCGGCACGTCGCGCTTGAAGCGCTCGACCGCCAGCTGCTCGTCCAGGCCCAGGGCGTGGGCGTAGGCGCGGACGTAGCCGATGGAGAAGACCCGGGTCGGCAGCAGCGACCAGTCGTTCTCCTCCAGCGCCGTCAGATAGCGGGTGTGCACACGGGTCGCGGTCGACAGCTCGGCCAGCGAACGTCCAGAGGCCAGGCGCGCGGCCCGCAGCCCCTCGCCCAGGGTCGGAGCCGCCGTGATCGGAGGAACCGGGTCCTTCCAATCCGGATGCGCCTTAAACTCGTCGGGGACGTTCCCCGTATCCAGCGCCATTACGCCCGACCCCACCATCGCTCCGGCCACGTCGGCCGAAGCGTCACGCACATACGGGTCGCCGAATACGAGGTAACCATGACGGAAATCGCGTCCCCCACGACCGGCGCCCGTCTCGTCCTGTGGATAACCCATGAAGCCCGCCCGTTCAACGACTTCGTTAACGACGTCGTGCCGTCCCACGCCGGGACGCGTCAGAGAGCGACGTTCAACTTCCGGGCCAGGGATTCGATCTCATTACGGACGGATCCGGCGGAAGAACTCAGCAGTCCGGGCATGGCCCGGCGCGCGGCGGCCAGGTCGGCCGACAGCACCATCCGCTTGACCGGGCCGACGCCGCCAGCCGGGGCCGACAGGCGATGGAAGCCCAGGGTCAGCAGCGCGAAGGCCTCAAGCGGCCGACCCGCCAGTTCTCCGCACACCGACACGGGCGTGCCGGTGTCGACGCATTTGCGCTGGATCTCCGCCAGGGCCCGCAGCGCCGGGGGCGACAGGGGATCGTACCGGTCGCTGACCAGCGGGTTCGTCCGGTCTGCGGCGAACATGTATTGCAGCAGGTCGTTGGTCCCGACCGAGATGAAGTCGGTCAGGGGCAGCAGGGCATCCAGGTGCCACAGCAGCGACGGGCACTCGACCATGGCCCCGACGCGCAGGACGGCCGGCAGGGTGCGGCCGCGACGGCGGGCCCAGGCGCATTCCTCGTCAACCATCTCGCGGGCGGCGCGGAACTCGTCGACGGTGGCGATCATGGGGAACATGACCCGCAGCTCACGCCCCGCCCCTGCGGCCAGCAGGGCGCGCAGCTGCATGCGCAGCAGGGCGGGCCGGTCCAGCCCCAGACGGATGGCGCGGCGACCCAAGGCGGGGTTCTCCTCCCGCTCCTGGTCCAGATAGGGCAGCACCTTGTCGCCGCCGACGTCCAGGGTGCGGAAGGTGACCGGACGGTCGCCCGCGGCGTCCAGCACCAGCCGATACAGCGCCGTCTGCACGTCAAGCCGGGGCAGTTCGTCCGAGACCATGAACTGGAACTCGGTGCGGAACAGGCCGATGCCCTCGGCGCCCGTCTCGTTCAGGTTCTCCAGATCGACGGCCAGGCCGGCGTTGGTCAGCAGGGTCACGCGCGTGCCGTCCAGCGTCACGGCGGGCACGTCGCGCAGGCGGGTGAACTCGGCCCGCCGCTGGTCGCGGACCTCCATACGCGACTGCACCGCCTGCAGCATGTCGGGCCGGGGGCGCAGGTGCGCCTCGCCGGTCTCGCCGTCGGCGATGACCAGGTCGCCCTCGGACAGCCGGTCGCGCAGCCCCTGCAGGCGGCCGACGCAGGGAATCTGAAGCGCGCGGGCCACGATGGCCGCGTGACTGGCGGCGGACCCCTCCTCCAGAAGCAGGCCCTTCAGCTTGTCGCGCGGATATTCCAGCAGGTCCGCTGGCCCCAGATTGCGCGCCACGAGGATGGCGTCGTCGGGCAGGTCGCGCTGGCCCGGCCGGTCGCCCGCCAGGATGCGCAGCAGCCGGTTGGCCAGATCCTCGAAATCGTGCAGCCGCTCCTTGATGTAGGGGTCGCGCGCCTGGGCGAAGCGGGCGCGGTGCTCGTTGCGGACGCGGTCGACCGCCGCCTCGGCCGTCAGGCCGTTGCGCACCGCCTCCTCCAGCGACCGGTTCCAGCCCCGGTCGTCGGCGAACATGCGATAGGTCTCCAGCACCTCGAACGAGGGCCCGGCCAGATTGCCGAGGCCCCCTTCCAGCATGTGGTCGACGTCGGCCTTCAGCCGGTTCAGCGCCTCGCGCAGGCGGATTTCCTCGACCTGCTGGTTCTCGGCCAGCAGGCGCTCGGGGGGCAGGGGCGCCTCGTGCAGGACGACGTGGCCGTAGGCCAGGCCGTCGCCGAACTTCTGACCCTTGATCCGCTCCGGCCGGTGCGGCGCCACCTCGATGTCGCGCAGCTCCTCCTGCGCCAGCAGCTCGCCCGAGGCGACGGTCTCGGCCAGGACCATGGCGATGGTCTGGATGTCCTCGACCTCGTCCTCGTCATAGCGGCGCTCGGCCCGGTTCTGGACCACCAACACCCCGATGGCGCGGCCGCCGCGCAGAAGGGGCGCGCCGAGGAAGGCGTGATAGGGGTCCTCGCCCGTCTCCGGCCGGTAGGAGAAGCTGGGATGCGACGGCGCGTCCGACAGGCTGATCGGCTGGGCCAGCCGCGCCACCTCGCCAACCAGACCCTCGCCGGGTCGCAGGCGGGTGTTGTGCACGGCCTCGCGGTTCAGGCCCTCGGTGGCGAACAGCTCCAGCTCGCCCGAGGCGCGGCGCAGATAGATGGAGCAGACTTCGGCCACCATCGACCGGGCGATGATGCGCACGACGCCGTCCAGCCGTTCCTGGGCCGGGGCCGCGCCGGCCATGGCCTCGCGGATCTGACGCAGGAGGTTCCTCGGCCCCCTCGTCGGCATGGCTGACCCTGTCGGCATGGCCGCTCCGGAAGGCGCCCGTCGGGCGCGGTCAGTTCCCTATACCGCTTCCAGCCCATAGGCCGAATGCAGGGCGCGCACGGCCAGTTCGGCATAGGCGGCGTCGATCAGGACGCTGATCTTGATCTCGGACGTCGAGATGGCCTGGAACTTGATCCCCTTGTCGGCCAGCGCCCGGAACATGGTCTGGGCCACGCCGGCATGGCTGCGCATGCCGACGCCGACCACCGAGACCTTGGCCACGTCCTCGTCGACGCGGATCTCCTCGAAGCCCAGGGCGTCCTGGGCGCCGCGCATCAGCTCGGCCGCGCGCTGGGCGTCGCGGCGGCCGGTGGTGAAGGTCAGGTTGACCGCTCCCTCCTTCCGCGACTGGCTCTGGACGATCATGTCCACGTTCACCCCGGCCTCGGCCAGACGGGTGAACACCTCCGCCGGGGTCTCGGTGCGGTCGGAAAGGCCGAGCAGGGTGATGCGGGCCTCGTCCCGGCTCATCGTCACGCCGGACACGATGCGTTTTTCCACGATCTCCTCCTCGTCGCAGATCAGGGTGCCGCCCTTGTCGGGCAGGCGGCCGGTTTCGTCGGGTTCGATGAAGCTGGACAGGACGCGCACGGGCACGCGCTTCGCCATGGCCAGCTCGACCGAGCGGGTCTGCAGGACCTTGGCGCCCAGCGACGCCATTTCCAGCATCTCCTCATAGGAAATCTTCTCGATCCGCCGGGCCCGGCTCTCGATGCGCGGGTCGGTCGTGTAGACGCCGTCCACGTCGGTGTAGATGTCGCAAGGGCATTCCAGCGCCGCGGCCACCGCCACGGCCGACGTGTCCGACCCGCCGCGGCCCAGAGTCGTGATGCGGCCGTCGCGGGTCACGCCCTGAAAGCCCGGCACCACCGCCACCTGTCCGGCGTCCATCGCCCGGCCCAGCACCTCACCCGGCACGTCCTCGATGCGCGCGCGGCCGTGGGCGTCGTCGGTCAGGATCGGGATCTGCCAGCCCATCCAGCTGCGGGCGTCCACGCCCATGTTGCGCAGGGTCAGGGCCAGCAGGCCGCTGGTCACCTGTTCGCCCGACGCCACGACCACGTCGTATTCGTCGTCGGACATCTCGATGCCCTGAGCGGGGCGCCCGGCGCCGTCGGTCCAGGCGACCAGTTCGTTGGTCTTGCCCGCCATGGCCGAGACGACGACGGCGACCTTGTTCCCCTGCGCCACCTCGGCGGCGACGATGCGGGCGGCGCGACGGATGCGTTCCAGATCGCCCATCGACGTGCCGCCGAACTTCATCACCAGGCGCGTCATCGTGAAACGGGGGGCTCCGTCTTGCGGGGAAGGGCCCGGCGGTCCATGCCTCCGGTCATGATCGGTTCTAGCGATGGGTCCGGGGCGCGCAATCCCCAAACCGAAGCCGTGCCCGGCGCGGCGGGGCCGTCGATCGACCCCGCCGACGTGGCGCGCTTCTCGGCCCAGGCGGCGGAGTGGTGGGACCCGAAGGGGCCGTTCGCGCCGCTGCACAGGTTCAACCCGGCGCGGCTGGCCTTCCTTCGCGAGCGGTTCGAGGCGCGGTTCGAGCGGCGGGGGCGCGGCGCCTTCGAGGGTCTGAGCCTGATCGACGTCGGCTGCGGCGGCGGGCTGATCGCCGAGCCCATGCGGCGCTTGGGGTTCGAGGTGACGGGCGTCGACGCCTCGACCGAGAACGTCGGCACCGCGCGGGCCCATGCGGAGATGATGGGGCTGGAGATCGCCTATCGCGCCGCCACCGCCGAACAGGTCGCGGCCGAGGGCCGGACCTTCGACGTCGTGCTGGCGCTGGAGATCGTCGAGCACGTGGTCGATCCGGAGGCCTTCCTGAGGACCTGCGCCGCCATGGTCGCGCCCGGCGGAATGATGGTGGTGGCGACCCTGAACCGCACGCTGAAGTCGCTGGCGCTGGCCAAGGTCATGGCGGAGTACGTCCTGCGCTGGGTGCCCGCCGGCACCCACGACTGGCGCCAGTTCCTGAAGCCTGAAGAGATCGCCCGCATGCTGGACGGAACGGGCCTGACGGTGTCGGGGCCGTTCGGCGTCGCCTACGACCCGCTGACCGACCGCTGGAGCCAGGGCGAAGACGCCGAGGTGAACTACTTCATGGTCGGAGTCCGCGACTGAAGTCCTGCGAAAGTTTCATCCAGCTTTCCGACTTGTAACGGGCGCCCGAAGCGCCGCCGTGAGAGGGAGCGGTCATCCCCGAACACGGAGCTGATCGACATGCACAAGAAACTGACCGTCCTCGCCCTGGCCTTTGCCGCGCTGGCCACCAGCGCCTGCGTCACAGTGATCGACGCCGGCGACGGCGGCGACTACGCTTGGACCGGAAACGGCGCCCAGCCCTTCGACTCCGCCCGCGAGCAGTGCCGCGAGCGCGCCGGCGACAAGGAAGGCACCACCGCCTTCATCACCTGCATGTCCGAAAAGGGCTGGACCCGCACGGACGACTGACGGCCAGCTTTCATCAACCCTGTTCGCGGGCCCGATTCTTAAGGGTTGGCGGGCAGGATCGGGGCATGTCGCGTGCTCCGAAAACCTCCGCCCCGCCCGCCGAGACATCTCCGGAACGGCAGTTCCTCAGGCTAATGAGCCATGAGATGCGCACGCCCCTGAACGGGGCGATCGGCATGCTGGGCCTGCTGCAACGCACCCGGCTGGACGGCGCCCAGCGCGCCTATGCGGAAGCCGCGCGGGCCTCGGCCGAGCACCTGCTGGGCCTGGTCAACGACCTCTTGGACTACGCCCGGCTGGAGGCCGGCAGGCTGGAGTTCGACCTGGCCCCGGTCGATCCGGAGGCCCTCGTGCGCCAGGTCGTCGAGCTGCTGGCGCCGCGCGCCCACGACAAGGGGCTGGAGATCGTCGGCTGGTCCGAGGGGCCGGCCGTGCGCCTGTCGGCCGACGAGGGTCGCCTGCGGCAGGTGCTGTTCAATCTGGCGGGCAATGCGGTGAAGTTCACCGAGGCGGGCGCCGTGGCCGTGAAGGCGACGACGAAGACCCTGCCGGGCGGCCGGGCGCGGCTGACGCTGACGGTCGACGACACCGGGCCGGGCGTGCCCAAGGCCGCGCGCGCCCGCATCTTCGAGGAATTCGGCCACGCCGAGGCGGGCGACGCGGTGCGTGTCGACGGCGCCGGGCTGGGGCTGGCCGTGGTGCGCAAGCTGGCCGAGGCCATGGGCGGCTCGGTCGCCGTGCAGGACCGGCCGGACGGCCCGGGCGCCCGCTTCGTGTTCGCCGCCGAGTTCGAGGCGACCTCCGTCAAGATTGCCGCGGCCCCGCCGCTGGCCGGGCTGACGGTCGCCGTGCGCAGCCCCGATCCCTTCGTGCGCCGCGCGGCGGAGGCCCAGGCGCGCGCCTGCGGCGCCCTGATCGGCGAGCAGGCGGACGTGTTGCTGGTCGACCATGCCGAGGCGGCCGCCGCCGGGCGGGCCCTGGCCGAACGGCCGGACCGGCCCGCGCTGATCCTGCTGCGCCCGACGGACCGGGACCTGATCGCGCGCTATCGCGGCGCGGGCTGGGCGGGATATCTGATCAAGCCCCTGCGCGGGGCGTCGCTGGCCGAGCGGGTGACGGCCGCCATGAAGCGCGGGCCGCAAGCGGCCGCCGTGGTTCCCGACGACGACCGCGTGGCCCCGCCCCGCGCCTTCGCCGCACGCGTGCTGCTGGTCGAGGACAATCCGGTCGGCGCCCTGCTGGCCAAGACGTTGCTCAAGCGCGAGGGCTGCACGGTCGAAACCGCCGCCAGCGGCGACGAGGCGCTGCAGGCGCTGAAGCGGGCCCGCTACGACCTGGTCTTCATGGACATGCGCATGCCCGGCATGGACGGGCCGACCGCGACGCGGGCCATCCGCGCGGGCGGCGACCGCACGCCCATCGTGGCCTTGACGGCCAACGCCTTCGAGGAGGACCGCCGCGCCTGCCTCGACGCCGGCATGGACGACTGGATGCCCAAGCCGCTTGAGCCCGACGCCCTGCGCGCCGCCCTGGCCCGCTGGACGAACCGCGAAGTCCGCGCCAAGGTCGCCTGATCGACGCCGACCAGGGGGGCGTTCGAAGAGGGACGCCTGAATGACCGACGAGAGGGGCCGCGAGGTCGGACGCGAAGAGCGCCGGGCCGACGCCACGGAAACCATCGGAGCGCCCGAAGGCCCCCGCCCTGCGAAGGCGACCGGCGCCATGGACGTGCTGCGGGCGCTGGGCCGACCCCGCGTCCTGATCACCCTCCTGATCGGTCTGGGGTCCGGCCTGCCGTTCATGCTGGTGGGCAACACGCTGGGAACCTGGCTGGCCGAGGAGGGGACCGAGCTGGCGGCCATCGGGTTCATTTCCTGGGTCGGCCTCGCCTATTCGTTCAAGTTCCTTTGGGCCCCGCTGATCGACCGAACCGACGTGCCGATCCTGGGCCGACTGGGACGTCGCCGCGGCTGGCTGCTGCTGTCGCAGCTGATGGTCGGCGGCTCGCTGATCGCCATGGCCCTGATCGGGCCGGCCGGCGGGTTGACGGCGCTGGGGATCGCCGCGCTGGTGACCGCCTTCTCCGCCGCCACGCAGGACATCGTGGCCGACGCCTGGCGCATCGAGAGCGCCGAAAGCGACGAGGACCAAGGCCTGCTGACCTCGGCCTTCCAGCTGGGCTATCGCTTCGCCATCCTGGGCGGCAACGCCCTGATCTTCATCGTCGCGGCACAGATCGGGTTTGCGCTGTCCTATGGGGTCTGGGGCCTGCTGATGGGGCTGGCGGTCGCCGCGACCCTGTTCGCCAGGGAGCCGGTGGATCGCCGCGACCTCAGCGCGGCGCTTGGCGGCAAGTCGGTCTGGACCCCGCGCGGCCTGTTCGACATGGTCGTGGGGCCGTTTCTGGCCTTCCTCAAGACCCACAAGACGGCGGCGTTGCTGATGCTGGCGGCGATCAGCCTGTATCGCCTGCCGGACTTCGTCATGGGGCCGATGACCGGCCCCTTCTATCTCGACCTCGGACTGACCAAGGAAGCGATCGGCGCCATGCGCCTGTCGGCCGGCCTGGCGGGCACGCTTGTGGGGATCACGGCCGGAGGGTTGAGCGCCATCCGCTTCGGCTTCGGGCCCACGCTTCTGATCGGGGCCTTCGTCGGACCGATGTCCAACCTGGGCTACACGATCCTGGCGATCGTCGGCCTGTCGACGCCGGGTTTCGCGAGCGTCCTGTTCGTGGAAAACTTCTCTGAAGGCTTCGCCGGCGCGGCGCTGGTCGCCTACATGGGATCTCTCACCAGCATCGGCTACACGGCGACCCAGTACGCCCTGCTCAGCTCCTTCTACGCCCTGCTGGGCAAGTTCCTGAAGGGCTTCTCCGGCGTGGCGGTCGAGGCCCTGCAGGTCGGACGCACGGAGATGGAGGGCTTCGCCCTGTTCTTCGCCGGCACCGCCGCGGTCGGCATCCCCGCGCTGATCCTGTGCTGGATGCTGCAGTACAAGACGAAGAAGCAGGCGCGGGCGGTCGAGGGGACGGGGTGAGCTTCACCCCTCCTCGATCACGCCCTCTTCATAGGCCGCGAAGGTCGCCGCCGTGATGATCTCGCTGACCGAGGCGCCCAGGCTCACGATCTGCACCGACTTCTCCAGCCCCACCAGCAGCGGGCCGATCACGGTCGCCCCGCCCAGCGCCTGGACCAGCTTGGTCGAGATCGAGGCGGAGTGGACCGCCGGCATGATCAGGACGTTGGCGTCCTTGGTCAGGCGCATGAACGGGTAGTTGGCGCGCTGCTCGGGATCCAGCGCCAGCTCGGGCGGCATCTCGCCCTCGTATTCGAAGTCGACGCCGCGGCGGTCCAGGATGCGGATCGCCTCGCGCACCTTCTCGCCCCGGTCGCCCGGCGGGTTGCCGAAGGTGGAATAGCTCATGAAGGCCACGCGCGGCGACCGGCCCAGCCGGCGCACGGTGTCGGCGGCCTGCACCGCGATGTCGGCCAGCTCCTCGGCGTCGGGCAGTTCGTGCACCGTGGTGTCGGCGATGAAAAGGGTGCGGCCCTTGGCCAGCACGATCGACAGGCCGATCAGGGTGCCGCGCACGTCCAGCACGCGGCCGACCTCGCGCATGGCCATGTTGAAGTTGCGGGTGACGCCCGTGACCATGCAGTCGGCGTCGCCGTGGGCCAGCATGGCGGCGGCGAAGTAGTTGCGGTCCTGATTGACCATGCGCTGCACGTCGCGCCGCAGCCAGCCGCGGCGCTGCAGCTTGCCGAACAGGAAGTCCACGTACTGCGCGTTCTTGTGCGACACGCGGGCGTTGTGGATCTCGATGCCCAGGTCGTCGAAGTTCAGCCCCGCCTCGGCCGCGTTCTGGCGCACCAGATCCTCGCGGCCGATCAGGATCGGCGTGCCCAGCTCGGCCTGCTTGAACTGCCAGGCGGCGCGGATGACCGACGGCTCCTCGCCCTCGGCGAAGACCACGCGCTTGTTCGGCGCGCCGCGCACGGCGCTGCTGATCTTCTGCATCAGGGCGGCGGACGGATCGACCCGCTCGCGCAGCTGGGCGCGATAGGCGTCCATGTCGGCGATGGGCCTGCGCGCCACGCCGGTGTCCATCGCGGCCTGGGCCACGAAGGGCGGGATGTACCAGATCAGGCGCGGATCGAACGGCGAGGGGATGATGTAGTCCGGCCCGAACTTCAGCTTGCGCCCGCGATAGGCGGCGGCGACCTCGTCCGGCACGTCCTCGCGCGCCAGCGCCGCCAGGGCGTGGGCGCAGGCGACCTTCATCTCGTGGTTCACCTGCCGCGCCCGCACGTCCAGCGCGCCGCGGAAGATGTAGGGAAAGCCCAGCACGTTGTTGACCTGGTTCGGATAGTCCGACCGGCCCGTGGCGATGATGGCGTCGGAGCGCACGCTCATCACGTCTTCCGGCGTGATCTCCGGGTCCGGATTGGCCATGGCGAAGATGATCGGATTGGGCGCCATGGACGCCACCATCTCCTTGGTGATCGCGCCCTTGGCCGCCAGGCCCAGCACCACGTCGGCGCCGACCATCGCCTCTTCCAGCGTGCGGTGCGGCGTGTCGGTGGCGTGCGCCGCCTTCCACTGGTCGACGTTGGGGCGGCCCTTCCAGACCACGCCGTCGCGGTCGAGGATGACGGTGTTCTCGGCCTTCACGCCGGCGGCCTTCATCAGGCCGATGGACGACAGGCCGGCGGCGCCGGCGCCGACCAGCACCACCTTCACCTCGTCCAGCCGCTTGCCGGCGATGTGGCAGGCGTTGATCAGGCCGGCGGTGGAGATGATGGCGGTCCCGTGCTGGTCGTCGTGGAACACCGGGATGTCCAGCAGATCCTGCAGCTGGGTCTCGATCTCGAAGCATTCCGGGGACTTGATGTCCTCCAGATTGATGCCGCCCCAGGTGTCGCCGATGTTCTTCACCACGGTGACGAACTCGTCCGGGTCGGTCGTCTTCACCTCGACGTCGAAGCTGTCGACGTCGGCGAAGCGTTTGAACAGGACGGACTTGCCCTCCATCACCGGCTTGGACGCCATATGGCCCAGGTTGCCCAGGCCCAGGATCGCCGTGCCGTTGGAAATCACGGCCACCATGTTGCCCTTGGCCGTGTAGTCGTAGGCCCGGTCCACGTCCTCGGCGATGGCCAGCACCGGCACGGCCACGCCGGGCGAATAGGCCAGCGACAGGTCCCGCTGCGTCGCCATGGGCTTGGTCGGCGCCATGGAAATCTTGCCGGGCGTCGGCAGGCGGTGGAACTCCAGCGCTTCGTCGTCGGAGAAGGTCTGCTTGTCGGTCTGGTCGGGCATGGGACTCGGGCGGGGTGAACGTTCGCCGCGACCCTAGAGGGTCAGACGACGCGTTGGAACCGGGAGGATGCCGGTCGCCTTTATCCGCAGACCCCCAACAGGAGCGACGTGATGAGCATTCTCGGCAGGATCTGGGACGGAATCCGCGGCGGGCGCGACCGCGCGAAAGCGGCGCCGACGGCCACGCCCGTGCCCCGCCCGATGGCCGCTTCCCCGGCTCCGGCCGCTCCGGCCGCGGCCCCCGCCGCGCCCCAGGTCGTGGACGTCGACGGCATCCTCGACTTCATGAACGAGCAGCGGGATCAGAAGCTGAACTGGCGCACCTCGATCGTCGACCTGATGAAGCTGACCGGCATGGACTCCACCCTGGACGAGCGCCGCGAGCTTGCCGACGAGCTGGGGTATGCCGGCGACAAGTCCGACACCGCCGCGATGAACATCTGGCTGCACCAGAAGGTGCTGGAGCGCATCCGCGCCGACGGCGGCCAGATCCGCGACCTGACGGACTGATCCACCGTCAGGTCGCTCATGGGGGATGCGCGCGGCGCCGACTCCGCGCTATGCCTTCTCCATGAGCGACGCCGGAGCGAATCCCGACGGCCCGCCGTGGGACGAGGACGAGCCCTCGGACGCGGTCGAGGAGCGGGATCCCAACACTGACGACATGTTCGGCGCGCCCGAGCCGGAGGACATGCGCGTGGCTGAGGCGCTGGCCACGCCGGACGAGACGCCCGAACTGGTCGCCGCCGACGCCCCCCTGATGCCGAAGGTCAAGCCGCCGGTCCCCGCGCCCGAGCCGTCCGAGGCCGCGTCCGAGTACACCGTGCTGGCCCGCAAATACCGGCCGCGCACCTTCGAGGACCTGATCGGGCAGGAGGCGATGGTCCGCACCCTGACCAACGCCTTCGCCACGGGCCGCATCGCCCACGCCTTCATGCTGACCGGCGTGCGGGGGGTGGGCAAGACGACCACCGCGCGCCTCTTGGCCCGCGCCCTGAACAACGAGACCGAGACCATCGACCGCCCGTCGCTGGAGCTGTCGCCCACCGGCCGGCACGACGCGGCCATCATGGCCGGCCAGCACATCGACGTCATGGAGATGGACGCCGCCAGCCACACGGGCGTGGGCGACATCCGCGAGATCCTCGACAGCGTCCGCTATGCCCCGGTCGAGGCGCGCTACAAGGTCTATGTGCTGGACGAGGTCCACATGCTGTCGACGCAGGCGTTCAACGCCCTGCTGAAGACGCTGGAAGAGCCGCCGCCCCACGCCAAATTCATCTTCGCCACCACCGAAATCCGCAAGGTGCCGGTGACCATTCTCAGCCGCTGCCAGCGCTTCGACCTGCGTCGCGTGGAGCCGGAGGTGCTGGTGGGCCACCTGAACAAGGTGGCGGAAAAGGAGGGCATGGCCATCGAGGCCGACGCCCTGGCCCTGATCGCGCGCGCCGCCGAGGGCTCGGTGCGGGACGGCCTGTCGCTGCTGGATCAGGCGCTGGTCCAGGGCGAGCGCGGCGCGGTGGTTCAGGCCGAGACCGTGCGCGACATGCTGGGTCTGGCCGACCGGACGCGCACCATCGCCCTGTTCGAACAGATCATGGGCGGGCGGACGCCGGAGGCGCTGGAGACCTTCCGCACCCTCTACGGCTACGGCGCCGATCCGGTGCAGGTCATGGGCGACCTGCTGGAGCACTGCCACGCCGCCTCGGTGTCCAAGATGCTGGGTCCGCAGGCGACGCGCCTGCCCAACGACCAGGCCCAGGCGCTGGCGGCGCTGGGCGCGGCCATCTCGGCCGGCGCCCTGTCGCGCGTCTGGCAGATGCTGCTGAAGGGCCTCGACGAGGTGCGCCGCGCGCCCAATCCGGCCGACGCGGTCGAGATGATCATCGTGCGCCTCGCCTACGCCGCCGACCTGCCGGGGCCGGAGGAGGCGCTGAAGGCCCTGCGCGACGGCGACGTCACCGGCGGGGCCGGCCCCTCGCGCGGCGGCGGAGGCGGGGGCGGCGGCGCCTC
>JAIEQC010000056.1 GCA_019748055.1 Caulobacteraceae bacterium | reverse complement strand
CCAGCTGCACCCGCTGGTCTGCGCCGCCTTCAACGCCGACTTCGACGGCGACCAGATGGCCGTGCACGTCCCGCTGAGCCTTGAGGCCCAGCTGGAGGCGCGCGTCCTGATGATGTCGACGAACAACATCCTGTCGCCCGCGAACGGCAAGCCGATCATCGTGCCTTCGCAGGACATCGTGCTCGGCCTCTATTACCTGTCGCTGGTCAAGGACGGTGAGCCGGGCGAGGGCAAGCTGTTCGCCAACATCGGCGAGATCGACGCGGCGCTCGACGCCGGCGTGGTCACCCTGCACACCCGCATCAAGGCGCGCTGGACCGAGATGGACGCCGCCGGAGAGCTGGTCACCAAGGTGATCGACACGACGCCGGGCCGGATGAAGCTGGGCGCTCTTCTGCCGAAGAACCCGAACGTCGGTTATCGCCTGCTGGACAAGAACCTGACCAAGAAGGAGATCGGCAACCTGATCGATCAGGTCTATCGCCACTGCGGTCAGAAGGCGACGGTCATCTTCGCCGACCAGATGATGGGCCTGGGCTTCCGCGAGGCGGCCAAGGCGGGCATCTCGTTCGGCAAGGACGACATCGTCATCCCGGCCAAGAAGGTCGAGTTCGTGGCCGAGACCCGCACCCAGGTCGAGGAATACGAGCAGCAGTATGCCGACGGCCTGATCACCAAGGGCGAGAAGTACAACAAGGTCGTCGACGCCTGGGCCAAGGCCACGGACCGGATCGCCGACGCCATGATGGGCGAGATCGCCCAGCCGCGCGTCCTGCATGAGGGCGAACGGCCGGACGTGAACTCGGTCTACATGATGGCCCACTCCGGCGCCCGCGGCTCGCAGGCGCAGATGAAGCAGCTGGGCGGCATGCGCGGCCTGATGGCCAAGCCCTCGGGCGAGATCATCGAGACGCCGATCGTGTCGAACTTCAAGGAAGGCCTGACCGTGCTGGAGTACTTCAACTCCACCCACGGCGCCCGCAAGGGTCTGGCCGACACCGCGCTGAAGACCGCCAACTCCGGCTATCTGACCCGTCGTCTGGTTGACGTTGCGCAGGACTCCATCGTCACCGAGGAAGACTGCGGCTCGACGCGCGGCATCACCCTGCGCGCCGTGGTCGAGGGCGGCGACGTGCTGGTCTCGCTGGGCCAGCGCGTGCTGGGCCGTTATGCGGCCGAGGACATCAAGGAGCCCGGAACCGACACCGTCCTGTTCCCCGCGGACACCTATCTGCAGGAAGAGGAGATCGAGGTCCTGGAGCAGGCGGGCGTCCAGTCGGTCAAGGTCCGTTCGGCGCTGACCTGCGAGGCGGACGCGGGCATCTGCGGCATGTGCTACGGCCGTGACCTGGCGCGCGGCACCAACGTCAACATCGGCGAAGCGGTCGGCGTCATCGCCGCCCAGTCGATCGGCGAGCCGGGCACCCAGTTGACGATGCGGACCTTCCACATCGGCGGCACGGCCCAGGTGGCGGAGACCTCGTTCTTCGAGGCGACCAACGCCGGCACGGCCAAGATCGTCGGCCCGACCGTCAAGGCGGCGCACGGCGACCTGGTGGCCATGAGCCGCAACGTCGTCGTCACCATCGTCGTCGACGGCAAGGACCGCGAGAGCCACAAGATCCCGTACGGCGCCCGCATCCGGGTCAAGGACGGGGCTGAGGTCGGCAAGGGCCAGCGTCTGGCGGAGTGGGATCCCTACACCACCCCGATCCTGACCGAGGTCGGCGGCACCATCCGCTTCGAAGACCTGGTGGACGGCCTGTCCGTCCGCGAGGAGACCGACGAGGCGACCGGCATCGCCAACCGCGTGGTCGCCGACTGGCGCGCCAGCCCGCGCGGCTCGGACCTGCGTCCGGCCATGGGCGTCACCACGGGCGACGCCTACGCCAAGCTGGCCTCGGGCGGTGACGCCCGGTACCTGCTGCCCGTCGGCGCCGTTCTGTCGGTGGCCAACGGCGACGTGGTCAAGCCGGGCGAGATCATCGCCCGCGTGCCGACCGAGGGCGCCAAGACCCGCGACATCACCGGCGGTCTGCCGCGGGTGGCGGAGCTGTTCGAGGCCCGACGTCCCAAGGACTGCGCGGTCATCGCCGAGATGGACGGCCGCGTCGAATTCGGCCGTGACTACAAGAACAAGCGCCGGATCAAGATCACCCCGGAAGTCAACGCCGACGGCGTCCAGGGCGAACCGGTCGAGTTCCTGATCCCCAAGGGCAAGCACATCTCGGTGCAGGACGGCGACCTGATCCAGAAGGGCGACTACATCATCGACGGCAACCCGGATCCGCACGATCTGCTGCGCATCCAGGGCGTCGAGGCCCTGGCCGAGTACCTCGTCAACGAGGTGCAGGAGGTCTATCGACTTCAGGGCGTGCCGATCAACGACAAGCACATCGAGGTGATCGTCCGCCAGATGCTGCAGAAGGTCGAAGTCCTGGATTCGGGTGAGACCACCCTGATCAAGGGCGACACTGTCGAGGTCGCCGAGGCCGTTCTGGAAAACCAGAAGGTCGAGAAGCGCGGCGGCCGTCCGGCCACCACGCAGCCGGTTCTGCTGGGCATCACCAAGGCGTCGCTACAGACCCGCAGCTTCATCTCGGCGGCGTCGTTCCAGGAGACCACCCGCGTCCTCACCGACGCCTCGGTCAACGGCAAGATCGACACCCTGGAAGGCCTGAAGGAGAACGTCATCGTGGGCCGCCTGATCCCGGCGGGCACGGGCGCCTATCTGCGCAGCCTGCAGAAGATCGCCAACGAGCGCGACGCGGTCCTGACCGACGCGCGCGAGGCCGCCGTCGAGGCCCTGCCGGCCGATCTGGCCGCGGAGCTGGAGACGACCGAGGGCTGACCAAACGGGCAGTCAAACCGACCAAACGGTCCGGTCGATTTCCTCAAATCGACCAAGGAACAGGGCGGTCCCTTCGGGGCCGCCCTTTTTCCTGTCCTCAGCGCGCGTATCCGCCCTGGGCGCCGCGCATCTCGTCGCTGTTGTCGCGCCGCCAGCCGCGATCCAGATGGCGACCGGGACAGCCCGTCCCGAAGTTGGAGCCCGGGCAGTCGCCGTGTTCGCCCAGGCCGGTGCCGCCGGCCAGGGGGCGACGGCGCGCCTCGTAGGACTCGAGGTTCCGGCGGCCCTCGGCGCCGAAGCGGGCGTCACGCTCGGCGTTACCGCTGCCCCCGATCGGAGGCGCGGCGCCGGCCATGCGGTTGAAGGCCTCGTCGCACTGGGCCTGTTCGCCGGCGGAGAGCCTGCCGTTCATCACGTCGCAGCCGATCATGCTGCCGCGCAGGGATCGGCCGACCTGCCGTCGCGTCGGAGATGTCGGGACGCGCCACGCGTCGTCGATCCCCTGCTCGGCCGCCGTCGGCGCGCCGGGCGCGGCCGCGGGAGCGCGGGGAGAAGGCGGGGAGGGGGCATTGTCCTCTTCGTCCGGTCGACGTGGGCCAGTGACGGCGGACGTCCGGGGTCTCGCCTCCGCATCGGTCGGGTCGGGCGCGGCATAGGAGCGCTCGCGCGGCCGCTCGTCGCGCAGCATGGGACGCGGCTCGATCTCTAGCAGGATCGTCGGTCGATCCAGCGTCGCAGGCACATCCATCTGGATGGCCCGCAGGCCGAGGACGCCGAGGACCACGGCGTGCAGAACCACCGATCCCGCGAGGATCGCCGGCGTCCGCCACCTGGGCTCTGGTCCGCCCGCCGCCATTCGTCCCCCGTTCGACAATCGTCGATGGAGGACACGGGCCGATGGTGGCGAAGTTGCGGCTGGTCGGCCTTTACTCCCGTCGCAATGCCTCGATGGGGTCCAGTTGCGCCGCGCGCCAGGCCGGATACGCGCCGAACACTACGCCGACGAAGCTGGAGAAGCCGATCGCCAGCGGCGCCGCCCAGGCCGGAATGACCGACGGCCAGTCGCCCAACGTGGACATCAGCAAGGCGCCTCCGACCCCGATGGCGAGGCCGATCAACCCACCCAGAAGGGAAAGCGCCACCGACTCCAGAGCGAACTGGGTGAGGACGTCGGATCGCCGGGCGCCGATGGCCATGCGCAGGCCGATCTCGCGCGTCCGTTCGGTGACCGAAACCAGCATGATGTTCATGATCCCCACCCCGCCGACGACCAGCGACACGCCCGCCACCGCCGCCAGCAGGATCGTGAAGGTCTGGGTCGAGCTTTGCGCCGCCTCCTGCACCGAGGTCAGGTTCTGGACGTTGAAGTCGTCCTCCTGGCCCGGCTGGATGCGGTGCCGCTGGCGCAGAAGTTCCGCCACGTCCTGCTCGAGCTGGAACAGGGCATCCTCATCCACCGCCTTCACATAGATCTGGTTGACGTTGTCGCCCCGGGCGCTGGAACCGCGCCCGATGACCCGGCTGCGCGCGGCGTCCAGCGGGATGACGACGATGTCGTCCTGATCCTGAAAGCCCGACTGGCCTTTGGGCGCCAGGACGCCGATCACCTGGAACGGGATGGGGCCCACGCGGATGCGCTGGCCGACGGGGTCCACGCCCTCGCCGAACAGCTCGCTGACCACGGTCTGACCCAGCACGGCGACCTTGCGCCCGCTCTCGGCGGCGGCCTGGTCGAACATCTGGCCGGACGCGATCTCGAGGTCGCGCGCAACCAAATAGTCGGGCGTCACGCCCTCGATCCGGCTGGACCAGTTCGCGCCCTCGTAGATCAGCTGCGCGCCTCCGTTGATGGCGGGCGAGACGGCGGCAATTCCGTCCAGGGTCCGAATGGCCTCGGCATCATCGACGGTCAGTGTCGCCCCTGAACCGCCGGCTCCCCGCACGAAGCCCCCGCCGCCGCTCCGCGCAGCCCCCGGGCGCACCACCAGCATGTTGGTGCCCAGGCTGGACAGAGCCTCTTCGACCCGTTGCTGAGCGCCCACGCCGATCGACGTCATCATGATCACAGCCGCCACGCCGATGACGACGCCCAGCGACGTCAGCGCCGATCGCATCGGATGCGCCGCGATGGCGCCGAGAGCGAAGCGGACCAGCTCCATCGAACTCATGCCGCCGGTGGAGAAGTGGAGCGCCGAGCTGCGCAACGTCGTCTTATCCAGCATGGCGGTCGTCCGAAACTATGTGACCGTCGCGGAAGGCGATGCGACGTCGCGCGCGCGCCGCCACCTCCTGGTCGTGGGTCACGATGCAGAGCGTCAGGCCCTGGGCGTTCAGTTCGTCGAACAGGGCCAACACTTCCTTGCCGGTCGTCGTGTCGAGGGCGCCGGTGGGTTCGTCGGCCAGCAGCAGGTCGGGCGCATTGGCCAGGGCGCGGGCGATGGCGACGCGCTGCTGCTGGCCGCCGGACATCTGCGTCGGCCGGTTGTTCAGCCGGTGCTCAAGCCCGACGCGCGTTAGCAGCTCAACGGCGCGCTCGCGCCGGATCATCGGATCGACGCCGGCATAGATCATGGGCAGCTCGACGTTCTGTGCCGCCGTGAGGCGCGGCAGCAACTGGAACGACTGGAAGACGAAGCCGATGCGCCGGTTGCGGAATCCCGCCAGCTGGTCGTCGTCGAAATCCTCCACGGGCTCGGATTCGAAGCGATAGAGGCCGCTGGTCGGCCGATCCAGGCCGCCCAGCACGTTCATCAGCGTCGACTTGCCCGAGCCGGAGGGACCGATGATCGCCACGTGCTCGCCCCGGTCGATGCGCAGCGAGACGCCGCCCAGGGCCGAGATCACCTCGTCGCCCATGATGTAGGTCTTGGTCAGGCGGTCGATCTCGATCATCGCGGACCGCCGCCGCCGAAGCCGCCGCCGGCCATGCGCTGGGCCTGCTGCTGCGCGCGGGCGTCGGTGCGGCGCGGGCCGCCGCCGGTGATGACCTGATCGCCTTCCTTCAGCTCGCCGCCAAGGATCTCGGTGTAGCTGCCGTCCGTGGCGCCGGTGCGGACCGAGACCTGGACCGGCTCGCCGTCCCGCAGCACCCACACAGTCCCGCGACCGCCGCCGCCGGCGAAGCGCAGGCGCAGGCTCTCCAGCTTCACCTGCTGATCGGGCCGCAGCAGCGGCTTGATCTCGTCGAAGGCCTTGTTGAAGGCGGCGGCCGAAGCCGGATTGCCGCCGCGACGACGCTGGCCGCCCTGCTGGGCGCCGCCGCCGGAACGCCGTGCGGCACGGGCTTCCTGCTGGGCGCGGTCGAGGATCGGCTGCACCTGGGCGCGCTGGACGGCGTCGAGGTCCAACTCCTCGATCACTGCCGCAGCCATGTTGCCGCGCCCCGGCGCCCCGCCGGCACGACGCTGCTGCTGACCGCCCGCCCCGGGGCCGAAAGGCGAGCCGCCGCCCGCGCGGGCCTCGCCCTCGGTCTCGACGTCCGCCGGGGTGAACCGAAGGGCGGAGTTTGGGACCCGAAGCACGTTCTGCTTCTGCTCCAGGATGATGTCGGCGTTCGCCGTCATGCCGGGCAGCAGCCGCTCGCCGGGATTGTCCGCCTCAACCACGACCGTGTAGGCCACCACGCTCTGCTCGGTGGTCGGCAGGACGCGGATTTGCGTCACCTCGCCGACGAAGTTGTCGTTCGCGAAGGAATCGACGGTGAACCGGACGGGCTGGCCGACCCGAACCTGTCCGATGTCCGCCTCGTCCACGCGCACCAGAGCCTGCACCCGGCCGAGGTCCTGCGCCAGGGTGAACAGCACCGCCACGTTCAGGCCGGAAGCCACCGTCTGGCCCGGCTCGATCTGGCGGTCGATGACGATCCCATCGATCGGCGCGGTGATGGTGGTCCGGCCCAGATTGGCCTGGTTCGAGCGCAGTGAGGCCTCGGCTTGCCGCACCTGGGCCTGGGCGCTGGCGACGTTGGCGCGGGCCGTGCGCAGCGACGCCTCGGCGGTGTCCAGCGCCGCCTGGGCGATGATCTGGCGATCGAACAGATATTTCTGCCGGTCGTATTCGGCCTGGGCCAGGGCGACCTGGGCCTGGGCCTGGGCCACACCGGCCCGGGCCGAGGCGATCTGGGCCTGCGACTGCTCCACGGCGCTGCGTTGGTTCTGCGGGTCCAGCACCGCCATGACCTGACCGCGCCGGACGCGGTCGTTGTAGTCGACCATGACCTGAGTCACCTGGCCGGAGATCTGCGAGCCGACCTCGACGGTCACCAGCGCCTCCAGCGTGCCGGACGCCGACACCGACCGGGTGATCTCCCCGCGCCGCACCGCCTCGGTGCGATAGGGCTCGGCGTCCGCCCCGCCTCTCAGAAAGAAGAACCAGATCGCCAGCGCCGCCAGCAGCACCGCGCCGATCCCGATCAGCACGCCGCGGCGCGGCCGGCGGAGCCGGGGCTTCGTCGTCTTTGGGGCGGCGAGCGGGCTGGCGGTCATGAGGGGCTTCGTCTTTATGATCGGGGACTGTCGGGTTCTAACGCACGAGGAAAGCATATTCCGTCGTGTCTCGGGTCCGGCTCGCGCCCTTGACCCACGCCTCCCCCGCGCGTAGAAGCCGCGCACCTTCGAGAGGGCGTCCGCGTCCGCTCCGATCGTGACAATTCACTCTACGGGCTGTGCCCGCCGGAACGTCCTCAGCGCGCGTTCCGGCTTTTGCGTTTGTCGTGACGGCTCGAAATCACCCCGGGGCGGCCCGTCAGGTCCGTCCGAAAAGAAGGCATCGAGGCGCCCCGGCCGAAAGGCACACGCCTCCATCGATTGAGAAGAGAGACGAGTTCGAATGCCCACGATCAACCAGCTGATGCGCAAGCCCCGCCAGCCGAAAGTCGCCCGCAACAAGGTGCCGGCCCTGAAGGGGTGCCCCCAGCGCCGCGGCGTCTGCACGCGCGTCTACACCACGACCCCGAAGAAGCCGAACTCGGCCCTTCGTAAGGTCGCCAAGGTGCGCCTGACCTCGGGCATCGAGGCGGTGTGCTACATCCCCGGCGAAGGCCACAACCTGCAGGAACACTCGGTGGTCCTGATCCGCGGCGGCCGCGTGAAGGACCTTCCGGGCGTCCGCTACCACATCCTGCGCGGCGTGCTGGACACGCAAGGCGTCAAGGACCGCAAGCAGCGCCGTTCGCACTACGGCGCCAAGCGTCCGAAGTAATCCGCCCTGCGCGCTCTACAGATTTAAGAGGATCATTCCATGTCCCGTCGTCACCGCGCCCAGAAGCGTGAAGTCCTGCCGGATCCCAAGTTCGGCGACCTGATCGTCACCAAGTTCATGAACTACGTCATGTACGAAGGTAAGAAGGCCGTCGCCGAGAACATCGTCTACGGCGCCTTCGACATCCTGGCCGAGAAGAAGAAGGATCAGGAGCCGGTCGCCACCTTCCATACGGCGCTCGACAACGTCGCTCCGTCGGTCGAAGTCCGCTCGCGTCGCGTCGGCGGCGCCACCTATCAGGTGCCGGTCGAGGTCCGTCCGGACCGTCGTCGCGCCCTGGCCATCCGCTGGCTGGTCAACGCCGCCCGCAAGCGGGGCGAGAACACCATGACGGAAAAGCTGGCCGCCGAGCTCCTGGACGCCGCCAACAACCGCGGCACCGCCGTCAAGAAGCGCGAAGACACCCACAAGATGGCCGAAGCCAACCGGGCCTTCTCGCACTATCGCTGGTAAGGCTTCCGCCCGTAGGGGCTCGCCGCACTGGCGGGCCTCGCGGGATTGGGCTAGACCGCCCGCGCTCCGACCAGACCCCATTCCAAGGGCCGCGCACTTCGCCGGTCCGCATCGACCGCAAGGCACGCTCCCCAATGCCCCGCACGCATAAAATCGAAGACTACCGCAACTTCGGCATCATGGCCCACATCGACGCGGGCAAGACGACGACGACCGAGCGGATCCTGTATTACACCGGCAAGTCCCACAAGATCGGCGAAGTCCACGACGGCGCCGCGACCATGGACTGGATGGATCAGGAGCAGGAACGCGGCATCACCATCACGTCCGCCGCGACGACCGCCTTCTGGCGCGAGAAGCGCCTGAACATCATCGACACCCCCGGCCACGTGGACTTCACGATCGAAGTGGAGCGTTCGCTGCGCGTGCTGGACGGCGCCGTGACCGTGCTGGACGGCAACGCCGGCGTGGAGCCCCAGACCGAGACCGTCTGGCGCCAGGCCGACAAGTACCGCGTGCCGCGCATCGTCTTCGTCAACAAGATGGACAAGATCGGCGCCGACTTCGACAAGTCGGTCGAGTCGATCCGTGACCGCCTGGGCGCCAAGGCGGTGCCGATCCAGCTGCCGATCGGCTCGGAATCCAACCTGTCGGGCCTGGTCGACCTCGTCCGCATGACCGGCGTGGTCTGGGACAACGACGGCCTGGGCGCCTCCTACAAGGACGTGCCGATCCCGGCCGACATGGTCGAGAAGGCGAACGCCGCCCGCCAGTACCTGATCGACAACGCCGTCGAACTCGACGACGAGGCGATGGAGGCCTACCTGGAAGGCCAGGAGCCTTCGGAAGAGACGATCAAGAAGTGCATCCGCAAGGCGGTGCTGACCGGCGCCTTCTACCCGATCCTGTGCGGCTCGGCGTTCAAGAACAAGGGCGTGCAGACGCTGCTGGACGCCGTCGTCGACTACCTGCCGTCGCCGATCGACATCCCGCCGACCCAGGGCATCGACTACAAGACCGAGGAGCCCGTCACCCGCAAGGCGTCGGACGACGAGCCCCTGTCGGTCCTGGCGTTCAAGATCATGGACGACCCCTTCGTCGGCTCGCTGACCTTCTGCCGCCTGTACTCGGGCAAGATGGAAACGGGCATGGGCCTGCTGAACTCGACCCGCGACCGCAAGGAGCGCGTCGGCCGCATGCTGCTGATGCACTCGAACAACCGCGAGGACATCAAGGAAGCCTACGCCGGCGACATCGTCGCCCTGGCCGGCCTGAAGGACACCCGCACCGGCGACACCCTGTGCGACCCGATCAAGTCGCCGGTCATCCTGGAGCGCATGGAGTTCCCGGCCCCGGTGATCGAGATCGCCGTGGAGCCCAAGTCCAAGGCCGACCAGGAGAAGCTGGGCGTCGCCCTGGCCAAGCTGGCTTCGGAAGATCCGTCCTTCACCGTCTCGACCGACCATGAGTCGGGCCAGACGATCCTGAAGGGCATGGGCGAGCTGCACCTGGACATCAAGATCGACATCCTGAAGCGCACCTACAAGGTCGAGGCCAACATCGGCGCGCCGCAGGTGGCCTATCGCGAGAGCCTGGGCCGCAAGGCCGAGATCGACTACACGCACAAGAAGCAGACCGGCGGCACGGGTCAGTTCGCCCGCGTCAAGCTGGTGTTCGAGCCGGGCGAGCCGGGCTCGGGCTTCGTCTTCGAATCCGCCATCGTCGGCGGCGCGGTGCCCAAGGAATACATCCCGGGCGTCCAGAAGGGTCTGGAGTCGGCCAAGGACAACGGCCTGCTGGCCGGTTTCCCGCTGATCGACTTCAAGGCGACCCTGATCGACGGCGCCTTCCACGACGTCGACTCCTCGGTGCTGGCCTTCGAAATCGCCTCGCGCGCCGCCTTCAAGGAGCTGCGCACCCAGGGCGCGCCGAAGCTGCTCGAGCCGATCATGGCCGTCGAGGTCGTGACCCCGGAAGAGTATCTGGGTTCGGTCATCGGCGACCTGAACGGCCGTCGCGGCATGATCCAGGGTCAGGACATGCGCGGCAACGCCACCGTCGTGAACGCCTTCGTGCCGCTGGCCAACATGTTCGGATATGTGAACACCCTTCGCGGGATGTCGCAGGGCCGCGCCCAGTTCACGATGCAGTACGACCACTACGACCCGGTGCCGCAACACGTCGCCGACGAAGTGATCAAGAAGCACTCCGCCTAAAACCCACACCCCAAACCAGACAGGAACCCCGGTTCGGGGACTGAGGAGCTAAGAGAATGGCTAAGGAAAAGTTCGAACGCACGAAGCCGCACTGCAACATCGGCACGATTGGTCACGTTGACCATGGCAAGACGACGCTGACGGCGGCGATCACGATGACGCTGGCGAAGTCCGGCGGCGCGACGGCGAAGAAGTACGAGGACATCGACGCGGCGCCGGAGGAGAAGGCGCGCGGGATCACGATCAACACGGCGCA
>JAIEQC010000010.1 GCA_019748055.1 Caulobacteraceae bacterium | reverse complement strand
GCGTTGCAGACCTCCTGGATCAGGAAGGTGCAGCCCGCGTAGCCCATGAAGGGCGTGCCCGTATGCCTGCGGATCGCTGCGCCCGGGAAGCTCGCCGGCACCCAAACGCCCTGCGGGCCGTGGCCGCCACCGCCGGCTTCCGCCAGATAGATCCGCTCGTTGATGCTGCCGAACAGCACCAGCGGCTTGGTGTCCCGAACGAGGTCGCGGATGGCGGCGTTGTCGGTCTTGGTCCCGGCCACGCGCGAGATGGCGAACTGGCACGGCAGGCCGAGGTCGTCCTCCAGGAACTTCCTGACGCCGCGCGTATAGGTCTCGTTGGCGACGATGGCGAAGCTCGCCGTACCAAAGAAGTCCTGCGTCACCGAGCGCCACAGGTCCCATAGCGGCTTGATCGTCGTGTGCTTCTCGCGCTCGATGAAGGGCTCGGGATCCAGCCCCGTCAGCTCGCCCAGCCGGCGCAGGAACAGCGTCGTCGACTCCAGCCCGATCGGCGCCTGCAGATAGGGCTTCTCCAGCGCCTCGCAGAGCCCGCGCCCGAACTCGCGGTACAGGCAGATGTTGACCTCGGCGTCCGCCAGATTGCGCACATCGGCCAGGTGGCTGCCCAGCGGGAAGGTCATGTTGACCTCGGCCCCGATGCCCTCGACCAGACGCCGGATTTCCGCCACGTCCGAGGGCATGTTGAACACGCCGTACATTGGCCCGATCAGGTTGACGCGCGGCTTGTCGCCCTCGGCCCGGTCGCGCGGGCGCGGCATCTTCTTCGGCCCGAACTGGGTCCACAGCCAGGTCAGGGCGCGGTCCGCCGACTGCCACTGATCCTCGTCGATGGTGCGCGGCAGGAAGCGCTGGATATTGGTGCCTTCCGGCGTCACGCCGCCGCCGATCATCTCGGCGATGGAACCGGTGACGACGACGCTGGGCAGGTCCTTGTCGAGCGTCTTCCACGCCCGCTTCATCGCCCCTTCGGTGCCGTGGCGCCCCAGTTCCTCTTCGCCCAGACCCGTCACGACGATGGGCAGCTCGTGCGGCGGAAGGCCGTCAGTGTAATGCAGCACCGAGGTCACCGGCAGGTTCTCGCACCCGACCGGCCCGTCGATGATGACCTGCAGCCCCTTGATGGCGGTGAAGGCGTAGACCGCGCCCCAGTACCCCCCGGCCCGATCGTGATCGAGGATCAGCGTCATGTCCCGACGTGCTCCTCAGCCTTGGCCGCGGCGGCCATCTGCTTGGCGTAGCGCGCCTTGAACTCGGGCCGGGCGACCGGCGTCTCGGACCAGATGCCGCTGGTGTCGCCCGAGCCCACGCCGTCGAAGAAGGCGGTCATCTTGTCGAACCGCGCCTTGTTGGCGATCGCCGCGTTGATGACCTGGGCCAGCGAGCCCGCGCCGGCCGGTCCCATCAGGGGCCGCGCCGAGATCAGGTTGGTGAAATACAGCGCCGGGATCGACATGGCCTTGGCGTGCTGAACGACCGGCGTCGTGCCGATGGCCAAGTCCGGCTTGATCGCGTCGACCGCCGACAGGTCCTGCTCCAGCGAGGCGCGGTAGTTGACCGTGACCCCCTTGGCCTCCAGCCATTCGCGGTCGGGATCGGACCACTTCGTCTGCGGGCACGCCGTGCCGACATACTCGACCTCGGCCCCGCTCTCGATCAGCAGGCGCGCGACCAAGAGCTCGGAGCCCTCATAGCCCGAGACCGTGATCCGCCCCTTGATCGGCGTGGCCGCCAGAGCCGCGCCGATGGCGCCGAGCATGGCGTTCTTCACGCCGTCGATCTGACCTTGCGGCACGTCACAGGCTTCGCCGATCGCCTGGAGCCAGGCGGCGGTGCCGTCGCGCCCGACGGGGGCCGAGCCCACGACCTTGCGGCCGGCGGCTTCGAACTCGCGCACGCTCGCGGTGTAGAAGGGGTGGATGGCGGCGACGACAGCGCAGTCCAGCGCGGCGTAAAGCTCGCGCCATTCCCGCGTCGGGACGACCGGTCCGGGGGCCAGGCCCCTTCGGGTCCAGCATGCGGCCGATGATCATGGGGTCGGCCGGGAACATCTCGCCCAGCAGGGTGACGGTCGGTTTGTCGGTCTTGTCTTTCGGCGCTGCGACGGGGCCGGCCTCGGCCTCCTTGCGCGCATAGTTCAGCATGGCGCCGGCCAGCACGTCCTTGGCCTCGGCGTGGGTCGGAATGCCGAAGCCCGGCACGTCGATGCCGACGATGCGGACGCCGTTGATCTCTTTCGGCAGCAGCTGCAGCGGCACGCCCGACGCCGTCGGCACGCAGAGATTGGTCACCACGATGGAGTCGTACAGCGCCGGATCGGCCATCTCGTGGACCGCGTCGCGGATGTCCTCGAACAGCTTGCCGGTGACCAGGCTCTCGGAGTTGAACGGCACGTATCCGACCGAGCGGCGCGCGCCGTAGAAGTGGCTGGTGAAGGTCAGGCCATAGACGCAGCAGGCCGAGCCCGAGAGGATCGTCGCTGTCCGCCGCATCCGCAGGCCGACACGCAACGACCCGAAGGCCGGACACATCGACTGCGGCTGGTCGTGCGGCCCGACCGGATAGTCCGCGGCGTACTTGGCCAGGATCTCCGACTTGCCCGCGCGCGCGGCCGCGGCCTGCAGCTCCGCCTTGCCGCCGTGGCAGCCACCATCGACCGAGACCGGCTCGGGCGTCATGCTGTCCATGCGGGCGGGACCATCAGCCATCGACTAGACCGCCTCGTCGTAGATGACTTCGAGCGAGGCCTTGGGCACGTAGGACGCGCCGCGCATATCGCTCTGGCTGGCGGGCACCAGCCGTACCTCGCCGCCCACCTGATCGGGGCTGAACAGGCCCAGAAGGCCGTCCTGCGTCAGGGGCTTGGGATGCTGCGGCAGGCTGTCGGTCACGGCCTGGGCCAGGCCGGCGAACAGATCGCCCCACTCCCCGTCCGGCGTGCCGATGATCTGGTAGTTCGCCGACTTCCTCCGGATGTCCTCATTGGCCGGGATCGAGGCCAGGACCGGAATGTCGACGGCCTCGGCGAAGGCGCGCGCCTCGCCGGTGCCGTCGTCCTTGTTGATGATCATGCCGGCCACGCCGACGTTGCCGCCCATCTTGCGGAAATATTCGACCGCCGAGCAGACGTTGTTGGCGACGTAGAGCGACTGCAAGTCGTTCGATCCGACGACGATCACCTTTTGGCACATGTCGCGCGCGATCGGCAGGCCGAAGCCCCCGCACACCACGTCGCCCAGGAAATCCAGCAGGACGTAGTCGAAGCCCCAGTCGTGGAAGCCCAGCTTCTCCAGGAGCTCGAAGCCGTGGATGATGCCGCGCCCGCCGCAGCCGCGACCGACTTCCGGCCCGCCCAGCTCCATGGCGAAGACGCCGTCGCGCTGGAAACAGACGTCCTCGATCTTCACTTCCTCGCCGGTCAGCTTCTTGGCGGCGGAGGTAGCGATGATGGTCGGGCAGGACTTGCCGCCGAACAGGAGGCTGGTCGTGTCGGACTTGGGATCGCAGCCGATCAGCAGCACCCGCTTGCCCTGCTGGGCCATCATGTAGCTGAGGTTCGACAGGGCGAAGGACTTGCCCGATCCGCCCTTGCCGTAGATGGCGATGATCTGGGTTTCCTTGGTGACCTCGCCGGTATGGACGGGATCCGGCTCGACGGCCGCTTCCTTCTTGAGGCGCTCCTGCGCGAACAGCGTCACGGTCATGGGCAGTCCCTCCAGTCGAGGATCATCTTCAGGCAGGACGGGTCTTCGAACGCCTGGGCATAGGCGTCCTCCGCCTCCGCCACCGGACGTGCGTGGGTGATCAGGCCCGCCAGAGACAGGCGGCCCGCCTCGATCAGGGCAGTCATGGCCGCCACGTCCGCCGGGGTGAACTCAGCGGCGATGCGCAGGCGCGCCTCCTTCATGAAGGCCGGCGGGAAGGCGAAGCTCAGCCGGTGCTCGTAGAAGCCGGCCAGCACGATCTCGCCGCCGCGCGCCAGTCTTCCGACCAGCACGTCCAGCAGGTCGCCGTCGCCGCTGCAGTCATAGATGGCGGCGTGGTCGCGGCGCGGGTCGGCGTCCGGATGGATGGCCCCCTCGCCCATGCGCGCCGGATTCGTCTCCCACAGCGTGGGCGCGGGATGACCCAGGGCGACGGCGGTGCGCGCGATCAGTCGCCCCAAGACGCCTGCGCCGACGACGAGGTCGGGGGAACGGCCGCCTGAGAGGGCGTGGTGGGCGGTCGCGGCCAGGGAGAGTAGGGCCGCCTCCTGGACCGACGCCCCCTCAGGCAGCCTCGACACCCGGTCGGCCCGGGTGACGAGGGTTCTCGCCGCGCCGCCAAACAGGCCGCGCGCGTCGATGAAGTTGCTGGATCCGGGAGCGAACACCCGCTCGCCGACGCGGGCCGTGGCCAGACGCCCTGCGTCCACCACGCGGCCGACCGCCTCATAGCCGGGCACCAGGGGATACCCCATGCCTGGGAAGGCCGGCATGCGCCCGTCCCAGAGCAGGCGCTCGGTGCCGGTGGAGATTCCGCTGACCTCGACCTGCACCACGACGTCGTCATCGGCCGGAGTCACGAGATCGACGCGTCTGATCGACAGGCGCTTCGGCTCTTCCAGAACGATGGCGGTCGTATGCATTCGACCCCTCACGGAGCCTCGGAACCGAGTCCGGGCCTCCTCCCAAGGTGTCAGCTTAGATTGACGCTACTTAATGTCAAATCATTATGACACTCGACACGGTCAAGCTTGTGCCGTCAGGACGCTGGTCACGAGGGGCAGGTCGGTGGGCCGTCGCCGCACGGCCTTGAACCCCGACTCGACGAGCATCTCCCGCAGCTCGGCAACCGTTCGCGCGCGCCCAGAGCCCATCGCCAGCAGGTAGAAGCCGAAGTAGGCGTCGCCGACCTTGGGCGCGCCGTGCGGGCCCGCCATCGGCTCGCCGATCAGGAGGATTCCGCCCGGCGGAAGCGCTTCCCGCACCCGCCGCAACAGGGTCATCACCGGGGCATCGTTGTGATCGTGGAGAATCCGGATCAGGCTGATCACGTCGGCGCCGAAGGGCAGCGGGTCGTCGAAGAAACTGCCGCCGACCACTTCGACGTCGATGCCGTCGGCGGCCAGGCCGGCACGCGCCTGTTCGGCCACGGGGGGCAGATCGAACAGGCCCAACCTCACGTGCGGCGCGCGCGCGTGAACCGCCCGGACGAAGGCGCCGTGACCGCCCCCCACGTCCAGCAGGCGACGGCGCCTGCCGATCGGCCAAGCGTTCAGCACCTGCTCGGCCACCATGGCTTGCGAGGCGGCCATCAGCTCGGAATAGGCCGCGACGGCCTTGGCCTGGCTCTCCTGTCCCTCGGCATAAGGCCAGTAGCCCGACAGCGCGCCCCCGCCTCCGCCCCGTCGCAGCAGGGCCAGCGGATCCTGCAGGTCGGCGTAGAGCAGAGGGTGGTGCCGGATCATAGCCTCGACGCCCGGCGCGCCGAGCAGCGCCGCGCCCTGTTCGCCCAAGCCCCATCGGCCGCCGGACCGGCGCTCTGAAAGGCCAAGCGTCGCGGCGGCCTTCAGCAGGCGCTCGGCGGAGTCGATCGGCATGTCGCCGAGGCGGGAGACCTCTTCTGCCGACAGCGGCCCGGCCGACAGGCGGCGCGGCAGGTCCAGCTGTACGAAGGCCAGCGCCGTCTGGGCGTAGATGAAGCCTGCGGACAGATCGAACAGCGCCGCCGCCTTGGCCCGCGCCACGGGGCGGGTCAGCGGAAAGCGGGCGGCCCAGCCCTGAAAGCCCGGGTCGGACACTAGCCGGTTCCGCAGATCCCTGATCCGGTCGAGCAGACTGGGCATGGCCCCTTTCCGGTCGCCGACGCGCACGGCCCTTGTGTCAATCAGGTTGGACATATCTACTGTCGTGTCAATCGGACGACGGAGGCGTCATGGCGACGCGCGACCGGGTCATCATCGTCGGCGCCGGCATCGGCGGCCTGACCGCCGCCGCCGACCTCGCCGCGCGCGGGGCCGAGGTCACGGTGCTGGAGCGCGACGCCGTGCCGGGCGGAAAGCTGCGCGAACAAGGATTCAGCAGGATCGACGCTGGCCCGACCGTCTTTACCCTGCGCCGCGTGTTCGACGCCCTTTTCGAGCAGACGGGCGAGCGAATGGACGACCATGTGCGGCTGGAGCCGGCGGCGGTGCTGGCGCGGCACTGGTGGGGCGACGGTTCGAGCCTGGACCTCCACGCAGACGTGGACCGCTCGGCCGAGGCGATCGGCGCGCTGGCGGGGGCGCGGGAGGCCGACGGCTATCGCCGCTTCGTCCGCAGGGCCGAGCATGTCTGGCACGTGCTGGACCGCCCCTTCATCGGCAAACAGAAGCCCGGGCTGATCGAACTGACTCTTAGCATCGGCCTGCATCGCCCGGCCGACCAGTGGGCCATCATGCCCTACCGATCGATGTGGGACGAGCTGGGCGGTTATTTCCGCGATCCGCGGCTGCGCCAACTGTTCGCCCGGTACGCCACGTACACCGGCGCCTCGCCGTTCAAGGCGCCCGCCACGTTGATGTTGATCGCCCACGTCGAACAGTCGGGCGTCTGGATGGTCGAGGGCGGGATGGGCCGTCTGGTCGACGCCGTGCGGGGTCTCGCCGAGCGACGGGGGGCGCGCCTGCGGCTGGACGCCCCCGTGGCGGAGGTGCTGACCCGCGACGGCCGGGCCTGCGGCGTGCGGCTGGAGGGCGGCGAACGGCTGGAGGCCGACGCGGTCGTGCTGAACGCCGACCCCAACGCCGCGGCGACGGGGCTGTTCGGCGCCGAGGTGGCCCGGTCGGTCCCGCCGACTACGCCCCGAGACCGCGCCCTGTCGGCCGTCACCTTCACCTTCGAAGGCGAGACCGAGGCCCCGCTGACGCGGCACAACGTCTTCTTTTCCGACGACTATCCGGCCGAGTTCCGGGCGCTGGCGGAGGGGCGGATGCCGGAGCGGCCGACCGTCTATCTGTGCGCCCAGGACCGCGGCGGAGCCGACGGCCCGGCGCGGCGGTCGCCCGAACGCTTTCTAGTCATTCTGAACGCCCCCGCCACCGGGGACGTCCATGTTCATTCCGCCGAGGAGATCACGCGATGTCGCAAGCAGGCCTTCGACTGGATGAGTGGCTGCGGCGTACGGCTGAAGGTCAGCGAGGGAACGCTGAAACTCACGACGCCCGCCGACTTCGAGAGACGCTTTCCGGCGACGGGTGGGGCACTCTATGGCCGGGCGGGCCACGGCTGGGACTCGGCCTTCCGGCGCCCCGGAGCCCGTACGCGGACGCCCGGCCTCTATCTCTGCGGCGGGGCGACCCATCCGGGGGGCGGGCGTGCCGATGGCGGCCCTGTCCGGACGGCTGGCGGCGCAAGCCTGGGCGGACGACCGCGCTTCGATCGCCCGGTCCCGCCCGGCGGCTACGCGTGGTGGTATCTCGACGCCCTCAGCGCAGATCGCCGCTTCGGTCTGACGATCATCGGCTTCGTCGGCAGCGTGTTCTCGCCCTGGTACGCCTGGTCAGGACGCGGCCGGCCGGAAGAGCACTGCGCGATCAACGTGGCCCTCTATGGCCCCGGCGTCGGCCGCTGGACGATGACGGAGCGGGGATCAGGCGCCTTGGCGCGCGGCGCCGACCATCTGACGATCGGCCCCAGCAGCTGGTCGTGGGAGGGCGACGAACTGGTGCTGCGTCTGGACGAGATCACGGCGCCCATGCCCCCCGTCCCCTCCCTGCCGCGACCCGTTCGCGGAGAAATCCGGCTGCGGCCGCGCGCGCTCAACGATCGCACCTTCAGCCTCGACGAGGACGGCCGGCACAGCTGGCGACCGCTGGCCCCGCGCGCGCCGGTGCAGGTTCGATTGACCGATCCCGAGCTGAGCTGGTCGGGCGAAGGCTATCTGGACTCCAACTGGGGCGAGGAGCCGCTGGAGGCTGCCTTCGACGTCTGGGATTGGTCGCGCGCTCACCTCAGCGAGGGCAGCGCGGTCCTGTACGACCTCAAACGCCGTGACGGCTCGGCGGTCAGCCTGGCCATGCGGTTCGACCGCAATGCCGAGCCGGAGGCGTTCGAGCCGCCGCCCGTCGTGCGCCTTCCGGGCACGCACTGGGGCCTGTCGCGCTTCACCCGGGCCGAGCGCGGCGGCGCGGCGGGTCTGGTGGGGTCTTGGGAGGACACCCCCTTCTATGCCCGCGCCGCCCTGATGACCCGACTGCTCGGCGAGGCAGCGTACGGCGTGCACGAGAGCCTGTCGTTGCGGCGGCTCAGATCACCGGTCGTCAGGGCCATGCTGCCCTTCCGCATGCCCCGGTCCCTGCGGCCGGTCGCTCCCATCCTTCCGCTGTGAGCGCCTGACGGACCACAGCTCCCAGCACGCCCAAGCCAGCACGGCGCCGTGGACCAGCACCAGCTCGATCAGGAAGATCGTCTGGCCGCTCATGACGACCCGCCTTCGATAAGACCCAGCATCTGCGCCCGCTCCAGAACGACCTGCCCGACCCGCTCCGGCGCCTCTTCGTGCGCCAGGTGGCCGAGACCTTCCAGAACTACGAGATCGGCGCCCGGCACGGATGAGGCGACATCGCGCGAGACCTCCGGCGGCACCGCCGTGTCGCGCGCGCCCACGATCAGCATGAGCCGGCTTTTCAGGCCCGGCAGGTCGCGCAACAGGGGCTCGACGTCCCAGGCGCCCATCATGCCCAGCGTCGCCGCGACGTGGCCGCGCGTCCGGAACAGGCGGCGGTAGAGATCGAGCCCCTCGGCGTCGAGCCGCGACCCCATGCCGCCGATCAGACGCTCGACCCGACGCATGTCCCTCGCACCGTGGGCGAAGGCCGCGACGGCCAGCGGATTGGCGAACAGCCCCAGCGCCAGCCCGCGCGCCACCGGGGCGAAAGGTCCGGCAAAGGGCCGAAGCGCGCCGTTGATCGCGACCACGGCCGCGGGCGGCGGATGGTCCAGAGCCAGCCGAAGCCCCAGCGCCGCACCGGCGGAATGGCCGACGACAAGATCGACCTGGAGGTTGAGGGCTTTCAGCAGCGCCTGCATCTGCGCCGCCATCCGGTCCAGCGACAGCGGACCGCGCGGCGTCGAGCTGAAGCCGTGACCCGGCAGGTCCGGCGCCACGATCGTGAACCGCCTGGCGAGCGCCGGAGCCAGCCCTCGCCAGCTGTGCGTGGCCGCGCCAGCGCCGTGAAGCAGCAGGGCGACCGGCCCCTCACCCCACGTCTGCACATGCCAGCGCACGCCGCCGGCCTCCACGAAGCGGCTGTGCTCCGCGTGCGGCCAGCCCCGGCCCTCGACCTCCCATCGCGGCTTGTCGAACATCAGACGGAGGCGGGCTCCAGCGACCGGACGACCGCCTGCACAGCGCCTGCGTGCACATAGGGCAAGGCCGAGAACGTCGCGCCCATCGTCTCGGCCAGCTTCTCGCCGTCGCCGCGCGGCCGCGGCGAAACGTCGATCAGGGCGCTGGCCACGCCTGCGGCCCTCAGCCTCTGGGCGGCCGTGCGCGTCTCGGTCTCGGCGCGCGTGCGGAACGCCTCGCCGTCCAGCGCGATGTTCCCGCGCCCGTCGGTCATGACGACCAGCAGCGGCCGGCGCTGACGCGCGCGCTCGGCCAGCGCCAGCGTCAGCCCCGCCTCCAGCGCCGACGCCAGGGGCGTCGCCCCTCCTCCCGCCAGATCGGCCAATAACCGACGCGCACGCGTCAACGACCGCGTCGGCGGCACCAGCACCTCGGCCGCTGCACCCCGGAAGGCGATCAGGGCGACCTGGGTCCGGCGGACATAGGCCTCGGCGAGCAGCAGCTCGACTGCCCCCTTGGTCTCCGCCAGCCGTTGCAGCGCCGTCGATCCTGACGCGTCGACGATCAGGATGACCGTGGTCTCGGTCTTCTGCTGGGAACGTCGGATGCGGAAATCGTCGCGCCGCAGCAGCAGGCGATCCGTGCGCCCGCGCAGCCGTTGCCAAGGCGCTGCGGCCTTCAGCGTCGCGGGCACGTCCAACACGCCGTCGCGTGGCGAGGCCGACTTCACGCCGATGCGGCGTCCCCGGCGCGGCGAGGCCTGCCGACCTGATCCGCCCGACGCGGTCTTCGCCTTCAGCCGCGCGGCTTCGGCCCAGAGCGCCTCCATCCCGGGCGGCAGGGCGGCCACAGCCGCCTGCACCAGCCGATCACCCATGGCGTCGCGACCTTCATCCTCGCCGCCTTCCGCGTCTTGCGTCGGATCGGGCGGCGGCGCTTCGGGCTCGACTTCGGCCTCCACCTCCGGACGGCGGGTCGCGCGGGGGACCAGCACCAGACGGATCGCCAGCGCGAGGTCCTCTTCGGTCACCTCTTCCCGCCGCTTCAGCGCGGCATGGGCCCGCGCCAGCCGCAGGGCGAACAGAGGCGCCCGCAGGGAGACGACGCCCAGCGCCTCGGCCGCCGCACAGACCGCATCGATGGCCGCGCCGTCGCACCGGACCTTCGACAGGCGGCCCCGCGCGCGGGTCACGGGGCCCGGCCGCGGCGCGGCCGCCGACACGTCCCGCCAGCCGATGTCGGACAGGTCCAGCCGCAGGGCCAAGCGGTCGATCAGCGGGTCGGCGCAGGCGCCCTCTCCCGGCAGATGCTCATCCAGTGCGATCAGGCGGAAGGCGGACGGCAGGGTCGCCTCGATCCCGTCGCGTACAATCCGCGTCTCGCCCCGATCCAGGGCGGCGCACAGACGGGCGACGGTTCCGGGCGCCATCCGCTCGGCCTGTTGGGCGACCAGGACGCCGCCGTGCGCCTCGGCCAGCAAACCGGGCTGGATCTCGCGCCGGCCCATGAGGGCGGCGCCCAGATCGACGCCGCCGATCAGCCGGTCGTCGTCGACGCCGGGCGGCAGCCGCCGCCACGGGGCCGCGGCGGGCATCACACTTTTCAGCAGGTCCAGCCAGGCGTCGCGGGCAGTTCCGGCCGGCCCCGTCAGCACCGCCCCGCCCAGTCCGGGATCGACCGCCAGCAGCGCGCAGGCGCGCGCCGCCTCGGCCCAGGCGCGCG
>JAIEQC010000026.1 GCA_019748055.1 Caulobacteraceae bacterium | reverse complement strand
GGCCGCGCGACCGCCCACGCCTGGGCGCGGGGCCGCGCGGCGCGCCTCCGCGGCCGCCCCCACGCCCCTCCTGCCGCCGACCGCCGCGAACTACCGCGGGCATGAGGCGTCCTCCACCATCCAGGTCACAAGGTCTTCGAACCCGATCCCCACGTGCGCGGCCTGCTCGGGGACGAGCGAGGTCGGCGTCATGCCGGGCTGGGTGTTGACCTCCAGAAGGACCAGATCGTCCTTAACGCCGTCATAACGAAAGTCGGCCCGCGAGACGCCGCGACAGCCCAGGGCGACGTGCGCCTTCTCGGCCAGCCGCAGACAGGCCTCAAAGACCGCCGGGGGCAGCTCCGCGGGCAGCTGGTGGGTCGAGCCGCCGGGCGCGTATTTGGCCTCGTAGTCGTAGAATCCCTTGGCCGGGGTGATGTCCGTGACCGTCAGGGCGCGCGGGCCCGAGGCCTCGTCCAGCACGGTGACGCACAGCTCCTTGCCGGCGATGAAGGGCTCGACCATCACCTGCTCGCCCCATGCCCAGCCGTCGGCGCCGACCTCGGCCACCGCCGCGTCGCCCTCGCGCACAAGATAGACGCCCACCGAAGAGCCCTCGGCGTTCGGCTTGATGACGTAGGGCGGCGGGATCACGTGGCCCGAGCCGACCGCACGGCGGTCGAACAGGCCGCCGCCGGGCACCGGCACGCCCGCCGCCTTCAACACGGCCTTGGACTTGTCCTTGTCCATGGTCAGCGCCGAGGGCAGGACGCCGGAGTGGGTGTAGGGGATCTGCAGCGTTTCCAGAATGCCCTGGACGCAGCCGTCCTCGCCCCATTCGCCGTGCAGGGCGTTGAAGACGACGTCGGGGCGGATCAGGCCCGAGAGCACGTTCGACAGGTCGCGACCGGCGTCGACCTCGGTGACCTGGAAGCCCGCGCGGCGCAGGGCCGCGGCGCACTCGCGGCCGGACACCAGCGACACCTCGCGCTCGGACGACAGCCCGCCCATCAGGACGGCGACGTGGGTGTCGGCGGGATTGCGGGACATGGCGGAACACTCGGGCGCGGGCGAAGCGCCTGTTTCGACCCGGCTTGGTTTACGCCCGGTTTACCGAGCCGAAGATTCCGTGAATCCGCGCCGGGTCAGCCCGGCCGCCCGATCCGCTTGATCTCCCAGTCCAGCTGGACGCCCGTCTTGGCCAGCACGTCGGCGCGCACCGCCTCGCCCAGCCCCTCGATGTCCGCCGCGGTCGCCTCGCCGGGATTGATCATGAAGTTGGAATGCAGCTCGCTGAACTTCGCCCCGCCGCCGGTGACGGCGTGCAGCTTCCCGCGCCAGCCCGCCTCATCGACCAGCTTCCAGGAGGAATGCCCCGGCGGGTTCTTGAAGGTCGAGCCGCCGGTCTTCTCGCGGATGGGCTGGGTCTGCTCGCGGCGGGTGGTGATCTCGTCGATCCGCGCCTGCACCGCCGCCGGATCGTCCGGCGTGCCCCGGAAGGTCGCCTCGATCCAGATGACGTCTTCGTCGTAGTTGTTGTGGCGATAGGAGTAGCCGAAATCCTCGACCGAATAGTCTCTCAATTCTCCGCCTTGGGTGACGCCCTTGGCGGACACCAGGACGTCCTTCGTCTCCGAGCCGTAACAACCCGCGTTCATGACCAGCGCGCCGCCGATCGTGCCGGGGATGCCGGCAAAGAACTCCAGCCCAGCGATCCCCGCCTTCGCCGACGCCTTGGCCACCATGGCGTCCAGCGCGCCCGCGCCGGCGGTGATGGTTTCGCCCTCGGCCGTGACCTGCCCCCAGGCCCGCCCGGCCAGACGGATCACCACGCCCTCGACCCCGCCGTCGCGCACGATGACGTTCGAACCCACGCCCAGCACCGTCACCGGCACGGCCGGGTCCAGCGCCTTGAGGAAATCAACAAGATCGTCCGCGTCCGCCGGAATGAACAGCGCGTCCGCCGCCCCGCCGACGCGGAACCAGGTGTACGGCCCCAGCGGCTCGTTAAGCAGGAGCTTCCCGCGCACCTCGGGCAGATTCACGCCGCTGCCTCCAGCTGCCCCGGCAGGGCATAGGCCCATTGGGTGATGTCACCGGCGCCCAGAAGCACGACCAGATCGCCCGACTTGGCCTCCGCGCCGATGACCGCAGCCAGAGCCTCCGGCCCTTCCAGCGCCTGCACCGAGCGGTGACCGAAGCGGCGGATGCCGTCCACCAGTGCATGCTTGTCGACGCCTTCGATCGGCTGCTCCCCCGCCGGATAGACGTCCGCCACGATCACCGCGTCGGCATCGGAGAAGCAGGTGGAGAAGTCCTCCATCAGGTCTCTCAGGCGGGTGTAGCGGTGCGGCTGGACCACCGCGATCACGCGGCCGCTCTCCTCGCCCCGGTTAGCCACCTGCCGCGCGGCCTTCAGCACCGCGGCGATCTCCACCGGATGGTGGCCATAGTCGTCGACGACGCGCACGCCGTTCACAACGCCCGTGGTCGTGAAGCGCCGCTTCACCCCTCCAAAGCCGGCCAGACCCTCGCGGATCGCCTCGTGCGACACGTCCAGCTCCAGCGCCACGGCGATGGCGGCCAGGGCGTTCGAGACGTTGTGCCAGCCGGCCATGGGCAGGTGCAGACCCTCGATCCGCTCCGGCTCGTCCAGCGCGGCGACGCCGGGCCGCTGGATCAGCACGTCGAAGCGGCACCCGTCCGGGCCCATGTCGCAGGCGTCGGCCCGGACCATGGCCTGGGGGTTCAGGCCGTAGGTGACCAGCCGGCGGTTGTCGATCGACGCCACCAGCCTCTGCACCTCCGGATGGTCCAGACAGACGGCCGCGAATCCGTAGAAGGGGATGTTCTCCACGAAGTCGCAGAACGCCTTCCTCACGCCCTCGAAGTCGCCCCAGTGATCCAGATGCTCCGGATCGATGTTGGTCACGATAGCCACCGTCGACTTCAGGCGCAGGAAGCTGCCGTCGCTCTCGTCGGCCTCGACCACGATCCAGTCGCCGTCGCCGACCTTGGCGTTGGTGCCATAGGCGTTGATGATCCCGCCGTTGACCACCGTCGGGTCCAGCCCGCCGGCGTCCAGAATGGCCGCCACCATTGAGGTGGTCGTGGTCTTCCCGTGCGTGCCGCCGACCGCGATCGAAAACTGCAGCCGCATGAGCTCGGCCAGCATCTCGGCGCGCCGCACCACGGGAATGCGCCGCTCGCGCGCGGCCCGCATCTCGGGATTGTCGGTCTTGACCGCGGTGGAGTGCACCACCGCCGAGACGCCCTCGCCGACGTTGTCCGCGTCGTGGCCGATGAAGATGCGCGCGCCCAGCTTCTCCAGCCGCTCGGTATTGGCGGACGGCTTCGCGTCCGAGCCCTGCACCTGATAGCCGATCTTCAGCATGATCTCGGCGATGCCGCTCATGCCGATGCCGCCGATGCCGACGAAGTGGACGGGGCCGAGCTGGAACGGGACGGGGCGAAGGCGGGCGATCATCACGGCGTCTTAGCGGCCGGCGCGGTCGGCGCAAGGGCGGGACCTGACGGTTTCTGGCGTCGCACGTCAGGTCTCTGGACGAACACGAAAATCTCCCGTTCTCTCGCCCGGCAATCATCGTTGGGGAACTCGACATGCGTCTGATCATGGCCTCGGCGGCCCTAGCCCTGTTCGCCGCGCCCGCCTCCGCCCAGGTCTTCGCCGTCGATCAACGCGCGCCGCTGAAGGTCGTCGGCGACACCGACGAGTTCGTGACGCTGGCCCAGATCGCGCCGGGTGGGCGGGCGCCGACCGCGCCGTTCGAGTCCTGGGTTTGGACTTTCACGCGTGCTCCGCAGCTGTCGGGCGCGGCGCGCTTCGACGCCAGTGCCGTGCTGACCCGGTTCGACTGCCGCGCCGGCACCCACCAGCGCCTCAGGTACGAGTTCTACCTGGGCGAGGTGGCGGTCAACGACACGGCCCATGACGAAGCGCCGGCCCGGCCCGTCCCGGGCTCTTCCGAAGCCGCCGCCCTCCGGACCGTCTGTGAGCCGACGTTCCAGCCCGAGTCCGCAGTGTACCCGAACGGCGCGCGGGGAGTCCGTCGGCAGGTACAGCAGTTCTGGAGCGAGGTGGCGTCCGACGCGTCCGGCTGGGCCCTGGACCGTCAGGCGCCCCTGAAGCCGACGGCCGAGACCGGAGAGGCGCTGGGCTTCGTTGAGGTTCCGGCCGACGGCCGCGCCCCTTCCGCGCCGTTGGAGGCCTGGACCTGGACCTTCACGAAGCAGATGCGGCCCGGCCCGGACGGCGCCTGGAACGGGGTGGCCGTCCTGACGCGGTACGATTGCGCGGCCGGCACGCGCCGGGCGCTGCGCATGCAGTTCTATCAGGGCGAGACCCTGATCCACGAGATGGATGCCCCGGCGGAGCCCGCCGCGGCGCCTTCGGCCGGTTCCATGGAAGACTTCGCGCTGAAGACCGCGTGTGATCCGGCGTTTCAGGCCAGCATGCCGGTCGATCGGCGCGGGGCCCGCGCCGTGCGAACCTCGGTGGCCGGCTACTTCGCGACGCTGCGCTGAGGCTAAACCCCGCCTTAACCGTGATGATTCAGGACTGACGGCTCAGTTTCCTTCCGGGGCCGTCATGTCCGAACTTCCCGTCGATCAGGTCCTGCGCGGCGATTGCCTGGAGGTCCTGCGCGGTCTGCCGGACGCCAGCGTCGACATGGTCTTCGCCGATCCGCCCTATAACCTGCAGCTGGGCGGCGACCTGCTGCGGCCGGACAATTCGAAGGTCGACGCCGTCGACGACGACTGGGACAAGTTCTCGGACTTCGCCGCCTATGACGCCTTCACCCGCGCCTGGATGGCCGAGTGCCGCCGGGTGCTGAAGCCCGAGGGCACGATCTGGGTCATCGGCAGCTATCACAACGTCTTCCGCTTGGGCACGGCGATCCAGGACCTGGGCTTCTGGGTCCTGAACGACGTGGTGTGGCGCAAGTCCAACCCCATGCCGAACTTCAAGGGCACGCGCTTCACAAATGCGCACGAGACCCTGATCTGGGCCGCGCGGTCGCGGGATCAGAAGCGCTACACCTTCAACTACGACGCGCTGAAGGCCTTCAACGAGGACGTCCAGATGCGGTCCGACTGGACCCTGGCCCTGTGCACCGGCGAGGAGCGCATCAAGGGCCAGGACGGCAAGAAGGCGCACCCGACGCAGAAGCCCGAGGCCCTGCTGCACCGCGTGCTGCTGGCCGCGTCGAAGCCCGGCGAAGTGGTGCTGGACCCCTTCTTCGGCACCGGCACCACCGGGGCCGCGGCCAAGCGGCTGGGCCGCCGCTGGATCGGCATCGAGCGCGACGAGACCTATGCGAAGGTCGCAGAGGACCGCATCGCCGCCGTCGTCCCCGCCGCGCCGGAGGATCTGGCGGTCATGGGCTCAAAGAAGGCCGAGCCCAAGGTGCCGTTCGGCGCCCTGGTCGAAGCCGGCCTGCTGCGTCCCGGCGACCGCTTGTATTGCCCCAAGGGCGAGCGCGAGGCGCGGGTGCGGGCCGACGGCTCTCTGATCGCCGGCTCCCTGACCGGCTCGATCCACAAGCTGGGCGCCCTGATGGAAAACGCCCCGGCCTGCAACGGCTGGACCTACTGGCGCTTCAAGACCGACCAGGGGCTGAAGCCGATCGACGCCCTGAGAGCCGAGATCCGCGCCGAGATGCAGTAGGGGTCAGGCCAGCCCCCGCTCCAGCGCCTTTTGGAACACCGTCGGCAAGGCGGCTCGTGCCGCATCGGTTTCCGTCCAGATCAAGTCCCCTTCGCCCGGCCCCGCGCGCACGTCGAGCGTCAGGCGGAAGTGGGTGAAGACGTGGGTCACCGCTCCGGCGTCGCGCCAGGGCCCCGGGCCGGGCGCAATGTCTTCGCCCCCGCCCCAACCACTCGTCGGCAGGCCCAGCATTCCGCCCAGCAGCCCTTTGGCCGGCCGACGCACCAGACCGACGCGCCCGTCTGAATCCAGCGCGACCCAAGCCACGCCGGTGCGTTCAGGCTTCACCGCCTTGCCCGCCTTGACCGGGAATCGTTCCGGCGTGCCCGCCGCCAGAGCCGCACACCACTGCGACCAGGGACAGCGGCCACAGTCCGGCGTCCGGGGCCTGCAAACCGTCGCTCCAAGGTCCATCAATGCCTGTGCCCAGTCGCCCGGCCGATAATCGGCGATCAGAGAGGCGGCGAGATTGCGAAGTGCGGGACGCGCGGCGGGCAGCGGCGTCTTGACCGCGAACAGCCGGGCCATGACGCGCTCGACGTTGCCGTCGACTACATTCGCCGCGCGGCCGAAGGCGATCGCCGCGACCGCCGCCGCCGTATAGGGCCCCAGTCCCGGCAGGGCGCGCAGGCCCTCTTCCGTGTCCGGGAAAGCGCCGCCATGATCGCGCGCCACGGCGCGGGCGCAGGCGAGCAGGTTGCGGGCGCGGGCATAGTAGCCCAGTCCTGCCCAGGCGTTCATGACGTCGGCGTCGTCCGCCGCGGCCAGATCGGACACTGTCGGCCAGCGCCGACTGAAGGCCTCGAAATAGGGGGCGGCGTGGACCGTGGTCGTCTGCTGCAGCATGACCTCCGACAGCCAGACGCGGTAGGGATCGAGCGCCGCGCCGGAGCCGGGCGGCGCGCGCCACGGCAGGGTGCGCGCATGCGCGTCGTACCAGTCCAGCAGGGCGCGACGCAGCGGGGCGGGGTCCATCGCTCCACCCCTAGCGACTGACGGACGCGCGACAAGGGGGCCGTTCGCCGCTATGAAAGGGCATGCGCCGTCCCCTGCCGAGCGAAGCCGAAGCGCGCGAAATCCTGGCGCGTCGCCGTACTCGCCCGGCGCCCCGCCCCGCGCCGCGCGCAAGCCGGGCGTTGCAGGACTTCATCAAGGAGATGGACCAGCGCTTCGGCCGCGGCGCCGGGGCGCTGGAGCCGCGCTGGCGCGAGATCGTCGGCGAGCGCCTGGCCCGCGTCTGCCGCCCGCAGAAGCTGACGCGGGGCCGCGACGGCAAGGGCGGCGTGCTGGAGCTGCGCGTCGCCGGGGCGGCCGCCCTGCTGGTGCAGCATCAGGCCGAGGAGATTCTGGGCAAGGTGAACCTGTTCCTGGGCGCCGGCTCGGTCGAGAAGCTGCGCATCGCCCAAGGCCCCGTGCCGCCCCTGCCCGAGGCCACGTCGAAGCCGGCGCGCCCAAAGCCCCCCCCGCCGCTGTGCGCCGCCGAGGAGGCCGAACTGAAGGCCGCGGTGGCTGCGGCGCCCGGCCCACTGGGCGAGGCGCTGGCGAAGCTGGGGCGAGCGGTGAAGCGCTGATCCTCAGCTTGACCGCCGTTCGGCGTTGACAAAACTTCGCCGCACCTGTTCTCGAAATGATCGGGTCGCGCGCTTCGTCGGGAATCGCGCGACGATCCTCGTCCGCATCACGGGAACCCCGCCATGACCTCGCGCACCCCCTTCCGCTTCGCCGCCATGAGCCGCCGCGCGGCCATCACCGGCGCGGCGCTGGCCGCCATGGCCCTGTCGGCCTGCAACTCCGGAGGCGGCGCCGGCGCGGCGGAGGGCGACATGGCCAAGGGCGCCGGCGAGGACGCCAAGGTCACGGTGGTGGAATACGCCTCGGTCACCTGCGTCGGCTGCGCCGCCTGGCAGAGGGACGTCTGGCCGCAGATCAAGTCGAAGTACGTCGACACCAACCAGATCCGCTTCGTTTTCCGCGAGTTCCCGACCCCGCCGCAGGACGTGGCCGTTGCCGGCTTCCTGCTGGGCCGCTGCGCCGCCGCCAAGTCGGGCAATCAGGAAGACTACTTCCGCGTCGTGGACGAGATGCTGGCCACGCACCCCGGCCTGACGCCCGGACAGCCGGGCTTCGCCGAAACCCTGCAGCGCATCCGCACCGGACTGGGCTTCAGCCAGGAAGAGTACCTGGCCTGCGTCACCGACGAGGCCGCCATCGCCCAGATGGAAGAGCGCATCCGCGCCGGCCAGGCGCAGGGCGTGACCGGCACGCCGACGTTCTACGTCAACGGCAAGGTCACGGAACGCTCTGTGGAAGCCCTGTCGGCCGCGATCGACGCCGAGCTGGCTAAGTAGGCATGCGCCTCGCCGCTCTGATCGGGGCCGTCGTTCTGGCCTTCGCCGCGCCCGCAGCGGCACAGGTGGCGGCTGTGCCCCCTGTAGCGGCAGGTGAGCGGGTCCTGGGCCGTTCCGACGCGCCGGTGACGGTGATCGAATACGCCAGCTTCACCTGTCCGCATTGCGCGGACTGGTCGCTGAACGTCCTGCCCGCGTTCAAGGCGCGCTGGATCGACACGGGCAAGGTCCGCCTGGTCTACCGTGACCTGCCCACAGGGCCGGCCGAGGCATCGATCCCCGCCGCCCTCGTCTCCCGTTGCGCCGCTCCGGAGAAGGCGTTCGCCGTCATCGAAAGCTTTTTCCGAGAGCAGTCCGCCGCACACACGATGCGTTGGCCTGAGGCGTGGCTGCTCAACGCGATGGATTGGGGCGGCAAGCCCTTCCGGTCGATGGTCGCATGCGTCCAGGATCCGGCCACATCGGCGGCCCTGGACGCGGACGTTCAGGCTGCCAGGGCCGCAGGCGTCACCGGCACGCCGACCTTCTTCGTCAACGGTGTGCGCGTAGCCGACCCGACTCTGGAGGGCCTGGCCGCCGTGATCGACCCCCTGCTGGCGGGGCGCTGACCCCGGACCCATGCAGTTCCAGCGCCTCCGGCTCGTCGGCTTCAAGTCCTTCGTCGACCCGACGGAGGTCTTCATCGAGCCCGGGCTGACGGGGATCGTCGGGCCGAACGGCTGCGGCAAGTCCAACGTGCTGGAGTCGATGCGCTGGGTCATGGGCGCCAACTCGGCCAAGGCCATGCGCGGTCAGGGCATGGAGGACGTGATCTTCGCCGGCGCCAGCGACCGCCCGGCGCGGAACCACGCCGAGGTCCAGCTGACCATCGACAACGCCCAGCGGAAGGCTCCCCAGCCGTTCACCGACAGCGCGGTGATCGAGGTCTCGCGCCGCATCGACCGGGGTCAGGGCTCTACCTATCGCATCAACGGCAAGGAGGTGCGGGCCCGCGACGTCCAGCTGCTGTTCGCCGACGCCTCGACCGGGGCCAACTCGCCCGCGCTGGTGCGGCAGGGCCAGATCAGCGAACTGATCGCCGCCAAGCCGCAGAACCGCCGCCGCATCCTGGAAGAGGCCGGCGGCGTGGCCGGCCTGCACACGCGGCGGCACGAGGCGGAGCTGAGACTGCGCGCGGCCGAAACCAACCTAGAGCGGCTGGAGGACATCGGTCGCGAGATCGAGGGCAACCTGTCCCGGCTGAAGCGCGAGGCGCGGCAGGCGGAAAAATACAAAAAGATAAGCGCCGAAATCCGCGCCCTGCAGTCCGCCCTGGTCTGGGTGCGCTGGAACGACGCCCGGGTCGCCGACGAGCAGGCCCGCGAGGAGTTGGGTCAGGCCGACCAGGCGGTGGCCGAGACTGCGTCCGCCGCGGCGAGGGCCCAGACGGCGGCTCTGAACGCGCAGGAGGCCATGAAGCCGGCGCGGGACGAGGATGCGGTGGCGGCGGCGCTTCTGCACCGGGCGACCCTGGAACGCGACCGGCTGGACATGGCCGAGCAGGCGGCCAAGGCTGAGGTCGATCGACTGACCGCAGAGCGGGCACGGATCGCGGCCGATGTTGAGCGTGAGCAATGCCTCGCCCGCGACGCGCAGGCTGAACTGGCGCGACTGGACGAGACGCTTGGCGCGCTGAGGGCCGAGATCGCCGCGGCGCCGGAGCGGGGGCCGGAGCTGGAAGCCGCGCTGGCGCAGGCTGAGAGCGCGCGAGCCGAGGCCGACGCCGAGGTCGAGCGCCGTGCGGGAGCCGTGGCCGCGACCGAGGCCCGCGTCGCCGCCGAGACCGCCCGCCTGC
>JAIEQC010000060.1 GCA_019748055.1 Caulobacteraceae bacterium | reverse complement strand
AGAGCCCCGGCCCAGTCGGCCTGAGAGTCCGCGAAGTCGAGAGCGACCCAGTCGTATCCGGGCGCCCGGCGGGCCGCCGCGGCGGGGCGGCGCGCGGCGGCGCGCACCGCCCAGCCGGCCCGGTCAAAGGCGGCGGAGACCTGGGCCCCGATGAACCCGCCCGCGCCGAGGATCAGGACGCGGCGGGTCAGGGGCCGACCCGACGCTGGACGCGCCGGGTCCGGACGAGGCCCGGCGCGCTGGTGAGGATCAGATCGCCGACCTGAGCGTCCGGCTCGTCGCCCGAGGCCACGACGCAGTCGAAAGCCTCCATGGGGCGTCCGTCACGCGACAGGATCAGTCGCCCGGGTTGCGGAAATCCGGCCCGCCAGTCCCCCCCGTCGATCTTGTCCGCCGCGTCGAGGTCCGCGTGGATCACGTCGAGGCTGGGTCGCGACTGGTTGGAGGCCAGCCAGACGGTCGCGCCGTCGGGGCGGAAGCGAATCCACTCATGCGGCGCCCGCCGGATGACTTCAGCCGTCTGGGCGTTTTCGGTCTCGAGCGCGGCGAGCTCCCAGACCCCCACCAGATCGGGCAGCTGACAGGGTTCGGCGTCCTGCCCAAGGAGCGCCGTCGCGAGAAGAACCGCGAGGCTCATGCGGTCAGAACGGGATGTCGTCGTTCAGGTCGTAGCTTTCCTTCGGCCCCGAGGACTTGGGCGCCGGGCCGCCGGAGAAGCCGTAGTCGTCGTCCGACCGACCGCCGCCGGACGCGGCGCCGTCGCCGCGGCCGCCCAGCATGGTCAGATTGCCGTTGAAGCGCTGGATCACGACCTCGGTCGTGTACTTCTCGACGCCGTTCTGCTCGTATTTGCGGGTCTGGAGCGAGCCCTCGATGTACACGGTCGAGCCCTTCTTCAGGTAGTTCTCGCAGACCTTCACGATGTTGTCGTTGAAGATCACCACGCGGTGCCACTCGGTCTTTTCCTTGCGCTCGCCGGTGGACTTGTCGCGCCAGGTCTCGGACGTGGCGAGCGACAGGTTGGCGACCCGGTCGCCGTTGTTCAGCGAGCGGATTTCCGGGTCTTTCCCGAGGTTTCCGACCAGGATCACCTTGTTCACGCTTCCGGCCATTACAGGCTCCTTGTTCTCAGATGTGCGGAACCCTTAACCGATCTTGATCGGATGTTCCAGATTTGTTCTCGTTCAGCCTGCCGGCGCCGGGGCTTCGGGCGCGGCGATGACGCCCACTGGACGTCCGTCGATCTCGCGCTGGATGGCGCCCGGTATCGCCAGACGTCCGTCGCCGGTGCGCGCCAGGAAGAAATAGCGGCCGCCCGTCAGGGTGTCGCCGACCAGCACGCCGGTGGCGTCGATGAAGATGAACTTGCCCTGATAGGCGCCGATGATCTCGCGGTTCGAGCCGCCGAGACCGAGGAAGCGAAGGCGCATTTCCTCCAGACGCGCGGCGCAGAACTCGATCTGGGGCTGGTCGCGGGCGACGACGTTCAGCTTGATGCCGTCCTCCGCCGTCTCGTCGGGCACGACGTAGTAGCAGACGCCGCGGTCGAACGGGGCCTCCACGCCCTGGGAACAGGCGGAAACGAGACCGGCGGCGACGGCGCCGGCGAGAGCGAGGAAGCGCATCAGTTGACGGGGCCCAGATTGCAGCGGCGGTCCTGCTCCACCAACGTGCGGAAGTCGGCGTTGTTCTCCGACCGCTCGACGCGGCCGGGGACGAGGCGAAGCGTCGTGTTGCCCCAGCGGCCGTACAGGGCGTCGCCCGGCCGCACACAGGTGCCGGAATAGAGGGCCTGGACGCAGGCCGACAGGGACATGGAGCCCGAGACCTGGCGCCAGTCGCCGCCGACGTGGCGCAGACAGGTCTCGCCCGGCGCGGCGACGGGCTGACCCGCGTCGGTCGCGGGCGGGAGGTCCGGCAGGGGCTCGGCCTCGACCATCTCGATCGGCTCGGTCGGCGGGGGCGCCAGCGACGCGGTCGGGGCGGCGGCCAGGGCGCCGGTCTCATCGATGCCGACGTCCAGGGCGTCGGTGGCCAGGCCGTTTCGCTCGGCGCACTGGGTCAGGGTGGCCATGCCCACGAAGCGACCGGCCACGAAACAGCGCAGCTCGCGCGTGCTTTCCAAGGCGGGGGCCTCGGCCACGTCGACCGTCAGGCCGCCCTTGGACGCCGGCGGGGCCTCCGTCGGCGCAGGGCCGCGCCCGAACCACAGGGCCAACGCCACGGCGACGACGATCGCCGCGCCGCCGCCGGCGATCAGGAAGACACGGGTGTCGTTGGGGGAGGCCATGAGGTCGCTCTCGAAAGATGGACTCTCAATGACCTGCCGACGCAGGGGGCGTCAACCGCGAAGCCGGAAACCCGCGATCACCCGCCGAGACGGGCGAGGGCCGCCTGATAGTTGGCGATCTGGGCGGTCAGATAGGCGGGCGCCGCGCCGGTGGCCGAGGCGGCGGGATCGACCGGGTTCAGGGCGCGATAGGCGTCGCGGATCGCCTTCATGGCGGCCTGCAGGCGCTCGCCCGCGGCCTTGACGGCGTCGGCGTTCGCCAGTGTGAGGTTTCGGGGCAGGCCGAGGCCGAAGGTCTTCGCCTCCCCCTCCCCCGCCGTCGGTCCGATGAAGCCGGCGGACAGCCCCAGGGCGGCCAGGGCGTCGCGTCCGGGCTCGCCCGAGGTCAGGACCGCGCCCTCGCGTCCGTCGCGGGCCGCGATCGACAGGCGCTGCAGTCCCGCGAAGGTCGAGTCCAGCGCCGGATCGGAGTCGGCCTTGGCCCCTTCGGCGGCGACGGTGACGCGCAGGCGGCCGAGAGAGGCGCCCTCGATCTTGCGGGCCAGGCTTTGCAGCGTGTCGCGGGCGTCGATCGTCACGGCGACGGCGCGGCCGCCGCCGGGAGGCGTGATGAAGAACCGGTCGCCGGGGCGCAGCGAGGTGGCGTCCACCAGACGGCGCGAGTCGGTCTGGGCGATCTCGCCGCGCGGCAGGCCCAGGCGATCCAGAACGCCGGCGGCGTTCGAGGCGACGGCCAGGGTGGCGGGACGGGCCTGATCGCCGTCGCCGGCCCAGTCGCGGGTCCATTCGACGGCGCCGGTCAGGGGGTCGAGCCGGGTCAGGTAGCCGCGCGTAGGGTCGCCCTCCTTGGCGTCAGCCGGCCTGTTGAACACGCCGGTGAGCCAGACCTTGCCGTCGTGCAGTTTCACGTCCGCCACGTCGTCGTTCCCGGCGCCGCCCAGCCAGGTCAGGCGGTCGTCCGGAGAGGCGGAAAGGTCGGCGTTCAGGGCGATCACATAGGCGTCCGTACCGCCGGAGTGGGCACGGGTGATCGTGCCGGCCTGCAGGCCCGCGTTGTGGCTGGTTCCCGACACGACGACGCGACCGTTTTCCACCGAGATGCCGGCGGGCTCGCCGCCCGCCAGGCCCAGGTCACGCTGGCCCGTCAGGGTCGGGCGGCCGTCGCCGTCCAGACCCCAGCGGCGAACCATCAGGCGGCCGTTCTCGACGCCGGTGGTCCAGACCTCCTGCCCCACGGCGGCGACGGCCGAAACGCCGTCGTCGCCGCCGGAACCGAACTGGGCGACGCCCGGGGCGGTGACCGTCCACGGAGCGCCGGGATAGATCTGGGAGGCGCGGAAGGTCTGGACGTAGCCGTCCCAGCCGCCCTGGGCCGTCGCGCCGGTCATGGCCGAGCGGGCGCGGCCGGCCACGACAACCGTGCCGTCGGCGGCGAAGGAGACGGAGGTGGCCTCGTCCGCCGCGCGCGCGCCGCGGCGCTGAATCCACTGTTCCTGGCCCGCCGCGTCGAAGACGGCGACGAAGGAGTCGACCTCCGTGGCCACGTCTCCGGACTTGCCGGCCTCCAGCGCGCCGACGACCGAGCCGGCCACGGCCACGCGGCCGTCGGCGGCGACCGACAGGGCATAGCCGCCGGCCTGGTTCGCCGCGCCAAGCGTGCGGGTTGAGACGACGCGTCCGGCGGAATCGAGCCGGACCAGAGCCACGTCGGACGCGCCCTTGATCGCCTGATCGGCGACCGGACCGTCGACGTCGGCCACCAGCCACAGGCCACCGTCGGCGGTGGCCGCGGAGGCTCGCACGGCGGAGTACCCCTGCGGCAGGGCGGTCTGGGACACCCGGCCGTCGACCCACTGGGTCTCGCCCACGCGGGCGGCGGTGGCGGGGGTCGGGCCGTCCTGGTCAGACTGGAACTTCAGCACCTCGTGCGTGCCGGCCTTGCCGGCGGCCTGGACGACGTAGACGGCGTCGCGCGGCGCGGGCTCGGAGAACGAGACCGTCTCCGTCGACGTGCCGCGAACGGCGAGGGCCCAGCGGTCTGGCCCGGGCGGCAAGGTGACTGTCTTGCCGGAGACGGTGACCGTCTTGGGCTCGGCCTCGATCTGCTCGCGGCCGAGGCGGGTCTGAACGCCCGCAGCCTGCAGTTGGTCGTTGACGTGCTTGACCACGGCGTCAAGCGTGCGCGGCGTCGCGCCCATGTCGGCGAGGTCGATGGCGATCTGGATCGTGCCCGAGGTGGTCCTGATGCCGATCGAAAAGGCCACGTCGCCCTGGAAGGCGGCGACGACCGCGTCGGGGGCGCCTTCGTGAATGGGGGCGGTGATCGAGACGGCGGAATCGCGCCGGACGGCCGTGGTGGTCTTGGACAGGGCGGACGTCGTGCCCTGGACCATGCGGACGTCCTGAAACTCCGCCCCGCCCAGCCACGACCCGACCTCGGCCAGTCCCTGGTCGAACCGCCGTTGGAGCAGGGAGAGCTCGGTCGAGGACACTCCTTTGGTCGCGGCTCGGTTGGCGAGGGAGTTCAGCGTCTCCAACCCCTGATACAGGGCGAAGAGGCGGCGGTAGTCGCCCGAGGCGTCGGCTGCGTCGGGACGAGCGGCGTCCTCGTCTATGATGCGGCGACCGCCTAGCGCGGCCCGGACGCGATCGTCGGCTGGGGCCACGACGGCCGAGGAGGACCAGGGCGGGGTCGGCTGGCGCCTCGTCGCAGCCAGCGCGGAAGACACGCTGAAGCCTGAGGACTGAGGCGCCCCGCCGAACAGGCCGAGAAGATAGCTGTTGTCGATCATGTGGACGCCTGAAAACAGGGTCTTCGATCGGCGCTTACGCCGGGTTAACGTCCGCCTGCGGAACGGTGTTCGCACCGATTCGTTAATGCGCCGTCGATCCGCCGCCACCGCCGAAAGGTTTGATGCGATGATCCGTACGCGTTCGCTTTTCGCCGCCTTCTTGTCCCTCTACGGGCTGGCCGCCAAACCTGGCCCGCGCATGGGCCCCGCCCCGGTCCAGATCGGCGTCCGACCGGTCGGTCTGAGGCTGGCCCGCCGCAGCTAGTCCTCCGCTTAGCCGCGGAAGAGCGACAGGATGACCTGGGGCGCCTGATTGGCGATGGAGAGAGCCTGCGCGCCCAGCTGTTGTTGGACCTGCAAGGCCTGAAGCCGCGCACTTTCCTTGGCCAGATCGGCATCGACCAGATTGCCCACGCCGGACTCCAGAGTGTCGGCCAGCTTGCTGACGAACTTGGAGTGCGCAGAAATCTGCTTGGCCTGGGCCCCGATGTCGCCGAGGGCAGAATTCAACTGGGTGATCGAGTCGTCGAGGCGGTTGAGCGCAGAGGTCGCCCCCGTCACAGTGAGCAGCGAGTTCGCCAGCGACACTTCGATGATCGCGCCCCCAAGGGTCAGGTTCTTGGCGGACAGCGTCACGGTCTGCGTCGCATCCGAGTTGGCGAGGAAGCGGATGCCCGGCGTGACCGATCCGTTGAAGATGTTCGCGCCGTCGAAGGTGGCGTTCTGGATGGCGGAGCTGATGGCGCGCAACAGGGCCTGGAAGTCGTTGTTCAGCAACTGGCGCGACTGCGTGCCGAGAGACTGATCCTTGGCCGCGACGACCTTTTCACGAAGCTGGTTCAGGAGGTCGGAGATGGATTCGCCGGCGGCGAGCGCGACGTCGGCGATGGAGGTGGCGCGATCCAGGCTCTGCTTCACCGCGCCGAGAGAGGCGATGTCCGCGCGTTGTCCCTGGGCGATCGCCCAGATGGCGGCGTTATCCTTGGCCCCCTGCACCTTGAGACCCGTCGAGACGCGGCCTTGGACGTCGAACAGGCGATCGTTCGTCCGGGTGAGGTTCTGAAGCGCGACCTGGGCGGCGCTGTTTGTGTGGACGCTGTTCGTCATCCGGCTCGTGCCTCTTTGAAGTCGCTCCGAGGCTATGCGGCGAGTCGTGTGTGTATGGTTAACGCCGATTCACCACGACGAAACCCGCGCTGTCCCGGGGACGGCGCGGCGGCGTAAGACGGTTCGGGCGGTCGGTCAGGCGCTGGTGTCGATGACCGATCCCGAGGCGTAGTCGTTTCCCTGCATCAACTGGACGACCTGTTCGCGCGGCAACTGCCGCACGACCTCGCCGGTGACCCGGTCCAGCGTCTTGTAGACGTAGGAGCCCGCGCTGGGGCCCTCTTCGATCACGAGACGGTAACGGGCCGCCTGTTCGGCCGCATGCGAGCCGGGCGGACGGTCGAACGACCCCGACGTCGCGGAGCCCGAAGGGGCGGCGACCGGGGCGATGCGGGCTATCTTGGCATTGGGTTCCATGTCTCCTTACCGGCCTTGGGGCCGGCGCCTCCTGAGTGGAGGGCTTGCCGGACGAGCGGGCGGGCGCCCTTCCCGAAGGAGAGACGCCCGCCGTTTCAGTCCATCGGCCCTTAGCGGAAGAGTCCGAGCAGGATCGAGGTCGAGGAGTTGGCGATCGAGAGTGCCTGCACGCCCAGCTGCTGCTTCGTCTGCAGCGCCTGGAGGCGAGCGCTTTCCTTGGCCAGGTCGGCGTCGACCAGGTTGCCCACGCCGGCCTCGATGGTGTCCTGCAGCTTGCTCACGAACTTCAGGTGAGTGCCCAGGGAGTTCGAGCCCGTGCCCAGGCGAGCCAGGGCGGCCGAGACGTTGTTGATCGAGGTGTTGATCGTCGTCAGGGCCGTGGCGGCCAGCGTCGAGGTGCCGATGGTCGCCGTGGCGGCCAGGGTCACATTGGCGCCGCCGAGCGACAGGTTTTCGTCGTTGACCGTGATGGTCGAACCCGTCGCGTTGGACAGAGCCTTATAGCCGGCGGTGTTCGAGCCGTTCAGCAGGTTCACCCCGTTGAACGACGCGTTCGACACGACGGTCGCGATCTGGTCGCGGATGGCCTTGAAGTCTTCGTTCAGGGCGTTGCGGGCCGAAGTCGTCAGCGAGGTGTCGCTGGCCGACAGGGCCTTTTCCTTCAGCTGAACCAGCAGGTCCGAGACCGATTCGCCGGCGGCGATGGCCACGTCCGCGGCCGACTGGCCACGCTGGAGGCTGTCCTTGACGGCGTTCAGGGCGCCGATTTCCGAACGCTGGCCCTGGGCGATGGCCCAGATGGCGCCGTTGTCCTTGGCGGTCGCGATCTTCTTGCCGGTGTTGATGCGGCCCTGAACCACGCTCAGTTCAGAGTTGGTGGCTTGCAGGTTCTGCAGGGCGATCATCGCGCCCACGTTCGTGTTAACGCTGTTCAGCGCCATGGCACGTAGTCCTTCTTTCAAGGTGTCCGACGCCATTTTGGCTGCCGGGAGCATTTTGCTCGGCAGATGAGGCAGCAAGGAAAGGGCCAGCGGGTCCGCCAGGCCGGTTCAGTCAGAAGGCTGATTTTTCTACGGTACTTCTGATTCACCACGTCTCGACCCGGCAGGATTTGCCCACCTCATCGCCCCGCACGGCAGAAAATGCCGGGCGGGTCGGCATGATGTGCCGGGTCATGGGTCCGAGAGGCCGCGTTCAGCCCGCAGGGCGTCGATCGCCAGCCGGCGCGCGCCCTCGCACTCGATAAGGGCCACGCCGCGCGCGACGTAAGCCGCCTCAAGATCCGCCTGCGTCGGGCGGCTCGGCAGGATCGGCAGGCGGCACGGCGACGTCGCCGCGGCCGGCAGGCTGAGCCTCGGCGGCGCAGAGATCGGGCGCGAGGGCGCACAGGCGACGGTCAGCGTCATGAAGGCGAGCGGCGCAATCCGCAGGCAGGGATTCGACATCGGCGGGGGTTCCGGAATGAGAGGTGAAGTCGGCCGCCACGCGGGCGGCCTCGGCGACGGTGCTATGATGCCGATCGACGCGGACGGCCTGATCGGCCTCGGCCCGCGCCAAAGCCGTGGCCTGGGTCGCGGCCTTTTCCGCATCGGCGAGACGAGCCTCCATCGCGGCCAGCCGCTTCGCCGTCCGGTCGAAGGGATCCCAGTGGAAGCCGAGGGCGGGCGCGGCGACGGTCACGAACAGGCCCAGCGCCGCGGCGGCCGCCAAGGGAACGAGCAGGCGGCGGAGCGTGGCGGGATTCATGGATAGGCCCTCCGATCCAGCTCGAAGTGCGGTCCGTCGCGCAGACGGGGCCAGTCGCCGCCCCAGATCAGGGCGACCTCTTGTCGGCGAGCGGCGGCCTTCATCGCCTCGGCGATGCGCGGATAAAGCGGCCAGTCCCAGCGGACCTTCCCGTCCACGAAGGCCGCCAGATCGACGGCATGACCGGTCAGATGACGCGAGCTCATCGTCCGGCTGGCTCCGGCGCGGACCAGCGCCTGTTGCCGGCGCGGTGTCCGCAGACCCTCGGTGATCATGAAGTCGATCGGGCTGAGCGACAGCGCCTCCTCGACGACGCCGACCAAATGCGGATGCACGCCCTTCAGGCTGCGTCGCGAACGTTCGGACAGACGGAAGCTCATGCGCGGCCTCCCAGCTTCAGCTGGGCGAACAGGGCGGCGAGTTGCTGCGCCGTGGGCGCGACCAGATAGATCACGAGCGTCAGACCCAGCAGGACCAGCAGGCCGTCGGCGGCGCGCGCGGCATGCTCCGGCCCCGCCCGATCCAGCGCGCGCGCCAGCAGGGTCTGAAGACCCGCCGCCGTCAGGAAGACGAACAGCCGGCGCCACAGCCAGCGGCCCTCGGCCATCGGGGAGTTGGGATCGTTCATTCGTCGTCCTCCCGGTTGCGACGGTCGGCGCCGGGGCGGCCAGGAAAGGCCGTTTCGTCAAGGCATTCCTCCCAGGTCAGGCGGTCGGGCAGGTCCCAGGACTCGATGTCCGGGATGCGGTCTTCGGGCGCGTCGTGGGGCATGGTCAGCCCTCCGCCACGACGACGACGAGACCGGGCGCGCCCCCGCCGCCTGCGCCGCCGGTGGTCAGGCCCGCG
>JAIEQC010000017.1 GCA_019748055.1 Caulobacteraceae bacterium | reverse complement strand
CGGGTTCGGCGGCGGGGGCCAGCAGGGCGTCGGGCGCGGCGCGCAGCAGGAAGCGCCCCTCGCCCGCGCGCCCGATGACCACCTCGATCTCCTTCGAGCCGATCGAGACGATGGCGCGGCCCTCGCCGCCGCGCCGGGCCTCGGCGAAGGCGGCGTAGAGCGCCTGTCCGCCCGCCCGCGCCTTGGGCAGGGAGGTGGTCGCGCCGTTGGCCTCGGCCCAGGCTCCGTTGAAGGCCAGCACCTGGCCGGACGACCAGACCAGGGCCGCGGGCTCGGCCAAAGCGTCCAGAATCTCGACCGCGGCGTCACCGCCGGGCCGCTGGACGGCCTCATTGCGGCCGAAGGCGAAAAGGCCGATCAGCGCCACCCCCGCCGCCGCGCAGATCAGGATCATCCCCGGCGCGCTGAACGGATCGGCCCGGAACGCCGGATAGGCCATCGCCGCCACCGCCGCCGCGGCGCCGACCGCCATCAAGATCAGCAGGGGATCGAAGGCCTGGCGGCGGGATGGGGTCATGGTCTGTGCGCCCGATTCGGATGGGACAGCATACGACATAAAGGCCCTTCTCCCCTTGCGGGAGAAGGTGGCTCGCGAAGCGAGACGGATGAGGGGTCGCGCCCGTCCTTGCCGTCATCCATCGAGAGGGCGGGATGGTCCGAAGCTGTGCGACCCCTCATCCGTCAGCCCTTCGGGCTGCCACCTTCTCCCGCAAGGGGAGAAGGACGACGTCCCTTCCGTGACTGCATGACGAAGCCGATCACCTTGGCGGCGGCTTCGAAATGCTCGCGCGGGATGACTTCGTCCACCTCGACGGTGGCGTAGAGGGCGCGGGCCAGGGGCACGTTCTCGACCGTCGGCACCTTGTGCTCGGCGGCCACCTGCCGGATGCGCAGGGCCAGGGCGTCGACGCCCTTGGCCACGCACACGGGCGCGGCGTCGCCCTTGTCCGGCTCATAGCGCAGGGCGACGGAATAGTGGGTCGGGTTCGTCACCACGACCGTCGCCTTGGGCACGTTCTGGATCATGCGGCGGCGGCTGCGCTGGATGCGGAGCTGTTTCTGGCGCGCCTTGACGTGGGGGTCGCCCTCGGACTGCTTGAAGTCTTCCTTGACCTCTTCCTTGGTCATCCGCATCCGCTTGGCGAAGCGGAACCGCTGCCACAGATAGTCGGCGCCGGCCGTCACGGTCATGAAGGCGATCGCCGACGCCGCCAGCGTCAGGCACAGGTCGCGCACCAGCGGCAGGACCGCCGCCGGGGGCAGGGCGGACAGCGTCTCCAGCCCCGCGATGTGCGGCTTGATCGTCAGCCAGCAGATGAAGCCCAGCACCACCAGCTTGATGAAGGTCTTCAGGAACTGCACCAGCCCGTCGGGGCCGAAGATGCGGTGAAACCCGCTGATGGGGCTCAGCTTCTTGAAGTCGGGCTTCAGCTTCTCGCCGGAGAAGACGATGCCGCCCGACTGGGCGACGTTCCCGCCGACCCCGCCGATCAGCACCGCCAGCGCCAAGGCCCCCATGAAGGGCGCCGCCGCCCACAGGGCGCGCGCCCCGATCTCGACGCCCGCCCCGGCGTCCAGGGCGCCCGTCATCCGGTGGGGAGAGGCGATGAAGGGCAGCAGATCCGCCGCCATTTGGGCCGCGAAGCCGCCGCCCAGCGTCAGCAGCACCGCCACCGCCCCGAGCAGCGACAGGGTCGAGCCGACGTCGGGACTTCGGGCGACGTCGCCCTTCTTGCGGGCTTCCGCAAGTTTTCGTGGGGTGGCGTCTTCTGTCTTCGACTCGGGATCCGGCGTGTCAGCCACCGGCGCCTCCCGTGACGAAGACCTGTGCCAGGGCGCGGTAGCGGTCGACGAAGACCGTCCCCAGCGTCCCCAGCGACAGGGCGAAGATGGCCAGGCCGCCCAGGATGCTCAGCGGCGCGGTGGCGAAGAAGACCTGAAACTGCGGCATGATCCGCCCGATCAGCCCCGACCCCAGGTTCAGGATCAGCGAGAAGACCAGGATCGGCCCGGCCAGCTGAACGCCCAGCAGGAAGCTCTCGCCCAGCGTCCGTACGGCCAGGGTGGTGAAGTCGGTCGCGATCAGCGGCTGCACCGGCGCGATAAGCCGATAGCTGCCGACCAGTCCGGCGATGAACAGGTGATGGGTGTCGGTGGCGAAGATCAGCGTCACTCCCATCACCGTCAGGAAGGCGGCGATGGTCGACCCCGGCTGGGCCTGCAGCGGATTGGCCGTCTGGGCGAAGCTGAGCGTGGTCTGCAACGACACCACCTCGCCGGCCGTGGCCAACGCGGTCATGAAGGCGCGCAGCACCGCGCCCATGGCCAGCCCGACCAGCACCTCGCGGATGATCCAGCCGACGGTCGAGCCCAGGCTTTCGGGCAGGGGCGGCAGATAGGCCGTCAGCACCGGCCACAGGGCCAGCGTCATCACCAGCGCCAGCGACAGGCGGATGCGCGGCGGCACATAGCTCTCGCCGATGCCCGGCAGCAGCAGCAGCACGGCGCCCAGCCGCGCGAAGATCAGCGCCGCGGCCCACACCTCATCCGCGGCGGCGAAGGCGTTCACCTACATGCCCGCGATGCGCGCCGCGATCGTCCGCATGAAGCCGCCCAAAAGCCCGCCCATCAGCGGCAGGAACAGCAGCAGGGACACGAAGATGGCCAGGATCTTGGGGGCATAGACCAGGGTCTGCTCCTGGATCTGCGTCAGAGCCTGGAACAGGCCGATGCACACGCCGACCACCAGCGCCACGATCAGCGCCGGCGCGCACAGCTGGATCGTCAGCCACAGGGCGTCGCGCCCCACGTCCAGAACTTCCGCCCCGCTCATCGCTCAACTCCGCACGCACCGAACCGGGCAGAAACTGCCGCGTGCATGGTTAATGCGGGGTTAGGGAAACTCCGGCCCGCTCCTTGCGGCGTGACGTCCGAAAGGACGGTTCGCCATGGCCCAGGCCCTGATTTCGACCCGAAATGAGACGGTTCCGATCGCGCGCGGCGGCTGGCTGGACGCGCTGCGGTTCATCGTGGCCGTCCTGATCATCCTGCATCACTTCCAGGCGGCCGGGCCGCACGCGCTGGCGGAGGTGCTGCATCCGGTGTTCGAGCGGGGCGGCTTCCTGCTGACCAACTTCTTCCTGATCGACAGCGGCTATGTGCTGATGCGGGTCTATCAGGAGGCGCTGCGCAGGGGCGCGATGACGCCCGGCGACTTCGTGCTGAAGCGGGTTCTGCGGGTCGTGCCGGCGCATCTGATGATGGCGCTGGGGCTCGCGGGGCTGGTGATCCTCAGCACCGCGGCCGGCGTGGCGCCGCGCAATCCGGAATGGTTCGACTGGAGCCAGTTCCCGGCGCAGCTTTTCCTCGTCCAGAGCTTCGGCGTGCCCGGCGGCCTGGGCTGGAACGCCCCGACCTGGTCGATCTCGGCCCTGATCGGCTGCTACCTGGGCTTTCCCTGGATCCTGAAGGGGCTGAACCGCGTCGGTCCGTGGACCGCGCTGGGTCTGGGCGTCGGCGTCTATCTGCTGGCGAACGAAGCGACCTGGGCGGCGCTGGGCCTTCCCGTCTGGCAGATGCCGATGAAGTATGGGTTCATTCGAGCCCTGCCGCTGTTCTTCCTGGGCATGTGCCTGGCGCAGTTCGCCTCGCGCGCCTGGATCGCCCCGCGGCTGGCGGGCTGGACGATGATCGCGGCGACGGCCGCCTTCGCCGGGCTGCAATGGTTCGACAAGAACGCCCTGGCCTCGATCGCCTGCATCGGCCTGATCATCCTGGCCGCCGGCGCCATCCCGGTCACGCGCCCGTCAAAGTGGGTGGAGAAGGCCGCGTTGGTCAGCTTCTCCATGTTCATTTCGAACGAGGTGGTGCGCATCGCCTGGTTCGGCGCCGTCAACGTGGCGGTCGCCCGCTTCGGCCTTTCGGAGCCGGTGCAGTGGGCGCTGTGGGGCGCGGGCGTTCTGGCGGCGGTCGGCTTCGCCTTCGCGTTCCACTTCCTGATCGACGCGCCGCTTCAGGACCGCATCAAGGCCTGGATCAAGTCGCGGCGGCGCGGACGCCCGACGCGCGTGGAGCCTCAGCCCGCCTGATCGACGGGCTCCTCCGGCGCGGCCTCGGCAGGGGGCGGAGCCTCCCCGCGCGCCTCGGCGATCAGGGCGCGGGCCGCGTCGGCCGCGTCTCCGCCGTGCGGGCTGTTGGCCAACGGCGTCAGCACGGCGAAGGCCTCGGGCAACCGGCCCGTGGCGATCAACGCCCGCCCATAGCCCAGCCGAACGGCCGACAGCTGCGGCGCGCCGTCGAAGGCCGCCTCCCAGGTCAGCATGTCGTTCTCGTTCGGATAGCCGGCCTGACCCTCGCGCGTCTCTGCGATCAGCAGCAGGGTGAAATAGTCGTCCGGATCGATGCGATAGGCTCGCGACAGGAAACCCCGCGCCTGGCCCAGCAGGCTGCGCTTCTGATCCGCGTCCTCCGTCTCCTCTGCCTGGCGGACGCGCTGGGTGGCCAGATACTGCAGGGCTTCGTCCGTCTCCGGCGCCAGCTCCAGCACCTTCAGCAGCGTGGCCTCGCCCACCGCCGCGTCGCCCATGTGCAGTTCGGCGTGTCCGAGAACCAGCAGGGCGAACGGATCGTTGGGCCAGCGCGCCGCCCGCCGGCGCACGTCCTCCAGCGCCTCGGCGCGCTGCTCTTCGGTCAGCGGCCGCTTGATGCGCTGTCCGATCAGGATCAGGTCGCGCGCCGACTCCGGCATGCGCGTGACGGTGACGTCGATCGGTCGATAGGCGATCGGGAAGGTCTGCGAATAGACGTTGCCTCGGCCATAGGCGGTGAGGGTCTGCGTCAGCTGGGTCATCGTCAGGCCCGTCGCCTGGGTGATCGCCTCCGACGGGCCGACGCCCGACGCGACGAGACCCAGATATCGGTCCAGCTGCTGCGAGCGTTCAGGTGAGGCGAAGAACCAGTGGGTCAGCAGCCACGCGACCGGATAGTAAGTGGCCCGATACTCGCCGCTCTCAACCTGACCGAAACGCTGGCTTAGCAGCGAGTCGAGCGGAATCCAGGCGCCGTAGTTCAGCCAGCTGACCCGGGCCGCATTGGGCTCGCCCAGGATGAACTCGTCGTCGCGGATGCGCGCCGTCATGACGTATTCCGCAAGACCCTCGGTCAGCCAGCCGGGATAGGGCGCGTTCAGGTGCTGAAAGAAGAAGTGGTGCGCGTATTCGTGCAGGATCGTCTGGTCGCCGTCGTTGCGGATGGCGACGGCGAAGATGTCTTCCTCATTGGTCGTGTAGAAGCCGGCGACGCCCCGCCCGATCCCCGGCGCGACCGCCTCCAGTCCGTCGTGGCGCGACACCAGATAGATCGGCAGCTTGCGCAGCGTCGGACGGTCCGCCGGGATGCCGAAGCGCAGGCGCAGGATCTGGTCGAACCGCTCCAGCTTGGTGACGAAGGCCCGAAGCGCCCCCTCGCCGCCGTCCGAATAGGCGATGAAGTGCTCGCTCTCGGCCTTGAGCCACGTCTGCGCGCGCGCCGGTTGGGCGAGCAGGATCGTCGCTGCGACGATCAGCATGATGAGACGGATCATTGCGGCGCTTCCTCTTCCGCGTCCTCGGGTGTTTCCGGCAGGTCGACGCTGCGCTGGCCGGCTTCGGCCGCCGCGATCAGCCGGGCCGCCGTCTCGGCCGCGCCCCCGCCGTGCGGTGACGCCGCCAGCGGGCGCAGCAGGATGATCGCCTCCGGCTGTCGATCCACCAGCATGAGGGCCTGGGCGGCGCCGATGCGCGCCTCGGCCAGCTGGGGCGCCAGCTGAACGGCGACGATCCAGGTGTTCAGGTCGTTGACGCTGGGATAGCCCTCCATCCCGACGCGGCTGCGCGCCAGCAGGCCGACCGTGACGTAGTCGCTTGAGCGCGCGGCGTTCGCCCGGCTCAAATACCCCCGCGCCTCGCGCGTCAGCGCCGCCGCCTCCTCCGGCGCGTCGGCCTCGTCGGCCAGCGAGAGGTGAGCCTCGCCCAGCAACTGCAGCGCCTCCACGTCTTCGGGCCAGCGGGCGACGACGTCGTGCAGGACGTCCTCGCCCACGTCGCGGTCGCCGAAATGCAGCTCGGCGTGTCCAAGCGCACGACGGGCCAGAAGGTCGTCGGGATGCTTTGCCGCCGCGGCCCGGACGAGAACCGGCAGCTGGGCCCGGCGCTCGGGCGTCGAGGACGTCTTCAGCGCCTGGTTCAGCAACAGCAGGTCGTCGGCGGAGGTGGGCAGCGTCCGCACCTCGAACGCCGGCTCGGGAACTTCGTAGCTCAGGCGCACATAGGGCATGGATCCGCGCAGATGGCGACGCAGCGCGCGCTCGATCTCGACCAGCGACAGGCCGGTGACCTCCTCCAGGCTGCGCGCCGGGTCGCCGCCCCGTCCGACCGCCTGCATGTAGGCGGCCATCTGCTCCGGCTTCTCGGACAGCAGCCAGTGGGTCATCAACCAGGACACCGGGTAGAAGGTCGCCCGGTCTTCAGGCCGCCGAACCTCGAAGTAGCGCTGCGACAGAAGCCGCTCCAACGGAATCCACTCAGTGCGGGCCAGCCACTCCAGGGTGCGGGGATCGGGTCGACCGACCTCGATCACCCCGTCGCCCCGGACCTCGGCGGTCGAGTAGTATTCCGCGAACCCCTCCACCAGCCAGGCAGGATAAGCCGCGGCGAAGTTCTGATGCATGAAGTGGTGGAAGTACTCGTGGAACAGCACGGCCTCTCCGCCAAGACGCAGGGCGACGGCGTAGGTGTCTTCCTCGTTGGCGAAATAGACGCCCGCGACGCCCCTGCGGTCCGCGTCCGGCATGATGACCCGCAGGCCTGCCGCATCGGTCAGATAGATCGGCAGGCGGCGGGTCGCAGGCACGGCCGGATCCAGGCCCAGCCGGCTGCGAAGCATGAAGTCGAAGGTCTCCAGCTTGGCGACCCAGTCGCGCAGTTCACGCTCGGGCCCGTCGCTGTGGACGAGGAAGTTCCGGCTTTCGGCCACCTTCCACCGCGACTGCGCCTGGGCCGGCGTTGACGCGGACACGAGGCCGAGCGCCAGGACGGCGACCGCGATCCAAAGCGCGGTCAGCCCTCTGCCGACCGCGCGCGCGGTCAGGATGCGAATGGACATGGAACTCCCCCCGGCGACTGCCCCGGGGACACCCTAACCTCAGCTTGTGCGGGCCGCCAAGCGTGGCCTTGTCAGGCGGCCATGCGGTTCCAGACGGCGCGGTCGGCGGCGACGGGGGTCAGGCCGCCGCGGCGGGCCTTGCCGTGCAACTCGGCCAGCACGGCGTCGGGCAGGGCGCAGAAGCGCGGCTCGACCAGTTCGGGCGGACAGTCGCGCGCGGGGGCGGCGAACAGGGCGGCGTTCAGCCCTGGCTCGCGGTCGTGCAGCAGCCAGGCCAGACGGCGCGCGCGCTGGGGATCGTTGCGGTGCAGTTCCGGATCCTCGGCGAACAGTTCGCAGCCCAGTTCCAGCACATAGTCGAAGCCCAGCTTCTCGAACCGGCGCGCGTCGCCGGGCGTGACCGGGCAGGCCTCGTCCAGGTCGAACACGACGTCGTTCAGAAGAAAGAGCATGCGAACCCACCACCATCACGTCGGGCTCAGATCGGCCCGTTGACGGTCAAGATAGGCGCCGCCGCTTGCGGTCCGGTTCACGAACGCGGCTAAGAAAGTGTGATGCTTTCCGGCAGGTTAACCGACCTTCTCGGTCAGGAAGTGGCGCCCCTCGCGGTCCTCGATCTCGACCACCCAGACGTCGGGATCATAGTCGGCCTGCCGTTTGATCCAGGCGTCGACCTCACTCTCGGCCTCGCTCTCGATCGTCTGCAGCCACAGCCGGTCGCCGTCGGGGCCGGACGCCTCGCTCCATACGCGCGCGCGCCTTTCGGAAGAGTTCCAGACCTTGACCAGCACGGCCCCGGCGCGCGCGTCGCCGCGACGGGTGACCATGGCCGAGGCGCCGCCCAGCTCCGCCCGGCGGATCAGGGCCGCGACCCAGACGTCCGAGGCGATCAGCACTTTGTTGACCTTGATCGAAAACGGGACCGGAAGGGTTCCCGTGCTCCTATGACCGCATGAAGTCGAGCCGCCAAGCCCGCATCGCGACCGTTCTGGCCGCCGCCGTCGCTCTGTCCGCCGTCGTGGCGGCCGGCGCGGTGCAGGCGGCCGATCCGCATTACGACCGCGCCTTCATGCTGGCGGCGGACGCGCGCTGCGGCCTGTTCGCGCCGCCGGTCCGCGCGGCGCTGGCGTCCGCGA
>JAIEQC010000004.1 GCA_019748055.1 Caulobacteraceae bacterium | reverse complement strand
TGCGCCGTGTTGATCGTGATCCCGCGCGCCTTCTCCTCCGGCGCCGCGTCGATGTCCTCGTACTTCTTCGCCGTCGCCCCACCGGACTTCGCCAGCGTCATCGTGATCGCCGCCGTCAGCGTCGTCTTGCCGTGATCCACGTGACCGATCGTGCCGATGTTGCAGTGCGGCTTCGTGCGTTCGAACTTTTCCTTGGCCATGGCCAAAACTCCTGCGGCCCGGAAGGTGGGCGGTTGTCAGCGTTCAAAATCTGGAGCGGGTAGACGGGATCGAACCGACATCCTCAGCTTGGAAGGCTGCTGCACTACCATTGTGCTATACCCGCGTTCGCTTCGGAGCGCCGCCAGATCAGGTTCTTCGACACGCGTGGTGGGGGAAGCAGGACTCGAACCTGCGAAGCTTACGCAGCGGATTTACAGTCCGCCCCCTTTGCCGCTCGGGACATTCCCCCAGCGCGCGTCGAGAAACCTCATCGGGCGTCCGGGGCGTTTCCGGCGGACCGGAAGCGACGTCGGACGAAAGGCCTCGGCATCCCGCGACGCCTGGTTTAGAGGGGCGCCGGACCCGGAAAACCCTAGGGGCCCCAAATCGGAGCGCGTCTTATAGTGTCGTCGAAACGCGAACGCAACGACCGGAACAGGGCCTTTTCAGGCCGGCCAAAAGGCCCCGCTCGCGCCGCCGAAAGGCCCGTGGGCAAAGGCCGCGACGGCGCAACACCCGCTCGATCGGACGGCCGGCGCGCGGCCCGGAACCGGATCGATCCCGACCATCTGATCTGGGGGCGGCACCCCGTTCTGGCCGCGCTGGCGAATCCCGCGCGCAGGGGCATGGGGCGGCTGCTCGCGACGCCGGACCGCGCCGCCGAGATCGAGGTCGACGGGCTGGCCCCGCACGGACATCGCGCCGAGGTGATGGACGGCGCCGACCTCGCCCGCCTTCTGCCGCCCGGCGCCGTGCATCAGGGCTTCGTCTTCAAGGCGGCGCCGCTGGAGGGCGTGCCGCTGGCCGACCTGGCCGAGCCGGCCGAGGGCGTGATCGTCATGCTGGACCAGATCACCGACCCCCAGAACGTCGGCGCCATCTTCCGCTCGGCGCTGGCGTTCGGGGCGCGCGGCATCGTGGTACAGGACCGGCACTCGCCGGCGCTGGCGGGAGCGTTGGCCAAGGCGGCGGTCGGCGCGACCGAACGTCTGCCGCATGCACGGGTGACCAATCTGAGCCGGGCGCTGGAGACCCTGGCCGAGGCCGGCTGGCGGGCCGTCGGCCTGGACGGGGCGACCGACGTCGATCTGGCCGACGCCTTGGACGGATCGCCGACCGTGCTGGTCATGGGGTCGGAAGGCGACGGCATCCGCCGCTTGGTGGCCGAGCATTGCGACGTGCTGGCGCGCATTCCCATGCCGGGCGGGTTCGAAAGCCTGAACGTCTCGAACGCGGCGGCGGTGGCGCTGTACGAGGCGACGCGGCGTCGCGGCGGCTGAGCTCGCCTCGACGCTTGCGCACCCGCCCCGCCCTGGCCTAGAGCGCGCGCATGAATTTCGCAGAACTCTTCACTCCCGAAGCGCTGACCGCCCTCGGTCAGGTCCTGATGATCGATCTGGTTCTGGCCGGCGACAACGCCGTGGCCGTGGGCCTGGCCGCCGCGGCGCTGGCGCCCGAGCAGCGGCGCAAGGCCATCATGATCGGCCTGATCGCGGCGGTCGTGCTGCGCATCGGCTTCGCCCTGATCACCGTGCAGCTGCTGGCCATCGTCGGCCTGCTGCTGGCGGGCGGCGTGCTGCTGCTGTGGGTGTGCTGGAAGATGTGGCGCGAGCTGCGCGAGTCCGCCACGCACGATCAGGCCGAGGCCGAGGCCGAGCTGGAGCTGGCCATGCAGATCGAGCACGGCAAGGGCCCGACGCCGGAAGAGCTGGGCCTCAAGCGCAAGAGCTTCGGCGCCGCCCTGCTGCAGATCATGATCGCCGACGTGACCATGTCGCTGGACAACGTCCTGGCCGTGGCCGGCGCGGCGCACGATCATCCGTGGATCATGGTCTTCGGCCTGGTGCTGTCGATCGCCCTGATGGGCGTGGCCGCCACCTACATCGCCAAGCTGCTGACCAAGTATCGCTGGATCGGCTACGTCGGTCTGGTCGTCGTGCTGTACGTCGCGCTGCACATGATCTGGGACGGCTACCGCTCGGTCGTGGTGCGGACCGGCAACCTGGAAAGTCACAACGCCTCGGTCCCCGGTTTCCTCGACATCGGCGAGGAGGAAGTGGCCAAGCACATGAAGGGCGTGCGCAGCGAGGACAGCGTCCTGCCCGCCCCGCCGACGCCCACCCGTCCGTCGGACGCGCCGGCGCCGGTGCCGGTTCCGGCGACATGACCAAGGGGCCCGGAGCGATCCGGGCCCTTTTCAATTGAAGCTCAGCCGGCGCCGCCGAAGCGTTCGGACCACTCCGCGACCTGGGCGTCTTCGATCTTGGCGAACAGCACGCCCTGATGGGCGACGGGCAGGCCCGCGGGGATCGCGTCCAGCCACGCCTCGTCGGCGGCGGGCCAGCTGAGCTCAGTCGAGCCGACGGAGGCCGCGATCTTCTCCGCCGAGAAGGGCAGGATCGGCGCGGCCAGGCGGGCGAACAGGGCGACCAGATTCAGGCCGGTGCGCACGCCCACCGCCGCCGCGTCGCGGTCGGTCTTCAGCGCGGTCCACGGCGCGGCGACCTGCAGATATTCGTTGCCCAGCACCCACGCCGCGCGGATCGCCTGCGCGGCCTTGCGGAACTCCATGGCCTCGAACTGCTCTGTGGCCTCGGCGATCGCGGCGCGCAGGTCGGCCTCAAGCTTCTCTTCGACCGGACCCGGTTCGCCGCCTTCAGGCACCACGCCGTCGAACTTGGACTCGGTGAACTTGACGATGCGGTTGACGAAGTTGCCCAGCACGTCGGCCAGATCCTTGTTGATCGCGCCCTGGAACTGCTCCCAGGTGAAGGCCGCGTCGGAGTGTTCCGGCCCGTAGGCGGTGAGGAACCAGCGCCAGTAGTCGGCCGGCAGAAGCTCCAGCGCCTGGTCCATGAAGACGCCGCGCTTCTGGCTGGTCGAGAACTTGCCGCCGTACCAGTTCAGCCAGTTGAAGGCCTTCAGCTGGTCCACCGTCTTCCACGGCTCGCCCGATCCCAGGATGGTCGCGGGGAAGCTGACGGTGTGGAAGGCGACGTTGTCCTTGCCCATGAACTGGACGTAGCGGACGTCGTCGGCCCCTTCGTCCAGACGCCACCAGTCGCGCCAGGTTCGGCCGGTCGCGTCGGCCCACTCCTCGGTCGCGCCGATGTACTCGATCGGGGCGTCGAACCAGACGTAGAAGACCTTGCCCTCCATGCCCGGGCGCGGCGCGCCGTCGGGGCCCACCACCGGCACGCCCCACTTCAGGTCGCGGGTGATGCCGCGGTCGATCAGGCCTTCATCGAGGTGCTTCAGCGCGATGGACTTGGCCAGCGTCTGCCAGCCCGACTTCGACCCGATCCAGTCGCGGATGGCGCCTTCCAGCTTCGTTTGCAGCAGATAGAGGTGGCGCGTGTCGCGGACCTCGAGGTTCCGACTGCCGGACACGGCCGAATAGGGCTCGATCAGGTCGGTCGGGTCCAGCAGGCGGCCGCAGTTGTCGCACTGATCGCCGCGCGCGCCGACGTGGCCGCAGTGCGGGCAGGTCCCCTCGACGTAGCGGTCCGGCAGGAAGCGGGCGTCGTCGACGGAATAGATCATGCGATCCACCCGCTCCTCGATGTAGCCGTTCGCCTCCAGCGCTTTGGCGAACTGCTGGGTCAGGCGGCGGTTCGGCTCATTGGAACTGCGTCCAAACCAGTCGTAGCTGAGGCCGAAGGCCTCTCCTGCCCGCTTCTGGATCTCGTGCTGCTCGTCGCAATAGGTCCGCACGTCCTGACCGGCGGCGGCGGCGGCCAGTTCGGCCGGGGTGCCGTGCTCGTCGGTGGCGCAGATGTAGAGCACCTCATGCCCCTGCGCCCGCTTGAACCGGCTCCAGACGTCGGCCGGCAGCATGGAGCCCGCCAGGTTCCCCAGATGCTTGATGCCGTTGATGTAGGGCAGCGCCGAGGTGACGAGGATGCGGGCCATGGGTGTCCGGAGGGTTCGGGGAAGGCGTCGGATATAGAGGCGTTGACCGTGCCCGTCACGCGGGGCTGTGAGATCGGCGGAGAGCGTCGTAGGCTGGCGCATGGCGATCATCCCCACCGTGAAATCAGCCGACGTCGATCGCTCGATCGCCTTCTACACGTCCATGCTTGATTTTCAGCTTGCGGGCCGCTGGCCGGAGTCCGGCGACCCGGCCTTCGCCACCCTCGTCAGGGGTTCAGATGAGCTCTACCTGTCCAGCCACGCCGGCGACGGCGTCGTCGGTCAAGCGATCGTGGTGCTGACCTCGGACGTCGATGCCCTGTACGCGGCATTCTGCCGGCGCGGGCTCGACACGTCGCAAAAGCCCGCGTCGCCCGTGCATCAGGCGCCTCTGGATCAGACGTGGGGCACGCGAGAGTTCTACGTCGACGACCCGGACGGCAACACGCTGCGGTTCACGCAGCCGGAGCCAGCCGCCTCGCCACCCTGACGAACCGCCCGGCAAGCAGGCTGGACGACACCAGGCTGGCCACGATCACGGCCCAGACCAGACCGTCCACCCCCAGCGTCGGCGCCAGCCACCATCCCAGCGGCATCATGATCGCGCCGTAGGCGGCGAAGTGCATGATCGTGGGCCACCAGACGTCGCCGGCCGCGCGGTTGGCCTGGGCCGCCACGACCTGGATGCCGTCGGCGACGAAGAACAGCGTCGACAGGATCAAGGCGGGCACGGCCAGCGCCATAAGCCCCGGCTCGCGGCTGTAGGCGCCGACCAGCAGCTCGGCGGTCGGCCAGACCAGCAGCGAGACCGCAAGCGTCAGCAGGGCGACCACAGCGATGCCAACCAGACCGGCGCGCAGCACCCCCCGCCCGTCGCCCGCGCCGTGGGCCCGTCCGACCAGCACGGCGGTGGCCGACGAGATGCCCATGGGTGCCATGAAGATGATGGCGGCGATGTTGAGGACCACGGCCCATGCGCCCGTCTCGGCCGCGCCCAGACGACCGGCGATCACGGTCATCAGGGCGAAGGCGCCGACCTCGATGAAATAGCTGGAGCCCGCGCCATAGCCGATCTTGCGCTGCTCCCGCGCGGCCTCGGGATCCGGCGCGGGGCGGGTGAAGACGCCCAGCGCCCGGGCTTCGGGCAGTCGCAGGATCCACCAGATCAGGAAGGCCGCCAGGGCGAAGCGCGCGCCGAAGGTGGCCCAGGCCGAAGCGATCGCCCCGTCCACGCCCAGACCCAGCAGATCGGGCACCAGCAGCAGGTTCAGGCCCAGGTTCACCGCATTGGCCGCCCACATGGCGATCATGCCCGGCTTGGGCCGGTTCAGCGCTTCGAGAAAGAACTGCCCCGCCACGCTGACCAGATAGAAGGGCATCGACAGGGCGAAGACGGTCAGGGCGGGCGCGGCGCCCTCGGCCAGACCGTCCTCCAGCCCCAGCCGCGACAGGGCCCACGGCCCCAGTGCGATCAGGGCGATCATGGAGCCGACGCCGATCGTCAGGGCATAGGCTGCGCCGCGGCGCAGCACGGCCCCGGCCAGGTCGGGCCGACCCTCGCCGATGCGGCGGGCGGTCATGACCTGCACGCCCAGCAAGAGGCCGACGGCGGTGGTGATCACGACCGAGGTCGGGGTCCAGGCCTGGGTGTGGAAGGCCAGCTCGCGGCTCGACCAATTGCCGACCACGATGGCGTCGGTCAGGCCCATGACCATGATGCCGATCCGCGCCAGCACGACCGGCCAGGCGAGCGTCAGCAGCTCGCGCGTGGTGGTCAGGGTGCGGGGGCTGAGGGCGGGCATGGGCGGCGGCAATGGCCACGGCCGGTCGCGCCGGTCAATGGCCCCGCGTCACCAGGCCCCGATCTCGCGCAGCTCTCGCACCAGATCGTCGGGCAGGTCGGTGTCGCCGATCTGCGACAGGTCCGGCGGCGCGTCCCTGGGCTCCAGATAGCGCCAGCCCTGGAACGGGCGACGCGCCTGCGGGGCGGTACGGATCACCTCCGGGTGCAGGCGGATGTGGCACATGGAAGCGCGCCCCTCCCCCTTGGTCGTGATGTCGGCGATCGGCACGCGGCAGGTGACCGAGCCCTTCATGACCCAGTAGATCGAGCCGCCCTCCTCCAGCTCCGCCGCGCGCTTGGGCGTCATGCGGGTGTGGACGGTCAGCCACTGGCCCTTGCCGATCCGGCGCTCCAGCGTCTCGACCCTCGCCACGCCGACGCAGAGCTTGATCAAGTGCAGGGACGCCATGGCGCGCATCTGGCGCTGAATTGCTTCGGCGCCAAGGGGCGAGGCGCGCTATCGTGCGCCGATGACGCACAGGCGCGGATTTCTGGCGGGGGCGACGGGTCTGGCGACCCTCGGCCTCACCTCGCCCGGCCGCGCGGAGGGGACCATGTACGGACTGATCGGCAAGATGACGGCGACCGCCGGACGGCGCGACGAGCTGACCGCGATCCTGCTGGAGGGGCTGGGCCGCATGCCCGGCTGCCTCAGCTACGTCGTGGCCCACGACCCGCAGGACGCCGACGCCATCTGGGTGACCGAGGTCTGGACCGACGAGGCCGCCCACCGCGCCTCGCTCCAGGTTCCGGAGGTCAAGGGCGCGATCCAGAAGGGCCTGCCCCTGATCGCCTCCTTCTCCGACGCCGTCACGACCACGCCGGTCGGCGGCGTCGGCCTGGGCGCCCCGGCCGGGCACGGCTGACCGCTCCGTCGTTTTCACGCGGAGTTGGGGAGGGCGGGCGGAGCGCCGGGCCTTCGCCCGGATGCTGTGTGTGTTGTTACCGTTTCGACGAAGGCAGAGCGC
>JAIEQC010000053.1 GCA_019748055.1 Caulobacteraceae bacterium | reverse complement strand
CGCCCGCGCCGAGGCCCAGGCCGAGCTGGAGGCTGCGCGCCGGCTGGAGGGCGTCGGCCGCCTGACCGGCGGCGTCAGCCAGGACTTCCACGCCCTGCTGGGCGTCATGACCAGCGCGCTGGACATGATGGTCAGCCAGGCCGACGAGCCGGAGCGGGTGCGTCGCCTCGGCCGCGCGGCGCTGGCCGCCGGTCAGCGGGGCGAGGCCCTGACCCGCCGTCTGGCCGCCTTCGCCGAGGGCGACGACGCCGCGCCGGTTCAGATGATCGACCTCGGCGCCGTGGTGCGCGGTCTGGAGGGCAAGCTGCGGCTGGTCGCGGGCCCCACGGTCGACCTGATGGTCGAGGCGCCCTCCGACCCCCTGATCGCGCGGGTCGATCCCGTCGCGCTGGAAGGGGCGCTGGCCGCCCTGGTCACCAACGCCGCCCAGGCCACGGGAGGCCAGGGATCCGTAGCGGTGCGCCTGTCGCGCGAGGACGACGCGACCGTGCGCCTGACCGTCCGCGACGACGGGCCGGGCATGGAGGCCGACATCGCCCGACGCGCGGTCGAGCCCTTCTTCACGACGAAGGACGGCGCGGCCGGCCTGGGCCTGTCGCAGGCGCATGCCTTCGCCCGCCAGTCGGGCGGCGCCCTGTCGATCGAAACGGCGCCCGGCGCCGGAACCGGCGTGACGCTGGACCTGCCCGCCGCCGGCTGACGGACTTTGCGCCCGATGCGTTTTGGAGTTTGATCGTCCCGAAACGGGAAAGGCCACGGCCATGAAGCTGCTTCGCGTCGTCCTTCTGCTGGCCGTGCTGGCCTATGCGGGCTGGCTGGCCTGGCCGTTCGTCTCGCCGCTGCTGGAGGGGGCCGATCCCGGCGCGGCCCTGACCCGCGTGGGGGCCGAGGTCGGCGCCGGCGGCCTGATGACCGGCGGGCTGTGGCTGGGCGCGATCGCCCTGTACCTGATCGCGGCGGCCATGCTGGGCGCGGGCAATCCGCGCGCGGCGGTGGCCTATTTCCTCGGCTTCCTGGCCGACGCGGCGCTGCGTCTGGCGATCGAGCGCGGGCGCGGCGGCGACGTCTCGGCCCGATCGGCGGACGCCGGCCTGACCGAGATGGGCCCGATGTCGGCGCCCGCGGAAGCCGCAGCCTCGGTCGGCGTCGACCCGCTGTGGCTGGTGCTGGGCGGGCTGATGGTGCTGGGCATCCTGATCGTGGTGGCCACCCGGCGTCGCCGCCGGGCCCGCTCGCCGGGTCAGCTGGCCTTCTGAGCCGCGCGCGCGGTTGATTCCGCGCCGGTGATCGCTAGGTTCCGCGCGCGCTCTTTCCCCCCGCCCGAGGATCCCATGGCCGACGCCCAGACCGCCGAATACGACGTCATCATCATCGGCGGCGGACCCGGTGGCTACAACGCCGCCATCCGCGCGGGTCAGCTGGGCCTGAAGGTCGCCTGCGTCGAGATGCGCTCCACGCTGGGCGGCACCTGCCTGAACGTCGGCTGCATGCCGTCCAAGGCGCTGCTGCACGCGTCGGAGCTGTTCGAGGCGGCGTCCAAGGACTTCGCCGGCCTGGGCATCGACGTCTCGCCGAAGCTCAACCTCGGCCAGATGATGAGCCAGAAGCAGGACAGCGTGACGGCGCTGACCAAGGGCATCGAATTCCTGTTCAAGAAGAACAAGGTCGACTGGCTGAAAGGCCGCGGACGCCTGGACGGCCCCGGCAAGGTCGTCGTCGAGGGGCCGGACGGCGCGAAAACCTATGCGACGAAGAACGTGGTCATCGCCACGGGGTCGGAGCCCACGCCGCTGCCGGGCGTCGCATTCGCCGAGGGCAAGGTGGTGGATTCCACCGGCGCCCTGGCGCTGCCCGCCGTGCCGCAGAAGCTGATCGTGGTCGGCGCGGGCATCATCGGCCTGGAGCTGGGGTCGGTCTGGCGCCGGCTGGGCGCCGAAGTGACGGTGGTGGAGTTCCTGGACCGCATCACGCCGGGCATGGACGCCGACATGGCGACCGCCTTCCAGCGCGCCCTGACCAAGCAGGGCATGAAGTTCAAGCTGGGGACGAAGGTCACGGGCGCGACCGTGGGCGCCGGCGGCGTCGATCTGACGGTCGAGCCGGCCAAGGGCGGCGAGGCCGAGACCCTGACCGGCGACGTCGTCCTGGTCGCCATCGGTCGCCGTCCGTACACGGAGGGTCTGGGACTGGAGACGGTGGGCGCCAGGCCCGACGCGCGCGGCTTCGTGGCCAATGACCACTTCAAGGTGGCGGACGGCGTCTGGGTGATCGGCGACGTCACCCATGGTCCGATGCTGGCCCACAAGGCGGAGGAGGACGGCGTGGCGGTGATCGAGCTGATCGCGGGCAAGGCGGGCCACGTCGACTACGACCTGGTGCCCAGCGTGGTCTACACCTTCCCGGAGGCCGCCTGGGTCGGCAAGACCGAGGACCAGCTGAAGGCCGAGGGGATCGCCTACAAGTCGGGCAAATTCCCCTTCACCGCCAACAGCCGCGCCAAGATCAACCACGAGACGGACGGCTTCGTGAAGGTCCTGGCCGACGCCGTCACCGACCGCGTTCTGGGCGTCCACATCCTGGGCCCGCAGGCCGGGGAGATGATCGGCGAGGCCTGCGTGCTGATGGCCTTCGGCGGCGCGTCCGAAGACCTGGCCCGCACCTGCCACCCCCACCCGACCCGCTCGGAGGCCGTCCGTCAGGCCGCCATGGGCGTCGAGGGCTGGACCATGCAGGCCTGATGGACGACTACCGGAGTCTCAGCCTTCCTCGTCGCGGCGGCATCGCCCGGAGGCTTCCCGGGCCTTGAGGTCGGCGAGCGCCGTTTCGGCGGCACGACGTGCTTCGGGCAAACCGTCAGTGCGTACTGGCGGGAACCGCGCATCCCACACGAAAGATCCGTCAGACGCGATCGACCCTGAGCGGAACGTCACAGGATTGATCGAGAGTTCCCGGTTCAGGTCGGGGTCCAACAAGGAGAAGTTTCGATAGTAGGCCTCGGCTGGCCCTCGGTGGACGATGGAGGTGCGGCCCGTAGCGTATTCGACCTGAAGCGCGAAGTTGGCAGTTCGAAAATGCGCCAGCTCTGCCTGGCTCCGTCCGCCAATCTGGTAGACCCACCCGTTGGTCGCACTGCCGTATGGCGAACTCCCGACCTGAAAGACGCTTCTGACCCGCCCGTAGTGGTTGAGATCCGCGCCCTCTGTCGGCCGAAACTCACGCTCCAAAGACAATTGCTCGAGGGTCGGCCTTCCTTGGAAGGCATAGGTCCCTGCAGTCATGGACCAGCCGGCGACCTGTTGCCTGACATAGCATGACGGCGTTCTCGAACTGGACTGCGCGCTCGCCCCGGTCGACGCCATCATCAGAATGAGCGCTGCCAGAAGCGGAATCGTTCTCGAAAAAGTCAGCTTCAAGTCCGTCATCCTGCCTTACCCCGACGAGACGCCAACACCGAGTATTCGAAGAACATTGGTCCTCGAAAGGAGCGGAGGTCAAGCGCGCGGTAGCAGCTGCGCCTCCAATGGACAGGCGCTTCCTGCCCGGTCTAGCGTTCGGCCGATCCAAAGGGGACGCCGCTCATGACACACCTCCTCACCCGACGTTCGGCGCTGGCGTCGTCCCTAGTAGGCGCCGCAGCGACCCTGCCGCAGACGTCATGGGCCCAGCAGGCCGCCAACGACGACGCGGCGCTGGCCGACGCCGTCGACGCCTATGTCCGGCAGTGCTTGCAAGCCTGGCCCGACAACCCCGGCCTGTCGGTCGCTGTGGTCAAGGACGGCCGGCCGGTCCTGACGCGCGGCTATGGCAAGAAGGCCATGGATCGCCTCGCCCCGGTCGATGAACGGACCCTGTTCGCCGTGGCCTCGAACACCAAGGCCGTCACCTGCGCCGCCCTGGCCATCCTGGTCGACGAGGGCAAGGTGAAGTGGGACGAGCCGGTGCGGACGTACCTGCCCGGGTTCGCCCTGTCGAAGCCGGAGCTGAACGACCTGGTCACCGTGCGCGATCTGGTCAGTCATCGCATCGGCTTCGGCCTGGGCGCCGGCGACCTCTTGTTCTGGCCCAACTCGGACCGCACGCGCGCCGAGATCATGGCCGTGGTCGACAAGGTGCCGATCGAGGACCAGTTCCGCGCCCGCTACCACTACTGCAACCTGATGTTCATCGTGGCCGGAGAGGTGGTCGCCGCCGCCTCGGGCATGCCGTGGGAAAGCTTCGTCCAGACGCGCATCCTGAATCGTCTGGGCATGGCCGACACCCTGCCGGTGATGGTGAACGCGGACCCGGCCAAGTGCGCCCTGCCGCACGGCCGCGTCGGGCCGCCGCTGCGCTATCAAGGCCCCATGACCCGCATCGGCGACAGCGTGCAGGAGGTCTGGAACTGGACCTCGGCCGGGGCCGCCGGCGGCTTCATGACCAACGCCGTCGACTGGGCGAAGTGGATGGCGTTGCAGCTGGCGAACGGCGCCCTGCCCGACGGCACGCGCCTGTTCAGCGAAGCGCAGGGGCGCGAGATGTGGCGGCCGAACATCATCGTCTCCTCGTCGGCCGGGCCGACGCCCGACCTGCCGGGGCGGGCGATCGCCGCCACCTATGCCGCCGGCTGGCAGGTGATGGACTATCGCGGCGAGCGGATGATCACCCACGGCGGCGGATCGCCCGGCGGCATCTCCGGCACCGTGCTGCTGCCGGGGCGCAACGTCGGGTTCAGCTACTTCACCAATGCGGAGGAAAGCTTCCTGCTGCGCGCCCTGCGCTCCGGCATCGCCGACGTGATCATGGGGCCGACCCGACCGGGCCCGGCCTTCGACTGGATCGCGGATTCGAAACGGCTGGAGACCGAGGGGAACGCCCGCTCGATCGCCGCGGCGGCAGAGATCGACGCGAAGCAGGCGGCCGGCGCCCCGCCGTCGCTGCCCGGCGCGGCCTATGCCGGCACCTGGCGCGACCCCTGGTACGGCGACGTGACGATCCAGGCGCGCGACACCCAGCTGTGGCTGGCCTTCACCCGCTCCCCGGCCTTACAGGGCCCGCTGGAGCCCTACGACGGCGAGACCTTCCGCACCCGTTTCCCGGACAAGAGGGAGGAGGACGTCTTCGTTACCTTCGAGCTGGAGGACGGCCGTCCCGTCCGCGCCACGATGAAGGCCGTCAGCCCCGACGCCGACTTCAGCTACGACTTCCACGATCTGCGCCTGACGCGCGTTTAAGGGCGAGGGAGACTGGCCCGGCGGCGAGCGGGTGACGCTCCCCGCCCCGTGTGCTAGGATCAAGCTTCTTGTTCATCCGATCGGAGTCCCACGCTGTCCCCGTCTTCCGCGCCCCGCGCGCCCGCCGTGTCGAACATGGCGCATGAGTCCGACCCCATTCCGCCGCTGCGTCCCGAGGACGGGACCGACGCCCCCCTGCCGGTCGGGGCGACGCCGCTGGAACAGGCGCTCCTGACCAAACTCGACGAGGACAAGGCTCAGGAGATCGTGCTGATCGACCTGAAGGGCAAATCCTCAATGTCCGACGCCATGATCGTGGCGTCCGGCCGCTCGCACCGCCACGTCGGCGCCCTGGCCGACCACCTGCTGCGCGTGCTCAAGGACCACGGCCTCGGCAAGGCGCGGGTCGAGGGTCTGCCGCATTGCGACTGGGTGCTGATCGACGCCGGGGACGTGATCGTCCACCTGTTCCGGCCCGAGGTGCGCACCTTCTACAACATCGAGAAGATCTGGGCGGTCGACAGCGGCCACCGCGCCGACAGCCGCGCCTGACGGCGTGAGGCTGGCGGTCGTCGCCATCGGCAAGGCCGGGCGCGGGCCGGAGGCGACGCTGGCGGCCGACTATGCCGAGCGCGCGACGCTTTCCGGCCGAGGGCTGGGCCTCGGACCGCTGGACCTGATCGATCTGGAACCCCGCAAGCCCGGCAAGGCGCCGGAGGCCGAGCTGATCCTGAAGGCGGCCGAGGGCGCCCACCTGATCGCCTGCGACGAGCGCGGGAAGACGTTTTCCAGCCGGGCCTTCGCCGAGCATCTGGCCGTCCTGCGCGACCGGGGCGAGCGGCGCGTGGTCTTCGCCATCGGCGGGGCCGACGGGCTGGACGAAAGCGTGCGCGCAGCCGCCGCCACCCTCGCCTTCGGGCCCCAGACCTGGCCGCACGCCCTGGCCCGCGCCATGCTGGCCGAACAGATCTATCGCGCCGTGACCATCCTGGCCGGATCGCCCTATCATCGCGACTGATGCGGCGGTTCCTGATCCCGGCCCTGTGCCTGACGCTGGCGGCGGTCCCCGCGGCCGGCCAGCCCGCGCCGCCCGACGGCGAGGCCGCGCGGCTTCAGGCCCAGTACCGCGACGCCGTGGTGCGCCTGCGCCGGCTGGAGGTGGAGGCCCGCGCGGCGGAGCGCGCCGCAGCCTCCGCCCCCGTGATCGACGCCACGCCTTCGGCCGATCGGGCGAGGCTGGACGCCGTGGCGGCGCGCGAGGCGCCGGTGCTGTCGACGCTTGCCGGACTGCGCGCACGACAGGGGCGACTGCTGGCGGCCCTGCAGCGCCTGACCCGACGCCCCCCGCCGCCG
>JAIEQC010000057.1 GCA_019748055.1 Caulobacteraceae bacterium | reverse complement strand
TCGCCCGCCGCCAGCCGGACCAGCCGCACGTCTTCTCCCAGACCCGGCAGCGGCGTCGACGGGCGCTCCGCCAGCGCCGGCAGGCCCGCCGGCTCGCCGACCGGGGCCCGGATCAGCCGCACGCCCGCACCGCCCCGGCCCGTGCGGCAGGTCTCCTCGATCGTCACCGCGTTCTGGGCGGCGCCGGGCCCGTCCTGAAAGGCGGCCAGCCAGGTCGAGAAATAGGCGGCGTCGGCGGCGGTCAGGTCGCCTTCGGCCAGACCGGCCTCGGCTCCCAGCTTGGACGCCATGGCGGCATAGTCGGCCAGCGCGGCCAGCGCCGCCTGCTTCCGCTGCTCGGCGCGCACCGCCATGCCCGTGACGATCAGCGAGCCGGTCAGGGCGATCGCCGCCAGAACGCCGACCCCCACCGACAGCTGCGCCAGGGTGCGCCGCCCCAGCCAGGACCGGATGCGCCCGCCCGTCACCTAGATCGCGGGCCCCAGGTCACGGAAAACGAGGCTCTGGCTGCGGGCCGAGACGATCAGGGGGTGCATCTCGTCCGGCACCTCCGGGCACTGTTCCTTCAGCCGCTTGCGCAGGGCCGAGATGCGGGCGTCGATGATGTTGACGAAGTTGTCGGGCAGGAAGTTCCACTCCACCCAGCAGCGGTCCCACAGCATGGTCTTGGTCACCGGCTGGCCGCGCGCGCCCATCAGCTCGGACACGATGGCGAACTCCAGCGGCGACAGGTCGATCACCCGATCATGGCACTTCAGCGTGCGGGCGCCCGGCGACAGGCGGAAGGGGCCGTTGGCCATTTCGGTCGGCGCGGCGGGCGCCGCCTTGCGGGCCGAACGGCGCAGCTGGGCGGCGATGCGGGCCAGCAACTCCTCGTCGCCGACGGGCTTGGCCAGATAGTCGTCGGCGCCGGACAGGAGCCCGTCGACCTTCTGTCGCTCGCCCCCCAGCGCCGTCAGCATCAGGGCCGGGGCGTCGGCCGAGGGGCCGCCCGAGGCGCGCACCCGCTTCAGCGTCTCCAGCCCGTCGAGACCGGCCGTCAGCCGGTCCAGGATCAGCACATCGTAGGCGTGGCCGGCCGCGGCCTGCAGCGCCCCTTCGCCCGCGTCGAACCGGTCGATCCGGGCGAACCCCGCCCGCCGCAACCGCGCCTCGACGTGCTCGGCCAGCGCCGGATCGTCCTCCAGCAACAGGGCCGAGCGCCCGGCGAACACCGGTCCCAGCAGGGCGAAGGCGTCGTCCTCGATCGCAGCGTCGGTCATGCGGAACTCCCCTGAACTCCGCCGCAACGATGGCGCGGGACGGTCAGGCGGGCAAGCAGACGGTTTCTGACGTCAGAACGCGCTTTCCCCCGTGATCGCGCGGCCCAGGATCAGGGCGTGGACGTCGTGGGCGCCTTCGTAGGTGTTGACGGTTTCCAGGTTCATGGCGTGGCGCATGACGTGCATCTCGCCGGTGATGCCGGCGCCGCCGTGCATGTCGCGGGCCTCGCGCGCGATGGCCAGCGCCTTGCCGCAGTTGTTGCGCTTCATCATCGAGATGGCCTCGGGGCACCAGTCGCCGGCGTCCAGACGACGGCCCAGAGCCAGCGCGCCCTCGAAGCCCAGGAAGATTTCGGTCTGCATGTCGGCCAGCTTCTTCTGCACCAGCTGGCGCGCGCTCAGCGGGCGGCCGAACAGGGTGCGTTGGGCCACGTAGTCGCGCGTCGCGTGGAAGCAGAACTCGGCCGCGCCCATGGCGCCCCAGCTGATGCCGTAGCGGGCCTTGTTCAGGCAGGAGAACGGGCCGCGCAGCCCCTTCACGCCCGGCAGCAGGTTGTCCTCCGGCACCAGCACGTCGTTCAGGCCGATGTCGCCGGTGACCGAAGCGCGCAGGCTCAGCTTGTCGCCGATCTTGTCGGTGGTGAAGCCGTCCATCCCGCGTTCGACCACGAAGCCGCGGATCTCGCCGTCCAGCTTGGCCCAGACGACGGCCAGATCGGCGATCGGAGAGTTCGTGATCCAGTATTTGGCGCCGTTCAGGCGATAACCGCCGGCGACCTTCTCCGCCTTCGTCTTCATCGAGGCCGGGTCTGACCCCCCGTCGGCCTCGGTCAGGCCGAAGCAGCCCACCAGCTCGCCGGCGGCCATGCGCGGCAGCCAGCGCATGCGCTGCTCCTCCGAGCCGAAGGCGTAGATCGGGTACATGGCCAGAGAGCTCTGCACCGACATGGCCGAGCGATAGCCGCTGTCGACCGCCTCGATCTCGCGCGCGATCAGGCCATAGGCGACGTGGCTGGCGCCCGCGCCGCCGTATTGCTCGGGCAGGGTGGCGCCGAGGAAGCCCATCTCGCCCAGCTCGGTCATGATGGCGCGGTCGAAGGTCTCGTCGCGGAAGGCGGCGACGACCCGCGGCAGCAGCTTCTCGCGGGCATAGGACCGCGCCGCCTCCCGGATCATCCGCTCGTCGTCGGTCAGCCGGCCGTCGAGGTCCAGCGGGTCGTCCCAGCGGAAGCCTTTTGCGGGGGTGGCGGCGCCGTCGGCCATGGTCTGTCTCTTCCCGGATCAAATCGGCGGCGTCATGAAATGCGCGCCCGCCCCTGTTCTGACGCGCGGTTTAGGCCATGATGGGCGGATCGGGTAGAGGGCGCGCCCCTCGCAAGCCATGCACGGAACATGAGCCGCACGCTGAAACGCCTGTTCGTCGACCATCCGCGCGAGGTCGAGGAGACCTATTTCGAGCACATGGCCGCGTCGTCGCGATTCGGGTTCAAACTGCTGCGGCTGGCCGGCTGCGCCTTTTGCCATGCCGTCGTGCCGGGCGTATTCAAGACGACGGTTTCCGACGAGATCAAGGCCACCGCCCGAACCCTCGGCCACCGCGCCGAGGAGGCGCGCGAGTGCCGCATGCGCGAGGCGGGGGTCTGGGACCCGGGGCTTTGAACGGCCCGCTTCACGGCGTCCGCGTGCTTGACCTGTCCCGCGTGCTGGCGGGGCCATGGGCGACGCAGACGCTGGCCGACCTGGGCGCCGAGGTGATCAAGATCGAGCGGCCGGGCGCTGGCGACGACACGCGCCTGTGGGGCCCACCGTTCACGACGAAGACAGACGGATCGCGCGGCGACGCCGCCTATTTCCTGTGCGCCAACCGGGGCAAGAAGTCGGTCGAGCTGGACATCGCGACGCCGGAGGGGGCCGAGGCCGTGCGCAGGCTGGCCGCCACGTGCGACGTGGTGGTCGAGAACTTCAAGACCGGGGGGCTGAAGAAGTACGGGCTGGATTGGCCGTCTCTGGAGAAGGTCAATCCGCGGCTGGTCTATTGCTCCATCACCGGTTTCGGCCAGGACGGGCCGGACGCGCACCGGGCGGGCTACGACTACATGATCCAGGCCATGGGCGGGCTGATGTCCATCACCGGCCAGCCCGACGGCGCGCCAGGGGCCGAGCCGATGAAAGTGGGCGTGGCGGTGGTCGACCTGTTCACCGGCCTGTACGCGTCCAACGCCATCCTCGCGGCCCTGATGCATGCGCGGGCGACCGGCGAGGGCCAGCGCGTGGACGTCGCCCTGTTCGACGTTCAGGCGGCGATGCTGGCGAATCAGGCGACCAACTGGTTCGTGTCGGGCAGGGCGCCGACGCGGATGGGCAACGCCCATCCGAACCTGGCCCCCTACCAGCCCTTTCCGTGCACGGACGGAATGGTCGTGATCGCGGTCGGAAACGACGGGCAGTTCCGGGCGCTTTGCGGGGCGCTGAACGCGCCCGGCATGGGGTCGGACCCGCGCTTCACGACCAACGCGGCGAGGATCGAACATCGGGCGGTGCTGACCGCCGAGCTGTCGGCCCTGACCGCCGGTCACGACATGAAGGCGCTGATGACCCTGCTGGAGGCGGCGGGCGTACCCTGCGGGCCCGTGAACACGGTCGATCAGGTCTTCGCCGAACCGCAGGCCCTGCACCGCGGGCTGGAAGTCGAGCAGACGCGCCCGGACCTGACGGCGCCGGTGCGCACCGTGGCCAGCCCCATCCGCCTGTCGAAGACGCCGGTCGCCTATGACCGCCCGCCGCCGGCGCTGGGGGCGGACACGGAAGAGGTGCTGGGCGGGCTGAACGGGAACTAGCCCGTCGGCGGATCGAAAAGCAGCTTGGCGACAAGGAAGATCGCCAGCGTCACGGCGACCACCAGCGCCGCGGAGATCAGCATCCCCTGCCACGCCAGCGGCCGAAGTCGACGCGGCAGGCTCGTGCCCCAGAAGCCGCCGCCGGCCCAGGCCGCGATCGCCAGCACGCCGCCCACGCCGCGTATGGGTGGAGCGATGTCGTCCAGGTCATCGCCGTACGACTCCGCGAACTCTCCCGATCGGGCGCGCGCCAGCAGATCGCGGGCCTGGTCGGCCTGGGACGCCGGCGCCATCAGTCGAACTCCCAGCGCCCGCTGCATCAGGGGATCGACGGTGGTCTGGAATCGCTCGGTGACCGACACCTCGACATCGTGAGACGCGAGAAATGCCGCGGCCAGATCGGCCGCGTAGACGTCCGTGAAGCGGGCGATCTCGACGAGGGCCATAAGGAAAGCGCTCTCAGCCGCCGTTGTGATGGGGCAAGAGGGGAGTCATGACGGCGGCCGGGCCAGTGCGGCGACGTCGGCATAGGCCTTGATTTCGATCACATAGCCGTCGGGATCGCAGACGTAGATCTTGGCGACGTCGTCTTCGCGGCGGGGCGGCGCGGCCATGGGCGCCGAGGCTCGCTCGAGCCGGGCCAACCAGTCAGGCCATTCGTCCCAGCCCACCGTGGCTCCGAAATGCAGGGCCTCGCGATAGGGGGACGGAGTCACGGCCTTGGGCATGCGATGCAGGGTCAGCTGCACGCCGAACAGCCAGACGTCGATCCAGCCCGCCGTGCGCCGACCGACGGTTCCGCCCAGCAGGCCGGAATAGAAGGCTTCGGCGGCGTCCAGATCCGACACCGAGATCGAGAGATGCGGGATCGACGCGTCCGGATGGTGCGTCATCCGCCTGCCCTCACAGATCCAGCAGAAACTGCTGCGGGTCTTCGAGGTGTTCCTTGATCCGCACAAGGAAGGTCACGGCTTCCTTGCCGTCGACGATGCGGTGGTCGTAGCTGAGGGCGAGGTACATCATCGGGCGGATGACGACCTGACCGTTCACGGCCACCGGGCGCTGGACGATGTTGTGCATGCCCAGGATGCCGGACTGCGGCATGTTCAGGATGGGCGTCGACATCAGCGAGCCGTAGATGCCGCCGTTGGTGATGGTGAAGGTGCCGCCCTGCAGCTGGTCCAGCGTCAGGTCGCCGTCGCGGGCGGCCTTGCCCAGATCGGCGATGCCCTTCTCGATGCCCGCCAGCGACAGGGCGTCGGCGTCGCGCAGCACGGGCACCACCAGCCCCTTGTCGGTGCCGACCGCCACGCCGATGGCGTAGTGGTCCTTGTAGATGATGTCGGTGCCGTCGATCTCGGCGTTGACGGCCGGAATCTCCTTCAGCGCCTCGACCACCGCCTTCACGAAGAAGGACATGAAGCCGAGTTTGATGCCGTGGCGCTTCTCGAAGGCGTCCTTGTACTTGGTGCGGATGTCCATGACGGCCGTCATGTCCACCTCGTTGAAGGTGGTCAGCTGGGCCGCGGTATTCTGCGATTCCTTCAGGCGCCGGGCGATGGTCTGGCGCAGGCGGGTCATCTTGACCCGCTCCTCGCGCGGTCCGAGGTCGCGCGGCGCGGCCGGGGCGGCGGCGGGGGCCGGGGCGGGTGCGGCGGCCTTCGGAGCC
>JAIEQC010000035.1 GCA_019748055.1 Caulobacteraceae bacterium | reverse complement strand
TTGAAGAAGGCGTGGGTGAACAGGTGGAACATGGCCGCCTGATAGGCGCCGACGCCCGCCGCGAAGAACATGTAGCCCAGTTGCGAACAGGTCGAATAGGCGATGACCCGCTTGATGTCGTTCTGGGTCAGGCCGACGGTCGCGGCGAACAGGGCCGTGACCCCGCCCACGATCGCCACGACCAGCGACGCGGTCGGCGCATACTCGAAGATCGGCGACAGCAGGCAGACCATGTAGACGCCCGCGGTCACCATGGTGGCCGCGTGGATCAGGGCGGACACCGGCGTCGGGCCCTCCATGGCGTCGGGCAACCAGGTGTGCAGGAAGAACTGCGCCGACTTGCCCATCGCGCCGATGAACAGCAGCACCGCCGCCAGATCCAGCGCCGACCAGGTGTGGCCCAGGAAGTCCCAGCCCGTGCCCGCGCGCGCCGCGATCATCGGGAACAGCTCGGCGAACTGGATCGTGCCGAACATCCAGAAGACGGTGATGATGCCCAGCGCGAAACCGAAGTCGCCGACGCGGTTGACCACGAAGGCCTTGATCGCCGCGGCGCTGGCCGTGGGCTTCTTGTACCAAAAGCCGATCAGCAGATAGGACGCCAGCCCCACCCCTTCCCAGCCGAAGAACAGCTGCATGAAGTCGGCGGCGGTCACCAGCGCCAGCATGGCGAAGGTGAACAGCGACAGATAGGCGAAGAAGCGCGGCCGGCTGTCGTCCTCGGCCATGTAGCCCCAGGAATACAGGTGGACCAGCGACGACACGCTGGTGACCACGATCAGCATCACGGCCGACAGGGCGTCGATGCGGATGGCCCAGTTCGACTGGAAGTCGCCCACGTTGATGAAGGGTGCGATCTGGACCGTGAAGGCCTCCATGTGCCCCCAGGCGTGCTGGACGAAGACGGTCCACGCCACGAAGCACGAGAAGAACAGCAGGCCCGTGGTGACGGCCTGCGACGCCACGTTGCCGATGCGACGGCCGAAAAGGCCCGCGATCACGGCGCCCAGAAGCGGGGCGAAGACGCCCAGGGTGACGAGAAGCTGGATGTCCACGGTCAGCCCTTCATCACCGAGGCGTCGTCCACGGCGATGTCGCCGCGGTTGCGGAAGAAGGTCACCAGGATGGCCAGGCCGACGGCGGCCTCGGCCGCGGCGACGGTCAGCACGAACATCGCCATGATCTGCCCGGACACCTCGTTCAGGTGGGTCGAGAAGGCGACGAAGTTGATGTTCACCGCCAGCAGGATCAGTTCGATCGACATCAGGATGATGATGATGTTCTTGCGGTTCACGAAGATGCCGAACACGCCGATGGTGAACAGGATGGCGGCGACCGCCAGATAGTGGGCCAGGGTCACGACCATCAGCGCAGATCCTCGGGGTTCAGGCCGGCGCCGGTCTCGATGGACTTCAGCTCCATGGCCTTCTTGGCGTCGCGGCCGACCTGACGACCGACGTCCTGGCGCTTGATGCCGGGCTTGTGCCGCAGCGTCAGGGTGATGGCGCCGATCATGGCGATCAGGAGCACGATCCCGGCCGCCTGGAAGAAATAGACATAGTCCGTGTACAGCACCCGGCCGATGGCCTCGATGTTGGTGCGGTCGGCCGTGGCCACGGCCGGGCCGACGGCGTCCGCCGCCGCGCCGCCGTTGGCGACCGTCACGGTGATCACGATCATCTCGGCCAGCAGTACCGCCGCCACGATCGCCGCCAGCGGGAAGTATTTGGCGAAGCCCTCACGCAGCTTCACGAAGTCGACGTCCAGCATCATGACGACGAACAGGAACAGCACCGCCACGGCGCCGACGTAGACGACGACCAGCAACATCGCCAGGAACTCGGCGCCCAGCAGAACGAACAGGCCGGCGGCCGAGAAGAAGCTGAGGATCAGCCACAGCACCGAGTGCACCGGGTTGCGCGCGGTCACGACCAGCAGGGCCGAGACCACGGTCACCGCGGCCAGCAGATAGAAGGCGATGCCGGCGATCACGTCCGAGCTCCAGGGTTCAGCGCGCGGCGCGAGTCGGCGCCCGGCGCGGTGCGGCGCCCTTCTAGCGCCGGGGTTCCGGCCGCGACAAGGCCGATGAGGCCCGCGATCACCGCCACGACGCGTCCAGTTCCAGGTTCTTGGCGATCTGCCGCTCCCAGCGGTCGCCGTTGTCCAGCAGACGGGCCTTGTCGTAGTACAGTTCCTCACGCGTCTCGGTGGCGAACTCGCTGTTCGGGCCCTCGACGATGGCGTCCACCGGGCAGGCCTCCTGGCACAGGCCGCAATAGATGCACTTCACCATGTCGATGTCGTAGCGGGTCGTGCGGCGGCTGCCGTCCTCGCGCGGCTCCGCCTCGATGGTGATGGCCTGAGCCGGGCAGATGGCCTCGCACAGCTTGCAGGCGATGCAGCGCTCTTCCCCGTTGGGATAGCGGCGCAGGGCGTGCTCGCCGCGGAAGCGCGGCGACTGCGGCCCACGCTCGAACGGATAGTTCACCGTCATCTTCGGACGCAGCAGGTGCTTGAACGTCAGGAAGAAGGCGCCGACGACGTCCACCAGCAGGGCGCCGCGCAGGGTCTGGCTCACGCGGGCGATCATCGGACGGGGCCTTTGGACAGGGGGATCAGGGTCATCGTCATCAGTTCCGCGGACATCCGCGCAGGTCGCCGTTGCGGCGGTCTTCGTCGGGGCGGCGGTTGGAGGCGGCCTGGCAACGGCGCTCTTCCTCCGCCTCACGGTCGATCCGCTCGACGCGCTGCTGGGCCGTCTCGTTCGGCGGCGGCGTGATGCCGCGCGGCCAGCTGCAGGCGGACGCGGCCAAGGCCAGTGAGAGGATCAGGACGCGGCTCATATCAGGCCCGTCTCCGTGGCGACCCGCCAGCCGGACACCAGCGCCACGGCGACCAGGGAGGTCGGCAGGAAGATCTTCCAGCCCAGCCGCATCAGCTGGTCGTAGCGATAGCGGGGCACGAAGGCCTTCACCATGGCGAACATGAAGAACCAGAAGACGATCTTCACCGAGAAGACCAGCAGATAGAACAGGTTGGCGATCCACTGCGGCCAGTCCGGCAGGCCGATCAGGGCGACGTCGAACCCGGGGTTCCAGCCGCCGAAGAACAGCAGGCTGATCATGGCGCACATGAAGACGATGTTGACGTACTCGCCCATCATGAACAGCAGGTACGGCGTCGAGCTGTATTCGACCTGATAGCCGGCCACGAGCTCGGACTCCGCCTCGGGCAGATCGAACGGCGGCCGGTTGGTCTCGGCCAGCGCCGAGATGAAGAAGATGATGGCCATCGGGAACATGATCAGGACGGTGGGCCAGGTCCCCTCCCCGCCGCCGAACGCGAACCAGTTCCAGATCCAGCCTTCCTGCTGGGTCACGATGGACGTCAGGTTCATGGTCCCGGCCAGCAGGATCACGTTGATGATCACCAGGCCGATCGACACCTCATACGACACCATCTGCGCCGCCGATCGCAGCGAGCCCAGGAACGGATACTTCGAGTTCGAAGCCCAGCCGCCCATGATGATGCCGTAGACGCCCAGCGAGCTGATGGCGAAGACGTACAGGATGCCGACGTTCAGGTCGGAGATGACCCAGCCCGGCGCGAACGGGATCACCGCCCAGGCGCCGAAGGCCACGATCACGGTCAGCACCGGCGCCAGCAGGAACACCGCCCTGTCGGAGCCGGCCGGAACGACGACCTCCTTCAGCACGAACTTGAAGAAGTCGGCGAACGACTGAAGCAGACCGAAAGGGCCGACCACGTTGGGCCCTTTGCGCATCTGCACGCCCGCCCAGATCTTGCGGTCGGCCAGCAGCAGGAAGGCGACGGACAGCAGGACGCCGATCGTCACCAGCAGGATCGCGCCGACGGTGCCCAGCGTCCAGCCGAGGGGGGAAGTCCAGAAACCGGTCATGCGATCACTCCGCCGCCAGGGCCAGGCGGCCGCCGACGCGACGCGCCGACAGGTCGGCCATGGTCGGGCTGGCCCGGCCGATGGGGTTGGCCAGATAGGGGTCGGCGATCAGCGAGCGCAGCGGCGCAGCCGACAACTCGCCCTTCTTGCCCAGCGTCGCGGGATCGAAGGCCGCCGGCGTCGGCTTCCAGTCGATCTGGCCGAAGGTCGGATGATCGGCGATCAGCGTCTCGCGCAGCTGGGTCAGGCTGTCGTACGGCAGGGTGTGGCCCACCCGTTCGGACAGGGCGCGCAGGATGGCCCAGTCCTCCTTGGCCTCGCCCTTCGGGAACACCGCGCGCTCGGCGATCTGCACCCGGCCCTCGGTGTTGACGTACAGGCCCGACTTCTCCGTGAAGGCCGCACCCGGCAGAATCACGTCGGCGCCGTGCGCGCCGCGGTCGCCGTGGCTGCCCAGATAGATCTTGAAGGCCTTCGACGCCGAGGCGTCGATCTCGTCGGCGCCCAGCAAGAACAGCACGTCCAGCGCGCCCTTCTTGACCATGTCGGTCGCCGACAGGCCTCCGTCGCCGGGCACGAAGCCCATGTCCAGCCCGCCGACGCGCGCGGCGGCGTGATGCAGGACGTTGAACCCGTTCCAGCCGTCCTTCACGACGCCCAGCTTCTTCGCCAGCGCGCCCAGCGCGTTCAGCACCGCCGGCCCCTGCTCGCCCGCCAGCGCGCCCGCGCCGATCACGAACGCCGGACGTTCGGCCTTCGACAGGGCGTCGGTCGCCGCCTTCGGCAGCTTGGCCAGCGTCGCGGCGGAGGCGCCCAGACGTTCGACGTCATAGGTCAGGTCGCCGGTCTCGCCGATCACGCCGATCTGGGACGACCCGTTCAGCCACGGCTTGCGCAGGCGCGCGTTCAGGATCGGCGCCTCGACGCGCGGGTCCGTGCCGATCAAGAGCACGGCGTCCGCCGCCTCGATCCCTGCGATGCCCGAGTTGAACAGCCAGCCCTCGCGCGGTCCGTATCCTAGGGCTGAGCCGTCCTGACGGCAGTCCGTGTTGGCGGATCCCAGGGCGCGGAACAGGTCCAGCGCCGCCTTCATCGACTCCGCGTCCTGCAGGTCCCCGGCGATCACGCCGATGCGGTCGGCGGCGGCGGCCGTGATCGCCCGGGCGGCGGCGTCCAGCGCCTCGTCCCAGGTCGCGGCGACCAGCTTGCCGTCCTTGCGCACCCACGGGCGGTCCAGACGGCGGTGCTTCAGCCCGTCGACGGCATAGCGCGAGGCGTCCGACAGCCACTCCTCGTTGATGCCCTCGTGCACGCGCGGCAGGGCGCGCATCACCTCGGCGCCCTTTGCGTCGATGCGGATGGCCGAGCCCAGGCCGTCCATGACGTCCACCGTCTCGGTCTTGCGCAGCTCCCACGGGCGATAGTGGTACCGCCACGGCCGGTGCGTCAGGGCGCCGACCGGGCACAGGTCGTTGACGTTGCCCGACAGTTCGCTGTCGACGGCCTTTTCCAGATAGGTCGTGATCTCGGCGTCCTCGCCGCGCGAGATCATGCCGATGTCGGGAACGCCGGCCACCTCGGTGATGAACCTCACGCAGCGGGTGCACTGGATGCACCGCGTCATGAAGGTCTTGATGGTCGGGCCCATGTGCTTCTCTTCGACAGCCCGCTTGTTCTCGGCGTAGCGGGAGCCGTCGCGGCCATAGCCCATGGCCTGGTCCTGCAGGTCGCACTCGCCGCCCTGGTCGCAGATCGGGCA
>JAIEQC010000058.1 GCA_019748055.1 Caulobacteraceae bacterium | reverse complement strand
AACAGGCGGGCCAGCAGGCCCTGCCGCTGCGCCGGCGCCGCTTGCGGCCCGGCGATCGCCAGGCGCCTGGCCTGGTCCCGCCACTGGTCCCGGTCCTCGCGCAGCTCCGCCGAGAGGCGGCGCTCGCCATCTAGCTCGGCCGTCAGCCTCGCCAGGGCCACGTCAGCCGCTTCGGGGGCCGCGTCCTGGTTCGCCGGTGAATCGCGCCGGGACGCGTCAGGGAAGACGCGGGCTAGCTCGGCCGGATCGATCATGAAGGCGCCGGCGTCGTTCCGGGAGGCCGAAATTCGGCCCGATTTGATGCTCCGGAGGATGGTGGACTTGCTGACGCGGGTCGCGTCAGATGCTTCGGTAATGGTGATCATGGGGCGCCGTGCCTCGTCAGGTGACGAATCTATGATGCGGCAGGCCCGTTAACACTCCGTGATGTGCGAATCCGGTTCACCGGGTGGAAATGGTATAGTTTCTATATTAAATTAGCCCATGCGGTTCGAGTACGATCCTGACAAGAGCGCGGCCAACAAGGCCAAGCACCGCCTCGACTTCGAGGAGGCGCAGGCCCTGTGGGACGATCCCAGGCTGCTGGAGGCGCCTGCCAGGACCGAAGACGAGCCGCGGTTCGTGGCTATCGGAAAGATCGAGGGAAGGCACTGGACGGCCGTCTGGACGCCGCGGGAGGGCGCCGTGCGGCTGATCTCTGTCCGCCGCGCCAGGCCAGAGGAGGTGGAGCGCTATGAAGGCGAGTGATTTCGACAAGAGGTTCGACGACGGCGAGGAACTGGCCGGCCAGGTGGACTGGTCGAAGGCCCGCCGGCCGAACGTCGAGACAAAGCGGGTGAATGTCGACTTCCCGGCCTGGGTCGTAACCGGCCTGGATCAGCAGGCGCAGCGCCTCGGCGTGACGCGTCAGGCCCTGATCAAGCTCTGGATCGCGGAGAGGCTGGCCTAGCCCGGCTCTTCCTCGTCGGGGGCGCCGAAGAGCATCTTCATCTGGCGCGTAGCAAGGGCGTTGGCCTTCTTCGACACTAGGGTCTTGGTGTTGAAGGCGGCAAACTTCTTCGCGTTGCCCCAGTAGCGCCAGATCTCCTCGGGATCGAGGCAGTACGCATAGGTCCCGGGGCCGACGCGGATCCGAAGGATCGCCCGCATCGCCTCGAGCTCTTGGGTATGACGCCGGATCGTCGCCACAGACGTCCCGGTGGCCTCTGCCAGGGTCTCTTGGCTCACGGTCACCGCGTTCGTCTCGCCGGAGACGTGCTCGGCCAGGAAGCAGTACGTCTTCGCCGCCTGGGGATTCTTCGCGATCAGGTCTGTGATCCGGGCCCAGCCCTTCGAAGAGACCTGCGTGAACCCTGCGTTGGCCCTCTTCGCTTGCCGGTCTCGGCTCCGATCGTCGGAATCCAAACCTGCCATGTCGAGCATCCTCGAGCGGCGTTCGTCGTCATCTCGGACCGAAATCTCGCGCATCTGAAAACCCCCGAATCATGACCGGTCGACCGCTCATTTCTGTCAGAAATTGTTCGACACTTGCAACAATTTGTTACAAGCGACCGCTCATCTAGGGTGAGCGGTCGACCGCTCATCTAGGGTGAGCGGTCGCTCCCCTGTAAGTCATTGAAATTATTGATCTTCATATTTTTCCTTTTCTTTTCTAATCCTGCGCGCGGACTCTGCGCCGCGTCGGCGCTCTGAATCGGCCGTCCGTCGCGACGAAGGAGCGCGAGGGGACGATGGGAACGGGCGCAGGGGACGGTGGAGATGGCGAGCGTCATCGGCACCGTCGGCCGGCGGCACCGCAACCCTGGCCAGCTGCGCCGCCGGCCGACCCCGCGACGGGGGCGGAGGGCGCACTTCAGCGGCCGGGCAGGTTCTTCCGGGCAGGTTGGGCCGGGGGAGGGGACCGGTCTGGGGCCTGACCCTCTCCGCGCGGGGGAGGCGCCGGCGTTTTCGCCCAGGCGATCGCGTGCCCCCGGACCTTCTCGGAAAGCTTTTGCCACCACTCCTGCAGGACGCGCGCGTCGTCGCTCGTGCGGTTGTGGGCCCATCTCCAGGCCCGCTGGGCGTTGTCGCCCAAGCGGCCCATGGCGAGCCATAGGATCGCGTCGACTCGCTCCTGGCGGTCCGGAATCGCCCTCGCGAGGGCGTCGCCGGCGGTTCCGATCGGCTGCAGAGGAGCCCTGGGGGCCTGTTGGGGCGGTCGGGGGCGCGGAGAGGGCACAGGCCCGGGACCGGGCTGGGAGGCCGCAGGGGCGGCTGCAGCCGCCCGGACGGTCACGGAGACGGCTGCCATGGCCCGGGACGCGTTCTCGGCCGCCCTGAGCCGCTTCTGGCGGTCCTGGCGCAGGCGGCGGAGGTCGCGTGCCCCGCGGATCGTCGAGCGGTTGATGCCCTCGGCGGTCGCGGCGGCCTGTTCGCGGCGCCAGATCGGCCGCGCCTTGCGGAGCATGGCGGTGCGGCGGGGCCCGAGGCGCTCCTGGGGGACGCGGTCGATGTTCTGGGCGGCGAGGGACTTCGAGGAGACGCGGGCGTCGTGTCCGCTCCGGGCGAGCGCGGCGTTGACCTGGTCCTCCCAGATCTCGCGCCAGGCCGTGACCTCGCCGGGGCCGGTGGCCCGGTCGTCGAGCTCGCGGCTCTTCTCGCCGAACTGCAGCTCGCCGGCGTCGTCGCGGGTGACGCGGCGTGTCGTCAGCATGACGTGGGCGTGGTGGTTGCGCTGGTCCGCCTCAGGGTGTTCGCTGGGGGGGTGGATGGCGAATTCCGCGGCCAGCTTGTGCCGGAAGCTGATCTCCCGGGTGAACGAGGTGACCAGGCGCAGGTGCGCCTCCGCGTCGAGCTCGGCGGGTAGGGCGAGGATCACCTCCCGGGCGACGGTCGCGTTCTTGCGGACCTCGGAGGCCTCGGCGGCGTTCCAGAGGGCGGACGTCTGGACGTCGGCGGCCCTGCCGGAGACGTAGGTCCCGGTCGGCCCGATCGGGGAACGGCGGCGGTAGTCGTACCGTTCGCCGGTGCGCTGGTCGGTCAGGTCGGAGCGGGTGCGGTAGGCGGCCTTCGCCACGGCCGACTGGCCGGCTGATCGCGAGATCGCTTTCACCTCCAGTCGGTAGATGGCCATGGGGAGCTCTTCTCTTACCCCCGGAGGGCGCGGCAATTCCGGAGGAATTGCATAACCGCGCCTTTCAGGTTACAACCACCTTTCTACACCCCCTCCGCGGAATCGGCAATGGCGAAAAGCGAAAAGGCCCTGACCGACCTCGAGAAGATCGAGATCGCGAAGAAGAAGGCGGAGAAGGCGAAGCAGATGCAGGCCAGGCACCTACAAACCGCGGCCAAGATCCAGAAGCGGATCACCGACAAGGCGCGCTCCGACGACACCCGGCGGAAGATCATCGTCGGCTCGATCGTGATGTCGGACGCGATCACCGGGGACATCAGCGTGACTGAGTACCTGCTGAAGCGACTGGAGAGGCAGGTGGAGGAGCGGGACCGCCCGGTGCTGGCCGATTTCGTCCAGGAGCTGCGGGCCAAGGTCGGGGGCAAGCCCAATGGCTGATCCGGGCGAGAAAAACCCGATCGTCGAGGCGATCGGCGGGTTCGCCATCACCCTGCTGTCGTCGCGGGGCGGCGAGCGGCTCAAGGGGGGCGGCGTCTATGGTCCGACCCACGCGGTGGCGGCCGCTGCCGACCTGGCAACGATCTTGATGACGCCCTCGCTCCTGGCGCCGCACCTCGACGCGGCAGCCCGGCGCCACAAGGTGCCCAACATCATCACGGGGGAAGTCGTCTCGGCCCCTCCGACGGCTGAGGAGAAGGCGGCCGCTGCTGTGACCGACGAGGTCTCCGAGTAGGGTTCTGGCCGGAAAATGGCTCCTGACCCTTCCCTCGCGCCCCTTATCCGAACAGGCGGGCCAGCAGGCCCTGCCGCTGCGCCGGCGCCGCTTGCGGCCCGGCGATCGCCAGGCGCCTGGCCTGGTC
>JAIEQC010000043.1 GCA_019748055.1 Caulobacteraceae bacterium | reverse complement strand
GCCTGAACCGTCAGGGGCGTCCCGTGGACCGTCAGGCTCAGCATCGCCGCCATCACGGCCGTGGTCAGGAACACGACGAGGACCGGAGTATAGGTATGGGCCTTGGGATCGCGGACCTTCAGGCCCAGGAAGCGGCGCAGGTCGTCGTGGCCGCCGATGCGCCGACCGTCGATGAAGACCTGGGGCGTGGTGCTCACGCCGTGCTCGGCCTTGAAGGCGTCCACCGCCTCGCGCGTGGTGAGCCAGCGATCGTCGACGGCATAGCCCCGGCTCTTCAGCAGGTGACGGGCCTTGAGACCCCAGGGACAGGTGTGGCTAGGCATGACCATCCGATACAGGACGGCGGTTCGGGACGGGTCGGACATGATGCGCTCCTTGGCTTGGCAATCCGGAGCAGTCTGCTTAAGTTCCGTACTGAGGTACGGAGTCAACCATGAAGGTTCGAACGATCGCGGGCCTGGCGCGCGAAGGCGGCGTGGGCGTGGAGACGATCCGCTTCTACCAGCGGCGCGGCTTGATGCCGAAGCCCGAGCGGTGGTCCTCCAGCGGTGTGGGCGAGGGCATCCGCCGCTACGGCGAGGAGGATGTGCGGCGCCTCAAGTTCATCCGCTCGGCCCAGACGGCGGGCTTCACCCTGGAGCAGATCAGGGAGCTGCTGTCGCTGGACGCTGGCGAGGATCGGGAGCGGGCCCGCGCGCTGGCCGCCGAACGCCTGGAGGCGCTGGACCGGACCATCGCCGATCTGGAGCAGGCGCGGGCGGGCTTAAGGCGGCTGGCCGGAGCCTGCGCGTCGAAGGACAGCGGGCCGTGCCCGATCATCGCGGCCTTCCAGGGCGAGGCCGCCTGAGGCTCAGGCTCCGTTGTGGCGACCGAAGACGGTCGCCTCGCCGGCCCGGTTGATCAGCAGGGTGACGTAGGGCTGGCGACCCGCCGCCTCCATGCCGGGCGACCCGGCGGGCATGCCGGGCGCGGCCAGCGCCACGGCCGCGGGGCGCTCGCGCAGCAGGCGCTCCACGTCGGCGGCGGGCACATGACCCTCGATGGCATAGGCACCGGCCACCGCCGTATGACACCCGGCATAGCGGTCCGGCACGCCGTATCGCGCACGGATCGGGGTCAGGTCCTCGCGCTCGACCACTTCGACCGTCCAGCCGGCCGCGCGCATGTGCGCCACCCAGCCGCCGCAGCAGCCGCACCACGGCGTCTTGTAGGCCGTCATCCGCCGATCTTGCGCCATCGCCGCGCCGGCCGAGGCGAGAGCGACGGCGCCGCCCAGCATCAGGCGGCGGGTCAAACGGGCCGTCATCAGTGGACCATGAAACGGACGGCGCCCGTCATCTCATGGCCGTCGGCGGCTTCGGCGGTCCAGTTCAGCACGTAGTTGCCGGGCGCAAGCGTCGGCAGGTCGGCCGACACCCGCGTGGTCGCGGCTGCGGCGGCGACCGGGACGGTCACGGCGGCCTGACCTTCTCCCGTCACGGTGACGGCCTTGAGCGTCATCGCGTGCGGGAAGGTCGCGGTGAACCAGTCCGGCGAGCCGTTGGTCATCGCGCCGTCCGCCGGACTGGTGACGACGCCGTGGGCGGCATGCCCGGCATGATCGGCGTGCGCCGCGGCGCTCTGGCTGGACGGCGGATCCTGGTCGGCCTTCTGGCAGCAGCAGCAAGGAGCCGCGGCGTGCGTCAGGGAGGGGACCATGAGGGTCAGGGCCAGAGCGGCGGCGGGGATGATCTTGCGCATGAACAGGTCTCCTAGAACCAGGCCTTGAGGCCGATGACGAACCGGGTGTGCTCAGGCTCTCCGCCCGCCGCGCGAGTGAAATCGGCAGTGTCGCCGAGCTCCCGGCTCCATTCCACGCCGATGTAAGGCGCGAACTCCCTGGCGATTTCATAGCGCAATCGCACGCCGGCCTCGACATGGGTGAAGCCCGAGCCCAGACCGAGCGCCGGCACGTCGGAGGCCGAGGCCTCGATCTCGACGCGCGGCTGCAGGATCAGACGCTGGGTGATGCGCTGGTCATATTCGGCCTCGACCCGCGCGGTCAGGTCGCCCTCGGTCGACAGGAAGGCGGCGGCGTCGACCTCCCACCAGTAGGGGGCCAGGCCCTGAAGCCCGAGCACCAGATGCGTCGGATCCTCGCCGTCTTCGCGAAAATCCTGGCGCAACCCGGCCTGCACGTCCCAGAAGGGCGAGATGGCGCGGCTGTAGAGCGCCTGGACCTCGCCCTCGGCCTCGCCGTCGAAGTCGCCTTCGCCCTCGGACTTCCACCAGAAGCGGTTGATGTCGCCGCCGGTCCAGCCCGCGACGTCCCAGGTCCAGCCCTCCTCGCCGTCGTCGAAGCCGACCTCCAGCCGGTCGACGATGACGGCGGTGGCGCGCACGTCGCCGTTCTCGCGCCTCAAGATGTCGCGGGCGGCGGTCATCTGGTCCGCGCCCCAGATGGCGTCGGCGGCATGGGCCGGGCCAGACAGGGCGGCGGGCGGCAAGGGCGGTTGCCTCGGACGGCCCTCGTCGTCGGCGCTGGTCGGCACGTCGGGCGGGCCGCCGACGGATTGGCCGCCCATGTCGTGGCCCGCGTGGGGGTCGCTCTGGGCCGGCGTCGCATGACCCGCGTGAGGATTAGCGGCCTGAGAGGGCGCGCCCATGTCGTGGCCCGCGTGAGGATCGGCGGTCTGCGCCGGCGCGGGCATGGCGTGTCCCGCATGCGGATCAGCCGCCGGGGCCTGCGCCGGAGGCCGGGCCGGCGCCGCGTGGTGGCTGTGATCCTGGGCGGCCGCGGTGCCGGCGACCAGCAGCAGGGGGGCGAGCGCGGTCATCAGACGGATCATGCCGCGTCTCCATCCAGCGGACGGACGGTGACGACGTTGAACATGCCCGCGTGCATGTGCATCAGCATGTGGCAGTGGAAGGCCCAGTCGCCCGGCGC
>JAIEQC010000011.1 GCA_019748055.1 Caulobacteraceae bacterium | reverse complement strand
GTATCCATGCGGTGAGCGCCGCGGTCAGGCTGCCTTTTTGAGCTGGCGGGCGGCTTTCCAATTCCACGGCAGGAGTTCGTGGAGGCGGTGCTGCGGGAGATCGGCGATGCGGGCCAGGACGTCGGCCAACCACGCCTGGGGATCGACGTCGTTCAGCTTGGCCGTCGTAATCAGGCCGTACATGAAGGCGGCGCGCCGTCCCCCGCGATCCGAGCCGGCGAACATCCAGGACCGTCTGCCCAGGGCAACGCCACGCAGCGCCCGCTCCGCCGCATTGTTCGTCAGGCAAATGTGGCCGTCGGACAGGAAACGGGTAAAGCCGTCCCAGCGGGTCAGCATGTAATCCATCGCCTTGGCCACCGGCGCATGCTTGGACATCGTCGCCCGGTGCGTGCGCAGCCAAGTTTCCAACTCCTCGACGACCGGCTTGGACAGCTCGGTGCGGATCGTCAGGCGATGGGCGGCCGAGTGCCCGGCGATCGCCCGCTCGATGTCGAACAGCTGGTCGATCCGCTTCACCGCTTCCAACGCCAGGGGCGAGATCGGCGGGGCGGTCTTGCCGCGCTTGGCCGTCGTGGCGATGTCGGCCAGCTCGAAGAATTTGCGCCGCGCGTGGCTCCAGCACAGGCAGTCGAGGACGGGTTTGGGCCGTCGCTCCGCTTCGTAGAGGCGGTTGTACCCGGCATAGGCGTCGGCCTGGAGCACCCCCGTCCAGCCGGTCAGATGCGCCTTGGGATGCTCGCCGGCGCGGTCCCGCGAGTAGTGGAACAGCGCCGCCGGTGGCGCTTGTCCGCCGAAGGGCCGATCATCCCGCACATACACCCACAGCCGACCGGTATCGGTTTTGCCCTTGGCCAACACCGGCACCGGGGTGTCGTCGCCGTGCAACCGCTCGGCCGCCATCACGTGGGCCGCGATCAGGGCGTGCAGCGGCATCAGCACAGCAGCCACCGCACCCACCTGGTCGGCCAGCGTCGACAGGCTCAGCGGCACGCCCTCGCGGGCGAAGCGCTCGGCCTGCCGGTTCAGCGGCTGATGCTGGCCGAACTTCTCGAACAGAACCATCGCCAGCAGGCTGGGGCCGGCCCAGCCGCGCGGGGTGACGTGGAACGGCGCCGGCGGCTGGCTGATTGTCTCGCAAGCCCGGCAGGCGAACTTCTCGCGCACCGTCTGGATCACCTTCCACTGGCGCGGGATGCTCTCCAGCGTCTCGGTGACCGTCTCGCCCAGCTTGCACAGCTTGTCCGAACCGCAGCACGGGCAGACGATCGGCGCCGGCACGACGATGCGCTCGCGCGGCAGATGGTCGGGGAACGGCTTGCGCGCCGGCTTCTTGCGAAGAACCCCGGTTTTGCCGGTCGCCTTGGCCGCCACTTCCGCCGCCAACTCGTCCTCGCTGGCGTCGGCTTCCACCTCCTCCAGCTGGAACTCCAACTGGTCGAGCAGCCGGGCGGTGCGCTCGGAGCGCTGACCGTACAGGTCGCGCTGGAGCTTCTCGATCCGCAGCGTGAGGGTGGCGATCAGGGCTTGGTCGTCGGAGCGCTCGGCCCGGACTTGGGCGACTTCCGCCTCCGCCGCGGCCGCCCGGACCCGCGCTTCGACGAGCGCGGCGCGCAAGGCATCGACGGTGTCGGGCAGGGCATCCATGGGGCGGAATTTTACCGCAACCCTCGCAGAAACCCTCGTGTTTCCGCCGCAGGGCGGCGGGCTGATTCACTCTGCCGCAGCCTATCCGGCCGAGCGCGGCCGCCACGTCTGCTGCGGGTTGCGCCAGTCGATCGCGTCGAGCAGATAGGCGAACTGGGAAGCGGATATGGCCACGGCTCCGTCAGCCGGGCTGGGCCAGATGAAGCGGCCCCGCTCAAGCCTCTTGGCGTAAAGCGACATGCCGAGCCCATCATGCCACAGGCACTTCACCAGGTCGCCGCGACGCCCCCGAAACACATAAAGATCGCCGGCATGAGGATCGCGGCCAAGCCCTTCCTGGACCTTCAGCGCCAGCGAGTTCATCCCGCAGCGCATATCGGTGGCGCCGCCGGCCAGCCAGACCCGCACCCCTGAAGGGACCGGGATCATGCCGGCCGGCCCGACAGCGCGGCCACCGCCGCCGTGACCACCGCTGGATCGACCGGGCCGGTGATGCGCAGGCGAGCGCCCGCCGGAAAGTCGATCTCCACCACGCCGACCGGCGGTGCGGGGGCTGACCGGCTCGGTTCCGCCGATGGCGGCTCATCCATGGCGACGCTGATCGGCAGAAAGGCCGGAAGGCGCGGTTGCGGGCCGAAGAATTGCCGACGCCACCGGTACAGCAAGCTGACGTCCACGCCTTGGTGCCGGGCGACCTCTGTCGCCTTGACGCCCGGCCGAAAAGCGTCTTCCACCAGCCGCAGCTTCTCCTCTTCCGTGAACTGCCGCCGCCGCTCCGTACCCGTGATCACTTCAACGCGCTGAATAGCCATAGGGACTGCCATAGGGATAGTCATAGGGACAGGCCCCATGATTCAGCATCCGGCCCCGGCCACAAGGCGGTCCTCGGCGGAGGAGTAC